>NZ_JBBDHD010000013.1:0-99109 GCF_044129415.1 Streptomyces racemochromogenes
GAGCGGGAGGGGGTGGTAGCGGTGGGGTTCGCTTGGGAGCCCCAACCCCGCCCGGCGGGGCGGGCGGGGGGGGCGGGGGCGGGCCGCGCCCCCCCCCGCCCCCCCCCCCCCCCGCCGCCTTTTTGCGGAAACGGCAAGAAGGATTGCCGGGGTCGCGGGAGGGGCCGGAGCATCGGCGGTGTCCGTACAGGCACCCACCGAGGAGACCCCGTGCCCACCCACTCCCCCGCCCACCACGAGCACGACCACGGCCACCGCGCCGAAGCGGCCGGCCAGGAGTTCTGGGACTCCCGCTACCGCGAGAGCGAGCGGATCTGGAGCGGCCGCCCCAATTCCGTCCTGGTCCGGGAGGTCGCGGACCTCGCCCCCGGCCGGGCCCTGGACCTCGGCTGCGGCGAGGGCGCCGACGCGGTCTGGCTGGCCGGGCGGGGCTGGACGGTGACCGGTACGGACATCTCGCCCGTGGCCCTGGAACGGGCGGCCGGGCACGCGGCCGAGGCGGGCCTGGCCGGCCGGATCGCCTTCGAGCGCCACGACCTCGGGGAGTCCTTCCCCGGCGGGGAGTTCGACCTCGTCGCGGCCTGCTTCCTGCACAGCCCGGGCGAGATGCCGCGCGAGCGGATCCTGCGCACGGCCGCCGCGGCCGTCGCCCCGGGCGGGGTGCTGCTGGTGGCCGGGCACGGCGGCCCGGCCCCGGGCGCCGAGAACCCGCATCCGGACCTGCACTTCCCCACCCCGCAGGAGGTGCTGGCCGGCCTGGAGCTGCCCGAGGACGGCTGGGAGGTACTGGTGTGCGCAGAGCACGAACGGGTCGGCGCGGAGGCCGACCGGCCCGGACACGGCTACGACAACACCCTCAAGCTCCGCCGGCTCGCCTGAGCCCCGAGCCCCCTGAGCCCGGATCCCTGGGGCCGCGCGGGATCAGAAGCCGAGCTTGCGCAGCTGCTTGGGGTCCCGCTGCCAGTCCTTGGCGACCTTCACGTGCAGGTCGAGGAAGACCGGCGTGCCGAGCAGCGCCTCGATGTGCTTGCGCGACTTCATGCCGACCTCCTTCAGGCGGGAGCCCTTGGGGCCGATGATGATGCCCTTCTGGCTGGGCCGCTCGATGTAGACGTTGGCGTGGATGTCGAGCAGCGGCCGGTCCGCGGGGCGGTTCTCCCGCGGGATCATCTCCTCGACCACGACCGCGATGGAGTGCGGGAGCTCGTCGCGGACGCCCTCCAGCGCGGCCTCGCGGATCAGCTCCGCGACCATCACCATCTCGGGCTCGTCGGTCAGGTCGCCCTCCGGGTAGAGCGGGGGGCTCTCCGGCAGCATCGGGGCGATCAGGTCGGCCAGCAGCTGGACCTGGTTGTCACCGACCGCCGACACGGGGACGATCTCGGCCCACTCGATGCCGAGCTCGGCGCCGAGCTGCTGGATGGCGATGAGCTGCTCGGCGAGCTGCTTGGACTCGACCAGGTCGGTCTTGGTGACGATGGCGATCTTCGGGGTCTTCTTGATCCCCGCGAGCTCCTTGGCGATGAACTTGTCGCCGGGGCCGAGCTTCTGGTCGGCGGGCAGGCAGAAGCCGATGACGTCGACCTCGGCCCAGGTGGTGCGCACGACGTCGTTGAGCCGCTCACCGAGCAGGGTGCGCGGCTTGTGCAGCCCGGGGGTGTCCACCAGCACCAGCTGGGCGTCGGGGCGGTGCACGATGCCGCGGACGGTGTGACGGGTGGTCTGGGGCCGGTTCGAGGTGATCGCGACCTTGGTGCCCACCAGCGCGTTGGTCAGGGTCGACTTGCCCGCGTTGGGGCGGCCGACGAAGCAGGCGAAGCCCGCGCGGTGCGGGGCGGTGGGCTCGGGGGAACGATCGCTCATACGGGCCATTCTCCCCGATGCCGCCCGGCCCGCCGACCAGACCGCCTCCGCGGGGGTACCTCGGCCCTCCCGCCTCCCGCTCACCGGGGCACGCCCCGCACCCCGTACGTGTGCTCCGCGCCCGTGCGCGCAGCGGCACCCGGCCCCGGCCCGGCTACGACAGGGTCAGCGTGAGGGACGCCCGGTACGCACCCGGCGGGGTGTACGCGGGTACCCGGAGGGCGACGGCCGCGTCGACCGTGAACCGCCCTCCCTCCCCCGTGGCCAGGACCGCCCCCTGCGCACCCACCACCCCCGCGTGGCCGGCTGCGCACCCGCCCCCGCACACGGGGGTCCACGACAGCGACGCTCCCGGGACCGGCGCCCCGTCCGCCCCCGTGAACTCCGTCAGCGTGCCCCGCAGCGTCCACCGCCCCGCCCCGGGCCCGCGCGTGTCGACCACCGCCACCGTCCCGATGCGCCCGGCGCCGCCACCCGCACCCCCGTACCCGATCGCGCCCAGCGTGATCGCCGCCCCGGCCTGCGTCATCGTCAGCGAGCCCGCCGCGGGGGCCGGCCCGACGACCGCGTACGCCTCCGGCCGCGCGCCCCGCGCCGCCGACCAGGCCCCGCCCTCGTACGCGACGACCCCCGTCGTCCCCCGGTCCGCCACCGCGAGCTCCACCGCGAACGCGCCCGACCGGTCGGCGGTGACCGTCACCCGGTCGGCCGTCTCGGCGGCGCCCGCGCGGCCCGCGACCGCCACCGCCGCCCCGGGCGTGAACCCCGCCCCGGTGATCCGGACCCGGGCGCCCGGCTCCCCCGACGAGGTGCCGAGGGCGAGGCCCCGCAGGTTCATGACGGGCCGCGGGACGGCGCTCAGCCGCGCCGCGACCGGCGCCGTCGGCGCCGCCACCCCGCAGGCGGCCCCCGCCAGTGCGTAGCCGCCCGGGCTGAGGGTGATCCCGCCGGCCCCGGTGACGACGAAGCTCCCCCGCATGACCGCGCCGGAACCGTCCACCGGCGCGACCGCCACCTCTCCGCTCTGGGCCCCGCCCAGCAGGACCCGCCCCGTCGGGGCGGGGAGGGCGCCTTCCGGCGGGGGTGCCAGGGGGGTCCGGTCCAGCCGGTAGGTCACCGTGACCGTGTCCCCCACGCGCGGCGCCGGGTCGTCCACCTCGATCAGGGCCGCCGTAGGCCCCTCGGCGGCCGGCAGGCAGCGGGTGGGGAACTCCACCCGCCCGGGAGGCGTTCCACCGTCGGCCGCCGCCGGCGCCCCCGGCGCTCCCCCTGCCGTGGCCACGAGCACGGCCACGCCCGCGACCGCCGCCCGGCCCCTCCCGCGCGCCCGTCTCCGCATCACCCGGCCCCCTCCCGCCGCCCCACCCGACCGAGGGCCCATTCACGGGCGGGTGGCCGGAGAAGTCAATGCACGGGCAGACCTGCCACTGCTCCACCGTCAGATGGCGTCAGGCCCCCGGCCCCGTCGCCCGGAACGTCCGCCGGTAGGCCGTCGGGCTCACGCCCAGCGCCGCCTGGACGTGCTTGCGCAGCGACTGGGCCGTTCCGAAGCCCGTCTCCCGGGCGACCGCCTCCATCGGCAGGTCCGTCCGCTCCAGCAGCTGCCGGGCCCGCTCCACCCGCCGGCCGGTGATCCACTCCCCCGGGCTGACCCCCGACTCCTGGCGGAAGCGGCGCGTGAAGGTCCGTACCGACACGGCCTCCTGGCGGGCGAGGTCGCTCAGCCGCAGCGGCTCGTGCAGCCGGTCCAGCACCCAGGCGCGCGCGGCCGTGGTGCTGGCCTGCTGCGGCTCGGGCACCGGCCGGCCGACGAACTGCGCCTGCCCGCCCTCCCGGTGGGGCGGCACGACGGTCCGACGGGCCGCCTCGTTGGCGACGGCCGCGCCGTGGTCGCGCCGCACGATGTGCAGGCACAGGTCGACCCCGGCGGCGACCCCGGCGGAGGTCAGCACGTCTCCGTCGTCGGTGTAGAGCACGTCCGCGTCGACCCGTACCGCCGGGAACAGCCGCTGGAAGTGCTCGGCGGAGGCCCAGTGGGTGGTGGCCGGGCGGCCGTCCAGGTACCCGGCGGCGGCCAGCACGTAGCCGCCGGTGCAGATGGAGACCAGGCGGGTGCCGGGCCGGATGTGGGCGAGGGCCGCCGCGAGCCCTTCGGTCAGCCGCCCCTCCTCGTAGACCGGCCCCAGCTCGTAGGAGGCGGGCACCACCACGGTGTCAGCCGTGGCGAGCAGCTCCGGTCCGTGCTCGACGTGGATGGCGAAGTCGGCGTCCGTACGGACTGGCCCGGCGGCGAGTCCGCAGGTCAGGGTCTCGTACAGGGGCCGCCCGCCGGGGCCCTTGGCGTAGCCGAAGATCCGGTGCGGAATGCCGAGTTCGAACGGCAGCAGCCCGGCGAGGGCGAGGATGACGACGCGGTGCGGCTTCTCGGCAGCGGTCATGGCCCGATCGTATCGAAGCATGTCAGTCAGGCCACTGTCGGGTGGGGACCTCCTGGCCGGAAGCTGTCGGGGTGACGCAGACAGCCCCCACCTCCGGCCGGCAGGACGCCGCCCTCCGCGCGCCCCGCGAGCCCGGCCGCATCCACCGGGCCTGGTTCGCCGCGGCCGTCGCCTTCGTGACGATCATCGGCGCCGCCGCCTTCGCCTCCCTCCCCGGACTGCTCATCGAGCCGCTGCATCAGGAGTTCGCCTGGTCGCGCGGCACCATCGGTTTCGCGGTCTCCGTCAACCTCGCCCTCTACGGGCTCACCGCGCCCTTCGCCGCCGCGCTGATGGACCGTTTCGGCATCCGCAGGGTCGTCGCCCTGGCCCTGACCGTGATCGCCGGCGGTTCGCTCGCCACGGTGTGGATGACCGCCTCCTGGCAGCTGGTGCTGTTCTGGGGGGTGCTGGTGGGCCTGGGCAGCGGTTCGATGGCGCTGGCCTTCGCGGCGACGGTGACCAACCGCTGGTTCACCGCCCGGCGCGGGCTGGTCACGGGCGTCCTGACCGCCGCCGGAGCCTCCGGGCAGCTGATCTTCCTGCCGCTGCTGTCCTGGCTGGTGGAGCACCACGGCTGGCGGCCGGCGTCGGTGACCGTGGCACTGGCGGCGCTGTCCGTCGTCCCCTTCGTCTGGCTGCTGCTGCGCGACCACCCGGCGGACGTGGGCCTCGCCCCGTACGGGGGCGCGTACGAGCCCAAGCCCGCGCCGGTGCGGGGAGCGGCCCGGCGAGCGGTGACCGTCCTCTTCCAGGCGGCCCGGACGGGACCGTTCTGGCTGCTGGCGGGCACCTTCGCGATCTGCGGGGCCTCGACGAACGGCCTGGTCCGGACCCACTTCACGCCGGCCGCCCACGACCACGGCATGCCGGTGACGGCCGCCGCCGGACTGCTCGCGGTGATCGGCGTGTTCGACGTGCTCGGCACCATCGCCTCCGGCTGGTTCACCGACCGGTTCGAGGCGCGCCGCCTGCTGGCGGTGTACTACGCCCTGCGCGGCATCTCGCTGCTGTTCCTGCCGGTGCTGCTGGCGCCCGCCGTGCACCCGCCGATGGTGTTCTTCATCGTCTTCTACGGGCTGGACTGGGTGGCGACCGTCCCGCCGACCATCGCCCTGTGCCGGGAGCACTACGGCCAGGACAGCGCGATCGTCTTCGGCTGGGTGCTGGCCTCGCACCAGGTGGGCGCGGCGGTCGTGGCCTTCCTCGGCGGGGTGGCCCGGGACGCGTTCGGCTCGTACGACCTGGTCTGGTACGCCTCGGGCGGTCTGTGCGCGCTGGCGGCGCTGATGGCGATGGTGATCCGGCGCCGGCCGGAGCGGGCCGCCGTCGCCGTCGCGGCCTGAGCCGCGGGCCCGCGCGTCGGCGCCGCCCGGCCCTCACCGGGCGGCGCCGAGCGGGTTTCAGGCCCCGGCGGGGGTGGTGGACTTCAGGGTGCCGTCCGGACCGGCGAGGAGGACCGGGGTGTCCGGGCCGCCGAGGTCGCGGACGGCCGCGCGGTCGGCCGCGGCGGGGGTGTCGGCCGCGCTGACCACGGCCGCGGCCTCCAGGGAGCGGGCACCGCTGGCCACCGCCATGGCGACGGCCGTCTGGAGCGCGCTGAGCTTGAGGGAGTCCAGCTCGACGGTGCCGGCGACGTAGGTGCGGCCGGTCTCGTCCCGTACCGCCGCCCCCTCCGGGACCCCGTTGCGGGCCCGGGCGCTGCGCGCCAGGGTGATGATCTTGCTGTCCTCGGGGTCGATCCCCGCTCCCACGCTGCTCTCGGTCATAGGCGAAAGCATAGGGAGCGCCCCGGCGGGGGCCTGCAACGACCCCGCCGGGGCGCGGTTCCCCCGTCACGCCTCCCCCCGGGGCGTAGGACAAACCTAAGCAGTCACCGACCGGGACCCTACGATCCGAAGGTCCCGAACCCTCATGACCTTGGACCCTAACCTTCGGCCAGGGGGTAGCCGGGACTCACGGCCGGTCGAGCCGCAGCCGCTGCTCCTTCGGCAGGCCCGCCACGACCAGGTCGTACGAGTCCTCCACCAGCTCGCGCACCAGCGCGTCCGGCAGTTCGCCCACGGTCACGGTGTTCCAGTGCCTCTTGTTCATGTGCCAGCCGGGAACGATCGCCGCGTGCTGCTCGCGCAGCCGCACCGCCGCCTCCGGCTCGCACTTGAGGTTGACCTTCAGCGGTACGCCGTCCAGGGCCGACAGCGCGAACATCTTGCCCAGCACCTTGAACACCGAGGTCTCGGGGGAGAAGGGGAACTCCTCCACCGCCGCGTTGAAGCCGAGACAGAACGCGCGCAGTTCCGCCGGGGTCACGATGCCTCCTCGATCTCGTCGGCCTCCGGAGCCACGGGCTCCACCAGCACCGTGACGATCTTGTTCCGGCGGCCGGCCGGGGATTCCGCCGTCAGCCGCAGCGGACGCCCGTCCGGCAGGTCCACCACCGCCGAGGCCCCCGCGATGGGCACCCGGCCCAGGGCCTTCGCCAGCAGCCCGCCGACCGTCTCCACGTCCTCGTCGTCGAAGGCCAGGGCCCCGAACAGCTCGCCGAGGTCGGTGATGTCCAGGCGCGCGGTGACCCGGTAGCGGTCGTCCCCGAGCTCCTCGACGGGCGGGGTCTCCCGGTCGTACTCGTCGGTGATCTCACCGACGATCTCCTCCAGGATGTCCTCGATGGTGACGATGCCGGCCGTGCCGCCGTACTCGTCGATGACGACGGCCACGTGGTTGCGCACCGACTGCATCTCGCGCAGCAGGTCGCCGGCGTTCTTGGTGTCGGGCACGAAGACCGCCGGCCGCATCACGGTCGAGACCAGGTCGGTCTCGGCCTCGCGGTTGATGTGCGTGCGCCGGACGAGGTCCTTGAGGTAGACGATGCCGACGATGTCGTCCTCGTTCTCCCCGGTGACCGGGATCCGGGAGAAGCCGGAGCGCAGGGCGAGGGTGGTCGCCTGGCGGATCGTCTTGTAGCGCTCGATGCAGACCAGGTCCGTGCGCGGAACCATCACCTCGCGGACGAGGGTGTCGCCGAGCTCGAAGACCGAGTGCACCATCCGGCGCTCGTCGTCCTCGATCAGCGACTCCGCCTCCGCGAGGTCCACCATCGCGCGCAGCTCGGCCTCGGAGGCGAAGGGCCCCTTGCGGAAGCCCTTGCCCGGGGTGAGGGCGTTGCCGATGAGGATCAGCAGCTGCGGGATCGGCCCCATGATCCGCGCCAGCGGGACGAGGACGTACGCGGCGGCCGTCGCGGTGTTCAGCGGGTGCTGGCGGCCGATCGTACGGGGGGACACCCCCACCGCGACGAACGAGACCAGCACCATCACGCCGATGGCCACCAGCAGCGCGGTCCAGTTCTCCCCGAACGCGTCCAGGCAGACGTACGTGACGAACACGCCCGCCGCCATCTCGCAGGTGACGCGCACCAGCAGGGCCACGTTGACGTAGCGGGTGGGGTCGCCGGCGACCTGGGCCAGCTTGGCGCTGCCGCGCCGGCCCTCCCGTACGGCCTGGTCGGCGCGGAAGCTGGAGACGCGGGCGATCCCGGACTCGGCGCACGCCGCGAACCAGGCCACCACCGTCAGCAGGACCGCCCCGGTGATCAGCTGGTAGGCGCCGGTCACGAGACGGTCGGGGCCGGGGAGGGACCGGTCAGGCCGCGCTCACCGCGCCAGCCGTCGACGATGGCCGCCTGGAGGCCGAACATCTCGGCCTTCTCGTCCGGCTCCTCGTGGTCGTACCCGAGCAGGTGCAGCACCCCGTGGACGGTCAGGAGCTGGAGCTCCTCGTCCATGGAGTGCTGCGTGGGGGCGTCCTGGCCCTGCTTCTTCGCCACCTCCGGGCACAGGACGATGTCGCCGAGGAGCCCCTGCGGGGGCTCCTCGTCGTCCTTCGACGGCGGACGCAGCTCGTCCATCGGGAAGGACATGACGTCGGTGGGTCCGGGCAGGTCCATCCACTGGATGTGGAGCTGCTCCATCGCCGCCTCGTCGACGACGATGACGGAGAGCTCGGAGAGCGGGTGGATCCGCATCCGGGCGAGCGCGTAGCGGGCAATGTCGAGGATCGCCTGCTCGTCGACTTCGGTTCCGGACTCGTTGTTGACGTCGATCGACATGGTGCGCTGGGTTCTACTTCCGCTGGTTGCCGTTCCGGGCGGGTCCGGTCTCCCGGGCCGCCCGGCTGTCGTCGTACTTCTCGTACGCGTCGACGATACGGCCGATCAGCTTGTGCCGGACGACATCCTCGGAGGTGAGCCGCGAGAAGTGGATGTCGGGGACCCCGTCGAGGATCTCCTGGACCTGGCGCAGACCGCTCCTGGTGCCGTTCGGGAGGTCGACCTGGGTGATGTCACCGGTGATGACGATCTTCGTGTCGAACCCGAGGCGGGTCAGGAACATCTTCATCTGCTCGGGGCTGGTGTTCTGCGCCTCGTCGAGGACGACGAAGGCGTCGTTCAGGGTCCGGCCCCTCATGTACGCCAGCGGGGCCACCTCGATGGTGCCGGCGGCCATCAGCCGGGGGATGGAGTCGGGGTCCATCATGTCGTGCAGGGCGTCGTAGAGCGGACGCAGGTAGGGGTCGATCTTGTCGAAGAGCGTGCCCGGCAGGAAGCCGAGCCGCTCCCCCGCCTCGACGGCGGGCCGGGTCAGGATGATGCGGCTGACCTGCTTGGACTGCAGGGCCTGCACGGCCTTGGCCATGGCGAGGTAGGTCTTTCCGGTACCGGCGGGGCCGATGCCGAAGACGATCGTGTTCTTGTCGATCGCGTCGACGTACCGCTTCTGGTTGAGGGTCTTGGGGCGGATGGTGCGGCCGCGGCTGGAGAGGATGTTCTGGGTGAGCACCTCGGCCGGCGTCTCCAGCGGGCGCCCCTGCGCGTCGCTGCCGTTCGCCTTGAGCATGGCGATCGAGCGTTCCACTGCGTCCTCCGTCATCGGCTGCCCGGTGCGGAGCACCAGCATCATCTCGTCGAACAGGCGCTGGATGAGCGCGACTTCCGCCGCCTCACCGACCGCGCTGACCTGGTTGCCCCGAACGTGGATGTCGGCCCTCGGGAAGGCCTTCTCGATCACGCGCAGCAGCGCGTCGCCCGAGCCGAGGACGGTCACCATCGGGTGCGTCGCCGGGACGGTGAAATGGGCTCGCGCCTGACCCGGTACGGGGCTGTGGGCTGTCGGTGTCTGAGTCATGGGCCGGCACTGTGGCCTGCGCATACCTCCCGCTGAGGGGCCGCGCCGATCGACGGCCTCCGGAGTACCAAGGGTACGTCCACCCCGGACCGTTCCCGAGGGGTTTTCCGGCCCGGGGCAGGGCTCCCTAGGCGGGGCTGCGGAAGCCGATGGTGGGGACGGCCCGGCGGCGGTAGCAGGGGACGGCGCCCGGCGGGACGAGGGCGTCCAGGAAGGCGTAGCGGCCCCGCAGCTCCTCGGGGGCGGTGCGCCACCAGTGGGCCACCTCGGCCCAGCCCGGGGCGGAGAGGGAGCCGCCGAACTCCTGCACCGAGAGGGCTGCGGTCAGGCCCGCGAAGGCCAGCCGGTCCGCCAGCGGCCAGCCCGCGAGGCTGCCGGTGACGAACCCGGCCACGTACACGTCCCCGGCGCCGGTGGGGTCCAGGGCCTCCACGGCGATCGCGGGGACCTCGGCCGTCTCCCCGGTCCGGGAGTCCACGGCGTAGGAGCCCTCGGAGCCCATGGTCACCACGGCGACCGGCACCTTCTCGGCCAGGGCCCGGGCCGCGGCGCGGGGGCAGTCGGTGCGGGTGTAGCGCATGGCCTCGCCGGCGTTGGGCAGGAAGGCCTCGCAGTGCTCCAGGTCGGTCAGGGAGCCGAGGTCCCAGCGGCCGGTGTCGTCCCAGCCGACGTCGGCGAAGATCCGCGAGCCGCGGCGGGCCGCCTCGCCGATCCAGTCCTCGCGGCGGCCGGCGGCCAGTGAGGCCACGGCGGCGCGGGCCCTGGGCGGACACCAGGGGAAGGGGCCGGGGCCGGCCGGGGGCGGGGCCTCGTGGCCGTGGGAGACCATCGTGCGCTCGCCCTCGTAGGCCATGGAGACGGTGACGGGGCTGTGCCAGCCGGGGACGGTGCGCGACATGGCCAGGTCGATGCCCTCGCCCTGCTCCAGGGCGTCCCAGCAGTACTCGCCGTAGTGGTCGTCGCCGAAGGCGGCGGCGAGGGAGGTGCGCAGGCCGAGGCGGGCCAGGGCGGTGGCCATGTTGGCGACGCCGCCGGGGCTGGAGCCCATGCCGCGCGCCCAGGACTCCGTGCCGCGGACGGGGGCGGAGTCGAGGCCGGTGAAGATGATGTCGAGGAAGACCGTGCCGGTCAGGAAGACGTCGCAGCCCGGCTCTTGGGGGTCGCGCAGCGGGCCCAGGGGGTCGAGGGTTCCGGGGCGGCTGATGCGGCTGGCCCGACTGGTCACGGTGTACTCCCCGTTGAGGTGTCGTTTCTGCGTTCGACTGGAGGGCTGCCAGGTTTGCCAGGGAACCCTGAAGCCAAACCCAGTGTGACGCACCTCACCTGAGCCGGCGCAACACCCCTAGCGCTTCGGGAGGGCCACCCGCGCCAGGTCCGCCGCGATGGTCAGCTCCCCCTCGAACCCGGCCCCGCGGGCCTCGCGTTCGAACTCAGAGGGGTCGGAGTACCGCTGCGAGAAGTGCGTCAGCACCAGGTGCCGGACCCCGGCGTCCCGCGCCACCACCGCCGCCTGTCCGGCGGTGAGGTGGCCGTGGTCCTCGGCCAGCGCCGCGTCCGCCCCGAGGAACGTGGACTCGATGACGAGCATGTCGCACCCCTCCGCCAGTTCGGTCACCCCCGGGCAGAGCCGGGTGTCCATGACGAAGGCGAACCGCTGCCCGGCCCGGTGCTCGCTGACCTCCTCCAGGGTGACCTCGCCCAGCCGCCCCTCGCGCTGGATCCGGCCGACGTCCGGACCCTTGATCCCGTACCGCGCGAGCAGCTCCGGCCGCATCCGGCGCCCGTCGGGCTCGGTCAGGCGGTAGCCGAAGGACTCCACCGGGTGCGAGAGGCGCCGCGCCTCCAGGACGTACGAGGGGCCGTGCGCCAGCACCCCGTCGTCCGCCACCGGCTCCTCCCGCAGCCGCACCGTCTCCCGGTAGGCGGTCGCGTACCGCAGCCGGTCGAAGAACTTCTGCCCGGAGGCCGGGTAGTGCGCGGTCACGGGGTGCGGGACCTGGTCGAGGTTGATCCGCTGGATCACCCCGGCCAGGCCCAGGCTGTGGTCACCGTGGAAATGGGTGACGCAGATCCGGTTGATGTCGTGCGCCGCGACCCCGGCCCGCAGCATCTGCCGCTGCGTGCCCTCGCCCGGGTCGAAGAGGATGCCCTCACCGTCCCAGCGCAGCAGGTAGCCGTTGTGGTTGCGGTGCCGCGTGGGTACCTGGCTGGCGGTGCCGAGGACCACGAACTCGCGTACGGACACGGACCGCTACCCGGGGGGCCACTGGAGGCCGCGGCCGCCCAGCACGTGCAGGTGGGCGTGGAAGACGGTCTGGCCCGCCCCGGCACCGGTGTTGAACACGACCCGGTAGCCGTGCTCGGCGATCTTCTCGTCGGCGGCGATCTCCCCGGCCTCACGCAGTATGTCGGCGATCACGCCCGGCTCGGCGGCGGCGAGGGAGGCCGCGTCCGGGTAGTGCACCTTCGGGATGACGAGCACGTGGGTCGGCGCCTGCGGGTTGATGTCCCGGAAGGCGAGGGTGGTCTCGGACTCCCGGACCACGGTCGCAGGGATCTTGCCCTCGACGATCTTGCAGAACAGGCAGTCCGCCTGCGGTTCCCCGGCCATGGCCGCGCCTCCCGTGATGGTGATCGGTCGGGGCATGCTACCGGCCCGGCCCCCGGAACGCCCCGCCGCCCGGGCGGGGTTCGACCTCCGCCCGGCAGCGGGCCGCGCGCGGCGACCGCCCCGCGGGCCCTACCCCCACCGCCCCGTGCGCGCCAGCAGGACCGCCGTGGCCGCCGTGCCCGCCGTCGAGGTGCGCAGGACCGACCGGCCCAGACGGTACGGGCGGGCGCCCGCCTCGGCGAAGACGGCCAGCTCCTCCGGGGAAACCCCGCCCTCGGGGCCGACCACCAGGACCACCGATCCCGACTCCGGCAGCGCGGCCGTCGCCAGCGGCTCCGAGGCCGCCTCGCGGTCCTCGTGGAGCACCATCGCCAGGTCGGCGGTCGCCAGCAGCGCGGCCACCTGCTTCGTGGACAGCGCCTCGCCCACCTCCGGGAACCGCACCCGGCGCGACTGCTTGCCCGACTCGCGGGCGGTGGCCCGCCACTTGGCCAGGGACTTGGCCCCGCGTTCGCCGCGCCACTGGGTGATGCACCGCGAGGCCTGCCACGGCACGATGGCGTCGACGCCGGTCTCCGTCATCGTCTCCACCGCGACCTCGCCCCGGTCGCCCTTCGGCAGCGCCTGCACCACCGTGATCCGCACGGCCGGCTCCGGCTCCTCGCGGATCTCGCGCAGGTCCGTGACCACCAGGCGGTCCTTGCCCTCGGCCGCCTTGACCACGCCCTCCGCCCAGCGGCCGCGCCCGTCGGTGAGGACCACGTCCTCACCCGGGGCCAGCCGCTTCACCGATACCGCGTGCCGCCCCTCGGGACCCTCCAGCACGAACTCCGGCCCCGCGGGGACCTCTTCGACCACGAACACGGGGGCCGTCATGACGCTCTCCTCATCTGCAACACCTTCAACGCGCTCTGCGCATCGGCCAGTTCGGCCGCCAACACCTCCACCAGCTCCCCGGCCGGCAGTGCCCGGGCCAGCCGGTGCCCCTGCCCCGCCCACAGCGCCATGCCCTGCGGGTCCCCGGCCGCGGCGGCCGCCGTGCGCAGCCCCGAGGTCATGTGGTGGACCTGGGGGTAGGCGGCCGGGGCGTAGGGGCCGTGCTCGCGCATGAAGCGGTTCACCAGGCCCCGCGCGGGCCGGCCCGAGAAGGCCCGGGTGAGCTCGGTGTGCGGGAACATCGGGTCGGTCAGGGCCTTCTTGTGCAGCGGGTGGGCGCCCGACTCCCGGCAGGCCAGGAAGGCCGTGCCGAGCTGCGCGGACTCCGCGCCCGCCGCGAGCAGCGCCGCGATCTGCGCGCCGCGCATCACCCCGCCCGCCGCGATGATCGGCAGGGCCACGGCCTCCCGTACCTGCGTGACCAGGGCGAGCAGGCCGACGCCCGCCGTGCCGTCGGTCTGCGGGTCGTCGCGGTGGGTGCCCTGGTGGCCGCCGGCCTCGACGCCCTGGACGCACACGGCGTCGGCGCCGGCCGCCTGGGCGGCGCGGGCCTCGTCGGCCGAGGTCACGGTGACGACCGTGTACGTGCCGACCGCCCGCAGCCGTGCGAGGGCGGCGGGGTCCGGGCAGCCGAAGGTGAAGGAGACGACCCGTACCGGGTCCTCCAGCAGGATGGCGAGCTTGGCGTCGTAGCCGTCGTCGCTGGTGCCGATGATGTCCTCCTCGGCGAGGGAGACCTCGTACCAGCTCGCCTCGCCTGCCAGCTGCCCGCGGTAGGCCTCGACGGCGGCGGGGTCGACGTAGCCGGTCTGCGGCAGGAGGAGGTTCACGCCGAAGGGGCGCCGGGTGAGCCCGCGCGTCTGCTTGATCTCCTGGTACATCCCGTCGGCGGTCTTGTAGCCGCCGGCCAGGAAGCCGAGCCCGCCCGCTTCGCACACGGCGGCGACGAGGGGCGGGCCGGAGACGCCGCCCGCCATGGGAGCCTGCACGATCGGGTACGGGTGGAGACCGTTCGGTGCGGAGGACATGGACTGCATCGTGCCATGTCCGGGTCACCGCGCCGAATCACGGCATTCGCCTGGCATAGTCCGCTTTCCCGGCCACTTTCCCGGCCGCTTTCGCGTCGGGTTTTCTTCCGGGGCCCACGACGGCGAGGAGCCCGGTACGGGGTCTCCCGTACCGGGCTCCTGCCGCGCTGCCCGCCCTGCGGTCAGCGGCCGTTGAACGCGTCCTTCAGGCGGCTGAACAGCCCCTGCTGGCCCGGCGCGAACTGGCCCATGGGCCGCTCCTCGCCGCGCAGCTTGGCGAGCTGGCGCAGCAGCTCCTCCTGCTGGGCGTCCAGCTTGCCGGGGGTGGTGACCTCGACGTGGACGATCAGGTCGCCGCGGCCGCCGCCGCGCAGGTGCGTGACGCCGCGCCCGTGCAGCGGGATCGCCTGGCCGGACTGGGTCCCGGGGCGGACGTCGATCTCCTCCATGCCGTCCAGCGTCTCCAGCGGGCACTTGGTGCCCAGGGCCGCGGCCGTCATGGGGATGGTGACCGTGCAGTGCAGGTCGTCCCCGCGCCGCTGGAAGGTCGGGTGCGGCAGCTCGTGGATCTCCACGTAGAGGTCGCCGGCGGGGCCGCCGCCGGGGCCGACCTCGCCCTCGCCCGCGAGCTGGATCCGGGTGCCGTTCTCGACGCCGGCCGGGATCTTGACCGTCACGCTGCGGCGGGAGCGGACCCGGCCGTCGCCCGCGCACTCGGGGCACGGGGTCGGGACCACGGTGCCGAAGCCCTGGCACTGCGGGCAGGGGCGCGAGGTCATGACCTGGCCCAGGAAGGACCGGGTGACCTGCGAGACCTCACCGCGGCCGCGGCACATGTCACAGGTCTGCGCCGAGGTGCCGGGGGCGGCGCCCTCGCCGGAGCAGGTGCCGCAGACGACGGCGGTGTCGACCTGGATGTCCTTGGTCGTGCCGAAGGCGGCCTCGTCCAGCTCCAGGTCGAGGCGGATCATGGCGTCCTGGCCGCGGCGGGTCCGCGAGCGCGGGCCGCGCTGCGAGGCCTGGCCGAAGAAGGCGTCCATGATGTCGGAGAAGTTGCCGAAGCCGCCCGCACCGAAGCCGCCCGCGCCACCGCCGCCGCCCGAGGAGGACAGCGGGTCGCCGCCGAGGTCGTAGACCTGCTTCTTCTGCGGGTCGGAGAGGACCTCGTAGGCCGCGTTGATCTCCTTGAAGCGCTCCTGCGTCTTCGGGTCCGGGTTCACGTCCGGGTGGAGTTCACGCGCGAGGCGGCGGAAGGCCTTCTTGATCTCGTCCTGCGATGCGTCGCGGCGCACGCCGAGTACGGCGTAGTAGTCCGTGGCCACTTACGACTCCGCCAGGATCTGTCCGACGTAACGTGCCACTGCGCGTACCGCTCCCATCGTTCCGGGGTAGTCCATGCGGGTCGGTCCGACCACGCCGAGTTTGGCGACTGCTTCGCCGCCCGAACCGTAGCCGACGGACACGACCGACGTGGAGTTGAGTCCCTCGTAGGCGTTCTCGTGCCCGATCCGTACGGCCATCCCCGACTCCCCGGCCTCGCCCAGCAGCTTGAGGAGCACCACGTGCTCCTCAAGCGCTTCGAGCACCGGCCTGATCGTCAAGGGAAAGTCATGTCCGAAGCGAGTGAGATTGGCGGTGCCGCCGATCATCAGCCGCTCCTCCGCCTCCTCGGCCAGCGTTTCGAGGAGGGTCGCGAGCACCGCCTTGACGGTGGCCCGGTCGTCGATCTCGAACGACTCCGGCAGGTCCTGCACCAGGTTCGGGACGTCCGTGAACCGGCGGCCGACGACCCGGCTGTTGAGCCGTGCCCGCAGGTCGGCGAGGGAGTTCTCGCCGAACGGGGTCTGGGTGTCGACCATGCGCTGCTCGACCCGTCCGGTGTCGGTGATCAGCACGAGCATCAGCCGGGCCGGGGCCAGCGACAGCAGCTCGACGTGCCGGACGGTGGAACGGGTCAGCGACGGGTACTGGACGACGGCGACCTGGCGGGTGAGCTGCGCGAGCAGCCGGACCGTGCGGCCGACGACGTCGTCGAGGTCCACGGCCCCGTCGAGGAAGTTCTGGATGGCCCGGCGCTCGGGGGTCGACAGCGGCTTGACGCCGGCCAGCTTGTCGACGAAGAGCCGGTAGCCCTTGTCCGTGGGGATCCGCCCGGCGCTGGTGTGGGGCTGGGCGATGTAGCCCTCCTCCTCCAGCACGGCCATGTCGTTGCGCACGGTGGCGGGCGAGACGCCCAGCCTGTGCCGCTCGGTGAGGGCCTTGGAGCCGACGGGCTCCTCCGTCCCGACGTAGTCCTGGACGATGGCGCGCAGCACTTCGAGTCTGCGTTCACTGAGCATCGCGCACACCTCCGGATGCGGTCGGTCGTGGTCGGGCGGTCTGGGTTTGGTTGGCACTCTGGCCGTCCGAGTGCCAGGGATCCCCCGGTCAGTGTACGGCCGGGTAGTACGCCGGGGGCAAGGGCGGCCCGCCAGGGTAGCGTCGCCGCATGGACGTGCGTTGGGAAGAGGCGGGCTGGGAACGGCTGACCGGGCGGGCGGGCCGGCGACGGCTCCCGGTGTGGGACTGCACCGTGGGACTGGTGGTGGGGGACGAGTCGGTGCTCCTGATCGACCCGGGATCGAGCGTCCGGGAGGGCGCCGGGGTGCGGGCCGAGGCGGAGCGGCTGACCGGCCGGCACGTGACCCATATCGCATTCACCCACGGACATTTCGACCACGTGCTGGGCGGTGCGGCCTTCGCGGGCGCCCAGTTCTACGGCGCGGTGGGGCTGGACCGGCTGCTGGCGACGCCCCGGGGCCGCGAGGAGCTGCGGGCGAGCGCGGTGGCCCACGGCTTGGCGGAGGAGGCGGCGGCCGAGGCGAGCGACCTGCTCAAGGCGCCCGGGCACCTGGTCTCGGGCGAGTGGACGCTGGAGCTGGGCGGGGTGCAGGTGCTGCTGGCGAACGTGGGGCCGGCGCACTCCCAGCACGACCTGGCCGTCTTCGTGCCGGGCGAGCGGGAGACGGTGTTCTGCGGGGACCTGGTGGAGGAGTCGGGCGAGCCGCAGGCGGGCTCGGACGCGGTGCCGGGGCAGTGGCCGGCCGCCCTGGACCGGCTGCTGTCGCTGGGCGGGGAGGACGCGCTGTACGTGCCGGGTCACGGAGCGGTGGTGGAGGCGGGCTTCGTGCGTGCGCAACGCGACACACTGGCGGACCGGTTCGGCGTGTCGCGGGCGTGAGGGCGGCCGCGCTCCTAGTGTCGGCCGGATGCGTGAGTACTCCCCCGACCTGACCCCGCAGTGGAAGCGTGCCAAGGCCGTGCCGGAGGTGCCGGCCGACCCCGATCTGGTGGTCGAGGTGGCGGGTACGGACTTCTGCGGCGCGGTGGTGGCGTGCGAGGCGGGGACGGTGACCCTGGAGGACCGGTTCGGCCGGCGCCGGGTGTTCCCGCTGGAACCCCGGGGTTTCCTGCTGGACGGCGCCGTGGTGACGCTGACGCGCCCGTCACGGGCTCCCGCCGCGCCGGCCCGTACGGCCTCGGGCTCGATCGCCGTCCCGGGGGCGCGGGCGAGGGTGGCGCGGGCGGGGCGGATCTACGTGGAGGGGCGGCACGACGCCGAGCTGGTCGAGCGGGTCTGGGGCGACGACCTGCGGATCGAGGGCGTGGTGGTGGAGTACCTGGAGGGGATCGACGACCTCGCGGCGGTGGTGGCGGAGTTCGCGCCCGGACCCGACGCCCGCCTGGGGGTCCTGGTGGACCACCTGGTGCCGGGCTCGAAGGAGTCCCGGATCGCGGCCTCGGTGACCTCGCCGGACGTGCTGGTCGTGGGTCACCCGTACGTGGACGTCTGGCAGGCGGTGAAGCCGTCGGCGCTGGGCATCGGCGCGTGGCCGGAGGTCCCGCGCGGCCAGGACTGGAAGACGGGCGTCTGCCGGGCCCTGGGCTGGCCGCAGAACACGGGGGCCGCCTGGCAGCACATCCTGTCCCGCGTGACGTCCTACCGGGACCTGGAGCCGACGCTGCTGGGGCGGGTGGAGGAGCTGATCGACTTCGTCACGGGTAGTGGTGAGGCCTGACGCCCTGGAACGTGCCGAAGTCGCTCGTGTCCAGCTCGATACCGAGCGGTTCCAGGGACACCGACTCGCCGAACTTCCACAGCCGTTGCGACCGGTAGTCGGCATCGTCTCCCTTGCCGACCGGGCTGGTCAGCAGGACACACTGCCCGACGACGGGGTCGATGATCAGGTAGGCGGGTACCCGGCCGGCGGCGTAGATCGAGCGCTTGGTCACGTAGTCCCTGTCGACGCTGGTCTTGGAGACGACCTCCACCACCAGCGTGATCAGTTGCGACGGCAGGAGACGTCCCGACCCCGGGTTCGCCTGACGATCCAGGACCACCAGGTCGGGAACGGGCTCGCTCGCCTCGTCGACGATGTCGACGTCCTGGGTCTGGAGCCGTACCCACCGCTTGCGCGGGATCTGGTCCTGCACGTCCTCCACGATCAGGTTGTGCACCAGATCGGGACCGGCCATCATCACGATTTCCCCCCGGAGGAGCTCGGCCTTAACGCCCTCGGGGGGCTCGAACCCCGCGAAGAATTTGGCCATCCCGTACTCGTCCACAGCGGTCATCTCCGTGGTCCTCCACATCCGCCGCGTACTGTCGACGGCAGCCTAGGAACAGCCTAGGCAGTACGGGCCCGGTAACGGGGGGATTCACCCGGGCGGGGGATCAGTCCACCAGGTCCCGCACCACCGCGTCCGCCAGGAGCCGCCCCCGCAGGGTCAGGACCGCGCGCCCGGCCTCGTACGGGGCCGCCTCCAGGAGGCCGTCGGACAGGGCGCGGCGTGAGGCCGCCAGGCCCGCCGGGGCCAGCAGGGACAGCGGGACGCCGTCGACCAGGCGGAGTTCCAGCAGGATCCGCTCCACCCGCCGGTCCTCCTCCGAGAGGAGCTCGCGCCCCGCGCCCGGGGAGCGGCCCTCCGCGAGGGCGGCCGCGTAGGCGCCGGGGTGCTTCACGTTCCACCAGCGGACCCCGCCCACGTGCGAGTGGGCTCCGGGGCCGGCGCCCCACCAGTCGGCGCCGCGCCAGTACAGCTCGTTGTGCAGGCAGCGGCCGGCCTCGGAGGTGGCCCAGTTCGAGACCTCGTACCAGGAGTAGCCGGCCCGCTCCATGACCTCGTCGGCGATCAGGTACCGGTCGGCGTGGACGTCGTCGTCGGTCATCGGGACCTCGCCGCGGCGGATCCGCCGGGCCAGCTGGGTGCCCTCCTCGACGATGAGGGCGTAGGCGCTGACGTGGTCCGGCCCGGCGCCGAGGGCGGCGTCCAGGGAGGCCCGCCAGTCGTCGTCGGACTCGCCGGGGGTGCCGTAGATCAGGTCGAGGTTGACGTGCTCGAAGCCCGCCGCGCGCGCCTCGGCGACGCAGGCCTCGGGGCGGCCGGGGGTGTGCGTGCGGTCGAGGACCTGCAGCACGTGCTGCCTGGCGCTCTGCATGCCGAAGGAGATCCGGTTGAAGCCGCCCGCGCGCAGCTCCGCCAGGTACGCGGGGTTCACGGACTCCGGGTTGGCCTCGGTGGTGACCTCGGCGTCCTCGGCCAGCCCGAACTCGTCGCGGATCGCCGCGAGCATGCGGACGAGGTCGCCGGCGGGGAGCAGGGTGGGCGTGCCCCCGCCGACGAAGACGGTCCGCACCGAGCGCGGGTCGTCGCCGAGCACCTTGCGGGCGAGGCGGACCTCGTCGATCAGGGTGTCGGCGTAGTTCTCGCGGGAGGCGAGGACGCCGCCGGTGCCGCGCAGCTCGGTGGCGGTGTAGGTGTTGAAGTCGCAGTACCCGCAGCGGGTGGCGCAGTACGGGACGTGCAGGTAGAACCCCAGCGGCCGCTCGCCGGCGCCCGCCAGGGCGTGCGACGGCAGCGAGCCGTCTTCGGGCATGGGGTCACCGTCGGGCAGTGCGGAAGGCATGGGCCCATTGTCCCGCACTGCCCCATGGTCGTTTACGCCCTCGGCCGCGGGGCGGGGTCAGGCCTCGCGGGACCCGGCGTACATCTCCTCGATGAGGTGCTTGAACTCGCGCTCGACGACCGGGCGCTTCAGCTTGAGGCTGGGCGTGAGGTCGCCGTGCTCGACGTCCAGGTCGCGGGGGAGGATGCGGAACTTCTTGATCGTCTGCCAGCGCTGGAGGTTCTCGTTGAGGGTCTGTACGTAGGTCTCGATCAGGCGGTGGGTCTCGGGCGCGGCCAGGACCTCGCCGTACGTCTTGCCCTCCAGGCCGTTCTCGGCGGCCCAGCCGAGGATGGCGGGCTCGTCGAGGGCGACCAGGGCGGTGCAGAAGTTGCGGTCGGCGCCGTGGACGACGATGGCGGAGACGTAGGGGCAGATGGCCTTGAACTGGCCCTCGATCTCGGCCGGGGCGACGTACTTGCCGCCCGAGGTCTTGATCAGGTCCTTCTTGCGGTCGGTGATGCGCAGGTAGCCGTCCGGGGAGAGCTCGCCGATGTCGCCGGTGTGGAGCCAGCCGTCGCTCTCCAGGACCTCGTCGGTCTTGTCGGGCTGGCGGTGGTAGCCCTGCATGATGCCGGGGCCGCGCAGCAGGACCTCGCCGTCGTCGGCGATGCGCACCTCGGTGCCGGGCAGCGGCTTGCCGACGGTGCCGGTGCGGTAGGCCTCGCCGGGGTTGACGAAGGAGGCGGCGCTGGACTCGGTGAGGCCGTAGCCCTCCAGGATGTGGATACCGGCGCCGGAGAAGAAGTAGCCGATCTCGGGGGCGAGGGCGGAGGCGCCGGAGACGGCGGCGCGGAGCTTGCCGCCGAAGGCCTCGCGGAGCTTGGAGTAGACGAGCGCGTCGGCGACCTTGTGCCGGGTCGAGAGGCCGAAGGGGGCGGTGGCCCGGCCGGTGCGGCGGTAGTTGTCCTGGGTGACCCTGGCGTACTCGCGGGCGACGCCGACCGACCACTGGAAGATCTTGTACTTCGCGCCGCCGCCGGCCCGGGCCTTGGCGGCCACGCCGTTGTAGACCTTCTCGAAGATGCGCGGGACGGCCGCCATGTAGGTCGGCTGGACGACCGGCAGGTTCTCGATGATCTTGTCGATGCGGCCGTCGACGGCGGTGACGTGCCCGACCTCGATCTGGCCGGAGGTGAGGACCTTGCCGAAGACGTGGGCGAGCGGCAGCCAGAGGTACTGCACGTCGTCGCTGTTGATCATGCCGGTGGCGACGGTGGCCTTGGCCATGTACGACCAGTTGTCGTGCGGGAGGCGGACGCCCTTGGGGCGGCCGGTGGTGCCCGAGGTGTAGATGAGGGTGGCCAGCTGGTCGGCGGTGATGGCCGCGATCCGGTCCTTGACCGCGGCCGGGTGCTGGTCGAGGTACTCCCTGCCGCGCGCCTCCAGGTCGGCGAGGGAGAGCACCCAGCCCTCCGGGTCGCCCGCGGCGGGGACCGCGTCGGCGGTCTCCATGACGACCACGTGGCGCAGGTCGGGGAGGTCGGCGCGGCGCTCGCGGGCCTTGGCCAGCTGGGCGGCGTCCTCGGCGATGAGCACCCGGCTCTCGGAGTCCGAGAGGATGAAGGCGGACTCGTCCGCGTTGGTGCTGGGGTAGATCGTGGTGACGGCGCCGCCCGCGCACATCACCCCCAGGTCGGCGAGGATCCACTCGACGCGGGTGTTGGAGGCGAGGGCGACGCGCTCCTCGGGGTGCAGGCCCAGGGTGATCAGGCCGGCGGCGATGGCGAAGACCCGGTCGGCCGCCTGCCCCCAGCTGAGCGACTTCCAGTCGTCGGGGCCTCCCTCGGGGCGGGCCGAGGGGACCGGGTAGCGGTAGGCCTCCCCGTTCGGTGTGGCGGCGACGCGGTCAAGGAAGAGGGCCGCCACGGTGGGCGGGCGGTTCTCGATCAAGGTCTGTGTGTCGCTCACGACATCCTCCGGACCGGGTCCACGCGGCCAGGGCGTGGGCGTGGGGCGCTTGGGCTGGCGGGGTGCAGCCGCCGGGTACGCGGCTGGCGTGTTTCATTACCGGTCGGTTAACTGGCCGGTAACCATCGAGCTTCGATCAGGGTAGAGGCCGCCCGCCCGGTGCGTAAGGGCCCCCGAGCGGCCGCTTCATAACGAAAAGGGCCCCCATGCGTGTGCATGTGGACCCTTTTCGCGCGACATGGAACGGCCGCGGCTACTTCTTCTTGCCGCTGGACTCGTCGCTGGAGAGGACGGCGATGAAGGCCTCCTGCGGGACCTCCACGGAGCCGACCATCTTCATGCGCTTCTTGCCTTCCTTCTGCTTCTCCAGCAGCTTCCGCTTACGGGAGATGTCACCGCCGTAGCACTTGGCGAGGACGTCCTTGCGGATGGCGCGGATGGTCTCGCGGGCGATGACGCGGGAGCCGATCGCGGCCTGGACCGGCACCTCGAAGGCCTGCCGCGGGATGAGCTCGCGCAGCTTCGCCACCAGGCGCACGCCGTAGGCGTAGGCGGCGTCCTTGTGGCAGACGGCGGAGAAGGCGTCGACCTTGTCGCCGTGGAGCAGGATGTCCACCTTGACCAGGCTGGAGGCCTGCTCGCCGGTGGGCTCGTAGTCCAGGGAGGCGTAACCGCGGGTCTTGGACTTCAGCTGGTCGAAGAAGTCGAACACGATCTCCGCGAGCGGGAGCGTGTAGCGGATCTCGACGCGGTCCTCGGAGAGGTAGTCCATGCCGAGCAGGGTGCCGCGGCGCTGCTGGCAGAGCTCCATGATCGCGCCGATGAACTCGGTGGGTGCGAGGACGGTGGCCCGGACGACCGGCTCGAAGACGTCCTTGATCTTGCCTTCGGGGAACTCGCTCGGGTTGGTGACGGTGACTTCCTTGCCGTCCTCCAGCACCACCCGGTAGACCACGTTGGGCGCGGTGGCGATCAGGTCGAGGCCGAACTCGCGCTCCAGGCGCTCGCGGACCACGTCCAGGTGGAGCAGGCCGAGGAAGCCGACGCGGAAGCCGAAGCCGAGCGCCGCGGAGGTCTCCGGCTCGTATACGAGCGCGGCGTCGTTGAGCTGGAGCTTGTCCAGGGCCTCGCGCAGCTCGGGGTAGTCCGAGCCGTCGAGCGGGTACAGGCCCGAGAAGACCATCGGCTTCGGGTCCTTGTAACCGCCGAGGGACTCGGTGGCGCCGTTCGTCTGCTGGGTGATGGTGTCGCCGACCTTGGACTGGCGGACGTCCTTCACACCGGTGATCAGGTAGCCCACCTCGCCGACGGACAGGCCGTCGGCCGGGAGCATCTCGGGCGAGTTGGTGCCGATCTCCAGCAGCTCGTGCGTGGCGCCGGTGGACATCATCCGGATGCGCTCGCGCTTGTTGAGCGTGCCGTCCACGACACGGACGTAGGTGACCACGCCGCGGTACGAGTCGTAGACCGAGTCGAAGATCATCGCGCGGGCGGGGGCGTCCTTGACGCCGACCGGGGCCGGGACGGTGTCGACCACGCGGTTGAGCAGCGCGTCGACGCCGAGGCCGGTCTTCGCCGAGACGCGCAGGACGTCGTCGGGGTCGCAGCCGACCAGGTTCGCCAGCTCCTCGGCGAACTTCTCCGGCTGGGCGGCCGGCAGGTCGATCTTGTTCAGGACCGGGACGATCGCGAGGTCGTTCTCCATCGCCAGGTACAGGTTGGCGAGGGTCTGGGCCTCGATGCCCTGGGCGGCGTCCACCAGGAGGATCGTGCCCTCGCAGGCGGCGAGGGAGCGCGAGACCTCGTAGGTGAAGTCGACGTGGCCCGGGGTGTCGATCATGTTCAGGATGTGCGTGGTCCCGGTCCCGGCGCCCTCGGTGGGGGCCCAGGGCAGGCGGACCGCCTGCGACTTGATCGTGATGCCGCGCTCACGCTCGATGTCCATGCGGTCGAGGTACTGGGCGCGCATCTGCCGCTGGTCGACGACACCGGTGAGCTGGAGCATCCGGTCGGCGAGGGTCGACTTGCCGTGGTCGATGTGCGCGATGATGCAGAAGTTGCGGATCAGCGCCGGGTCGGTACGGCTCGGCTCGGGCACGTGGCTGGGGATGGCGGGCACGCAGTGTCCTGATTCTCGGGTCGCTGTCGGATCTGCTGTCGAACGGTACGCAGGGTCCCATGGTCCCATGGACCGGGCGATGCGCTCGGTTTGGGCCGGTCGAAGCGCGCCTGGTAGCCTGGGTGGCTGTGTCTCGCATGCCCTCTCAGCAGACGTGACACATCCGGAAAAATACTCTGAACCTGAAAAGGCTCTTTCGTGGCGAACATCAAGTCCCAGATCAAGCGGAACAAGACCAACGAGAAGGCCCGCCTTCGCAACAAGTCGGTCAAGTCCGAGCTGCGCACCTTCATCCGCAAGGCCAACGAGGCCATCCTCGCCGGCGACGCGGAGAAGGCCACCGCTGCGGCCCGCCTGGCTTCCAAGAAGCTGGACAAGGCCGTCTCGAAGGGTGTCATCCACAAGAACGCCGCCGCCAACAAGAAGTCGGCGCTGGCCTCCAAGGTTGCCGCCATCTGAGGTTCCGCACTCGATGTGAACGCCGGGAAGGACCAAGCGGGCCCTCTCATCCGCTCCTGACCGGCACCCAGCGCCGCACGCGGCCTGCGTTCGCCACGCGGGTGCGGCGCACACAGCAGTGACCGAAGGCCCCGGCCTCCGCCCTTCCCCAGGGCAGAGTCCGGGGCCTTCGCGTACACCCGCGCCGACATCCGGCCCCGCCGGCGTTCGAAGCGCCGGGGTCCGGGGCCGGAGCCCCCAGGCCGGCCCCGCGCAGCGGCAACTCGCAGCTCCCGGCCGGCCCGGGCGTCCGGCGGCAGACCGGCTACTGTCCCCGCGAGGCCCTGGCGGCCCGCGCCACCGCCACGACGGCCTTCTCCAGGGCGTATTCGGGGTCGTCCCCGCCGCCCTTGACGCCCGCGTCGGCCAGCGCGACGGCGCGCAGCGCCTGCGAGACCCCGTCCGCCGACCAGCCGCGCATCTGCTGCCGGACCCGGTCGATCTTCCACGGCGGCATGCCGAGGTCGCGGGCGAGGTCGCCGGGGCGGGCGCCGCGCGGGGCGGAGGCCAGCTTCCCGATGGCCCGGACGGCCTGCGCCAGCGCGCTGGTGATCAGCACGGGAGCGACCCCGGTCGCCAGGGACCAGCGCAGGGCCTCCAGGGCCTCCGCCGCCCGCCCCTCGACCGCCCGGTCGGCGACGGTGAAGCTCGATGCCTCGGCCCGGCCGGTGTAGTAGCGGCCGACCACGGCCTCGTCGATCGTCCCCTCGACGTCCGCGCACAGCTGTGCCACCGCGCTCGCCAGCTCCCGCAGGTCGGCGCCGATCGCGTCGACCAGGTTCTGGCAGGCCTCGGGGGTGGCGGAGCGGCCCAGCGTGCGGAACTCGCCGCGGACGAACGAGAGCCGGTCCGCGGCCTTCGTCATCTTCGGGCAGGCGACCTCCCGGGCCCCGGCCTTGCGGGCGGAGTCCAGCACGGCCTTGCCCTTGACCCCGCCCGCGTGGAGGAGGACGAGGGCGATCTCCTCGTACGGGTCGGCGAGGTAGGCCTTGACCTCCTTCACCGTGTCCGCGCCCAGGTCCTGCGCGTTCCGCACGATCAGGACCTTGCGCTCGGAGAAGAGCGAGGGGCTGGTCAGCTCCGCCAGGGTGCCGGGCTGGAGCTGGTCGGAGGTGAGGTCCCGCACGTCCGTGTCGGCGTCGGCCGCGCGGGCGGCCTGCACGACGTCCCGGACGACGCGGTCGAGCAGCAGGTCCTCCTGCCCCACCGCGAGGGTGATGGGGGCGAGGGGATCGTCGGTGGGGTTCTTCCTGGTGGCCATCGGCTCCAGCATCCCACGCCGCACCGACAGCGCCCCGCCCCCGGTGCCCGAGAATGGTCCGGTGAACCTGCGACATGTACTGGTCCTGCCCGACCGCGACGCCGCCGAGGATGTGGCCCAGGAGGCCGTCGACCGCTTCGGCCTCACCGAGGAGCCGCAGCTGGTGCGTGACGCCCTGGCCGGCGAGGACGACGCCGAGGACGCCCAGTGGCTGGTGGTCGTCGAGGACCCGCGGCAGCGGCTCGACGCCGCCCTGCTGGACGAGCTCGCCGCCGCGTACGAGGGCTGGCTCGAAGCCCCCTGAGCCGGGCGGCGGCGCCGCCCTCAGGCCTTGTGGACGATCTGTACGTCCAGCGCCACTTCCACGCTCGAACCGATCGCCGCGATCCCCTGCGCCAGCACCGACTGCCAGTTCAGGCTGAAGTCCTCGCGGTGCAGCTCCGCCGTGGCGCGGCAGGCGGCACGGGGCTCGCCCTCCAGCCCCGTGCCGACGCCCAGGTACTGGGTGTCCAGGGTGACGGAACGGCTCACCCCGTGCAGGGTCAGGGCTCCGGCGACCGCCCAGCGGCTGCCGCTGCGGTGGATGAACCGCTCGCTGTAGAACTCCACCGTCGGGTACCGGGCGGCGTCCAGGAAGTCCGCCGACCGCAGGTGGTCGTCCCGCATCCGCAGCCCGGTGTCGATGCTCGCCGCGTCGATGATCACGTGCATGGAGGAGTCCTCCATCCGCTCCGCGATCCGCACCGCTCCGGCGAAGGTGGCGAACCGGCCGTGGATCCGGGCGAAGCCGATGTGCTTCGCGGTGAACCCGATCGACGAGTGCGTCGGGTCCAGTTCCCAGTGGCCGGGCTGCGGGAGCACCGGCGGCTCCACCGAGTCCAGGATGATCTCCGCGGTGCCGGGCTGCGCCGGGTCCCCCACGAGGGTCGCCCCATGGAACGGGGCGTATCCCTCGGCGCTGACCGAGAGCCGGTACTCCCCCTCCGGCACGGCCGCCGTGAACCCCCCGTACGGGTCCGTCTCCCCGCTGACGACCCGTCGGCCGATCGGGTCGGTGACCTCGAACTTGGCCTGCCGGATGGGCTGGTGGACCGTGTCGAGGACCCGACAGCTCAACAGGCGTGCCGTGGGCGGCAATGTCAGCGTGGCGGACGTCTGCGAACTGCCGCTCCCGGCCGTATCCGTCCCCCGTCGGCGACCGAACATGACTGATGCACCCCCGTGCTGTGTGTACGTCGGTTCTGGCGAAGACGCATTCGATCATGCTGTCGGGTTGTGGGCAAACAGAGTGGTCGCGCCCGGTATGACCGCGCCTTTTCGGCCGCCGTCCGGCGGGAACCGCACGGAGCCCCGAGCCGCCGCCACAGACGGCCACGGAGCCGTCCGTATCGGTGCGCAGCACAGCCGCCCCAAGGGCTTCGAGCCGTGCGAGGGTGCTCCGCGCCGGGTGCCCGTACCGGTTGTCGGCCCCGACCGGAACCAGGGCGAGGCGTGGCCGGATCCGCTCTACGAGGCCGGGGTCCTGGTGCGCCGAACCGTGGTGGGCGACCTTGAGCACGTCCACCGGCCCCAGTTCCGGATGCTCCCTCAGCAGGGCCTGCTGGGACGGCGGTTCCAGGTCCCCGAGGAGCAGGAACGTCAGCCCCGCGGCGCGCGCCAGCAGGGCCACGCTCGTGTCGTTGGGTCCCTGCGGCGGCGGCGCGGACGCCGACGGCCACAGCACCTGCCACTCCAGCCCCCCGACCCGCCGCCGCTCCCCCGCGACCGCCGGCACCACGGGCACCCCGGCCCCGGCCGCCGTCCGCCGGACCCGCGCCGCCTGTGCGGGCGGGTCCGCCACGGCGGTGGTCTCGATCACACCCACCGAGCGGCCCCGCAGCACCCCGGACAGGCCGCCCACGTGGTCGGCGTGGAAGTGCGTCAGCAGGAGCAGGGGGACGCGCGTGACCCCGAGGGCGCGCAGACAGCCGTCCACCGGGCCGGGCTCCGGTCCGGCGTCGACCACGACGGCCGTCCCCTCCCCGGCGGCGAGGACGGCGGCGTCCCCCTGGCCCACGGCGCACTGGACGTAGCTCCAGCCGGGCGGGGGCCAGCCCGTGAGCATACGGGTCAGCGGGGGCGGCCGTACCACCGCGACCAGCAGCACCACCACCACGGCGGCCCGCACCCCGCGCCGCCGCCCGAACCGGACCCCGAGCCCAGCGAACGCCAGCGTGACCACCGCCAGCAGCACCCCGCCGCCCGGCCCGCCCGGCCACGGCAGCCCCGCCCCCGGCAGCCCCGCCCCGGCCCGCGCGACGGCGGCGATCCACCCGGCCGGCACCCCGGCGCCCCGGGCCAGCAGCTCCGCGAGGGGCATGCACAGCGGGGCGGACACGAGTGCGGCGAATCCGAGCACCGTGGCCGGCCCCGCGGCGAGCTCCGCCAGGAGGTTGCAGGGCACGGCGACCAGGCTCACCCGGCCCGACAGCACGACCACCACCGGAGCGCACACGGCCTGCGCCGCGGCCGCCGCCGCCAGGGCCTCCGCGAGCCGCGGGGGCAGCCCGCGCGCCCGCAGCGCCCCGGCCCAGCGGGGCCCCAGGGTGAGGAGCGCCCCGGTGGCCAGCACCGAGAGCAGGAACCCGTACGCCCGGGCCAGCCAGGGGTCGTACAGCACCAGCAGCAGCACCGCCGCGGCCAGTGCCGGGAGGAGGGACCTGCGCCGCCCCGTGGCCAGGGCCAGCAGGGTCACCGCCCCGCAGGCGGCGGCCCGCAGCACGCTCGGATCGGGCCGGCACATCACGACGAAGCCCAGCGTCAGGGCCGCCCCGCACAGGGCCGTGAACCGCAGCGACAGCCCCAGCCGGGGCGCCAGCCCGCCCCGCTCCACGTACTGGGCCCGCCCCGGAGGCCCGATGAGCAGGTACAGCACCACGGTCAGGTTGGATCCGGAGACGGCCAGCAGGTGCAGCAGATCGGTGGCTTCGAACGCGTCGTGCAGCTCGGGCGGTACCCGGGAGGTGTCTCCGACCACCAGCCCCGGCAGCAGCGCCCGGGCGTCCCCCGGGAGCCCCTCGGAGGCCTGCCTCAGCCCGGCGCGCAGCCGCCCCGCGACCCGCTGCGCGCGGTCCGGGCCGCCCGTCACCCGCGGTGGGACGTCCCCGGCGGGCCGGACCAGCGCCACGGCCCGCTCCCCCTCCCGCGCCGGCGCCAGCCGGGCCACCACCTCCACCCGTGCCGAGGGCTCCAGCCGGGCCCACCCCGGATGCCCGGCCAGCACCCGTACCGGGGTCTCCACCCGGGTCCGCGCACCGTCGGGGCCGGTGACCCCGGTGACCACCGCGTCCAGCACGACCACGGGCGGCCCGCTCCCGCTCCGGGCGGCCCGCGGGTCGGAAGCCACGGTGAGCTCGGCGCGCACCCGGGCGTGTTCCCCCGCCAGCCGGGCCACGGGCCCCGCCCGCGCCTCGGCCCGCTCCAACCCGGCCACCCCCGCCCCGGCGGCCGCGCACAACAGGGCTGCCGCCGCGGCGGTGGCGATCTGCCAGACCGGCCGCCTCCCGCGGGAGCCCGCCACCAGCAGCACCCCGGCCGCGGCCACCGCGACTCCCGCCCCGACGGCACACCACGCCGCGGAGACCCCGAGACCGACGGCAGCCGCGCCCCAGGCGCCCAGGGCGGGCCCCACCAGCCGCAGATCGAGGGGCCCACCCCCGCCCTCCACCGCCCCGCCGTCCGCCACCCTGCCGTCCGCCGCCCCGGCGTCCCCCGGCCCGGTCCCACCGGCCCCGGCCTCCGCGCCCGGAGGCCCGGCGGCGCTCACAGCCGCACCAGCTTGCGCAGCTCGGCGAACCTGCGCTCGCCGATGCCCTCGACCTGCCGGAGGTCCTCCACCGCCCGGAAGCCGCCCCGGGCCGTGCGGAACTCCACGATGTGCCGGGCCAGCACCGGGCCGACCCCCGGCAGCCCGTCCAGCTGCTCGACGGTCGCACCGGCCAGACTCAGCGGGCCCGGGACCGGACCACCCGCGGGACCCCCGCCGCCCGGCACCGGCTGCGCCGTGACCCCCACCAGCACCTGCTCGCCGTCCACCAGGACCCGGGCCAGGTTGAGCCCGGTGGTGTCGGTGCCCGGCCGTACTCCGCCGGCGGCGGCCAGCGCGTCCTCCACCCGTGAGCCGCCGGGCAGCCGCCGCACACCGGGATCGCGGACCTTGCCGGCCACGTCCACCACGATGCGGCCGCCCGGCCCGGCCGAGCCCGCTCCCGGCACCGGGGGCGGGGCGGGGGGCGGCGCGGGGGCGAGCACGGCGGGCGCCTTCACCGGCTGCGGGCGGGCCGCCCCGTACTGCTGGACGGCGAACCCCACCGCCACGGCCAGGACCACCCCCACGGCGGCCACCGACCGCGGCTCCACCCCGCACCGGACCTGCACCCACACCGGCAGCCGCTCCCGCACGGCCGGCCACCACCCGGCCCCGGCACGCGCACCACCGGCCCCGCCCTCCGACGGCGGCCCAGGCGGCGGAGCCCCGGCCACCGCCCCTGCGGCACCCCCCGAGGGAGCCGCGGCCGCGGGTCCCGCCCCGCCCCCTGCCCCGAACGACGCGGACGACCCGGCGAGCGCCCCTGACCCGGCCCCCGGCACCACCGCAGGCCGCCCGGGCACCCGCGCCCGGCGCTCGACCACCCCCGAAGGCAGCCCCGAAGGCAGCCCCGTGGCCAGCCCGGGCCCCGGAGGCACCCGGGGGTCCGGAGGCGGCTCGGGCCGTCGGGGGGAAGGGGCACCGGCCAGCAGGGCCTCCGCGCGGCGGCGCACCGCGGCGGGGTCGGGGCGGGGCTGCGACCGGGCACGGCGGCGGTCACGAAACCGGCCGTCGGAAATGAGCCCCCTCCCCGGCCCGCTGCCGCCACCGCGGCCGGCAGCGGTGGCCGAGGCGTCGGAGGGCCCGGGACCGGCGGCTGAGGGCCCGGGACCGGCGCCGGAAGGCCCGGGGGCGTCGAAGGATCCGGAAGTGCCCGAGGGGCGCGGAGCGCGCGTGCGAAGAGTCATGCCCCGACGCTAGGCCCGGCCCCCGTCCCCCCGCTCGGAGCCCCCGATTCCGGTGCATGACCGGCCCGTTGTGGAAAACCCCGCCACCCGTGCGGGTGCACCGGGCGGTCAGCGCGGCGAGACCACCGCCGCGAGCAGCCCCGGCCCGGTGTGCGCGCCGATCACCGCGCCGACCTCGCTCACGTGCAGCTCGACCAGGCCGGGGATCCGCTCCCCCAGCCGCTGCGCGAGCTTCTCGGCCCGCTCCGGCGCCGCCAGGTGGTGGACCGCCACGTCGACGCTGCGCGTCCCGGCCCGCTCGACGGCGAGCTCCTCCAGCCGTGCGATGGCCTTGGACGCCGTCCGCACCTTCTCCAGCATCTCGATCCGCCCGCCGTCCAGCGTGAGGAGCGGCTTGACCGCGAGCGCCGACCCGAGGAGGGCCTGCGCCGCCCCGATCCGGCCGCCGCGCCGCAGGTAGTCGAGGGTGTCCACGTAGAAGTACGCCGACATCTCGGCGGCCCGCTTCTCGGCGGCGGCCACGGCCTCGTCGGCCGATCCGCCCGCCTCGGCCGTCTCGGCCGCGGCGAGGGCGCAGAAGCCCAGGGCCATCGCGACCATGCCGGTGTCCACGACGCGCACCGGGACGGGGGCCGTCTTCGCCGCGACCACGGCGGCGTCGTAGGTGCCGGAGAACTCGGCGGAGAGGTGCAGGCTCACGATGCCGGTCGCACCGGCGTCCGCCGCCGCCCGGTAGGCCCGTACGAACTGTTCCGGACCGGGGCGGGAGGTGGTGACCGGGCGGCGCTTCTGCAGGGCGGCGGCAAGGCTGCGGGCCGAGATCTCGGTGCCCTCCTCCAGGGCCTCGTCCCCCAGGACGACGGTCAGGGGAACGGCGGTGATCCCGTGCCGCGCCACCGCCTGCGGGGGCAGATAGGCCGTGGAATCGGTGACGATCGCGACATGGCGGGACATGAGCCGGAGGTTACCGCCCGGGGAGGCGATCCGGCAGCCCGCACCACATGCGTCACCCTCGCCTCCGCGGCCTCCCCGGCGCCGGCCCCGCCGCGGGCGCCGCGCTCAGGAAGCGGCTTCCGGCCTGCGGGCCTTCTGCCAGGGGTGGGTCGCCGCCGGCTTCGCGGGGTCCAGCGCGGCCCGCTGCTGCCCGGTCCGCCCCCGCGCGGCCGCACCGGCTCCCGGGGCCCCGGATCCCGCCGCACGCGACGACTCCGCACCCGCACCGGACGCCCCCGAACGCGCCCCCGGCCCCGCGTCCCACGCCGCCGCCGCGGCCGTCAGGTCGTCGACCGACTCCCGGGACCAGTCGCGCAGGGCGCTCGACTCGACCTCGATCTGCGCCGACAGCGCCTCCAGGTCCTCGTCGGCGAATTGGCGGGCCCGGTCACGGGCCGCCCACCGCAGCGAGTCGGCCGACTCCGTGATCTTCGCGGTGCGCTCCCGCAGGTCGGGCAGGCGCTCCGCGATCCGCTTGCGGTCCGGTTCCTGCTCCAGCCGCTTGAGCTCGTCGTCCAGCTCGTGTCCGTGCCGGCTCAGCCGCTCGAAGAGGGCGATGGACTCCTTCAGCGAGGCGTCCGCCTGAACGCCCTGGTAGAGGGCCGCCTGCGTGGCGCGCATCGACGACCGCAGGTCCAGGCGCAGCTGTGCCAGCGCCGCCGGCACCCCGCCCTGGGCGAGGCTCCTGGCCCTCAGGGTGGTGTCCTCCACCGTCCGGCGGGCCTGCGTGATCGTCCGGTCCACACCCCGCTTCGCCGCGCCGACCGCCTTGACGGTGGCCCAGGCTCCCAGCCCCAGGAAGGCGAACAGCACCACCAGGGCAAAGATGATGACCAACGCGCCTACCTCCATGAGGTTCCCTTCCCCGGCCGGATCCCGTCCCTTCCACCGTAAACGCCACGGGCAGGTCGGGGGTTCCATTCGAACCCCCAACCTGCCCGTACGGGATCACCCGGAGAACGGCGCCCCCGGGCGCCCCCGGCGTCAGATGACGATGTTCACCAGCTTCGGGGCGCGCACGATCACCTTGCGGATCTCGGCGCCGCCCAGCGCGGCCACGACGGCCGCGTCGGTGACCGCCAGCTGCTCCAGGTCTGCCTCCGAGATGGCCGGCGGCACCTCCAGGCGGGCCTTGACCTTGCCCTTGACCTGCACCACGCAGGTGACGGTCTCGTCGACCACGTACGCCGGGTCCGCGACGGGGAAGTCCTGGTGGACCACCGAGTCGGTGTGCCCCAGGCGGTGCCACAGCTCCTCCGCGATGTGCGGGGCGAGCGGGGCGATCAGCAGCACCAGGCGCTCGGCCACGGACCGCTCCAGCGGGCGGCCCGCCTTCGTCAGGGTGTTGTTCAGCTCGGTGATCTTGGCGATGGCGGTGTTGAACCGCAGGCCCGCCATGTCCGAGCCGGCCCCGTCGATGGCCTTGTGCAGGGCGCGCAGGGTCTCCTCGGCGGGCTCGGCGTCGACGACCGTCACCGCGCCCGTCTCCTCGTCCACGATGTTGCGCCACAGGCGCTGGAGCAGCCGGTACTGGCCGACGACGGCGCGGGTGTCCCAGGGACGGGAGACGTCCAGCGGGCCCATCGCCATCTCGTACAGGCGCAGCGTGTCGGCGCCGTACTCCTCGCAGATCTCGTCCGGGGTGACGGCGTTCTTGAGGGACTTGCCCATCTTGCCCAGCTCGCGCTTGACCGGCTCGCCCTGGAAGAAGAACCTGCCGTCGCGCTCCTGGACCTCGGTGGCCGCGACCGGGAAGCCGCGCTCGTCGCGGTAGACGTAGGCCTGGATCATGCCCTGGTTGAACAGCTTGTGGAACGGCTCGACCGAGGACACGTGGCCCAGGTCGAACAGCACCTTGGACCAGAAGCGCGCATACAGCAGGTGCAGCACCGCGTGCTCGGCGCCGCCCACGTACAGGTCGACGCCGCCGTGCGGGGCGCTCTCGCGCGGGCCCATCCAGTACTGCTCGATCTCCGGGTCGACCAGCGCGTCCGCGTTGTGCGGGTCCAGGTAGCGCAGCTCGTACCAGCAGGAGCCGGCCCAGTTGGGCATGGTGTTGGTCTCGCGGCGGTAGCGGCGCACGCCGCGCCCGTCGCCGAGGTCGAGCTCGACGTTGACCCAGTCGGCCTTGCGCGAGAGGGGGGTCTCGGGCTTGGAGTCGGCGTCGTCGGGCTCGAAGGTGCGCGGCGAGTAGTCCTCGACCTCGGGGAGCTCCAGCGGCAGCATCGACTCGGGCAGCGAGTGGGCGACGCCGTCCTCGTCGTAGACGATCGGGAAGGGCTCGCCCCAGTAGCGCTGGCGGCTGAACAGCCAGTCGCGCAGGCGGAAGTTGACGGTGCCCTCGCCGATGCCCCGCTCGGTCAGCCACTCGGTGATGGCGGCCTTGGCCTCGACCACGCCCATGCCGTCCAGGGAGATGCCCTCGCCGGCCGAGTTGACCAGCTTGGCGTCGTAGGAGACGAACGCGTCCTCCCACTCGGCCGGGTCGGTGCCGCGGCCGTCCGTGGGCTCGACCACGCAGCGGATCGGCAGCTCGAAGGCGCGGGCGAACTCGAAGTCGCGGGTGTCGTGCGCGGGAACGGCCATGATCGCGCCGGTGCCGTAGCCCATCAGCACGTAGTCGGCGATGAAGACGGGGACCTTCTGGCCGCTGACGGGGTTGACCGCGTACTCGCCGGTGAAGACGCCGGTCTTCTCCTTGGCGTCGGCCTGCCGCTCGACGTCGGACTTGGCGCCGGCCTGCTTGCGGTACGCGGCGACGGCCTCGGCGGGGGTGGCGTGCCCGCCGGTCCACACGTCGCGGGTGCCCTCGGGCCAGGCGGCGGGGACGAACTTCTCGACCAGCGGGTGCTCGGGCGCCAGCACCATGTAGGTGGCGCCGAACAGGGTGTCGGGGCGGGTGGTGAAGACCGTGATGGCCTCCTCGCCCAGGGCGAAGTCGACGCGCGCGCCCTCGCTGCGGCCGATCCAGTTGCGCTGCTGGAGCTTGATGGCCTCGGGCCAGTCCAGCGCGTCCAGGTCGTCCAGCAGCCGGTCGGCGTACGCGGTGATGCGCATGTTCCACTGGCTCAGGCGGGACTTGAAGACCGGGAAGTTGCCGCGCTCGGAGCGGCCGTCGGCGGTGACCTCTTCGTTGGCCAGTACGGTGCCCAGCCCGGGGCACCAGTTGACGGGCGCGTCGGAGGCGTAGGCCAGGCGGTACTGGTTCAGCACGTCCGCGCGCTCGCCGGCGGTCAGCTCCGCCCAGGCCCGGCCGCCGGGGACCTCACGGGAGCCGTTCTCGAAGGCGGCGACCAGCTCGGCGATAGGCCGGGCCTTGTTCGCGTCGGTGTCGTAGTACGCGTTGTAGATCTGCAGGAAGATCCACTGGGTCCACTTGTAGTACTCCGGGTCGATCGTCGCGAACGACCGGCGCTTGTCGTGGCCCAGGCCCAGCCGGCGCAGCTGGAGCTTCATGTTCTCGATGTTCGCCTCGGTCGACACGCGCGGGTGCGTGCCGGTCTGCACGGCGTACTGCTCGGCCGGCAGGCCGAAGGCGTCGAAGCCCAGGGTGTGCAGGACGTTGTGGCCGGACATCCGCTGGTGGCGGGCGTAGACGTCGGTGGCGATGTACCCGAGGGGGTGCCCGACGTGCAGGCCCGCGCCCGAGGGGTACGGGAACATGTCCATGATGAACTTCTTGGGCCGGGCGACGACCGCCGGGTCGCCGGCCAGGTCCCCGGTCGGGTTGGGCGCCTCGTAGGTGCCCTCCGCGTCCCATACGTCCTGCCAGCGTGCCTCGATGTCGGCGGCCATGGCAGCCGTGTAACGGTGCCCCTCGGCCGCCTCGGGGGCCGGGGTGTTCGTCTCGCTCATGATTCCTGAAGCTCCATCGATCGTCTCTGCCGTCTCTGCCTGCCCAAACGAAAAAACCCCTCGCACAGGAGGGGACGCCGCGCCGATGCCGACCCTCTCGGGGTCGGTGCTGCTCAGCGCGGCTCGGTAAGCAGAAGGCGTACGGCACGCATGGCGTCAGGGTACCGCAGGGGCTCGTCCGGCCGCTCTGCCGTTCCGCACAACGAGAAGAGGGCCACCCGATCCGGGTGACCCTCTTCCACACTGTGGAGCTAAGGAGAATTGAACTCCTGACCTCCTGCATGCCATGCAGGCGCTCTACCAACTGAGCTATAGCCCCTTGTTTCTCTCTGCCGCCGGGCCCCTTCTCGGTTTCCCTTGCCGGTTCCCCCTGGCGACATCGAGAACATTACACGGTCATGGCCCCAGACCAAAAATCGGTTTCCCCGGGCCCCGTTATGTCCGATTCGCCCGTATTTTGACCTCGTGTGAGCCGGTCATGCCCGGGCGAACTGGTAGAAGCGTTTGAGCGTGCAGTGCTCGTCGAGGAGGCGGCCGTAGATCGGCTCGCCCTCCAGCTCCCGGTAGGTCTCGATGGGATCGCCTTTTATGATCAGCGCCCGCGCGCATTCCTCGCACCAGTACTGGTAGTCGGGATTGACCGGCTCCATGTCCCGAACGATCGGCGTGCCGTTGTTGCACCAGTCGCACCGCCGCCGGTGTGCACCCATCCGTCAGCGACTCCCTCCCGCGTCGGACCGTCGTGTCCCCCTCCGGCCGTCCGATTCTGCCACGCCGGTCCCGGCGGGGTCAGCAAGCACAGGGAGGACAAACGCAAGGATCCCGCCCCCTGTTGGGGACGGGATCCTGATTGTGGAGCTAAGGAGAATTGAACTCCTGACCTCCTGCATGCCATGCAGGCGCTCTACCAACTGAGCTATAGCCCCGCTCTCCGCGGCGTTCCCCCCGTTTCCGGTGTTCTTCGCTGCGAACAAGAAGAACTCTAGCCTGTGACCAGCCGGAAAGTGAAATCCGGGTCGGAGCGGCCCGCGGAGGGGCTCAGTCGTCGTCGCCGAGCACCGGCTCCGGCAGGGTGCCGGCGTTGTGCTCCAGCAGCCGCCAGCCCCGCGCGCCCTCGCCGAGGACGGACCAGCAGCAGTTGGAGAGGCCGCCGAGGCTCTCCCAGTCACGCGCCTCCAGCCGCAGCAGGCGGCCGATGGTCGTACGGATGGTGCCGCCGTGGCTGACGACGACGAGCGTGCCGCCCGCGGGCAGCAGGTCGGCGTGTTCGAGCACCACGGGGGCGGCACGGTCGGCGACCTCGGTCTCCAGCTCGCCCCCACCGCGCCGGACGGGCTCGCCGCGCTTCCACGCCGCGTACTGCTCGCCGTACTTCTCGACGATCTCCTCGTGCGTCAGCCCCTGCCACTCACCGGCGTACGTCTCGCGCAGCGCCTCGGTGTGCGCCACGGGCAGACGCGTGACGGCGGCCAGCTCGGCGGCCGTGGCAGCGGCCCGCTTCAGGTCGGAGGCCACGATGGCGTCCGGCTTCAGCGAGGCGAGCAGCCGGGCGGCGCGGCGCGCCTGCGCCAGCCCCGTCTCGGTCAGCTCGATGTCCGTGGAGCCCTGGAAGCGGCGCTCCAGGTTCCAGGAGGTCTGGCCGTGCCGCCAGAGGACGATCTTCCTGCCGGTACCGGCGGCGCCGCCGGGCCTCCCGGTGCTGGTGGCCGCGCTCAGAACAGATCACCGTCCAGGTCGTCGTCGCCCTGCGCCTCTCGCAGCTTGGCGTGCTCCTCGGCCTTGCCGATGGTGAGCTTGGCGTCCTCGGGGAGCTCGATCTCGGGGCAGTCCTTCCACAGGCGCTCCAGCGCGTAGAAGACGCGCTCCTCGCTGTGCTGGACGTGGACCACGATGTCGACGTAGTCGAGCAGGATCCAGCGGGCGTCGCGGTCGCCTTCGCGGCGCACCGGCTTGGCGCCGAGCTCCTTGAGCAGCCGCTCCTCGATCTCGTCCACGATCGACTTGACCTGGCGGTCGTTGGGCGCGGAGGCGAGCAGGAAGGCGTCGGTGATCGACAGCACGTCGCTGACGTCGTACGCGATGATGTCGTGCGCGAGCCGGTCGGCCGCCGCCTGGGCGGCGGTGGTGATGAGCTCGATGGAGCGGTCCGTGGCGGTCACTGGCCATGCTTTCGGGTTGGCGGGCAGATTCCTACAAGGGTCTCATGTACTGCCGGCACCGCCCGGTCAGGACGGCTTCCAGTCCTTGCCCAGGGTCACCACGACGTCCGCGTTGACCAGGCTCTCGGCCTTCTTCACGGCCGTCTCCGGCAGCCCCAGCGTCTTGGCGACGTCGACCGCCCGGGCCCGCTGTCCGTCGTCCTGGTACGTGATCTGCGTGGTGGCCGCCGCCCGGTCGGCCTTGCCGCCGTCCACGAACGAGTAGCCGCCGTTGAGCAGCGCCGCCTTGGCCGCCACCTGCGCCTTCTCGTCGCCCGTGGCGTCCTTGAGGCCCACGCGCGGGGCCGCTCCGGGCTGGGCCGCGGAGACGGTGCCGCCGAGGAGTTCCCTGACCGTCTTCTTGGAGGCGTCGTCGGTCAGGCTCCCGTCGGGCTTCACCGCGAGCACCTCGGTGCGGTACGCGGCCGTCTTGGCGTGCTCCCCGATCCGCGCCAGGAGGCCGCCGAGGTTCTGCGCGTCGAGCCCCGGGTCCAGGATCTGGCCCAGGCTCTCGACGGTCGTGGCGGCGGCCTTGGGGTCGGAGGGGATCTTGCGCAGGACGGCGTAGAGGACCCGGCCCGTGCGCTCCAGCTGCCTGGCCTCGGGTTCGCCCTGGGCCCGGTGGGTGGCGTAGGCGACGGCCATGGCACCGGTCAGGCTCTGCTTGGGCCCCTGTCCGACGGCCGGGGTCTTGGCCTGGTCGTCCGCGGGCACGGCCGCGTCGGTGTCGACCTCGATGCCGCCGACCAGCTCGACCAGGCGCTCCAGGAAGGGGGTGTCCAGGCGCCAGGTGCCGCCGATGCGGGTGCCGAGGGCGGTGTCCAGGGCCTCGCGGGTGCCGATGCCGCCGTCCTCGACGGACTTGCCGAGGGTGGTGCCGGTGCCGTCCTCCTTGGTGACGGCGAGGGTGCCGGGCAGCAGGACGGTGGCCCCCTGCCGCGCGGTGACGTTGTCGACGAGGAGGGCGGTGGAGCTGCCGCCCCGCTTGGTGTTGCGCAGGTGGACGACGATCATGTCGCGCTTCTGGGCGCCGGCGGCCGTCGCGGCGCCCTTCTTCTGGCCGGGGCCGTCGAGGAACGGAAGTCCGCCCGCGTACCAGAGGTAGCCGAGCCCGCCGACGACGAGGAGGGCCAGGACGACGACCAGCGCGACCACCCGGTTGCGGCCGCGGCGGCGGGCCTCCTCGCGGCGCTCGGTGCGGCTCTCGGTGAAGGCGAGCCAGTCGATGACGTCCTCGGAGTCCTCGTCGGGCTGGTCGAGGAAGGCGAACTGCTCGGTGCGGTAGCCGGCGGCCTCGGCCGGGGCCTCCCGCTCGGCCCGGCGCGGCTCGGGGACGGGGGCGGCGGCGGGCTGCTGCGCGGGGGCCTCGGGGGCGTCGGCCTGCTGCGGGATCCACTGCTGGGGCTGCCGGGCGTCGTGGCCGTGGGAGGGGGCCTCGGCGTATCCCTGCACCTGCCGCTCGTACCCGTACTGCTGTTCGTGGGACTGCTGTGCGTACGACTGCCCGTACGGGGGCTCGTACTGCTGCTCGTACCGTTGCTCGTACGGGGGCGGGGCGGGCTGGAGGGGCTGCTGCGCGGGCACCTGGCCGTACAGCGGCCGGCCGTACGGGTCGTAGCCGATGAGCTGCTGCTGGGCGGCGTACGGGTCGTACGGATCCTGTGGGTCGTTCACCGCGGGCCTCTCGTCGTTCCGGAAGCTCAGGCTCCCCGGTACAGCTCACGCTTGTCGATGTAGCGCACCACACCGTCCGGGACCAGGTACCAGACGGGGTCGCCTTCGGCGACGCGGGCGCGGCAGTCCGTGGAGGAGATCGCCAGCGCGGGCACCTCGACGAGCGAGACGCCGCCCTCGGGCAGGCCGTCGTCGGTCAGGACGTGGCCCGGCCGGGTCACGCCGATGAAGTGGGCGAGGGAGAACAGCTCGTCGGCGTTGCGCCAGGTGAGGATCTGCGCGAGGGCGTCGGCGCCGGTGATGAAGAAGAGGTCGGCGTCCTCGTTGAGCGCGCTCAGGTCGCGCAGGGTGTCGATCGTGTACGTGGGACCGCCGCGGTCGATGTCGATGCGGCTCACCGAGAACTGCGGGTTCGAGGCGGTGGCGATGACCGTCATCAGGTAGCGGTCCTCGGCGGGCGACACGGCCCGCTGGGACTTCTGCCACGGTTCGCCCGTGGGGACGAACACCACCTCGTCGAGGTGGAAAAGGGCGGCCACCTCGCTGGCGGCCACCAGGTGTCCGTGGTGGATCGGGTCGAACGTCCCGCCCATCACGCCGAGCCGGCGCTTGACCGGGCCCGTAGGCACTTCCTGCTCTCCCATGAGCGCAGAGCCTACTGGCCCGGTGCCGCGCGCGCGGAGGCCCGGTCCGAACGAGTGGTTCAGCGGTCGCGGTTCAGGCGCGTGGTCACCCAGAGCATCAGCAGCAGGATGAAGAGCGCACCGCCACCGGTCAGGTAGGGGTTCAGGCTCTCGTGGTTGCCGCCTTGCTGCTCGGCGCCCTCCGAAGCGAGGAGGACGAGGTTGTGGGCGGTGGCGGAGAGGCTCATCAGGCAGGTACCTATCGAGTCGGGGAGCGAGCGGAGACTTCCCTCACATCGTATGCGGGGGCCCGGGGCACGCTCACGCCGACTCAGGCGTTGAGAGGATGGACGCAGTTCAGCGGAGGCCGAGCCAGGGGGAAACCATGACGGACAGCGGATTCGAGAAGACACCGGCACGCGATCGCCGCAGGTTCCCGGGCATCTCCTCCCGGGCCTACGAGCACCCGGCGGACCGGTCGGCGCTGGTCGCCCTGCGCAAGCTGGCCGGGTTCGACACGGTCTTCAAGGCCCTGAGCGGGCTGCTCCCCGAGCGGAGCCTGCGGCTGCTGTTCCTGTCGGAGTCGGTGCGCGTGGGCGAGAGCCAGTTCCCCCACCTGTACGAGATGCTGCGGGACGCCTGTTACATCCTGGACCTGGAGAAGGTCCCCCAGATGTACGTGCAGCAGGACCCCAAGCCGAACGCCATGTGCATCGGGCTGGACGAGCCGATCATCGTGGTGACGACGGCGCTGGTGGAGCTGCTCGACGAGGAGGAGATGCGGGCGGTCGTGGGCCACGAGGTGGGCCACGCGCTGTCCGGGCACTCCGTGTACCGCACGGTGCTGCTGTTCCTGACGAACCTGGCGCTGAAGGTGGCGTGGATCCCGCTGGGCAATGTGGCGGTCACGGCGCTCGTCACGGCGCTGCGCGAGTGGTTCCGCAAGTCGGAGCTGTCGGCGGACCGGGCCGGGCTGCTGGTGGGGCAGGACGCGAACGCGTCGATGCGCGGGCTGATGAAGATCGCGGGCGGCAACCACCTGCACGAGATGAACGTCGACGCCTTCCTGGCCCAGGCCGACGAGTACGAGGCGGGCGGGGACCTGCGCGACTCGGTCCTGAAGATCCTCAACATGCTGCCGCGCACGCACCCCTTCCCCACGGTGCGCGCCGCCGAGCTGCGCAAGTGGTCGCAGAGCCGGGACTACCAGCGGATCATGGACGGGCACTACCCGCGGCGGGAGGAGGACAAGGACACGTCGGTGACCGACTCCTTCCGCGAGTCCGCCTCGCACTACGCGGACTCGGTGCGGACGAGCAGGGATCCGCTGATGAAGCTGGTCGGCGACATAGCCGGCGGCGCGGGCGACCTGGGCGGGAAGCTGCGCGACCGGTTCACCGGGGCGGCCGGCGGCGGGAACGCCCGGGCGGGCGGCGAGGACGGGGGCGCTACCGGCCGGGGCTGAGGGACGCGGGCGGGGGCGGCGCCTGCGGCCGGGCCACGGGCGTTCCGGCCGCCTGATCCGCCCGGGACGGCTCCGAGGACTGCGCCGGCTGTGACGGCGGGGTGGACGAGGGCGGGGCGGAGGCGGCCCCGGCCGGGTCCATGACCCCGCACAGTCCGGCGGCGCGCCGGGGGTGGCCGTTGGCGTACGGGTCGCTGACCGGCGGGCCGACCGTGGTGGGCCCGGCCCCGGCCAGCAGCGGGCGGAAGCCTCCGGCCGGGTCGGCGGCGCAGTCCTGGGGGCCGGCCATCACGTAGGAGGAGGTCAGCTCCGCCCGGCGGGTGGTGAGGTCCTCGTGGTCGAAGCGCAGCCGCAGCTCGCGCCGGACGGTGAAGAGGGAGGCCGCGTCGGGTCCGGCCGCTCCCCGTACGGCGTACACGAAGGTGTGGTCGGTGGTGACGACCAGCTCCTCCGGGCTGGTCTCCTCGAAGGCGAGCACGCCGTCGACCCGGACGCGGGAGTCGGCCAGGACGGCGGTCTGCGGGTCGAAGCGGACCAGCCAGCCGGTGGCGGCGTGCCGGCCGTCCCCGGACGGCGATGTCATGCTCTCGTCGAACTGGGCCAGCTGCCCGGGGTCCAGGAGCACGCGCACGGGCCGGGAGGCGGCACCGGAGAGCACGTCGGGGTCCAGGGAGGACTGCACCAGGTAGTCCTTGGCGATGGACAGCGCGGCCAGGACCTGGCTCTCGGTGAAGTGGTGGGTCCGGCGTACCGCCGGCAGGGTGATCCCGGCCGCCCCGGTCCGGTAGTCGGCCGCCGGGCTCTGGGCGTAGAGGTCGGCCGGTTTGCCACCGGGGACGGCGGAGGACGGCGCCAGGGGCACGACGGTGCTGCCGAGGGGCTCGGCACCGCCGCCGGCCGGGGGCACGTAGGGGTTGCGCAGGCCCAGGTAGACGGCGACGGCGAAGGCCGTCGCGATGAGCAGGACCAGCAGCATGCCCTGGCGGGCACCGCGCCCCGGGGTTCCGTTCCCGCGGCCGGCGGAGCCGCCGCCGGACCAGATGGAGCGGCTGCGGACGGCCCGGGCGTGCTCACCCATGCGTTCCTGGGCGGAGAACTCCTGGAGGCGGGCGGCGCGGACGAAGTCCTCGTCGAACACCACCGACCGGTACTCGTCCGGGCGCAGTTCGTCGTCGCCCCCGCCGAATCCCTCGGGGGTGCCGTTGGGTGGGTCTCCTGGTACGGCCATCGCTTCTCCCGCTGTCCCCGCTTCAGAGAAGCCCCCGGCCCTGGAACGGGCGAGTGGGGTCGTACCTTCAGGGTTGGCGGCCGACGGGGTACGTAAACGCGCCGACGCCGGTGACTTCCCCGAGCGGGGTACTGGCGGGAGCGGGTGCGGGGTCCGCTTCGCCGGCGGCGCTGCGGTAGACGGCGCCGAAGGCCAGCGCCACCATCCCGAGCCCCATGACGACGGCGAGTACCCAGGCGACGGGTCTCAGCCAGCCGGCCCGGCCGCGGTAGGGGCGCAGGCTGCCGCCGTAGGCCCCGTACGGCCCCTCGGCGCAGCCGTGGGCGCCGGCTTCCCAGTCGGGGTCGTCGTAGGGGTACCCGTCCGGGTGGGCGTGGTCGTCCTCGCCCGCCCAGCCGCCCGCGACGCGGGCGGCCTCGGCCTCGGCGCGGGCCAGGTCGGCGGCGCGCTGGCGCTCGGCCGCGCTCGGTTCATGGATCTCGGCGCCCCGGACGAAGGCCTCGTCGAACACCACGGAGGCGAAGTACTGATCCGCGCCTCCGCGGTCGTCGTCGGGCTCCCCGTCGTCCGGGAACGGCTTGCCCCCCACGTCGTCCGGCACGGGAACAGCGTAGACCTGGGGGGCCGCTTTGGGCAGGGTGAAAGCCGGAATCCGGCCACACCGGGTTCGGGTGGCGGTTACCGGATGTGACCGTCGCCGGTGACGATGTACTTGGTGGAGGTGAGCTCGGGCAGCCCCATCGGGCCCCGGGCGTGCAGCTTCTGGGTGGAGATGCCGATCTCCGCACCGAACCCGAACTGGCCACCGTCGGTGAACCGGGTGGAGGCGTTCACGGCGACGGTGGTCGAGTCGACCAACTGGGTGAAGCGGCGCGCGGCGGCCTGCGAGGTGGTGACGATCGCCTCGGTGTGGCCGGAGGTCCAGCGGCGGATGTGGGCGACGGCGTCGTCGAGGGAGTCCACGACGGCGGCGGCGATGTCGTACGACAGGTACTCGGCGGCCCAGTCCTCGTCGGTGGCGGGCAGGGCGGTGACCTTGCTCTCCTCGGCGGCGGCCAGCACCCGGGCGTCGCCGTGGACGGTCACGCCGGCGTCGGCGAGGGCGTCGAGGGCGCGGGGCAGGAAGGCGTCGGCGATGTCGCGGTGGACGAGGAGGGTCTCGGCGGCGTTGCAGACGGAGGGCCGCTGGGCCTTGGAGTTGACGAGGATGTCCACGGCCATGCCGAGGTCGGCCTGGGCGTCGACGTAGACGTGGCAGTTGCCGGTACCGGTCTCGATGACCGGGACGGTGGACTCCTCGACGACGGTCTTGATGAGGGAGGCGCCGCCGCGCGGGATGAGCACGTCGACGAGGCCGCGGGCCCGCATCAGCTCGCGGACGGAGTCGCGGGACTCGCCGGGGACGAGCTGGATCGCGTCGGCGGGCAGGCCGGCGCTCACGATCGCGTCGCGCAGGATGGCGACGAGGGCGGTGTTGGAGGCGTAGGCGGAGGAACTGCCGCGCAGGAGGACGGCGTTGCCGGACTTCAGGCAGAGGGCGGCGGCGTCGACGGTGACGTTGGGGCGGGCCTCGTAGATGATGCCGACGACGCCGAGGGGGACGCGGATCTGCCGGAGGTCGATGCCGTTGGGGAGGGTGGAGCCGCGGACGACCTCGCCGACGGGGTCCGGGAGGGCCGCGACGTCGCGGACGTCGGAGGCGATGGCGGCGACGCGCTCCGGGGTGAGCGTGAGCCGGTCGACGACGGTCTCGCTGGTGCCGGCGGCGCGGGCCTTGTCGGTGTCGACGGCGTTGGCGGCGACGATCTCGGCCGTACGGGCCTCCAGCGCCTCCGCGATGGCCAGCAGGGCGGTGTCCTTGGCGGACCGCGGGAGTGGCGCGATGGCGGCGGCGGCGGTACGGGCCGCCTGCGCGGTGGCGGTGACGGGGGAGGTCGCGGGGGCGTCGTCGAGCGAGGTCATGCCGCCCAGGGTAATCCCCGGCCCCCGCCCCGCTCACGGGGTTCCACCCCGCGAGACGCCCCTCCCACCTCGGCCGGAGCGGTGGCCGGGCTGCCGCGGCGCGGAGCCGTCTCCCCGCCCCGCCCTTTCTCCGTTTCCCGGGGCAAGCCCCGGCCCCCTGTTCCCGGGGCTCCGCCCCGGACCCCGCGCCTCGACCGCCGGCGGGGCCACACGTGGCCCGCGCGGCGGCGCACCCCCCGCCGAGGCCCCCGGACCCCAGCCGGGGCCGGCATCCCACCCGGCTCCCGGCGGACGGAGTCCGCCGCAGCGGCGCGAAGCCGGGGAGGCGCCCCGGCGCCGGGCCGTGCGAGCGGTGCGTCAATAGGGGTGCACGCCCACCGGGTGGGCCGGGGGTGGGCCGTAGCCCTCCGCGACGCGTTGGTGGTACGTCGTGCGGTCGATGACCTCCAGCCCGACGATCTCCCACGGAGGCAGCTGCGCCGTGGAACGGTGCTCGCCCCACAGCCGCAGGGCGACGGCCGCCGCGTCGTGCAGGTCGCGGGCCTCCTCCCAGTACCGGATCTCCGCGTGGTCGTCGGCGTACCGGCTCGTCAGCAGGAAGGGGTGGTCGTGCGCGAGCTGCTCCAGCCCGCGCCGCACCTCCGACAGCGGCGTCGGCCTGCCCGAGACGCTCAGCGTCACGTGCCAGAGGCGGGACACCGGGCCCGGCTCCTCCCCGCCGGCGCCGCCGTCCCCGGTACCGACGCTGGTCAGCGCTCGTCTCACCAGCCGCCTCCTGTCTGCGCTACGCGTGTCCGCCCCTCACAGTTGACCAGTCCCCGGCCCGCCGCGCGGTGGTTTTCCCGAACCTCAGCCCTGCAGCAGGACCAGATCGTCCCGGTGCACGACCTCCCGCTCGTACGCGGGTCCGAGCTCCCGCGCAAGCTCGCGGGTGGAGCGGCCGAGGAGCTGCGGGAGCTCCTTGGCGTCGAAGTTGACCAGGCCCCGCGCCACCGCGACCCCCTCGGCGGAACGCAGCTCGACGGGGTCGCCGGCGACGAAGTCGCCCTCGACGGCCGCGATGCCCGCCGGCAGCAGGGAGCTGCCGCGCTGGGTGACGGCGCGGACGGCGCCGTCGTCGAGGACGAGGTGGCCCTGCGGGGTGGAGGCGTGCTGGAGCCACAGCAGCCGGTCGGCCGAGCGCCGGCCGGTGGGGTGGAAGAGGGTGCCGGTGTCACGGCCGGCCAGGGCGTCGGCCGCCCTGCTGGCGGAGGTGAGGACGACGGGGACGCCCGCCGCCGCGGCGATCCGGGCGGCCTCGACCTTGGTGACCATGCCGCCGGTGCCGACGCCCGCCTTGCCGGCGCTGCCGATGGAGACGTGGGCGATGTCCTCGGGCCCGCGCACCTCCTCGACGCGGGCGGTGCCGGGCAGGGAGGGGTCGCCGTCGTAGAGGCCGTCGACGTCGGAGAGGAGGACGAGCAGGTCGGCGCGGACCAGGTGGGCGACGAGGGCGGCCAGCCGGTCGTTGTCGCCGAAGCGGATCTCGTCGGTGGCGACGGTGTCGTTCTCGTTGACGACGGGCAGCGCGCCCATGGCCAGGAGCTGGTCCAGGGTGTTGAAGGCGTTGCGGTAGTGCGCGCGCCGGCTGGTGTCGTCGGTGGTGAGCAGCACCTGACCGACGCGGACGCCGTAGCGGGCGAAGGAGGCGGTGTAGCGGGCGACGAGGAGGCCCTGGCCGACGCTGGCCGCGGCCTGCTGGCGGGCCAGGTCCTTGGGCCGGCGGGCGAGGCCGAGGGGGGAGAGCCCGGCGGCGATGGCGCCGGAGGAGACCAGGACGATCTCCTTCTCGCCGCCGCTGCGGGCCTTGGCCAGGACGTCGACCAGTGCGTCCACGCGGTCGGCGTCGAGTCCGCCCGCCGCGGTGGTGAGGGAGGAGGAGCCGACCTTGACCACGATCCTGCGGGCGTCCACGACACCCTGCCTAGCCGCTGACACGTCTTTCCCCTCACACATGCACGAAACCGACCAACCAACTGGCTCAATCTACGGGGTCCCGTGCCGGCCCCGCCCGCCGGTTTCAGCCCCTGGACGCGGAGCCCGCCGCCGCCCGCTCCGGTTCGCGGGCCTGGTCGGGGCCCGTCCCCGGGATGAGGATCTTGCGGGAGAGCACGAAGGTGAACGGGATGGCGAGGACGGCGGCGACCAGCGGGGCGATCCGGGTGTCCATGCCGACCCAGGTCACCAGGGCGTAGAGGCCCGCGGACTGGATCACGTAGTTGGTGACGTTCGTCAGCGGGAAGAGCAGGAACTTCTTCCAGGTGGGGCGGGTGCGGTAGGTGAAGTAGGTGTTCATGAAGAACGAGCCGACCATCGCCAGCAGGAAGGCCAGGGTGTACGCGGCGAAGTACGGCATCCACGGGTGCAGGCACAGGTAGATGACGAAGAAGGTGCCGGTGTTGACCCCGCCCACCAGGGCGAAACGGAAGATCTGCCCGAGCTGCTCGCGGCGGGAGTGAGTGTTCATCGGCTGCTGCGCTCCGCGACGACCGGTTCCGAGGGCGCGGCGGCCACGGGCGCGCCGTGGGCCTCCTTGACCAGGAAGTGCGGGCGGCGCTTGGTCTCGTAGTAGATGCGGCCGATGTACTCGCCGATCAGGCCCAGCATGATCATCTGCATGCCGCCGATGCCCGCGATCATCGCGATGATCGTGACGTAGCCGGGGGCGTCGATGCCGTTGGTGATGGCCATCACGGTGATCCACAGCGCGTACAGGCCGGTCAGCGCGACGAGCGAGACCCCGAGCCAGATACCGATGCGCAGCGGCCGGTTGTTGAAGGAGATCAGTCCGTCCATGCCGTAGTTCAGCAGGGAGGCGAACTTCCACTTCGTCTCGCCCGCTTCGCGCTGGGCGTTCCGGTAGTCGAAGTGGACGGTGTCGAAGCCGATCCAGGAGAAGAGCCCCTTGGAGAAGCGGTTGTACTCGGGGAGCGCGAGCAGGGCGTCCACGGCGGGCCGCGACAGGAGCCGGAAGTCGCCGACGCCGTCGGTGAGCTCGACGTCGACCCAGCGGTTGACCCCCCGGTAGTAGAGGCGGCTGAGGGCCGAGCGGAGCTTCTTGTCCCCTTCGCGGGTGCGCCGGGCGATGACCTGGTCGTGGCCCTGGCGGTAGTGCTCCAGCATGGTGGCGATGAGCTCCGGCGGGTGCTGGAGGTCCGCGTCCATGATCACGACGGCGTCGCCGGTGGCCTCGCGCAGGCCGGCGAGCATGCCCGCCTCCTTGCCGAAGTTCCTGCTGAAGGAGACGTAGCGGGTCCGGTCCCGGTGCTCGGCTGCGATCTTCCGGAGTTTCCCGAGGGTGCCGTCGCGGCTGCCGTCGTCGACGTAGCAGACCTCGTACTCGACGGGCAGGGCGTCCAGAACCTTGCGGATCTCCTCGTCGAAGCGGTCGATGACCGCTTCTTCGTTGTAACAGGGGACGACTACCGACAGCTTGGTCATGGGCACTTCCTGCTGGGGTCCGAACGGGTGATTGTCGGCGACCGGACCCGCGACTCACCTCTTCCTTAGAAGTATGCACGGCGCAGGTCGCCCTGCCCGAGTCGCGTGCGGCACACGGTAGCTTTGACGGGATAAGCGGAATGGAACGAAGGGATCGAGGTGCACGTGCCTGACGTCTCCGTGGTCGTCATCGTCTACAACGACGCAGAGCGTCTGCCGACAGCCGTCCGGTCGGTTTTGGACCAGACCCTGCGCGGGGTCGAAGTCGTGATCGTCGACGACTGCAGCAAGGACCGGTCCTACGAGGTCGCCCAGGAGCTCGAAGCGGCGCACCCCGGGCGGGTCCGCGCCTTCCGGCTGCCCGAGAACAGCGGCGGCTGCGGCGCGCCGCGCAACCACGGCATCAAGCAGGCCACCGGCACCTACGTCATGTTCCTGGACAGCGACGACGTCCTGGAGCGCAACGCCTGCCGCAACATGCTGGCCGCCGCCGAGCGGACCGGCTCCGACCTGGTATCGGGCATGTGCGTGCGCGTGCACCTCGACAACCGCTGGGGCAAGACCACCGAGTGGTACCCGTGGATCTACGCACGGACCCGCACCCTGGAGTCGATCACCGAGTACCCGGATCTGCTGGTCTACGACACCCTCTCCACGAACAAGTGCTACCGGCGCTCGTTCCTGCTGGAGCAGGGCCTGGAGTTCCCGGTCGGCATCCACTACGAGGACCTGCTGTTCTCGGCCCAGGCGTACGTGGCGGCCCGCCGCATCACGCTGATCCCCAACCACGTCTACTACTGGAACGTGGTCGAGAAGGCCGCGGCCAAGTCGATCAGCAACCGGCGCCACGAGATCGCGAACTTCGCCCACCGGATGGAGATCCACCGCCGGGTCGACGAGCTGCTGGCCGCCAAGGGCCACACCGCCATCAAGACCGCCAAGGACGCCAAGTTCCTCAAGCACGACCTCGTGCTGCACCTGCGCGACCTGCCGCTGCTGGGCGACGCCTACCGCCAGGAGTTCGCCCGGCTCGCCAACGGCTACCTGGCGGGCATCGACCCGGAGGCGTACGAGCACGTCACCCACCTCCAGGCCATCTGCGCCTACCTGCTCGGCAAGGAGGACTGGAAGAACCTCCTCGCCGCCGCCGACGCGATGACCAACAAGGGCCGGCTGTCCTCCCCGCTGGCCGAGCGCGACGGCCGCGTCTACTGGTGCGCCGAGCACCTCGACGACGCCGAGGGCCGCCGCATACTGGACGTCACCGCCCAGGGCTTCCACACCACGCCGCTGACCTCCCTGATCCTGGGCAACCGCCTGACCTCGTACGCGGACGACGGGCGCGGCAAGGTAACCCTCTCCGGCGCCGTCGTGAACCCCCTGGGCCGGATCGCGGAGGACGCCGAACTGTCGGCCTCCCTGGAGTTCCGGGCCCGGCGGCAGATCGGCGTGCGCTCCTTCAGCTTCCCCGTGGCAACCGTGCGACACGCCGGTGACACGATCGAGTGGTCCGCCACCGCCGACGTGGGCGGCACGGTCCGCCCGCTGGGCATCATCGACGCCGTCTGGGACGTGCGCCTGAAGCTCACCGCGGGCGGGGACCGCATCACCACCCGCGTCTCGGTCGGCGGGGTGGACCTGGAGTCCGCGGCCAGGCTGCGGGTGCGCCCCCGGCTGACCCGGCTGGTCTCCGACCGCTTCGAGCCGGAGATGACCAAGAAGGGCAACCTCTCCTACGTCCTGACCGCCGAGGGGGCCGCCGCCGTCCGCACCCAGTCGCTGATCAACAGCGCGATGCACGGCAAGGCCGCCGGAGTGGTCAAGCGCAGCCTTCGCCGCGCCCTGAAGGCCCGCCGCAACATCGGCTCGGGCGAGCAGAAGGTGAAGGTCTACCACGAGGTCTTCTCGAAGCTGCCCGTCAAGAAGGGCACCGTCGTCTTCGAGAGCCACATGGGCAAGCAGTACAGCGACAGCCCGAAGGCCATCTACGAGGAGCTGGTCCGCCAGAGGGCCCCCTTCGAGGCGATCTGGTCCTACGCGGGCGCCAAGCCCACCGGCTTCCCCAAGGAGGCCACCCTGGTCAAGCGCTGGAGCTGGCAGTACCTGAGGGCGCTGGCCCAGGCCGAGTACTGGGTGGACAACCAGGGCTTCCCGCTGGCCCTGTCCAAGCGCCCGGGGACCACCTACATCCAGACCTGGCACGGCTCCGCCCTCAAGCGGATGGGCTTCCACGAGCCCCGCACCAAGGCCCAGGGCAAGCCGGCCCAGGACAGGTTCCAGGCGGCCGTCGACCGCTTCGACCACTTCCTGATCCGCTCCGAGCACGACGTCCGCACCCTCGCCAAGGGCTTCCGGCTCCGCGACGAGGTGCTGCTGCGCACCGGCTACCCGCGCAACGACGCCCTGGTCGAGGCGCACCGGGCCGAGGCCGACAGCGGGGAGCGGGTGCGCGGGCCGCTCGCCGCCGAGCTGGGCATCGACCCGGACAAGCGGGTGCTGCTGTACGCGCCGACGTTCCGGGCCACCGCGGACGGCGCCGTCGAGGGCTTCGAGTTCCCCTTCGACGTGGAGGAGTTCGCCGACCGGCTCGGCGACCGCGTCACGCTGCTGGTGCGCACCCACTACCTCAACAGCGTCTCCCTCCCGCCCTCGGTCGCGGGCCGGGTGATCGACGTCTCCCGGCACCACGACATCACCCCGCTGCTCGCGCTCGCCGACGGGCTGATCACCGACTACTCGTCCGTGATGTTCGACTACGCGGTGCTGGACCGGCCGATGCTCTTCTTCGCGTACGACTACGAGAAGTACGCGACGGACATCCGCGGCACCTACTTCGACCTGCTGGACAAGGCCCCGGGCCCGGTGGTGGCCACGGCGGACGAGCTGATGCAGGCCGTCGCCGCCTTCGACGAGGCCGACGCCAAGTACGCCGAGGCCCGCCGCCGCTTCCTCGCCGAGTTCGGCGAGTACGACCGCGGGGACGCCGCCCGTCAGATCGTCGAGAAGTTCTTCACCAGGAGCGGCAAGTGAGCCGGGACATCTTCATCGTCTCCAACAGCGTGGACGAGCTCGGCGGTGTGACCACCTGGTCCCACCAGATGGCACGGCTCTTCACCGACCGCGGTCACCGCGTGCACATCGTCGGCATCGCCCCGGTCGCCGAGGAGATCCGGCAGAAGCTGCCCGCCGGCCTCCCGTACGAGATGACCACACTGTACGAGACCCACCCGCCGAAGGCCCGCCGGCTGCACGGCGTCAAGGGCCGCCTCAACGCCCCCGAGCGGCGCCGCCAGGCGGCCCGGCGGGCGGGCATGCGGGCCAGGGCGGACCGGCTGAGCGAGATGTTCCGGGCGGCCGGCCCGGGCGCCGTCGTGATCGTCACCCAGGTGTGGGCGATGGAGTGGGTGGCCCTCGCCGACACCAAGGGGCTCTCCGTCATCGGCATGAGCCACGAGTCCTTCGAGGCCAGCCAGAAGTCCACCCGGGGCGACCGGGTCCGGCGCTGGTACCCGGAGGTCGACCGGCTGCTGGTCCTCACCCCGGAGGACGCCGACCTGTGGATCCGGTCCGGCATGGAGAACGTCGACAGCATGCCGAACCCGCTGCCGTTCATGCCGGACTCCCCCGCCCCGCGCACCTCGAAGGTCGTCGCGAGCGTCGGCCGCCTGGCCTTCGAGAAGGGCGTGGACCTGCTGCTCGACGCCTGGGCGGACGCCGTTCCGCGCCACCCCGACTGGAAGCTGCGGATCTACGGGGCGGGCGTCGAGGAGGCCGGCCTGCGGGCGCACTGCACCTCGCTGGGGCTGGACGACTCCGTGGAGTGGATGGGCAGCACGGACGACGTCCTGGGCGCACTGAGCGGGGCCTCGGTCTTCGCCCAGGCCTCCCGGGCCGAGGGCTTCCCGATCACCCTCCTGGAGGCGATGGCGGCGGGCCTGCCCCCGGTCGCGTTCGACTGCGCGCCGGGCGTACGGGAGATCGTGCGGCACGGCGAGGACGGGCTGCTGGCCCGCCTCGGCAACACGATGGAGCTGGCCGGGCACCTCGACGCCCTGATGTCCGACCCCGCCACCCGCGACCGGCTCGGCGACGAGGCGTTCCGCAGCGTGCGCCGCTACTCCAGCGCGGAGATCACCGACCGCTGGGAGGAGCTGTTCGCCTTCCTGGAGCGCTGACCCCCCTCCCGCACAGCGGAAAGCCGCCCGCCCCGGACCGGCTCCGGGGCGGGCGGCTTCGCAGGCCCGAGGGGGCGTCAGACCGTGTGGGCGTCCCTGCGGCCCTCCTGCTGCGGGGCCCGGCGGTTCGCCTCCCAGCCCGCCCAGGCGGAGCTGATCATCTCGCGGACGTCGTGCCGGGCCTTCCAGCCCAGCTCCGCCGCGATCCGGTCGGCCGAGGCGACGACCTTCGCCGGGTCGCCGGGGCGGCGCGGGGTGACGACCGGCGCGTACGTGTGCCCGGTGCCCTCGTTCAGCAGCTCGACCATCTCCTTGACGGAGACGCCCTCGCCGCGCCCGATGTTGACCGTGAGGTCCTTGTACTCCCCCGCCGCGCCCCACTCGGCGAGCCTGCGCGCGGCCACCACGTGGGCGTCCGCCAGGTCCTCGACGTGGATGTAGTCGCGGATGCAGGTGCCGTCCGGGGTCGGGTAGTCGTCGCCGAAGATCCGGGCGCCCTCGCCGGCGTCGTAGCGCTCGAAGACCATCGGGACCAGGTTGAAGACGCCGGTGTCCGCGAGCTCGGGGGCGGCCGCGCCCGCCACGTTGAAGTAGCGCAGGCAGGCGGTGGAGATGCCGTGGGCCTTGCCGGCGGCCCGGACCAGCCACTCGCCGGCCAGCTTGGTCTCGCCGTACGGGCTCAGCGGCCGGCACGGGGTCTCCTCGGTGACGGAGTCCACGTCGGGCATCCCGTACACGGAGGCGGAGGAGGAGAAGAGGAAGTTGCGGATGCCGGCCTTGGCCACCGCCCCGAGGAGGACCTGGAGGCCCTCCACGTTCTCGTGGTAGTAGTACAGCGGCTTCTCGACGGACTCGCCGACCTGCTTCTTGCCCGCCAGGTGCACCACGCCGGTGATCTTGTGCTCGGCGATGGCCTCGTCGAGGGCGAGGCGGTCCAGCACCGAGGCGGTCACCAGCGGCACGCCCTCGGGGACCCGGTCCTCCCGGCCGGTCGAGAGGTCGTCGAAGACCACGACCTTCTGCCCCGCGAGCAGCATCGCGCGGACGACGTGCGCGCCGATGTATCCGGCGCCACCGGTGATCAGAAACGTCATGCGTATTCTCCCGAGCTCTAGCGTGACCTGCGCGCGCGGGCGCGGTCGAGGCGGTTGCGTACGAAGGTCAGCGCGCCCCCGGCACCGGGGGCGAGGCGCAGCGCCAGTGCGCCGGAGGCCGTGCGGTAGGGCTGCGCCAGCAGAACACCGTACCGGCTGCTGGGCAGGGCCCGGCGGCGGAGCAGCCCGTCGAGGGGGCGCAGCGAGGTGACCGGGGAGCTCCCGTCCGCGCAGTCCACGCCCGCCCTGACGTCCCAGGCCTGCAGGCCGCGCAGCCCCCGGCGGCGGCCCTCGGCGGCCAGGGCCGCGAGCCGGAAGGGGACCTCGGCGGTCCAGCCGTCCCCGTCGGCGGCGGGCCTCAGCTCCACCGGGCGCACCAGGACGGGGTCGCCGCCGGCGCGGGGCAGGAAGCTCAGCCGCACCGTCCGCGGGCGGGCCTGCGCGAGCCGCCCGTACAGGTCGCGCACCCGCAGCCGGACGGCCCCGCCCCCGGCGGGCTTGGCGTCGACGGTCAGGGGCAGGTCGGCGGCGGGCAGGTCGGCGAGGCCGTCCAGCGGGACCGGCAGCTCCTCGCTCCACACCGGCTCCCCCGCGGGGCCGCAGGCGTACGGCGGCAGCAGCCGGGCGGGCTCGGCGGCCAGGCCCGTCATCAGCCGCTCGACGTCGGCGGGCGGGGTCTTCGAGGCCAGCAGCACCCGGGCGGTCCAGCGGGCGCGGGCGGGGGCCGCGTCCAGGTCGGCGGCGGCGAAGCCGGCCAGGTAGTCGCGGGTCAGGGTCCACCAGGCGGCCCGGTAGCCGGGGTCCTTGCCGAGCTCGCGCAGGTACATGCGCAGGTCGTAGTCGAGGAACTTCACCTGGCAGGCGTGCCCCAGTTCCGGGGAGGCGTCCGCGAGGGTGCGGGAGGCGGTGCGGTGGGCCTCCACGCGCGAGCTCCAGTTGCCGATGTCCTTGCGGTCCAGGGAGATGGACACCTGGGCGGCGCGCCGGCGCACGTGCCAGACGTAGACGAGGTCGCCGACGACGGCGATGCGGGGGGCGGCAGCCAGGACCCGGGAGGTGAAGACGAAGTCCTCGTAGACGAACCGCCCGTCGGGGAAGCGGATCTTGTGCTCCTCCAGGAAGGAGCGGTCGTACAGCTTGTTGACGCAGAGGGTGTCGCGGACCAGCTCGGGCCGGTCGGCGGGCCGCTCGACGACCTCGCCCGGCGTGTAGAGACCGGGCATCCACGGCACGTCGCGGCCCTCGGGCAGCTCGCGCCGGACGCACGCGCCGACCGTGACGGGGGCCCGGTGCTCCTCGGCCGCCCGCACCAGGGCGTCGGCCGCACCGGGCGGCAGCACGTCGTCGCTGTCGAGGAAGAGGACGTACGGGGAGGTGGCGGCGGCGATCCCGTCGTTGCGGGGGGTGCCGCAGCCACCGCTGTTCTGCGTGCGGTGGATGACCTTCAGGCGCGGGTGGGCGGCCGACAGCTCCTCCAGCACCCGTGCGGTCCCGTCCGAGGAGGCGTCGTCGACGGCGATGACCTCGGCGACCACCGGGCCCTGGGCGAGGGCCGAGGAGACGGCCTCGCCCACGAGCCCGGCGTCGTTGTACGCGATCACGACCACGGACACCGAGGGGGTGTCACTGCTGGAATTGCTGCTGCTCACCCGCAGGATCCTAGGCGAACGGCGTAAAGCGGGCTTCAAGTCCGCCGACGGGCCGCTAGAAGGGACGGAACTCGTCGTACTCCTGCTGGGCGGCGTCGCCGCGCCGGGCTTCCTTCTCCTTGCGGCGCTGGGTGGCCGGACGCGGGGCCTCCATGCGGTGGTCCTCACCGCGGCGGCCCAGCATCTCGGCGCCGGCCATCATGGTCGGCTCCCAGTCGAAGACGACCGCGTTCTCCTCGGAGCCGATGGCCACGCCGTCGCCCGCCTTGGCACCGGCCTTCTTCAGCGCGTCCTCGACACCGAGGCGGTTGAGCCGGTCGGCGAGGTAGCCGACGGCCTCGTCGTTGTTGAAGTCGGTCTGGCGCACCCAGCGCTCCGGCTTCTCGCCGCGCACGCGGTACACGTCCTCGACCTCGTCGTAGGTGACGGTGAAGCCGGCGTCGTCCACGGCCTTCGGGCGGATGACGATACGGGTCGCCTCCTGCTTGGGCGTGCGGGCGCGGGCCTTGGCGACGACCTCGGCGAGGAAGTAGGAGAGCTCCTTCAGGCCGGTGCGGGCGACCGCGGAGACCTCGAAGACCTTGTAGCCGCGGGCCTCCAGGTCCGGGCGGACCATTTCGGCGAGGTCCTGGCCGTCGGGGATGTCGACCTTGTTCAGCACGACCAGGCGCGGGCGCTTCTCCAGACCGCCGCCGTAGAGCTTGAGCTCCTCCTCGATCAGGTCGAGGTCGCCGACCGGGTCGCGGTCCGACTCCAGGGTGGCGGTGTCCAGGACGTGCACGAGGACGGAGCAGCGCTCGACGTGGCGCAGGAACTCCAGGCCGAGGCCCTTGCCCTGGCTGGCGCCGGGGATCAGACCCGGGACGTCGGCGATCGTGTAGACGGTCGAGCCGGCGGTGACCACGCCCAGGTTCGGGACGAGGGTGGTGAAGGGGTAGTCGGCGATCTTCGGCTTGGCGGCGGAAAGCACCGAGATCAGCGAGGACTTGCCGGCGCTGGGGAAGCCGACGAGCGCCACGTCGGCGACGGTCTTCAGCTCCAGTACGACGTCGCCCGAGTCGCCGGGCTCGCCGAGGAGGGCGAAGCCGGGCGCCTTGCGGCGGGCGGAGGCCAGCGCCGCGTTGCCGAGGCCGCCGCGGCCGCCCTGGGCGGCCACGTACGTGGTGCCCTGGCCGACGAGGTCGGCGAGGACGTTGCCCTGCTTGTCGAGGACGACGGTGCCGTCCGGCACGGGCAGGACGAGGTCCTGGCCGTCCTTGCCGGAGCGGTTGCCGCCCTCGCCGGGCTTGCCGTTGGTGGCCTTGCGGTGCGGGCTGTGGTGGTAGTCCAGCAGGGTGGTGATCGCCTGCTCCACCACCAGGATGACGTCGCCGCCGCGGCCGCCGTTGCCTCCGTCGGGTCCGCCGAGGGGCTTGAACTTCTCCCGGTGAACGGAGGCGCAGCCGTGGCCTCCGTTACCCGCGGCGACGTGCAGCTCGACGCGGTCCACGAAGGTGGTCATGGGTGTTCCTCCAGATACTTACGGGAATGTCCCGGACAGGCCTTGCTGCCCATTAAACGTGTCTATGTGACAACGCGCCGAGGGCGGACCTCTCTTCCCGGCACGTGCCGGGAAGAGTTGAGATCCGCCCTCGGGGTGTTACGAACGCTTGTGATTCAGCAGGAGCTGGATCAGGCGGCCGGAACGATGTTGACGACCTTGCGGCCACGGTGCGTGCCGAACTGAACGGCACCGGCCTGCAGCGCGAACAGCGTGTCGTCGCCACCGCGACCGACACCCGCACCCGGGTGGAAGTGGGTGCCGCGCTGGCGGACGAGGATCTCGCCGGCGGAAACGACCTGACCGCCGAAGCGCTTCACGCCGAGCCGCTGAGCGTTGGAATCGCGCCCGTTCCGGGTGGACGATGCGCCCTTCTTGTGTGCCATGTCTCAGTCCCTCTTACTTCGCAGCCGCGGGGATACCGGTGACCTTGATCGCCGTGTACTGCTGACGGTGACCCTGGCGACGGCGGTAGCCGGTCTTGTTCTTGTAGCGCAGGATGTCGATCTTGGCGCCCTTGTGGTGGTCCACGACCTCGGCCGTGACCTTGATGCCGGCCAGGACCCACGGGTCGCTGGTCACGGCGTCGCCGTCGACAACGAGCAGGGTCGAGAGCTCGACCGTGTCGCCAACCTTGGCAGTGGAAATCTTGTCAACCTCAACGATGTCGCCGACAGCAACCTTGTGCTGGCGACCACCGCTGCGCACGATGGCGTACACGCGGATCTCTCTCTCACTCGGGGCGGAAACTCCTGAAGCCAGCCGCTCACGCGGGCCGGGGCCCACGGTGATCCGGAATGGACGAGCGGCCTCTCCCGTGTCCCGTCCGCTTGCGCGGAGGGTGCGGGAGGAAGGTGCTCAGGAGCGTGGCGCGCTGCACGGTAAACGTCCAGGACACGCCGACGGTCTAGGTTACGGGGCCGGTCCGAGCGGGTCAAACCGGGCCCCGCGCGCCCGCGGGGCCCCACCTCTCGGCAGGGCCCCGCGGACAGGGCGTCGATCAGTCCTCGGCCGGAGCCGAGACGGACGGCGGGGTCTGCTGCTCCGCCGCCGCGGTCTTCTTCGTCGCCCGCTTCGCGGCGGTCTTCTTGACCGTCGTCGTCTTCTTCGCGGCGGTCTTCTTGGCGGCCGCGGCCTTCTTGGCCGGGGCCTTCTTTGCCGTGGCCGCCTTCTTGGCCGGAGCCTTGCGGGCGGTCTTCTTGGCCGGAGCCGGGGCCTCGGCCTCGGCGTCCGCCTCGACGACCGGCTCGGCGACGGCCTTGGCCTCGGGCTCGGCCGCGGCGGCCGGCTCGGCCCCCGGGGTCTCGACGACCACGATGGCGGCCTCCGCCGCACCGGCGGGTGCGGTGGCCTTGCGGACGGCCCGGCGGCGCGGACGCGCCGGGGCGGCCTCCACGACGGGCTCCGGCGCGGCCACGGGCTCCGCGACCGGCTCGGCCTCGGCGACGGCCTCCACGACCGGCTCGGCCTCCACGACGGGCTCGGGCTCGGCGACGGCCTCCACGACCGGCTCCGGCTCGGGCTCCGCCTCGGCCACGGCCTCCACGGCCGGCTCGGGAGCCGGAGCGGTGGCCTTGCGGGTCGCCCGGCGACGGGTACGGCCCTTCGGCGCGGCCTCCTCGGCCACCGGGGCGGCCTCGACCGGGGCGGCCTCGACCGTCTCCGCGGCCTCCACGGCCTCGGCGACGACCTCGCCGACCGGCTCCAGCACCGTGTCGGCGGGCTCGGTGACCGGCTCGTCCGAGACGACCGGGGCCACCGGCGCCGGGGCGGCCTGCCGCTCGCCACCGCGCGGGGCACCCGCCGGGGCGGTCGCCTTGCGGGTGGCACGGCGGCGGTTGCGGCGCCCGCTGATGCCGGCCGCGGCCTCCGCCTCGGCCGGGCTGCTGTACAGCTCCTCGCCGGGGACGAACGCCGGCTCCGGCAGCGCGCGCGGCGCGGCGGCCTCGGCCGCCACCTCCGCCTCGGTCTCAGCCTCGAACACCTCGGCCTCGACGGTCTCGGCCGTCTCCAGCTCGTGCTCGTGCTCCAGGGCGCGGCCGCCACGGCGCTTGGCCCGCTTGCCGTTGCCGCCACCGCCGGGCGCGGCCGGGGTGTCCATGTGGACGATGACACCGCGGCCGTTGCAGTGGACGCAGGTCTCGGAGAAGGACTCCAGCAGGCCCTGGCCCACCCGCTTGCGGGTCATCTGGACCAGGCCCAGCGAGGTCACCTCGGCCACCTGGTGCTTCGTGCGGTCGCGGCCCAGGCACTCCAGCATGCGCCGCAGCACCAGGTCGCGATTGGACTCCAGGACCATGTCGATGAAGTCGATGACGACGATGCCGCCCAGGTCGCGCAGCCGCAGCTGGCGCACGATCTCCTCGGCCGCCTCCAGGTTGTTCCGGGTGACGGTCTCCTCCAGGTTGCCGCCCTGGCCCGTGAACTTGCCGGTGTTGACGTCGATGACGACCATCGCCTCGGTCTTGTCGATCACAAGGGAGCCGCCCGAGGGCAGCCACACCTTGCGGTCGAGCGCCTTGGCGAGCTGCTCGTCGATCCGGTACGTCGCGAAGACGTCCACCTCGGAGGTCCAGCGGGACAGCCGGTCGGCCAGGTCCGGGGCCACGTGGGACACGTAGCCGTGGATGGTCTCCCACGCCTGGTCGCCGCTGATGATGACCTTGGAGAAGTCCTCGTTGAAGATGTCGCGCACGACGCGGACGGTCATGTCCGGCTCGCCGTACAGCAGGCTCGGCGACGACGTCGTGATCTGCTTCGACTTCTTCTGGATGTCCTCCCACTGCGCCTGGAGACGCTCGACGTCGCGGCGCAGCTCGTCCTCGCTCGCGCCCTCGGCGGCGGTGCGCACGATGACGCCCGCGTCCTCGGGGACGATCTTCTTGAGGATGGTCTTCAGACGCGCGCGCTCGGTGTCGGGCAGCTTGCGGCTGATGCCGGTCATCGAGCCCTCGGGCACGTAGACCAGGTAGCGGCCGGGCAGCGAGACCTGGCTGGTCAGGCGGGCGCCCTTGTGGCCGATCGGGTCCTTGGTGACCTGCACCAGGACGGACTGGCCGGACTTCAGGGCGGACTCGATGCGGCGCGGCCCGTTGGCCATGCCGAGCGCCTCGAAGTTGACCTCGCCGGCGTACAGGACGGCGTTGCGGCCCTTGCCGATGTCGATGAAGGCGGCCTCCATGGACGGCAGCACGTTCTGGACCTTGCCCAGGTAGACGTTGCCGACGTACGAGGTGGCCTCTTCCTTGTTGACGTAGTGCTCGACGAGCACGTTGTCCTCAAGGACGCCGATCTGGGTGCGGTCGCCGTTCTGGCGGACGACCATCACGCGCTCGACGGCCTCACGGCGGGCCAGGAACTCGGCCTCGGTGATGATCGGCACACGGCGGCGGCCCTGCTCGCGGCCCTCGCGGCGGCGCTGCTTCTTCGCCTCCAGACGGGTCGAGCCCTTGATGGACTGCACCTCGTCGGACGGCTCGGCCTTCTCGCGCGCCGGGCGCGGCTCGCGGACCTTGACGACGGTGCGGACACCGTCCTCCTCGCCCGCCTCGACCTCGGCGGCGTCACCGCTGCGGCGGCGGCGACGGCGACGGCGACGGCTGGAGGAGGAACCGAGGGCCTCCTCGGCCTCCTCTTCCTCTTCCTGCCCGTCCTCCGCGTCGGCTGCCTCCGCCTCGGCCTCGTCCTCGGCGCTCTCGTCGAGGTCGGCGGCCTCACCGCGGCGGCGGCGACGGCCACCACGGCGGCGGCGGCGCGAGGGGCGCTCGTCCGACTCGTCGGCCTCGTCCTCGTCGAGGTCGGCGGCCTCGGCCTCCGGCTCCTCCTCGGCGTACTCGGCCTCGGCCGGGGCTGCCTCGGCGGCGGCCGGCTCGGCGGCGGCGCCACGACGGCGACGGCGGCGGCCGGCCGGCTGGGCGGCGGGAGCCTGGACCTCGGCGACCGCCTCGGCCTCCTCCTCCTCGGCCTCCTCCTCCGCCTCCACGGCGGCGGCCGCGGCAGCGGCGGCCAGGGCGGCGGTCTCCGGGGTCTGGAACATCGGCTCGGCGAAGACCGGGGCCTGGAAGACGGGCACCGCGGGACGCGCGGCACGGCGGGCGGCCCGGTTGGGGGCGGCGGGCGCCTCCGGCTCGGCGGCGGCCTCGGGCTGCGCGGGGGCGGCGGCCGGAGCGGCGGCCCGGGTGGCACGGCGGCGGCCGCGCTTCGGGGCGTCGACGGCGTCGGCGACGGTGACGGCGCGGGTGGCCGCCTTGGGGGCCTCGGCCGCGACAGGCGTCTCCTCGGCGGGCTCCTCGGCGGCGGCCGGAGCAGCGGCCGGGGCGGCCTCGGCCGCGGCCGGGGCGGCGACGGCGCGGGTGGCGCGACGACGGGTACGCGGAGCCGGAGCGGCCGGGGCCTCCTCCTCCACGACCGGGGCGGCGGGCGCGGCCGGGGCCTCCACGACGGCCTCGGCCGGCTCGGCGGCAGCGGCGGCCGGGGCGGTGACGGCGCGGGTGGCACGGCGACGGGCACGCGGAGCCGGAGCGGCCGCAGCCTCCTCCTCCACGGCCGGAGCGGCGGGCGCCTCGGCGACGACCGGAGCGGCCTCGGCGACCGGAGCGGCCACGGCACGGGTGGCACGGCGACGGGCACGCGGAGCCGGAGCGGCCGCAGCCTCCTCCTCCACGGCCGGAGCGGCCGGGGTCTCCACGACGACCTCCACGGGCTCGGCGGCGGCCGGAGCGGCCACGGCGCGGACCGCGCGGCGGCGGGTGCGGGGAGCCGGAGCGGCCGGAGCCTCCTCGGCCACGGCGGGCGCGGGGGCGGCGGCGGTCTCGGCGGGGGCCTCGGCGGCGGCGCCGCCGGGCGGACCGGCCGGCCGGGAGGCAGCGCGGCGGCGCCTGCGCGGCGGCAGGTTGTCGCTGGGGCTGCCGGAGTCGGCGGCGGGGGTGTTCTCGTTTTCGTTGTCGAGCATGCGGGCGGTTCTCCCGTCACGCTCCCGGGCGCCGCGGCTGACGTCCGGTCCGGCACGGCTCCGCGCGATGTACGCGGAGCCGGCCTCCGGGGCGCGTTCGCCACACGGGAGCTGTAGTCCATGGCCGCCGGTTCCGTACGTCTTGTCCGTACGGCCTGGCGGAAGTCTTCAGGTCAGTGCGCTGCCCGACCCAGGTGGCTCCCGAGTGCCAGGGCGGCGCGACGACGACGATCCCTACGCGGCGGGACCTTCCGGCGCCTTCGCGTCGGCGTTCACGGCGGCCGTGGGTGGGGCGGCCGTGTCGGCCTCGCGGTCGGGCGCGAGCGGGTCGGTCACCGTGCCGGACTCCTCGTCGAAGAGCCCCTGCGCCAGCCTGGTCACCGCAGCGGGGACCGGCGGCGCCAGGTCGGCCACAGCGTGGAGACCGGACAGGACGTCGTCGGGTCGCACGGCAGGTGTCAGATGCCGAACAACCAGCCGCAGTATCGCACAGGCATTGTCCAGCGGCCTATCAACCTGGGCCGGAAGGGCTTCGAGGCTGACGACCGCGCCGCGGGTGTCGAAGGTCCGCATCCCGTTCTTGGTGCGGCGCTGGACCTCCACCGTCTCGGCGGCCAGGAACGCGTCCACGGCCCGCTGGGCCTCGGCCGGCTCCACGCCCTCCAGGCGCAGCTCCCAGATGGAGGCGGTCAGCCGGTCCGCGAGCCCGGAGGTGCGGGCCTCCACGGCGTCGACGATGTCCAGGCCGAGCGGCATCGACTCGTCGAGCAGCTTGCGCAGCGTCTCCGGGTCGCGGGGCGCGGCGAGGGCGATCTCCAGGTACTCGGCCTCGCTGCCGGTGCCGGTGGGCGCGGCGTTCGCGTACGAGACCCGGGGGTGCGGGGTGAAGCCGGCCGAGTACGCCATGGGCACCTCGGCGCGGCGCAGGGCGCGCTCGAAGGCGCGCTGGAAGTCTCGGTGGCTGGTGAACCGGAGGCGGCCACGCTTGGTGTAGCGCAGTCGGATGCGCTGCACCACCGGTGCGGGAGGCGGGCCTTCGGGCTGTCGCTTGCCCAGTGGTTCTTCTCCTTGTGCGGGGCGTCGCGGCTCGCGCGCCGCCCTGAGTTCCGTCGACCCGTCCGGTTCACCCCCGCCGGTCGGGCAGGGAGATCTCGGCAGCGGGTGCCGCGTCGGCGGCTGTCGTACTACCCAGAGTACGCGCCCGTGACCTCGCCGGTTCCCCCGCGGGCCCACCGAAGAGCGCCCGCCGCACCTCGGCCCGCGCCTCGCGCACCGCGGCGCGGGCGGTGCGCCAGACCTGACGCACCGCGTGTCCGACGGGGGTGGCCACCTGCCGGTGGACCCAGGCGAGGGGCCGGGCGACGCAGCCGCGCCACAGCCACCGCGCTCCGCGGCCGAGGGCCCGGGTGATCCGGCCCGCGAGGTGCCAGGCGGGGGCGAGGACGTGCCGCCAGAGGAAGACGGCCGGCGGCACCAGCACGTGCACGACCAGCCAGGCCGCCCCCCGCCCGAGCGGGACGGCGGCGTACCGCCAGAGCCCCACCCAGGGCCAGACGAACACCAGCAGGCAGGCCCCGCGCACCAGCCACCGCACCCCGCGCCCCAGCGGGGTCAGCACCCGGCGGTACAGCCAGGCGAGCGGCGGGGCGACGACGTCCCGCAGCACCCACCCGAGGCCCGCCCCGACGGGCGCGAGCACGTACCGCCCGACGGCCAGCACCACCCAGGCGGCGCCCATCCCCAGAGGCCTCAGCCCGTACCGGTACACGGCCCCGCCGACCGGAGCGAGGAGGTACCGCCACATTCCCACCCAAGGCCAGTGGAAAACCACCAGCACGAGCGGCTTCAGCAGGTACCGCCACAGCCGCACGAGCCCCCATCCGAGGCCGTTCCCCAGCGGCGCGAGGACATGCCGCCCGAGCCCTCGGGCACAGGCCGCGACCAGGTCCCACACCACCCGCACGGGCAGTACCACCAGCACAGCCACGACCTTCACCGGCACCCTGACGGCCCCGGCCAGGCAGCCGTCCCCGCCGGGCCCGCCCTGCGCCTTCTCGATTTCCATGCCGCTAAGGACACCAGACCGGACCGCCCCGTTGCGCCGGCCCTGTGGATCACACGCGAGCGCCCCCCGCCGGATTCCGGCGGGGGGCGCTCGCGTACGGGTTCAGATCACTTCACCACGGACAGCGGCAGCAGCTTCTTGCCCGTGGGGCCGATCTGGATGTGGGTGTCCATCTGAGGACACACGCCGCAGTCGAAGCAGGGGGTCCAGCGGCAGTCCTCGACCTCGGTCTCGTCGAGGGCGTCCTGCCAGTCCTCCCACAGCCAGTCCTTGTCCAGGCCGGAGTCGAGGTGGTCCCAGGGGAGGACTTCCTCGTACGTGCGTTCGCGGGTGGTGTACCAGGCCACGTCGACGCCGTAGGCGGGCAGGGTCTTCTCCGCGGCCTGCATCCAGCGGTCGTACGAGAAGTGCTCGCGCCAGCCGTCGAAGCGGCCGCCGTCCTCGTAGACGGCGCGGATGACGTCGCCGATGCGGCGGTCGCCGCGGGACAGGAGGCCCTCGACGATGCCGGGCTTGCCGTCGTGGTAGCGGAAGCCGATCGAGCGGCCGTACTTCTTGTCACCGCGGATCTTGTCGCGGAGCTTGGCCAGGCGGGCGTCGGTCTCCTCGGCGGAGAGCTGCGGGGCCCACTGGAAGGGGGTGTGCGGCTTCGGGACGAAACCGCCGATCGACACCGTGCAGCGGATGTCGTTCTGGCCCGAGACCTCGCGGCCCTTGGCGATGACGTTGATCGCCATGTCGGCGATCTGGAGGACGTCCTCGTCGGTCTCCGTCGGCAGGCCGCACATGAAGTACAGCTTCACCTGGCGCCAGCCGTTGCCGTAGGCGGTGGCGACGGTGCGGATCAGGTCCTCTTCCGAGACCATCTTGTTGATGACCTTGCGCATGCGCTCGGAGCCGCCCTCGGGGGCGAAGGTCAGACCGGAGCGGCGGCCGTTGCGGGTCAGCTCGTTGGCCAGGTCCACGTTGAAGGCGTCCACGCGGGTCGAGGGCAGCGAGAGGCCGACCTTGTCGTCCGTGTAGCGGTCCGCGAGGCCCTTGGCGATGTCCGCGATCTCGGTGTGGTCCGCGGAGGAGAGGGAGAGCAGGCCGACCTCTTCGAAGCCGGTGGCCTTGAGGCCCTTCTCCACCATTTCGCCGATGCCGGTGATGCTTCGCTCCCGCACGGGGCGCGTGATCATGCCGGCCTGGCAGAAACGGCAGCCGCGGGTGCAGCCGCGGAAGATCTCGACGGACATCCGCTCGTGGACGGTCTCGGCGAGCGGGACGAGCGGCTGCTTGGGGTAGGGCCACTCGTCGAGGTCCATGACGGTGTGCTTGGAGACGCGCCACGGAACGCCGGAGCGGTTGGGCACGACACGGCCGATGCGGCCGTCCTCCAGGTACTCCACGTCGTAGAAGCCCGGGATGTAGACGCTGCCGGTCTTCGCGAGGCGCAGCAGCACCTCCTCGCGGCCGCCGGGACGGCCTTCGGCCTTCCAGGTGCGGATGATCTCGGTCATGTCGAGGACGGCCTGCTCGCCGTCGCCGATGACGGCCGCGTCGATGAACTCCGCGATCGGCTCGGGGTTGAAGGCCGCGTGGCCGCCCGCGAGGACGATGGGGTGGTCGACGGTGCGGTTCCGGGCCTCCAGCGGGATGCCCGCGAGGTCGAGCGCCGTGAGCATGTTGGTGTAGCCCAGCTCCGTGGAGAAGGACAGGCCGAACACGTCGAAGGCGGAGACCGGGCGGTGGCTGTCGACCGTGAACTGCGGCACCTGGTGCTCGCGCATCAGGGCTTCGAGGTCGGGCCACACCGAGTAGGTGCGCTCGGCCAGGACGCCCTCGCGCTCGTTGAGTACCTCGTAGAGGATCATGACGCCCTGGTTGGGCAGACCCACCTCGTACGCGTCGGGGTACATGAGCGCCCAGCGGACGTCACACGCGTCCCAGTCCTTGACGGTGGAGTTCAGTTCACCGCCGACGTACTGGATGGGCTTCTGCACATGCGGGAGCAGAGCTTCGAGCTGTGGGAAGACCGACTCGGACATCACGCGACTTTCGTGAAGCGGGCAGGGGGCGACTCTCAAGCGTACCTTGAGGCCCGGCTCCCCTTCTCCACGTGATCATTTCCGGGCCGCCTTCGCCCTGCGCCGCTCGGCTTTGGCCCAGATGGCCGGAAGCTTGTGCTCCAGGCGGGCGGACCGGCCTTCCTCGCGGGCGTGGAGCACTCCCCAGGTGAAGGAGGACTCGGCCGCGTCGGCCGCCTGGGCGCCGAGGCCGAGCAGGGCCTCGCGGGCGACGACCCCGTCGCGGTGGTCGCCGAGCAGGGACTGGACCGACTTGGCGGCCTTGGCCTGCTTGCGGGCGGCCTTGCCGAGGGCGGGGGCGGCCGCCTCGGCGGCGTAGCGGGCCCGTTTGGCGGCCTTGCGGGCCTCGTGGAGGGCACGGTCGCGTTCCTCGCCCGAGTCGAGGGCGAGGGCGGCGTCGACGCGGTCGGCGAGCCGGTCCCAGTCGTGCCGTAGGGCCTTGGGCAGCTGCCGGGTGGCGGGGCGGGAGGCGGCGGGGCGCAGCGGGGGCTCGGCGAGGAGGGCGTCGACGGCGTCGAGGAGGGCCAGGTAGCGGTCGCTGTCGAGGGCGGCGACGGCACGGCGGCGGGTGCGCTTGCGGCGCAGGGCGTTCCAGGTGCGCAGCCGGTCGCGGACGGGGCCCAGGCGCAGGTCGGGCGGGAGTTCCGCGAGCCGGGCGCGCAGCAGTTCCAGGAGGACTTCGCGGTCGCGGTCGGCGCCGAGTTCGGCGCCGAGCCAGCGCAGCTCCTCGCGCACGGGGTCGGTGGCTGCGCGGTCGAGGATCTTGCGGTGGGTGGCGAGGGCGCTGCGCAGCCGGCGGATGGCGACGCGCATCTGGTGGACGGAGTCGGGCAGGTCGCGGCGTACGGCGGGGTCCTGGGCGATGAGGGCGTCGCGCTGCTCGCGCAGGTACGCCAGGACGTGCGCGCCCGCCGTCCGGTCGGCGGGGGCGTGGCCGGGGCGGAGGGGGGGCGGGGCGCCGGTGGCGGTGAGGGCGCGGGCGAGCTTGGAGGGGGCGTCGCTGGGGCGCAGGCCGGCTTCGGCGAAGCGTTCCGTGACAGCGTCGAGGAGGGCGGGGTCGCCGGCGTCGGCGAGTTCGACCTCGACCTCGGTCCAGGCGGTGGCGGCCTTTCCGCGTTCGGCGCGAACGGAGTCGGTGCACAGCTGTGCGAGGAGGGTGCCGTCGGCGTCGAGGAGGTCGCGGGTGTGGCGTTCGGAGCGGAGGCGGACCAGGGGTTCGGGGGCGGAGCGGCGGGTGCGGGAGCGGGCGAGGGCGGCGAGGTCCGGTGGGAGGGCGTCGGAGAGGGGGGCGTGGACCTCGTCGCGGACGCCGGGGGCGACGGGGAGCTTGAGGTGCCAGCCGGCGTCCTCGCCGCCGGTGCGCCGTCGCAGGGTGAGGCCGTCGGCGGCGAGGGCGAGGCCGGGGGTGTCGTAGTAGACGGCGTCGAGGCGGGTGGTGCCGCGGTCGCGGACGGAGGCGATCCCGGCGGTCCCGGTCAGGTCGGGCACCCCCGGCCGGGCGGCCCGGCCGTTCTTCGCGCCCTGCCGCTTCGCGCCCTGCTTCTTCGCGTCCTGCTGCCTCCCGCTCCGCTTCGCCCGTTTCCCGTGGCCCCGGTGCTTCCCGTCGTCCGCCCGGCCCGCGGTGAACTCGAATTTCCGCTCGGTCTCGCGCTGGGTGTCCGCCATAAGTCGAATCTAGTCCCGTTCCGGGGCGGCGGCAGGGCGCTGCGGGCCCCGGCCGGAAGCGTCCGGCGCGGCGCCCGGTTCAGGCCGACATCGGCCGCTGCACCCTTATCGACTGGAGCAGGCCGACGGCCACCCAGACGGCGAACATCGAGGAGCCTCCGTAGGAGACGAACGGCAGCGGGAGCCCGGCGACGGGCATGATGCCGAGGGTCATCCCGATGTTCTCGAAGGCCTGGAAGGCGAACCAGGCGATGATGCCGGCGCAGACGATGGTCCCGTAGAGCTCGGTGGTCTCGCGGGCGATGACGCAGGCGCGCCACAGGATGACGCCGAGCAGGACGAGGATCAGTCCGGCGCCGACGAAGCCGAGTTCCTCGCCGGCGACGGTGAAGACGAAGTCGGTCTGCTGTTCGGGGACGAACTGGCCGGTGGTCTGGGAGCCCTTGAAGAGGCCGGAGCCGAGCAGGCCCCCGGAGCCGATGGCGATGCGTGCCTGGTTGGTGTTGTAGCCGACGCCGGCGGGGTCGAGGTCGGGGTTGGCGAAGGCGGCGAAGCGGTTGATCTGGTACTCGTCGAGGACGCCGAGCTGCCAGATCAGGATCGCTCCGGCGGCGCCGGAGGCGAGCAGGCCGACGACCCAGCGGTTGGAGGCGCCGGAGGCGAGCAGGACGCCGAGCACGATGATGACCATGACCATGACGGAGCCGAGGTCGGGCATCAGCATGACGATGCCCATGGGGGCGGCGGCCAGGCAGAGGGCCTTGACCACGGTGCGGTGGTCGGGGTGTTCGAGGTCGCCGGCGTCGACGCGGGCGGCGAGGAGCATGGCCATGCCCAGGATGATGGTGATCTTGACGAATTCTCCGGGCTGGAGGGAGAAGCCGCCGCCGATGACGATCCAGGCGTGGGCGCCGTTGATGGTCGAGCCGAGCGGGGTGAGCACGGCGAGGACCAGGACCAGGGAGAGCCCGTAGAGGATCGGCACGGCTCCGCGCAGGGTGCGGTGGCCGAGCCAGATCGTGCCGATCATCAGCACGAGGCCGATGCCGGTGTTCATGGCGTGCCGGGTCAGGAAGTAGTACGGGTCGCCCTGGTTGAGGGTGGTGCGGTTGCGGGTGGCGGACCACACCAGGAGGGCGCCGAGGAAGGACAGGGCGAGCGCGGACAGCAGTATCGGCCAGTCGAGCCGGCGCAGGACGGAGTCCCGTGCGGTCAGTTTGGCGACGGCCCCGCGCTGGGGCGCGTACCGGGAGACGGAGAACTTGTTGGCGGTCTGCATCGGGCCTCAGTCCTGCTTGTGCGCGGGCGGGGCCGGCGGGCCGGCGAGGGCGGGCGGGACGTCCTCGGGGGACGGCGGCACGTAGGGCCGGATCTCGGGGGCGTCGATGGAGCCGTCCGGCTGGATGGTGGGCAGGCCGGCTTCGGGCTTGGGCAGCAGGGCCTTGGACAGGTCCTGCTTGCCGGCCATGTCGAGGCCGTAGATCGCGTTGTAGATGTTGCGCACGGCGGGGCCGGAGGCGCCGGAGCCGGTACCGCCCTGGGAGATGGTCATGACGATGGTGTAGTCGTCGGTGTAGGTGGCGAACCAGGAGGTCGTCTGCTTGCCGTAGACCTCGGCGGTGCCGGTCTTGGCGTGCATGGGGATCTGCTTCTGGGGCCAGCCGCCGAAGCGCCAGGCGGCGGTGCCCCGGGTGGCGACGCCCTCCAGTGCTTCGCTTATCTGCTGCCGGGTCTTCTCGTCCATGGGCAGCTTGCCGTGGGCCTGCGGCTTGATCTCCTCGACCTTCTTGCCGTCGGCGCTGATGACCGCCTTGCCGATGGTCGGGTTCCACATGGTGCCGCCGTTGGAGATGGCGGCGTAGATGGTGGCCATCTGGATCGGGGTGACGAGGGTGTCGCCCTGGCCGATGGAGTAGTTGACGGCGTCACCGGCGCGCATGAGGTTGCCTTCGAGGCAGTTCTCGTAGGAGAGCAGCTCGACGTAGGTGCCGCCCTTCTTGCCGGTCTTGCACCACTGGTCCTTGTTGGCCTCCCAGAAGCGCTGCTTCCAGGCGCGGTCGGGGACGCGGCCCTTCTCCTCGCCGGGGAGGTCGACGTGGGTCTCGGCGCCGAGGCCGAACTGGTGGGCGGTCTTGTAGAAGATCTCCGCGGGGTTCTTGATGGGGTGGAGTCCGCCGTCCTTGAGCCACTGCTGGTGGCCGAGGGCGTAGAAGACGGTGTCGCAGGAGACTTCGAGGGCCTGGCCGAGGGTGATGTTGCCGTGGCCCTGGGACTCGAAGTTCTTGAAGACCTGGCCGCCGATGGAGTACGAGCTGGGGCAGGGGTAGCTGCCGTCGAAAGGGTATCCGGCGTTGACGGCGGCGGTGGTGGGGATGACCTTGAAGATGGAGCCCGGGGCGGCCTGGCCCTGGATCGCCCGGTTCATCAGCGGGACGTTGGACTCCTTGGCGGTGAGCTTGGCGTAGTCCTTGCCGGAGATGCCGCCGACCCAGACGTTGGGGTCGTAGGTGGGGTTGGAGGCCATGGCGACGACCCGGCCGGTCTTGGATTCGAGGACGACGACGGCTCCCGCGTCGGCCTTGTAGGGGACCCCGGTGTTGCGGTCGATCTGCTTGCGGGCCTCGACCATGGCGGCGTTGAGCTCGTACTCGGCGACGCCCTGGACGCGGGCGTCGATGCTGGTGACGAGGTTGGCGCCGGGGATCGCGGGGTCGTTCTCGGCCTCTCCGATGACGCGGCCGAGGTTGTCGACCTCGTAGCGGGTGACGCCGGACTTGCCGCGCAGCTGCTTGTCGTAGGTGCGTTCCAGGCCGAAGCGGCCGACCTGGTCGGAGCGCAGGAACGGCGAGTTGGTCTTCTTGGCCTTGATGATCTCGTCGTCGGTGACCGGGGAGAGGTAGCCGAGGACCTGGCCGGTGTTGGCTCCGCCGGGGGCCGGGTAGCGGCGTACTGCGGTGGGCTCGGCGGTGATGCCGGGGAAGTCCTCGGGGCGTTCGCGGATCTGGAGGGCCTGCTGGGTGGTGGCCTCCAGGGTGACCGGGATCGGCTGGTAGGGGGAACCGTTCCAGCAGGGCTGGGGGGTCTTCGAGTCGCAGAGTCGGACCTTGTCCATGACGTCCTGCGGCTTCATGTCCAGCACCCCGGCGAGGCGGGTCAGGACGCCTTTGCCCTTGTCCTTTATCTTCATCAGCTCGGTGCGGCTGGCGGAGACGACGAGGCGGGTCTCGTTGTCGGCGAGCGGGATGCCGCGGGCGTCGAGGATGGAGCCGCGGACGGCGGGCTGGACGACCTGCTGGACGTGGTTGTTCTTCGCCTCGTGGGAGTACTCCGCGCCGTTGCGGATCTGGAGGTACCACAGCCGCCCGAAGAGGGTGAGGAGCAGTGAGAAGACGAGTACCTGGAGGATGACGAGCCGGATCTGCACCCGGGGGGTGCGGCCGGTCTCCGGAATGTTGGTCACTACTGCTCCCCCGTCACAGCTTCCTGACGCTCTTCACGCCCTTGACACCTTTGACACCTTTGACACCCTTTATGCGGCCGGCCCGGTTGGCGCGGCCCCGCGCGGTCATCATCCGCAGGCCGCCGCGCTGGCTGCCGATGCGCAGGCCGGTGCCGCCGGCGAGCCAGCCGGAGGCGACGTCCTTGCCCTGCGGGGCGCCGCCGTTGGCCTCTACCGCCATCGGGTCGTTCTCGGCTCGGCGGGCCAGGGCCATGAGGAACGGCACGGTGAACGGCGCGAGCAGCAGGTCGTAGAGGGTCGCGGTGAACAGCAGCCCGACCAGGCCGACGTGGCGGGCGGCGGTGTCGCCGACGAGGGCGCCGACGCCCGCGTACAGCAGCGTGGAGCAGATCGCGGCGGCGAGGACGGTGAGCATCGGCCCCCAGGCGGAGCGGAAGCGGCCGTTGTCGGGGCGGACGAGGCCCACGAGGTAGCCGATGAGGCACAGGACGAGGGCGTAGCGTCCGGCGGCGTGGTCGGCGGGCGGGGCGAGGTCGGTGAGCAGGCCTGCGGCGAAGCCGATGAGGGCCCCGCTGACGTGCCCGTAGACCAGCGCGAGGGCGACGACGGTCAGCAGGACGAGGTCGGGCACGGCTCCGGGCAGCTGGAGCCGGCCCAGGACGGTGACCTGGATGACGAGGGCGACGGAGACGAGCGAGCCCGCGAGCAGGATCCGGTTGATGCGCATGGCGGTCAGCTCCTACTCGTCGGCCGGCTTGCCGGAGACGCTGGCGGAGGGCGACGGGGCGACCGTGACGGTGACCGTCGGCGTGGGCTTGGGCGGCTCGGGCTTGGGCGGCAGGACGGCGTCGCGGGGGTCCTCGCGCGGGGGCATGACGACGACGCCGACGATGTCGAGGCGGGAGAAGCCCACGAAGGGGCGCACCCAGACGGTGCGGGTCAGGTCGCCGCGCGAGGGGTCCACCTTGACGACCTCGCCGATCGGCACCCCGGGGACGAAGGGCTTGTTGGCGCGGGAGCCGAAGGTGACGAGGCGGTCGCCGGGGTTGATCTTGGCGCGGCCGTTGAGCATCTGGACGGAGAGGGCGCGGTCGCCCTGTCCGGTGGCGAAGCCGAGTTCGCCGGACTTCTCCAGGCGGGTGCCGACGGTGAAGCCGGGGTCGTTGGCGAGGACGACGGTGGCGGTGTCGGGGCCGACGGTGGCGACGCGGCCGACGAGTCCGTCCCCGTTGAGGACGGTCATGTCCCGTTCGATGCCGTCCTTGCTGCCGGCGTCGATGGTGACGGTCCAGGAGAAGCCCTGGGCCGCTCCTATCCCGATGACCTCGGCGCCCTTGATGCCGTACTGTCCGGCGCCGGCCCGCTTGAGCATCTCGTCCAGCTCGTGGATGCGGCTGCGGGTCCGGTCGTCACTGCCCAGCTTGATCTTCAGGGCGGTGTTCTCGCGTTCCAGGGCGGTGATCCGGTTGTGGCGCTCGTCGGAGTCGCGGACGGCCCCTATGGCGTTGGCGACCGGGTCCACAGCGGTCGCGACGCCCTTCTCGACGGGGCCGAAGACGGCCGCGGCGGCCCGCCGGGCGCCGTCGACCGGCGAAGCCTCTCCCGCTCTGATGTCCACCGTGATCAGCGCGAACGCGATGGCGATCAGCAGTACCAGGAGCAGCCGGCTCTCTCGTGTGTCCCTCACGTGCGGCGGCCGTGCCTTCCTCGTAGAAAACTCGTGCGGCGGAACCGTTCCGGCGGGGCCGGGGCTCTGCGGACTGTGCCTGTATATCAACGATCCGCCGCACGGGCGCGGCAGCACCCGTACGGCGGATCCTTGTGTTCCACATGCCCCGTTACGGGGATTTGATCACCGCCGGGGCTGGGCGTCCAGGACCTGCTGGAGTGCCTCGAACTCCTCGACGCACTTGCCGGAGCCCAGGGCCACGGAGTCGAGCGGGTCCTCGGCGATGTGGATCGGCATGCCCGTCTCGCGGCGCAGCCGCTCGTCGAGCCCGCGCAGCAGGGCGCCGCCGCCGGTGAGCACGATGCCGCGGTCCATGATGTCGCCGGAGAGCTCCGGCGGGCACTTGTCGAGGGTGGTCTTGACGGCGTCGACGATGGCGTTGACCGGCTCCTCGATGGCCTTGCGGACCTCGGCGGCGGAGATGACCACGGTCTTGGGCAGGCCCGAGACCAGGTCGCGGCCGCGGATCTCGGTGTGCTCGTCCTTGTCGAGGTCGTACGCCGAACCGATGGTGATCTTGATCTGTTCGGCGGTGCGCTCACCGAGGAGGAGCGAGTACTCCTTCTTGATGTGCTGGATGATCGCGTTGTCCAGCTCGTCGCCGGCCACCCGGATGGACTGCGCCGTGACGATTCCGCCGAGGGAGATGACGGCGACCTCGGTGGTGCCGCCGCCGATGTCCACGACCATGTTGCCGGTGGCCTCGTGGACGGGCAGGCCCGAGCCGATGGCGGCGGCCATGGGCTCTTCGATGATGTGCACCTGGCGGGCGCCGGCCTGCGTGGACGCCTCGATGACGGCGCGGCGCTCCACTCCGGTGATGCCGGAGGGCACGCAGACCACCACGCGCGGCCGCGCCAGGTAGCGACGCTTGTGGATCTTGAGGATGAAGTACCGGAGCATCCGCTCGGTGATCTCGAAGTCGGCGATCACGCCGTCCTTGAGGGGGCGTACGGCGACGATGTTGCCGGGCGTGCGCCCGATCATCTTCTTCGCCTCGGAGCCGACCGCCAGGATGCCACCGGTGTTCGTGTTGATGGCGACCACGGACGGCTCGTTCAGGACGATTCCCCGGCCCCTCACGTACACCAGCGTGTTGGCGGTCCCGAGGTCGATCGCCATGTCACGGCCGATGAACGACATGTTGTTCCCCTTGTTCCCCATGAGGAGCGTCTGGCCTTCCAGTTGATAGCGGCTGCTGTCAGGTCGGCGAGGTGGGTGTGTGGGTGGAGGCCCCATCGTAGTGCCGCACGTACGGACATCGCGCGACGGGACTCCGGCGATCCCGCCGGAACGGATACCCGCCCCCTTAGTGGTGACGTCGTGTCCAGTCCATGCGTTCCCGGACACCGCCCGCAATACCGAAGGGCGACCGAAATTACTTCGGTCGCCCCAGGTCATGAGCGCTATTTGGCTGATGTCGCGTCAGGAAGGAATGTTCGCTGCCGCTCAGAGACCGGGGAAGAACAGCTTCAGCTCGCGCTCCGCGGACTCCTCGGAATCCGAGGCGTGGATCAGGTTCTCCCGGGTGATCGACCCGAAGTCGCCCCGGATGGAGCCGGGCGCCGCGGCGATCGGGTCGGTGGGACCGGCCAGCTGGCGGACACCCTCGATCACGCGTTCCCCTTCGACCACGAGGACGACGACCGGGCCGCTCGACATGAAGCCCATGAGGGGCTCGTAGAAGGGCTTGCCCTTGTGCTCGCCGTAGTGGGTCTCCAGGGTCTCCTGGTCCAGCGTGCGCAGCTCCAGCGCGGGAATGGTCCAGCCGGCCTTCCGCTCGATCCGGCCGATGATCTCGCCGATCAGGCCACGGCGGACGGCGTCCGGCTTGAGGATGACGAGCGTGCGCTGGGTCATGTTCCAACTCCTTGCGGCATACGGGTGCGGTAGGGCGAATCTACAGGGCCGGTACGGTGACCCGTCACGCAGCGTCAGCCTCGGCCTGACGGGCGGCCCAGCTCGCCTTGATCGCGTCGATCCGCCGGCCGTAGTGCACCGAGCACCACCACAGGCCGGCGAAGACCGCGCCGAGGAAGAACATCGTCGGGACCACGAAACCGCTCGCGATCAGGCCGATCTGGAGCGCCCAGCCGAGCTCCACCGCGCCCCGGCGCGAGAGCATCCCGCACAGCGCCACCGACAGCAGCATCGTCACGCCGCAGACCGTCCACACCGCCGCCTGGGTCAGGTCCGGGTTCTTCATGGCCACCAGGCCCGCGAAGCCGACGACGAAGAACTCGCCGATCAGCGTGCTCGCGCAGAGCGTGCGCATCGATCCCTCAGCCCCTCTTGAACAGCAGGCGGGCCTCGCCCACCGTGATCACGGAACCGGTCACGAGGACCCCGGCCCCTCCGTATTCGGCCTCTTCCTCCGCCAGCGTGACGGCCGCCTCCAGGGCGTCGTCCAGCCGCGGCTCGACCTGCACCCGGTCGGGGCCGAAGACCTCGACCGCGATCGCGGCCAGCTCGTCCGCGCCCATGGCCCGGTGGCTGGTGTTCTCGGTGACGACGACCTCCGCGAAGATCGGCTCGAAGGCCTCGAAGACGCCCTTGACGTCCTTGCCCTCGCTCGCCGCCACCACACCGATCAGCCGGCTGAAGCCGAACGCCTCGGTCACGGCCTCCGCGGTCACCTGCGCGCCCGCCGGGTTGTGCGCGGCGTCCAGGATCACCGTCGGGCTGCGGCGCACGACCTCCATGCGGCCCGGGGAGGTCACCGAGGCGAAGGCCCGCCGCACCGTGTCCACGTCCAGCTCGCGCGCCTGCTGACCGCCGACGCCGAAGAAGGCCTCGACGGCGGCCAGCGCGACCGCCGCGTTGTGCGCCATGTGGGCGCCGTACAGCGGCAGGAAGATGCCCTCGTACTCGCCGCCCATCCCGCGCAGCGTCAGCATCTGGCCGCCGACCGCGACCTCGCGGGAGACGACGCCGAACTCCATCCCCTCGCGGGCCACGGTCGCGTCGACCTCGACGGCCCGCTTCAGCAGCACCTGCGCCGCGTCCACCGGCTGCTGCGCCAGGATCACGGTGGCGTCCTGCTTGATGACCCCGCCCTTCTCCTGCGCGATCTCGCCGGGCGTGGAACCCAGCCGGTCCGTGTGGTCCAGGCTGATCGGGGTGATCACCGCGACCGAGGCGTCGATCACGTTCGTGGCGTCCCAGGTGCCGCCCATGCCGACCTCGATCACGGCGGCGTCGACGGGGGCGTCCGCGAAGGCCGCGTAGGCCATGCCGGTGAGGACCTCGAAGAAGGACAGCCGGAAGTCCTCGGCGGCGTCGACCATCTCCACGTACGGCTTGATGTCGTGGTAGGTCTCGATGAACCGCTCGGCGCTGATCGGCGCCCCGTCCAGGCTGATCCGCTCCGTGACGGACTGGACGTGCGGGCTGGTGTAGCGGCCGGTGCGCAGCTCGAAGGCGTTCAGCAGGGCCTCGATCATGCGGGCCGTGCTGGTCTTGCCGTTCGTACCGGTGACGTGGATGGTCGGGTAGGCGCGCTGGGGCTGGCCCAGGACGTCCATCAGCGCCTCGATGCGGCTGACGGACGGGTCCAGCTTGGTCTCGCCCCAGCGGGTGGACAGCTCCTGCTCCACCTCCAGCAGCGCCTTGGCCACCTCGGGGTCCTCGGGGCGGGCGGGCACCGGGTCGCCCGCGGGCGGGCCGGCCTGGGCGCGCAGGGTGCGGCTCCCGGCCTCGATCACCGCCAGGTCGGGGTCTCGGTCGGCTTCTTCCGCCACTATCTGGTCGAACTCGTCGAACGTGCCGTCGCGGTCGCGGTCCTGGCCCTCGGGCTGCTGCTCACTCACAGCCCCCAGTCTACGGACGCGGGCCCCGGGGACCTTCGGCCCGGCCGTTTCGGGACCTTCGGCGGCGAAAGCGACCGGATCGTTATGCAAGCCTTGCGGACGGGAGATTGGGGAACAAATGCCGCAGGCCAGTACCGACAAGACCGCCTCCATCCGTGACATAGGCATGGACCTGGGGACCGCGAACACCCTCGTCTACGCCCGGGGACACGGGATCGTCCTCAATGAGCCGTCCGTGGTCGCGGTCAAGGCGGGCACGACCACCGCCCTCGCCGTCGGCACGGAGGCCAAGGAGACCATCGGCCGCACCCCGGGCTCCATCACCGCGATCCGTCCCCTCAAGGACGGCGTGATCTGCGACTACGAGGCCGCCGAGGAGATGATCCGGCACTTCGTCCGCAAGGCGGTCCCCGGCCGGCGGCCCCGCGCCCGGATGGTGATCTGCGTACCGTCCGGGGTCACCCCGGTCGAGCGGCGGGCCATCGTCCACGCCTCCACGCGGGCCGGCGCCCGGTCCGTGCACCTGATCGAGGAGCCGATGGCGGCCGCGATCGGGGCCGGGCTGCCGGTGGCCGAGGCGCGCGGATCGATGGTGGTGGACATCGGCGGCGGCACCTCCGAGGTGGCCGTCATCTCCCTGGGCGGGATCGTGACCTCGCAGTCCCTGAGGATCGGCGGGGACCGCCTCGACAGCGCGATCATGGACCATGTGCGCAAGGAGCACTCCCTGCTCATCGGCGAGCGCACCGCCGAGGACGTGAAGGTCGCGATCGGCTCGGCCTGGCCCGTCCCGGAGCAGCCGGAGCTGGAGACCCGTGCCTTCACCGTGCGCGGCCGGGAGCGGGTCGGCGGCATGCCCAAGACCCTGGAGCTGACCGCCGCCGACGTACGGGCGGCCCTGGACGAGCCGGTCGAGGCGATCATCGCGGCCGTCCGCACCACCCTGGAGGAATGCCCGCCCGAGCTGTCCGGCGACGTCATGGAGCACGGCATCGTCCTCACCGGCGGCGGTGCGCTGCTGCCCGGCCTGGACCTGCGCATGGCCTCCGCCACGGGCATCCCGGTGTTCGTCGCCGACGCGCCCCTGGACTGCGTGGCCCTCGGGTCGGGGCGCTGCGTGGAGGACCTGGACAGCCTGGGCTCGCTGCTGTCCCGGGCGAAGGCCTGACGGGGTCTCTCCCCGGCGTCAGCCGCGCGGCAGGGTGGCGACGACCTCGTACCCGTCCTCGCCGCGCCGCGCCGTCAGCGTGCCGCCCAGGCTGCGGACGCGCTCGGCCATGCTCGCCGTGCCCGAACCCGCCGAGACCGGCGCCCGGCCCGGGGTGCGGATCGGGAGGCCGTTGCGGACGGCGATCGTCAGGTGGGGGCCGTCGGCGCGGATCGACACCTCGATGGTCTCGCCCTGCGCGTGCTTGGCGGCGTTCGTCAGGCACTCCTGCACCACCCGGTAGACCGCCGCCTGGCGCAGCGGCGACAGCGCGTGCGCCTGCGGGTCCATCGTCAGCCGGACGGGCGAGCCGGCCCGTCCGCTCTCCTCGGCGAGCGCCGCCAGCCCCTCCACGCCCGGGGTTGCGGCCCGCTCCCCGCGCTGCACGATGATCTCGTTCAGCACCAGGTGGGCCCGGCGGGCGGTGTCGGACAGTTCCTCGAAGTCCTTCGCGTACGGGGTCTCGCGCGCCCGCATGGACAGCACCTCCGAGCGCACGGTCAGCAGGGTCAGCTCCCGCCCGACGAAGTCGTGGACGTCACGGGCGACGGAGGTCCGCTCCTGCTGGACCGCGTTCAGCACGGCCGCCTCGGCCCGCCGGGCCGCCAGCTCCCGTACCAGGTCGTGCCGGTAGGCGGCGATGCCGACGGCGGAGGCGAGCACACCGATGGGGACGATCAGGCTGAGGAAGGCGCTGAGGGTCGCCGCCTTGGGCTCGGGCCAGCCCGGCAGGCAGAACACGCCGAGCGCGAAGGCGATGTAGCCGGTGGTGGCGAGGACCGCGGCCCGGCGGCCCCGGTTGCGGCCGACGGAGTAGAGGGCGAACTGGATCAGCGTCAGCTCGTGCAGCCAGCCGATGAACAGCAGGGCGGTGAGGTACGCCGCCCAGGGCATCCTGCGCCGCACCAGCAGGGTCGCACAGCCCGCCGTGAGCACCAGGGCGGCCTGCCGGCCGTTGAGGGAGTTGTCGGCGGCGGCCAGGCCCGGCAGGTCCAGCGCCATCAGGCCCAGACAGGCGAGTGCCGCGAGGGCGTCCTGCGCCCGGGGCGAGGCGCCCCAGCCCTCGGCGAGCCGGCGCCCGCAGGCCACGGCCCGGTTCCATGCCGGGACGGAGGGCTTCAGGTGCATGTCCCCCATCATGCGTGGTCCGCGCCCGGGATCGGCTCAGCCATCTGGACATACCACGTGATAAACGGCACTTCGCTCCGGGACGAAGGGCCCGGAACGGCCATACGAAAGGCCCCCCGCGCGGTCGGTGCGACCACGCGGGGGGCCTTTCTCCGGCTCACCCGCCGGCTAGGCGGCGGGCAGGGCGTCCAGCTGGGCCTGGATCCGGGCGATGTCCGCCTCGGCCTTGGCCAGCCGGCCCTTGATCTTGTCCACGACGTTGTCGGGGGCCTTGGCCAGGAAGGCCTCGTTCCCGAGCTTCGCCTCGGCCTGCTGCTTCTCCTTCTCGGCGGCGCCGAGGTCCTTGGTGAGGCGCTTGCGCTCGGCGGCCACGTCGATGGTGCCGGACAGGTCGAGGGCGACCGTGGCGCCGGCGACCGGCAGGGTGGCGGTGGCGCTGAAGCCCTCGCCCTCCGGCTGGAGGCGCAGCAGCTGGCGGATGGCACCCTCGTGCGCGGCCAGCGGCGTACCGGCCAGGTCCAGGCGGGCCGGGACCTTCTGGCCCGGCTGCAGGCCCTGGTCGGCGCGGAACCGGCGGACCTCGGTGACGACGGCCTGGAGGTTCTCGATCTCCGCCTCGGCGGCCTCGTCACGGAAGCCGCTGTCGGCCGGCCACTCGGCGACCACGATGGACTCACGGCCCGTCAGGGTGGTCCACAGGGTCTCGGTGACGAACGGGACGACCGGGTGCAGCAGGCGCATCAGGACGTCCAGGACCTCGCCGAGGACGCGGCCGGAGGCCTTGGCGCCTTCGCCGCCCGCGAAGAACGTCGTCTTCGACAGCTCGACGTACCAGTCGAAGACCTCGTCCCACGCGAAGTGGTAGAGCGCCTCGCTGAGCTTGGCGAACTGGAAGTCCTCGTAGTACGCGTCGACCTGCGCGACCGTCTTGTTCAGGCGGGAGAGGATCCAGCGGTCGGTGGCCGACAGCTTCTCGGCCGGCGGCAGCTCGCCCTCGATCGTGGCGCCGTTCATCAGCGCGAAGCGCGTGGCGTTCCAGATCTTGTTGGCGAAGTTGCGGGAGGCCTGGACCCAGTCCTCGCCGATCGGGACGTCGGTGCCGGGGTTGGCGCCCTTGGCCAGGGTGAAGCGGACGGCGTCGGAGCCGTACTTGTCCATCCAGTCCAGCGGGTCGACGACGTTGCCGAAGGACTTCGACATCTTCTTGCCGCGCTCGTCGCGGACCAGGCCGGTCAGGGCGATGGTCTTGAACGGGACCTCGCCGTCCATCGCGTACAGGCCGAACATCATCATCCGGGCGACCCAGAAGAAGATGATGTCGTGGCCGGTCAGCAGGACGTCGGTGGAGTAGAACTTCGCCAGGTCCGGGGTCTTCTCCGGCCAGCCGAGGGTGGAGAACGGCCACAGGCCGGAGGAGAACCAGGTGTCCAGGACGTCCGTGTCCTGGGTCCAGCCCTCGCCCGTCGGCGGCTGCTCGTCGGGGCCGACGCAGACGATCTCGCCGTCGGGGCCGTACCAGATCGGGATCCGGTGGCCCCACCACAGCTGGCGCGAGATGCACCAGTCGTTCATGTTGTCGACCCAGTCGAAGTAGCGCTTCGACATGTCCTCGGGGTGGATCGCGACCCGGCCGTCGCGGACCGCGTCACCGGCGGCCTTGGCGAGCGGCTTGACGTTGACCCACCACTGCATGGACAGGCGCGGCTCGACGGTGGTCTTGCAGCGCGAGCAGTGGCCGACGGAGTGCATGTACGGGCGCTTCTCGGCGACGATGCGGCCCTGCTCGCGCAGGGCGCCGACGACGGCGCTGCGCGCCTCGAAGCGGTCCAGGCCCAGGAAGGGGCCGTGGACGGTGATGACACCGTGCTCGTCCATGATCGTCATGGAGGGCAGGTCGTGGCGCTGGCCGATCGCGAAGTCGTTCGGGTCGTGCGCCGGGGTCACCTTGACGCAGCCGGTCCCGAACTCGGGGTCGACGTGCGTGTCCGCGACGACCGGGATCGAGCGGTCGGTGAGCGGCAGCTTGACGAGCCGGCCGATCAGGTGCTGGTAGCGCTCGTCGTCCGGGTGGACGGCGATGGCCGTGTCACCGAGCATCGTCTCGGCGCGGGTGGTGGCGACGACCAGGCTGTCCTCGCCCTCGCCGTACCGGATGGAGACCAGCTCGCCGGCGTCCTCCTGGTACTCCACCTCGATGTCGGAGATGGCCGTGAGGCAGCGGGGGCACCAGTTGATGATGCGCTCGGCGCGGTAGATCAGCTCGTCGTCGTAGAGCTTCTTGAAGATGGTCTGGACGGCCTTGGACAGGCCCTCGTCCATGGTGAAGCGCTCGCGCGACCAGTCGACGCCGTCACCGAGGCGGCGCATCTGGCCGAGGATCTTGCCGCCGTACTCTTCCTTCCACTGCCAGACCCGCTCGACGAACTCCTCGCGGCCCAGGTCGTGGCGGGACTTGCCCTCCTCGGCGAGCTGCTGCTCGACCTTGTTCTGGGTGGCGATGCCGGCGTGGTCCATGCCCGGCAGCCACAGCGCCTCGAAGCCCTGCATCCGCTTGCGGCGGGTCAGGGCGTCCATGAGGGTGTGCTGGAAGGCGTGGCCCAGGTGCAGGGAGCCGGTGACGTTCGGCGGGGGGATGACGATGGTGTACGCGGGCTTGTCGCTCGCGGGGTCGGCGGTGAAGTACCCACGCTCTACCCAGCGCTCGTAGAGCTTCCCCTCTACCTCGGCCGGCGCGTACTGGGTCGGCAGTTCGGAGTTGGGGGCACTGGGTGTCTGCGTGTTCTCGGTCACGGGGCACAGGATACGGCGGGCCCCGCCCGCGTCACGAATCCATTCCACCGCGGGCGCTCCCGTTGACCTCAGCCGATCGCACCGCTTCTGATGCGCTCATGAACGACACCGCCCCGCCGCCCTTCCCCTACCGGCCCGCGCCCCCGGCGCCCCATGGGCGCGGGCTGGTCCTGCGCGCGGTGGTGACCGTGCTGGCCGTCGGGGCGGGGGTGTTCCTCGGCAAGCTGGGCATGAACGCGCTGCTCGGCGGCCCGGACGACGCCGGCCGCTACCGGCTGGTCCCGCCCGCCGCCTTCCAGGGGCTGGTGCTGCAGGACTCGGGCCCGCGGGTGGACGCGATCAGGCAGGGCCAGGGCACGGCCAAGCCGGGCACCACACCGGTCGCCGTGGTGTACGCCGACGGCTCCGGCACCGCGCAGCTGGTGGTCAGCGGGGCGGCGGGCGCCTTCACCGACGAGGACCCCGGGCACGTGCTCACCACCGGCCTCCACGACATGGGCGTCGACGGGGCCGTCACCCGGGACTCGGGCACGCCGGCGGGCGGCGCGATGCGCTGCGGCACCCTGCCGACCGGGGCGGGACCGCTCACGCTGTGCATGTGGGCCGACCACAGCTCCCTGGTGACGGTCACCGTCCCCGTCGAGAACAGGCCCGTCCCGATCGAGACCCTGGCCGGCCAGGCCCGCGCCCTGCGAGCGGCGATGGAAGTACCGGCGGGGTCGTAGTTCGGTAACGGCCCGGACCCCGATGCCCCGGCCGCACACGCCTTCCGCCAGGATGTGTGAAACGGATAAGCAAACCTCACAGGGGGACGCGGGATGAGTTACAACCAGCCAGGGCCGTACGGGCAGCAGCCCCAGCAGCCGGGTCCCTACGGGCAGCAGCCCCCGCCGCCGCCGAACCCGTACGGCCAGCAGCCCCCGCCGCCGGGCTACGGCTACCCCCAGCAGGCCCCTCCCCCGCCCCCGCAGCCCTTCCCCCAGCAGGGCGGCTACCCGCCGCCGCCCCCGCAGCCGGCGTACGGCTACCAGCAGCCCCCGCAGCAGGGCTACATGCCCCCGCCGGCGCCCCCGAAGAAGTCGAAGGCGGGCCCGGTCATCGCGGTCATCGCGGTCGTGGCCGTCATCGGCGGCGCGGGCTGGTGGTTCCTGGGCGGCGGCGCGGGCGGCTCGGTCTCGGAGGCAACGAAGGGCTACAAACTGGTCGCACCGGCCTCGGTGAACGAGTTTCAGAAGGACCCGAAGTACCAGGAGAAGCCGCTCACCGACAAGGACCGCCAGGAAGTCGAAGCGATCGGCATCAAGAACCCCACCCGCACAGGCATGGACTACGCCGCTGGTGACATGGCCAACCCGCTGACGCGGAAGGGTCTGGGCTTCCAGGGCATCTACGGCGACATCGCCGACCCGGAGAAGGCCGTCGACGCCTACTTCGCCACCGCCAAGCTCAAGGCGAGCGAGGACAAGTCCGCCGCGGTCGAACTGATCGGCAGCCCGAAGGCGATGACCCCGTCGGGGTTCAAGGGCGCCGTGATGAAGTGTCAGGAGATGAAGTTCGACTTCAAGACCTCCACGAACCCCAAGATGCCGAAGCAGATGACCGTCCCGATCTGCATCTGGGGCGACTACAGCACCCTCGGCATGACCAGTGCCTCCGACGTGGCCTCCATCATGGCGGGCAAGCCCGGCTACACCCTGGAGCAGACCGCGGACCTCGCGGCGAAGCTCTACAACACCGCCCGCGTCAAGAAGTAGTCGCGCCGCACGGCACACACGCAGAGGGGTCCGGCTGATCGCCCGGACCCCTCTGTATCAAATGGTCAGCTGCGAGCTGCCTGCCAACATGCTGTGTCCGATTTCATCGGTACCCTGACGCAAAAGGGGCGCTCCCGGTCGGGAGCGCCCCTTTTCATATGTCCTTGCGGCTACGCCGACTTCTCGTGCGGGCCCTGGTCCTTCGGGATGATGCGGGGGACCAGGGTCGGGTTGACGTTCGAGCGGACCACGTCCGCCGTGATGACCACGCGGGCCACGTCCTTGCGGGACGGGACCTCGTACATCACCGACATCAGGACCTCCTCCATGATGGCGCGCAGGCCGCGCGCGCCGGTCTGGCGGAGGATGGCCTGGTCGGCAATGGCTTCGAGGGCCTCGCGCTCGAAGTCCAGTTCCACGCCGTCGAGTTCGAACAGCCGCTGGTACTGCTTGACCAGCGCGTTGCGCGGCTCGACCAGGATCTGGAGGAGGGCCTCCCGGTCCAGGTTGTGGACCGAGGTGATGACGGGCAGACGGCCGATGAACTCCGGGATCATCCCGAACTTCACCAGGTCCTCCGGCATGACCTCCTGGAACTGGTCGCTCGCCTCGATCTCCCGCTTCGAGCGGATCGTCGCCCCGAAGCCGATGCCCTTGGCGCCCGCGCGCGACTCGATGATCTTCTCCAGGCCGGCGAAGGCGCCGCCCACGATGAAGAGCACGTTCGTCGTGTCGATCTGGATGAACTCCTGGTGCGGGTGCTTGCGGCCGCCCTGCGGGGGAACGGACGCCGTCGTGCCCTCCAGGATCTTCAGGAGGGCCTGCTGGACGCCCTCGCCCGACACATCGCGCGTGATCGACGGGTTCTCGCTCTTGCGGGCGACCTTGTCGATCTCGTCGATGTAGATGATCCCGGTCTCGGCCTTCTTGACGTCGTAGTCGGCCGCCTGGATCAGCTTGAGGAGGATGTTCTCCACGTCCTCGCCCACGTAGCCGGCCTCCGTCAGGGCGGTGGCGTCGGCGATGGCGAACGGGACGTTCAGCATGCGGGCCAGCGTCTGGGCCAGCAGGGTCTTGCCCGAGCCCGTGGGGCCCAGCAGCAGGATGTTGGACTTCGCGAGCTCGATCGCGTCGTCACGGCCCTGCGCGCCGCCGTTCTCGCCGGCCTGGACGCGCTTGTAGTGGTTGTAGACCGCCACCGAGAGGGCCTTCTTCGCCGGCTCCTGGCCGACGACGTAGCTCTCCAGGAACTCGTAGATCTCACGGGGCTTGGGGAGTTCCTCCCACCGGACCTCGGAGGTCTCCGCGAGTTCCTCTTCGATGATCTCGTTGCAGAGGTCGATGCACTCGTCGCAGATGTACACACCGGGTCCTGCGATGAGCTTCTTCACCTGCTTCTGGCTCTTCCCGCAGAACGAGCACTTGAGCAGGTCGCCGCCGTCACCGATGCGTGCCACGAGGTGCTTCCCCTTCGCCTGGGAGACGCTTGGTTCAGCGCTCCTGGTGCCTCATATCCGACGGTACCTTGCCGGGGGCCCCGTACGGGGCCCCCTTGACGCGGTTCACATCGCGGAATCCCGCGGTGCGGCCGCGCCGACTGGCGGCAAGGATCAGGCCGCGTTCATCTTGCGGGTCGAGACGATCTGGTCGATCAGCCCGTAGGCCAGCGCGTCCTCGGCCGTGAGGATCTTGTCGCGCTCGATGTCGTCGCGGATCTTCTCGATCGGCGTGGTCGAGTGCTTGGCCAGCATGGTCTCCAGCTGGTCGCGCATGCGCAGGATCTCGTTGGCCGCGATCTCCAGGTCGGAGAGCTGCTCACGGCCGGTGCCGCCGGACGGCTGGTGGATCAGCACGCGGGCGTTCGGGAGGGCCATGCGCTTGCCCGGGGTGCCGGCGGCGAGCAGGACCGCGGCGGCGGAGGCCGCCTGGCCCATGCAGACCGTCTGGATGTCGGGCTTCACGAACTGCATCGTGTCGTAGATGGCCGTCAGCGCCGTGAAGGAGCCGCCCGGGCTGTTGATGTAGATCGAGATGTCGCGGTCCGGGTCCATCGACTCCAGGCACAGCAGCTGCGCCATGACGTCGTTGGCGGAGGCGTCGTCGATCTGCACGCCGAGGAAGATCACGCGCTCCTCGAAGAGCTTCGCGTACGGGTCGTACTCGCGCACGCCCTGCGAGGTGCGCTCGACGAAGCGCGGGACGACGTAGCGGTTGTCCACCTGCGGGCCGGAGTAGAGGCCGCTCGCGGAGAAGTTGTTCTGCATCTGGGTGTTCACCATCCTGGTGGCGTTCTGCGGGCTGGGGTTGCCTGGAGCGGGCCGGCGGGCGTACGGGGTCCGTACGCCGGGCCCTGGGCGGTCAGGCGCCGGTGCCGCCGCCGCCCGGGACCAGGGACGCGGCGGAGATGATCTCGTCGATGAGGCCGTAGTCCTTGGCCTCCTCCGCCGTGAACCAGCGGTCGCGGTCGCCGTCGCGGATGATCGCCTCCACGGTCTGGCCCGAGTGGTGCGCGGTGATCTCGGCCATCCGCTGCTTGGTGCGCAGCAGGTACTGGGCCTGGATCTTGATGTCCGACGCGGTGCCGCCGATGCCGGCGGAGCCCTGGTGCATCAGGATGTCGGTGTTCGGGAGCGCGAAGCGCTTGCCCGGGGTGCCGCCGGTGAGCAGGAACTGGCCCATGGAGGCGGCCATGCCCATGCCGATGGTGACGACGTCGTTGGGGATGTACTGCATGGTGTCGTAGATCGCCATGCCGGCCGTCACGGAGCCACCGGGGCTGTTGATGTACAGGTAGATGTCCTTCTCCGGGTCCGCGGCCAGGAGGAGGAGCTGCGCCGTGATCTTGTTGGCGATCTCGTCGTCGACCTGCTGGCCGAGGAAGATGATGCGCTCGCCGAGCAGCCGGTTGTAGACATGGTCGCCGAGGCCGCCACCGATGGACGGCTCACCCGCGGCGTAAGGCTTCAGATTCGTCACGTATCCACCTGCTCGTCTCCGACGGCCACATGCCGTCTCAGCGTCTCGTTCTGGGGCGCGGACCGGCCGGTGGTGCGATGCCCCGCCGGCTCCGGGTAGTCCCGTGCCCTCGTATTCATGGACCCTAACGCGCAGGTCGGACAACGCCATCCCGCTTCCCGAACTGTTCGCTCGGAGCGCAAGGTCCGGAAGGCTTTCCGAGGGGGCGCGGAAGGGCCCGTACGCGGCTGCGTACGGGCCCTTCTGGGCACTGCTCAGGGCACTCGGCCCGGGGTCCTACTCGGCGGCCTCGTCGGCCTTGGCCTCGTCGTCACCCTCGACGGCGGCCTCGACGACCTCGGCGGCCGTCTCGACCTCGTCCTCGTCGTCGGAGAGGTCGATGACCTCACCCTTGGTGTCGACGACCTTGGCGGCCTCGACGACGACCGCGAGGGCCTTGCCGCGGGCGACCTCGCCGACCAGCATCGGGACCTGGCCGCCCTCGACGACGGCCTGGGCGAACTGGTCGGGGGACATGCCGGAGGACTGCGCGCGGCGCATGAGGTGCTCGGTGAGCTCCTCCTGGTTGACGCCCAGCTTCTCCTTGTTGACCAGGGCGTCCAGCAGGAACTGGGTCTTGATGCCCTTGACGGCCTGCTCGCGGGTCTCGGCGTCGAACTCCTCGACCGTCTTGCCCTGGATCTCCAGGAACTTCTCCAGGTTCAGACCCATCTGGCCGAGCTGGTGGTGCTCCAGGTTGTGCTTGCGGGTGTTGACCTCGTCCTCAAGGAGCTTCTCCGGGACGGGGATCTCGGCGAGCTCCAGGAACTTCTCCAGCACGCGCTCCTGGGCCTGGGTGGCCTGGTCGTACTGCTTCATGTTCTCAAGGCGCTTGCGGCTGTCGGCCTTGAGCTCGTCGAGGGTGTCGAACTCGCTCGCCATCTGGGCGAACTCGTCGTCCAGCTCAGGCAGCTCACGGGCGGAGACCTTGGTGACCTTGACGGTGACCTCGGCGTCCTTGCCCTCGGCGGAACCGCCCTTCAGCTGCGAGGTGAAGGTGGCCTCGCCGCCGGCCTCCAGGCCCTTGACGGCCTCGTCGATGCCGTCGAGGAGCTCGCCCGAGCCGATGGTGTACGAGACGTCGGTGGCGACGCCGTCCGCGAGGACCTCGCCGTCGACCTTGGCCTCCAGGTCGATGGTGACGACGTCACCCTCGGCGGCCGCGCGCTCGACGTCCTTGGTGGACGCGAAGCGGCTGCGCAGCTGCTCGACCGACTTCTCGACGTCCTCGTCCGAGACCTCGACCGCGTCGACCTCGACCTCGATGCCGGAGTAGTCCGGGATCTCGATCTCGGGGCGGACGTCGACCTCGGCGGTGAAGGCCAGCAGCTCGCCGTCCTTCAGCTCGGTGATGTCGACCTCGGGCTGGCCCAGCGGGTTCAGGTCGGCCTCGTTGACGGCCTCGGTGTAGAACTTCGGGAGGGCGTCGTTGACGGCCTCCTCCAGCACCGCACCACGGCCGAAGCGCTGGTCGATGACGCGGGCCGGGATCTTGCCCTTGCGGAAGCCCTTCACCGTGACCTGCTGGTTGATCTTCTTGTACGCCGCGTCGAGGCTGTCCTTGAGCTCCTCGAAGGGCACCTCGACAGTGAGCCGAACCCGAGTCGGGTTCAGGGTCTCCACGGCGCTCTTCACGGTTCGGTCTCCTTGTGGCTGACTGCTGGGGGTTCTGCCGGAACGCTGTGATTCAGCGGCCTCGGCGGATTCGGCCCGGTACATCAGACACACGGGCACGCAGCTTGCATAGTAACCGCAAGCGGCAATCAGCCCACAACGCGATCTTCGTGGGGACCCTGCTGGTGGTCGGGGTGGCCGGATTCGAACCGACGACCTTCCGCTCCCAAAGCGGACGCGCTACCAAGCTGCGCCACACCCCGTCGGTGCGACACGTAGGGTACATGCCCGAAGACGCTCCGGCGCCCCCGGTTTTCCGCCGGGCGCACGCACGCGCGCGGCGGGCGGGGACACGGCGCTCGAAAGCGGTGTGCACTCCCCCGGCGCGACCCGCTAGGATGCTGTCCGTGCCGCGGTCGACGGACCTGCGGCGCGCGCATTGCGGGTGTAGCTCAATGGTAGAGCCCTAGTCTTCCAAACTAGCTACGCGGGTTCGATTCCCGTCACCCGCTCTCAACGGCTCAGGGCCGGGTCGAGGACGTCTCCTCGACCCGGCCCTGACGCGTTTCGCGGCGCTCGCGGCCCCTCACGGGCTCGCGGCGGCCCCTCAGAGCTTGATGCCGGCGATGGTGTCCGCGAGGGAGTTCAGGAAGCGGTTGACGTCCGGGGCGATGGAGCTGGACGCCAGGAAGAAGCCGAAGAGGACGGCGACGATCGCCGGACCCGCCTTCATGTGCTTGCCGCGGATCAGGATCACCAGGATGACCGCCAACAGAACCACCACTGACAGCGAAATGGCCACTTCTGATCACACCTTCGGTCGTCCCCTGGCCGGCCCGGGGCCTACGCCCGTGCGCACCCCCACATGGACCATCCTCCCACCAACCGGCCCCACCTATCCGCGCCGTGACGAATCGCCGGCACGTCTTTCCCGCCAAGCGGACACGAACCGGGCACATTTCGGGCGTGCCGGGGGTGCCGGGCGGGAGGTCAGGGGGCGGTGATGCCGAGGAGGGAGCGGACGCGGGCGTACTTGGCGGTCAGCCGGTCGCGGGTGGCCGCGTCCAGTACGGAGAGGCGTACGGGGTCCGCGTTGTGCGCGAGGTCGGCCTCCTTGACGAGGACGGCGCCGGGCGTGGCGAGGACGCGGGCGGCGTACTCCTCCAGCGGTTCCCCGGCGCGCTTCGTGAGGGCCAGGACCATGTCCTTGACCTCCTGCGGGAGGGCCGCGGCCGCGAGCTGCTCACCGCTGAGCGCGTCGTCCTCGACGGAGTCGTGCAGCCAGGCGGCGGCCTGCTGGCCGGGGCTGCCGCCGCGCAGGCGGACGCCCTCGGCCACGGCGGCGAGGTGCTCGGCATAGGGACGTCCGGCCTTGTCGGTCTGGCCCTCGTGCGCGGAGCGGGCCAGGGCCTCGACCTCGGCGAGGGTGAGGAACCGGTCGGTCATGCGATCTCCTTCGCCGCCGCACGGAGGGCTTCGGCCGCCCGGCGTACGTCGGCGGGAGTCGTACGCCAGTTGGAGAACGCGGCGCGCAGGGCGGGGGTTCCCCCGAGGACGGTGGGGGTCACGAAGACGTCGGCGGCGACGGCCTCGCGGAGGGCGGCGAGCCGTTCGGCGGTGGGGTCCTCGGCGAGCGTGAAGCAGACGACGTTGAGGCGGACGGGGGCGAGCAGGCGCAGGGCCGGGTCCCGGCCGAGGAGCTCGCCGAGGGCGCGGGCGCAGGCGGCGTCCCGTTCGACGATCTCGCGGTGGCCCTCGCGCCCGTAGGCGCGCAGGGTGAACCAGGCGGCCAGGGCCCTCAGCCGGTGGGAGTTCTCCGGGGTGAGGTGGACCAGGTCGGGGTCGGCGCCGAGGGGTCCGAGGTAGGCGGCGGAGTTGGCGAAGACGCGGGCCTGGAGGTCGCGGCGGCGGGTGAACTGGACGGCGCTGTCGTAGGGGACGTTGAGCCACTTGTGGAGGTCGACGCAGACGGAGTCGGAGGCGTCGAGGCCGGCGGTGAGGTGGGCGTGCTGCGGGGAGAGGGCGGCGAAGGCGCCGAAGGCGGCGTCGGTGTGCAGCCAGAAGTCGTGGCGGTCCTTGAGGGCGGCGACGGCGTGGAGGTCGTCGAAGTCGACGGTGTTGACGGTGCCGGCGTTGGCGACGACGACGGCCGGGCCCGGGGTGTCGGCGAGGGCGCGGTCCAGGGCGGCGGGGTCGACGGCCTCGCGGCCGGGCAGGGTGGGCACCGGGACGAGGGCGGCGCGGCCGAGGCCGAGGACGGAGAGGGCCTTGGCGATGGAGGAGTGCGGGGCGCCGGACAGGACGCGGACGGGGCCGAGCGCGGCGACGCCGTCCCGGGCCGGGGAGACGCCCAGGCGCTCGCCGATCCATTCGCGGGCGAGGGCGAGGCCGACGGTGTTGGAGAGGGTGGCGCCGCTGACGAAGGTGCCGGTGTGGGCGGGGGTCAGCCCGAAGAGCTCGCGCAGCCAGCCGACGGTCTCGCGTTCGAGGTGCTGGCCGGCGCCGTCCAGGGCGGAGTTGGAGTTCTGGTCGTGGACGGCGGTCAGCCAGTCCCCGGCGAGGGCGGCGGGGGTGGCGCCGCCCGTGACGAAGCCGAGGTAGCGGGGGCCTGCGGAGGCGGAGAGGAGGGGCTCCCAGCGGGCCCGGAAGTCGGCGAGCGCCTCCTCGGCGCCGGTGCCGTGGGCGGGGAGGGGGCGGGGGGCCGGGGGCCCGTCCTGAGGGGGGACGACGGGCCGCCCGTCCAGCCCGGCGAGGGCCTCGACGGAGGCGCCCCTGACGGCGTCGAGGAGGGCGGGGAGGCGGGCGAGGTCGGCGGCGAGGGTGGCGTCCATGGGCGGACGGTATCCCCGGCGGGGACGGCCCGAACGGTCCAATCCCGGCCCAGTGGCCCGCAGCGGTCCCCGGCCGGCCCTTTCAGCGTTGCCGGTGGCTCCGCCCCAGACCCCGTCGGGTCAGGGGCGTTGGAACGGCGCGCGGCGGATCAGGAGGAGGGCCCGGTCGTCGTTGACGTCCTTGGCCACCTTCTCGATCAGGTGCCACGCCGCCCCCTCCCAGCCCGCCGCGACGTACCGGTCCGCCTCCCCCGTCAGCCGGTCGATGCCCTCGCTGATCTCGCGGTCGGCGGTTTCGACCAGGCCGTCGGTGAAGAGCATCAGGACGTCGCCGGGGCGGAGGCTGCCGCGGGCCGGTTCGAACTCGGCGCCGTCGTAGACGCCGAGGAGCGGGCCCTCGCCGGACTTCTCCTGCCAGCGGCCGGTTCCGGCGGACAGCTGGAGGGCGGGGAGGTGTCCGGCGGAGAGGAGTTCGTAGTCGCCGGTCTCCAGGTCCAGGACGAGGTGGATGGAGGTGGCGAAGCCCTCGTCCCAGTCCTGGCGGAGCAGGTAGCCGTTGGCGGCGGGGAGGAAGTCCTGGGGCGGGAGGGCGCCGAGGAGCCCGCCGAAGGCGCCGGAGAGGAGGAGGGCGCGGGAGCCGGCCTCCATGCCCTTGCCGGAGACGTCGGTGAGGACGACCTCCAGCGTGCGCCCGCCGTTGGTGCGGGCGGCGACCACGAAGTCCCCGGAGAAGGACTGGCCGCCGGCGGGCCGCAGGGCCATCTCGCGGTGCCAGGCCGGCGGCAGGGCGGGCAGTTTGCTCTGGACCCGGATGCGTTCGCGGAGGTCGAAGAGCATGGTTCCGCCGCGCCGCCAGGGCACGCCGACGCGGCTGCGGAACTGGGCGATGATCAGCCCGAAGAACCCGCAGGCGGCGACGACGAGGACGGTTCCGGGGGTGACCCGGGCGGGCCCCTCGGTGTACGGGCCGAGGGCCAGGGCCTCGACGATCAGGGCGGTGGCGGAGGCGGCGTACAGCCCGAGCAGGCTGGCGGGCCGCAGCAGCAGACCGCCGGCCACGATGGGCAGGACCAGCGCCGACGGGGAGAACCAGACGGGCAGCAGCAGGGTGCCGCAGGCGATGGCGGGCACGGTCAGCAGCAGGCCCCCGAAGGCCAGCCAGTCGGAGGCGTCCCCGCGGAAGTAGTCGACGGCGGACTTGCGCAGGGCTGTGCGGGCCCGGTGCCACAGCATGCGCGTCCGGGCCATGAGCGTCTCCACACGTGCTCCGGCCATCGTTCGGGACCCTATCCATCATGGCTGCGTGCGCGCAGGGGTACCCCCGTTCCTCGGGTCCGTGAGGGGTCGAAAAGGGTTCGACCGGGCCGTCCGGCCCTGGTAGGGATGGCCCCATGGCTCTTGATACGCGCGTATTGCAGGCTGATGAGTGGGATGTCTGGTACGACCATCTGGAACTGGCGTTCGGCGGCGTGCCGGAATCCCCGGAGGAGCGGGCGCTCTACCGGTCCCTGACGGAACTGGACCGTTCGCTCGGCGTCTGGGACGGCGGGACCTGTGTCGGTTCGGCCGGCGCCTTCGGCTTCCGGCTGTCGGTGCCGGGCGGGGCGGTGGTCCCGGCGGCGGGCGTGACCATGGTCGGGGTGGCCCCGACCCACCGCAGGCGGGGCGTGCTGACCTCGATGATGCGGCGCCAGCTGGACGACGTCCGTGCGGGTGGCGAGCCGGTCGCCGTGCTGACGGCCTCCGAGCCGGAGATCTACGGGCGTTTCGGCTACGGCACGGCCGCGTACGACCTGTCGGTGGACATCGACACCACGCGCGTACGGCTGCACGTGCCGCCGGGGACGGACGCGGTGCGGCTGCGGCTCGTGGATCCGCTGAAGGCGCTGGACGACTGCGAGCGGGTGTACGGGGCGCTGGTCGCGGGCCGGCCGGGCATGCCGGCCCGGCAGCCGGGATGGGAGCGGCTGGCGCTGCTGGACCCGGAGTCGCGGCGGGACGGGGCGTCACCGCTGAAGTGCGTGGTGGCGGAGGACGCGGCCGGGGTCGTCGTCGGGTACGCCCGCTACCGGGTGCGGCCGGACTGGGAGCCGACCGGGGCGGACGGCAAGGTGCTGGTCGGCGAGGTGGACGCGGTCGACCCGGCGGCGTACGCGGCGCTGTGGCGGTACCTGTTCGAGATCGACCTGACCTGGCACGTGCGGGCGTCCCGGCGGCCGGTGGACGATCCGCTGCTGCACCTGGTCGGCGACGTCCGGCGGATCCGTGCGCGGCAGCGGGACGCGCTGCACCTGCGGGTGGTGGACCTGCCGGGTGCGCTGGAGGCGCGGGGGTACGGGGCGGCCGTGGACGTGGTGCTGGAGGTGGACGACGCGTTCTGTCCGTGGAACGCGGGGCGGTGGCGGCTGACGGCCGCCGGGGGCGGGGCGCGGTGCGTCCGTACGGAGGACGCCGCCGAGCTGGCGCTGTCGGCGCGGGAGCTGGGGTCGGCGTACCTGGGCGGGGTGACGCTGGCGTCCCTCGCGGCGGCGGGCCGCGTCCGGGAGCTGCGGCCGGGGGCCCTGCGGGAGGCTTCGCGGGCCTTCGCGGGGGACGTCGCCCCGTGGCTCCCGCACAACTTCTAGGAACCGCCGGTTTGAGGGCCGCTACCGCTGCTGGCAGGTGGGGCACCAGAAGAGGTTGCGGGTGGCGAGGTCGGCCGTGCGGATCCCGGTGCCGCAGATGTGGCACGGGAGCGTGGCCCGGCGGTAGACGTAGACCTCGCCGCCGTGGTCGTCGACCCGCGGCGGGCGGCCCATGGCCTCCGGGAGGTGTTCGTCGCGGACCGTGTCGATGCGGTTCCGGCGGACGCCCTCGCGCATCAGTTCCACCAGGTCGGCCCAGATCGCGTCCCACTCGGCGCGGGTGAGGTCGCGGCCCTGGCGGTAGGGGTCGATGCCGTGCCGGAAGAGGACCTCGGCGCGGTAGACGTTGCCGACGCCCGCGATGACCTTCTGGTCCATCAGGAGGGCGGCGACGGTGGTGCGGCTGCGGGAGACGCGGGCCCAGGCGCGGCCGGGGTCGTCGGCCGGGCGCAGCGGGTCGGGGCCCAGGCGGTCGTGTATCGCCTTCTTCTCGGCTTCGGTGACCAGGGCGCAGGCCGTGGGGCCGCGGAGGTCCGCGTAGTGGTCGTCGTTCAGCAGGCGCAGCCGCACCGTGTCGGTGGCCGGCGGGGCCGGGGCGGGGCCGAAGCCGAGCTTGCCGAAGAGGCCGAGGTGGATGTGGATCCAGGCGTCGCCGAGTTCCAGGAAGAGGTGCTTGCCGTGGGCCTCCGCGCTCTCCAGCTCGCGTCCGTCGAGCAGGGCGGCGCTCTCCGCGAAGCGTCCCTGGGGGCTGCTGACCCGGACCGGGCGGGCGGCGAAGCGCTCGGTGTGGTCCTGGGCGAGGCGGTGGATCGTATGGCCCTCGGGCACGCCTTGTTCCTCCGTGCGTCGGTTCGGGGGCGCGTGCCGCCGGACAGGCGCGTCCGGCAGCACGCGGTCCGGACTACTGGTCCTGCGGGTGGTGGGCCGGGATCGGGGGGAGCTCGCCGGTCCGCTCGTAGGCGGAGAGCATGTCGATGCGGCGGGTGTGGCGCTCCTCGCCGGAGTACGGGGTCGCGAGGAAGGCCTCGATGAAGCTGGTGGCCTCGTCCTGGGTGTGCATGCGGCCGCCGACGGAGATGACGTTGGCGTTGTTGTGCTCGCGGCCGAGCTTCGCGGTCTCCACGCTCCAGGCGAGGATGGCGCGGACGCCCTTGACCTTGTTGGCGGCGATCTGCTCGCCGTTGCCGGAGCCGCCGATCACGATGCCGAGGCTGTCGGCGTCCGCGGCGGTCTTCTCCGCGGCGCGGAGGCAGAACGGCGGGTAGTCGTCCACCGCGTCGTAGATGTGGGGCCCGCAGTCGACGGGCTCGTGGCCGTTGTTCTTGAGCCAGTCCACGAGGTGGTTCTTGAGCTCAAATCCGGCATGGTCGGAACCGAGATACACGCGCATGGGTCGAGTGTGGCATGCGCGACCTCCGAGGCGGGCGGAGGGGTGTCGCATAAATCACTTCTAAACCTCAAGTAAACCCAAAGAACGCAGACAGGAGGGGTCGGGACCTTGATCCCGGGATGGGGGCCTTGGGTAACCATCGGAAGAAGGTCTTCCGTCACGGCCGGACATCGGGTTTGAATGCCGGAACTCTCCACCCGAGAACCAAAGGATTCGTCCATGAGCACGACGACGACCCTTCAGAAGGCAGGCGACCCGACCGGCGAACCCGGTTCCGCCCAGCCCTCCGACGGTCTCAAGGCCGGTCTCAAGAACCGCCACCTCTCCATGATCGCCATCGGCGGTGTCATCGGCGCCGGCCTGTTCGTCGGCTCCGGTGGCGGTATCGCCAAGGCCGGCCCCGCCATCCTGATCTCGTACCTGCTCGTCGGCGCGATGGTCGTCTTCGTGATGCGGATGCTCGGCGAGATGGCCGCCGCCAGCCCGAACTCGGGCTCCTTCTCCGCGTACGCCGACCGGGCGCTCGGCCGCTGGGCCGGCTTCTCCATCGGCTGGCTGTACTGGTTCTTCTGGGTCGTCGTGCTCGCCGTCGAGGCGACCGCCGGCGCGAAGATCCTCGAAGGCTGGGTCCCGGCCGTCCCGCAGTGGGCCTGGGCCCTGATCGTGATGGTCGTCCTGACCGCCACCAACCTGGGCTCCGTCGCCTCCTACGGCGAGTTCGAGTTCTGGTTCGCGGGCATCAAGGTCGTCGCCATCGGCGCCTTCGTGATCGTCGGCATGCTCGCCGTCTTCGGCGTCCTGCCGGGCTCGGACAACCCGGGCGCGGGCTTCGCCCACCTCACCGACACCGGCGGCTTCATGCCGGGCGGCTGGGGCTCGGTCCTCACCGGTGTGCTGATGGTCGTCTTCTCCTTCATGGGCAGCGAGATCGTCACCCTGGCGGCCGGCGAGTCCGAGGACCCGCGCCGCGCGGTCACCAAGGCCACCAACTCGGTGATCTGGCGCATCGGCGTCTTCTACCTGGGCTCGATCTTCATCGTCCTCACCCTGCTGCCGTGGAACGACAAGTCGATCGTCGAGAAGGGCTCGTACGTCGCCGCCCTGGACTCGATCGGCATCGCGCACGCCGGCCAGATCATGAACGTGATCGTCCTGACGGCCGTGCTGTCCTGCCTGAACTCGGGCCTCTACACCGCTTCCCGCATGGCGTTCTCGCTGGGCGAGCGCGGTGACGCGCCCAAGGCCTTCGCCAAGACCAGCAAGAACGGCGTGCCGACCGTCGCCATCCTGGGCTCGGTGGTCTTCGGCTTCATCGCGGTCTACTTCAACTACACGTCCCCGGACACGGTGTTCAACTTCCTGCTGAACTCCTCGGGTGCCATCGCGCTCTTCGTGTGGCTGGTCATCTGCCTGACCCAGCTGCGGATGCGCGGGATCCTGATGCGCGAGGCGCCGGAGAAGGTCACCGTGAAGATGTGGCTCTTCCCGTACCTGACGTGGGCCACCGCCGCGATGATCACCTTCGTCCTCGGTTACATGGTCTACGACAAGGACAACCGCGAGACGGTGCTGTACTCCCTGCTCGTCGCGGCCGTGGTGATCGCGATCGGCGTGGTGCGCAACGCCCGCCGCAAGGGCGAGCTCGCGGCCGAGACCTCGGCCGACGCCGTGGTCGACGCGGTCTGACCCGCCCCCAAGGCAGCAGCCCCGGACCGCCCGCTCGCGGTCCGGGGCTGCTGTGCAGGCGCCGGGGGGAAGGCCGTACGGATCAGCCGCGGCGGCCGGCCAGCTTCCAGGCGGACGGCAGGGCGCCCATGGCCAGCGCGGCCTTGAGCGCGTCGCCGATCAGGAACGGGGTCAGGCCCGCCGCGACGGCCGCGGAGAGCGACATCCCGGTGGCGGCCATCAGGTACGGCACGCCCACCGCGTAGATGAGGGCGGAGCCCAGCACCATCGTCCCCGCCGTGCGCAGCACCGAGCGGTCCGCGCCGCGCCGCGCGAGGGCGCCGACGACGGTGGCGGCCAGCAGCATGCCGAGGACGTAGCCGAAGGAGGCGCCGCCCGCGCCGGAGGTGCCGCCCGCGAACCAGGGCAGGCCGGCCGCGCCCAGGGCGGCGTACAGGCCGAGGGCGAGGAAACCGCGGCGGGCGCCGAAGGCGGTGCCCACGAGCAGGGCGGCGAAGGTCTGGCCGGTCACGGGGACGGGAGAGCCGGGGACGGGTACGGAGATCTGGGCGGCCAGACCGGTGAGCGCGGCTCCGCCGACGACGAGTGCGAGGTCGCGGACGCGGCTCGCGGGCAGCAGGTCGGCGAGGACGGCGCCGGGCCGGAAGGAGACGGAAGCAGTGCTCATGAGGGGGCTCCGCGGGGTGGTGGTCGACGGGACACCGTGACGCTAGTGCGCCGCGCCGTGGCGCCCCACCGCCGGCCGGGACAAAGGCATACTGTCCGGTTTGGTGGGGACTACACAAAGCCGACGCCTTACACCTGAGTTGAAGTGATCCCCATCACGGGGAACATCCAACGGCACATCCTTTTTGCTCCCAGGGGCGCCCTCCAGCAAGACTGTAGGGTCCCGCCAATCCCTTGCGCAGCCCCCAGCGCCGCTTGGCCGACCGAGAGTACGAGCACTTCTCATGCGCGACCCACTGCCCGAACCGTCCGTGACCGAGGGCGGTCTGCCCCCTGAACCCCTGAGCCACAGCCTCAAGCAGCGCCACCTGACCATGCTGGGCCTCGGCGGTGTGATCGGCGCCGGGCTCTTCGTCGGCTCCGGCGCCGGCATCGCCGTCGCCGGCCCCGCGATCATCTGCTCCTACCTGCTCGCGGGCGCGCTCGCGATGCTGGTGATGCGGGCCCTCGGCGAGATGTCGGCGGCGATGCCCGCCTCCGGCTCCTTCTCGGTCTACGCGGAGAAGGCCCTGGGGCGCTGGGCCGGCTTCTCGGCGGGCTGGCTGTACTGGTTCCTGCTGGTCGTGGTGCTCGCCGTGGAGGCGACGGGCGCCGCGAAGATCGCGCACGGCTGGCTGCCGTCGGTCGACCAGTGGGTGTGGGTGCTGCTGTTCATGGTGGTCTTCACCCTCACCAACCTGGCCGCGGTGCGGAACTTCGGCGAGTTCGAGTTCTGGTTCGCGGCGCTGAAGGTCGGCGCGATCGTGCTGTTCCTGGTCCTGGGCACCCTGGCGGTCTTCGGCCTGCTGCCGGACACCGAGCCGGTGGGCCTGGCCAACCTGACCGGCCGGGGCGGGTTCTCCCCCGAGGGGATGGGCGGGGTGGTCGCGGGCATGCTCGCGGTCGTCTTCGCCTTCGGCGGCCTGGAGGTCGTCACCATCGCGGCCGCCGAGTCGGACGACCCCGCCCGGTCGGTGTCCCGCGCGGTGCGCAGCGCGGTGTGGCGCATCCTCTTCTTCTACGTCGGCTCGATGCTGGTCATCGTGACCCTGCTGCCCTGGGACTCGCTCAAGCCGGGCGAGAGCCCGTACGTGGCCGTGCTGGACTCGATCGGGATTCCGGCGGCCGGGCAGATCATGAACATCGTGGTGTTCGTGGCGCTGCTGTCGGCGCTGAACGCGAACCTGTACGGCTCCTCGCGCATGGTCTTCTCGCTGGCCGAGCGGGGTGAGGCACCGAAGGGGCTGCTGAAGGTCTCGGGCGGCGGGGTGCCGCGCCGGGCGGTGCTGGCGTCGGTGGTGTTCGGGTTCGCGTCGGTCGTGCTGAACCTGCTGTGGCCGGACACGGTGTTCCTCTACATGCTCAACGCGGTGGGCGCGGTGCTCCTGTTCGTGTGGGCGCTGATCGCGGTCTCGCAGCTGCGGCTGCGGCCCCGGCTGGAGCGGGAGATGCCGGAGCGGCTGACGCTGCCGATGTGGGCGTTCCCGTACCTGACGTGGGCGGCGCTGCTGGGGATGGCGGCGGTGCTGGTGCTGATGCTGTTCGACGACTCGGCGCGGCCGCAGCTGCTGTGGTCCTCGGGTGCTGCGGCGGTGGTGCTGCTCGTGGCCGGGTACCGGGAGCTCCGGGCGCGCCGGGGCTGAACCCCGTCACCTGCGGACGAACACGCCGAAGCGGGGGGGGGGGGGGGGGGGGGGGCGCCGGGGGGGGGGGGGGGGGGGGGGGGGGGGGGGGGGGGGGGGGGGGGGGGGGGGCGGGGGGGGGGGGGGGGGGG
>NZ_JBBDHD010000130.1:0-17970 GCF_044129415.1 Streptomyces racemochromogenes
AGGCCCTCACCCGTTCAAGATCCCTCAGCCGAGACCTGCGTCACCCGTCCACAACCTCCCGGGACAGAACACCTAGGGCAGGCGCCAGTCGACGGGCTGGGCGCCGCCGCGGACGAGCAGGTCGTTGACGCGGCTGAAGGGCCGCGAGCCGAAGAAGCCGCGGTCCGCCGACATGGGCGAGGGGTGCGCCGACTCGATGGCCGGGAGGCTGCCGAGCAGCGGCCGCAGGTTGCGGGCGTCGCGGCCCCACAGGATGGACACCAGGGGCTTGCCGCGCGCGGCGAGGGCCCGGATCGCCTGCTCGGTGACCTCTTCCCAGCCCTTGCCCCGGTGCGCGCCCGGCTTGCGCGGAGCGGTGGTCAGCGAACGGTTGAGCAGCAGCACCCCCTGCCTCGTCCAGGGGGTGAGGTCCCCGTTCGAGGGCCTGGGCAGCCCCAGGTCGGTGTGCATCTCGCGGAAGATGTTCTCCAGGCTGCCCGGCACCGGGTTCACCTCGGGGGCGACCGCGAAGCTCAGCCCGATGGCGTGACCGGGCGTCGGGTAGGGGTCCTGTCCGACGATCAGCACGCGGACGTCGTCGAAGGGCTGCTGGAACGCGCGCAGCACGTTCGCGCCGGACGGGAGGTAGGTCCGGCCGGCCGCTATCTCGCTCCGGAGGAAGTCCCCCATGGCCGCGATGCGGTCCGCGGCGGGTTCCAGGGCCTTCGCCCAGCCCGCCTCGACAATTTCGTTCAAGGGTCGTGGTGCCACGCTGCGTCACTCTACTGGGTCACACTGACAGGGCGTTACCAGCACGTTCCGTCGACTGGTGCTCGCCGTCCGTCAGTTGATCCGGTTGAAGGGTGTATGACATTCAACGGATAAATGAGGACAGATGCCACCTGCACGGGCCCTGCCCGAACACCCGGTTCCGATAAGCCAGTAGCATGCGGCGCCATGAGCTCCCCCACTGGGCCCGCAAACGGCCTGCCCGTACGAATGCCGCGACCCCGCCAGACCGGACGGCACCGCCGGCCCGAGCCCGCGGTGGCGCCCGAGGGCGCGCCCGCGCTGGTGCTCGCCGTGCCCGGTGTCCCCTCGGCCGCCTCCCGGGGGCTCGCCGAGGAGATCATCAGCATCGGGCGCTCCGAGCTGCCCGGCCTTGAGGCCCGGATCGGCTACCTGGAGGGCGAGGACACCGAGGGCGGCGAGTTCCCGTCGCTGTCCGGCGTGCTGACCGCCGTCGCCGAGGAGCGGACCGCGCGCGCGGAGTTCGCCCGCGCCGCCGGCCACGAGGTCCCCGCGCCGACCGGGCCGGACGCCGTGGTCGTGCCCCTGCTGGCCGGGCCGGACGCCGACCTGCTGCGCCGGGTGCGCCAGGCGCTGATGGACTCCTCGGCCGCCGCCGAGCTGGCCGACGTGCTCGGTCCGCACCCGCTGCTGGCCGAGGGCCTGCACGTGCGCCTCTCGGAGGCCGGTCTGGCCCGTGCCGACCGGGCCCGGCTGTTCACCGTGGCCACCGCCGCCGACGGCATCATCCTGGCCACCACCGGCGGCGAGGAGGCCGTCCAGGCCGCCGGGATCACGGGCATGCTGCTGGCCGCCCGGCTCGCCGTGCCCGTGATGGCCGCCGCCCTGGACCAGGAGGGCTCGGTGGCCGCGGTCGCCGCCGAGCTGCGCGGCGCGGGTGCGGTCCAGCTCGCGCTGGCCCCCTACCTGATCGGCCCGGAGGCGGCCGAGGGCCTGCTGGACACCGCCTGCAAGGAGGCCGACTGCGCGGCCGCCGAGGTGCTCGGGGCCTACCCGGCGCTCGGCAAGCTCGCCGTCGCCCAGTACAGCGCCGCCCTGGGCCTCCAGCTGGGCGCGCCCGCCCAGTAGGGCGCACGGGACGAGGAGGGCCCGCCCGGGACGATCCCGGGCGGGCCCTCCGGCGTCTGCCGCGAGGTCAGCCGAAGAGCACGCAGGAGGCCGCCGGGGCGGGCATAGAGCCGGCGCGGGCCGGGCGGCCGGTGCGCGGGTCCACGTCGAACCAGGTGACGTCCCCGGAGCGCTCGTTGGCCGCGTAGAGGCGCCGGCCCGCCGGGTCCAGGGCGAGGTCGCGCGGCCAGCGGCCGCCGCAGCCGACCGTGTCCGTCGGGCGCGGCTCCGCCGGGCCGCCCGCGAGCGAGAACGTGACCAGGGTGTCGGCCCCGCGCACGGCCGCCCAGAGGAAGCGGCCGTCGGGCGAGACCGTGATCGCCGAGGGATGGGCCCGTACGGCCCCCGGGGCTCCCGCCGGGACGACGGGGACCTCCGCGACCGGGTCGAGCAGCCCCGAGTCCGCGTTCCAGCGGCAGACGGTCAGCAGCGGCTCCAGCTCGTGCAGGACGTAGACCACCGTGCTCCCCGGATGGAAGGCGAGGTGGCGCGGACCGCTGCCGGCGCGCAGCGCGACCCGGGCGCGGACCCGGAGTTCCCCGGTGGCCGGGTCGAGCGCGCAGACCCGTACGGCGTCCGTGCCTAGGTCCACTCCGAGCACCCAGCGGCCGGTGGGGTCGGGCAGCACCTGGTGGGCGTGCGGCCCGGCCTGGCGGTCCGGGTCGGGGCCCGAGCCCTCGTACGCGAGGACCGAGGCCGGTCCCGAGAGGCCGCCGCCGGCGGTGAGCGGCAGGCTGCTGATGCTGCCGGAGGTGTAGTTGGCGGTCAGCAGCCGGCGCCCGGCCACGGCGAGGTGGGTGGGTCCGGAGCCGGCGACCGGGACGGGCGCGCCGAGGGGTGCGATGCCCTCGGCGGTGGGGCGGAAGGCCCCCGCCGCACCCTGCTCGGTCTCGCTCACCGCGTAGAGCACGCCGGTGGCCGGGTCGAGCGCGAGGTACGAGGGGTCCGGCAGGGAGCCCTCCGCCGAGAGCGGGGTCAGCGCTCCGGTGGCCGGATCCACGGTCGCGGTGAGGACACCGCGGCCGCCCCCCGAGGTGAACGAGCCGATGTAGGCCCGGTGTCCGCCGCCGTGGTCCGTGCTGTGCGCGCCGTCCACCGGTGCCCCTCTCCGCCGTCCCGGATCCGTTCCGAGCCGACCGTAACAGAAGGTCTAGACCAAGTCCCGCCCCCAGGCGCGTTCCTGCGCGCCCTCGTGGTGGACGTACGCGGTCGCGCTCGGCCGGTCCTCGTAGGTCCGGTGGAAGACGGGGGTGGCGGCGCCGGAGATCGGCGGCACGATCCAGGACCAGTCCGCGCCCACCTCGCGGCCCTTGCGCTCCTCGCGCTCCAGGTGCGAGAGGAACCGCCGGGACTCGGTGTGGTGGTCGGCGATGGTGACGCCGGCCCGGTCGAAGGAGTCCAGCACGGCCCGGTTGAGCTCGACCAGGGCCCGGTCCTTCCAGAGCGAACGGTCGCTGGAGACGTCCAGGCCGAGCCTGCGGGCCACGGCCGGCAGGAGGTTGTAGCGGTCGGTGTCGGCGAGGTTGCGGGCCCCGATCTCGGTGCCCATGTACCAGCCGTTGAACGGGGCGGCCGTGTAGTGGATGCCGCCGATCTCCAGGCACATGTTGGAGATGGCGGGCACCGCGTGCCAGCGCAGCCCCCAGTCCGCCCAGTCGTCCCTCCCGTCGGGGTGGCGGATCGGGACCTCCAGCACGGCGTCGGCCGGGGTCTCGAACCAGCGGGGCTTGTCGTCGACCCCCTGGACCACCAGCGGGAGGAGGTCGAAGGGGGTGCCCGGTCCGCCGGGCCAGCCGAGCCCCAGCAGGGCTTCGGTCAGCGGTCTGTTGCGGGCGTCGCCCACGGTGACCGAGGGGTGGTCCCCGTAACCGGCGTAGCGCACCAGCTGCTCGCTCCAGATCAGCGGGCCCGGGCGGCCCGGGGCGTCCGGGGCGAAGACCGTGATGGTGGGGCGGACCCGGCCGCCGTTGGTGGCTTCCCGCAGGTGCTCGAAGCACTCGGCTGCGATGTCCTCGGCGGCGGTCAGGCCGCGCCGGTCGCGCACCCGCAGCGAGTTCCAGTAGAGCCGGCCTATGCAGCGGTTGCTGTTGCGCCAGGCGACGCGCGCCCCGTGGACCAGCTCCTCGGGGGTGTGGCGGTAGGTACCGGTCTCGGCGAGCTCGGCCCGTACGGCGGCGAGCCGGGCCCGCGGATCACCCGCGTGCGGGTTCTCCCGGTGGAAGAGCCGGACGAACTCCTCGGCCTCCTCCCACACCCGGGCCTCGCTCACGTGCTTCTGCAGAATTTCCATTCCGGGCCGTTACCCCCTGTCCGGACAGATCCACCCTGTACGTGCCGGATGAATGTGCAGTGAACAATCACCCGTTGTACCCGGGGCAGGTCAGCGCCGGGGCCCTCGCGTCAACGGAACACTCCTCCGGGTGATCTTCACGCATCGGCCTGCGGCGGGGCGGCGGGGTGACGTACCATCCGCGGCACTCCGGATCGCCGGAGCCCGTTGGGCCCGGCCTTGCCCCCGCCCGCCGGCGGGCGGGGGCAGTGGGTGTCAGGCCGTGATGGCCAGCGGGGCGCGCGGGTCGGTGCGCAACGGGGTGGCGAGGGCGACCAGGGCCGTTTCGAGGCCGTGCAGGTGCGCCAGGGCCGGTTCGGCTCCGGCGGGGCCGGCCGGAGTGGCGGGGGCATGGTTCCCGGCCGCGCCCGGCGGGGCGGTGAGCGCCTCCACGGCGGCCTCGACCCGCCAGCAGGCGGCGGCGAGCCGGGCGTCGTGGGAGGCCTGCGGGTCGGCGGCGACGGACACGAGCCCGCGCACCTCGCGGGCGCAGTCGTCGAGCAGGCCCAGGACCTGGCGGGCGCGGGCCTTGCGGGCGCGCAGCGGGCTCAGCGGGTGGACCAGGGGCGCCAGCGCCATCCGCACCCGGGCCAGCAGCAACTCCAGTTCCGCGGCGTGCGGGGCGGGGTCGGCGTCGGGATCGCCGGCGAGGCGGTCGAGGGAGGCCGCGGTGGAGGCCCGTACGCAGTGCAGGGCGCGCTGGATCCAGGCGTCGTTGGCGGCGTGCGTGGTGACCGGCAGGATCAGGGTGACGCCGAGGGCGGCGCCCAGCGCGCCGACGGCGGTCTCCTCGAAGCGCAGGAGCAGCAGCCCGGGGTGGAGCACGCCGAGGAGCCCGTACAGCAGCCCGGCCATGACGGTGACGAAGAACATCATCCAGGAGTAGGAGGGGGCGGCCGTGTAGAAGATGCCGAAGACGCAGACGGCGACCAGGGCGGCGGTGGGCGCGGGGGCGCCGTGCAGCGGTACGGCGATCAGCAGGCCGGCGGCGATGCCGGTGACGGTGCCCAGGACCCGGCGGAAGCCGCGGACCAGGGTCTCGCCGCGCGAGGCGGTGTTCACGAAGATCCACCAGGCGGTGCCGACGGCCCAGTACCAGCGGTCCTCGGACAGGACCTGGCCGACGGCGAGGGCGAAGGCGCAGGCGGCGGTGGCCTGGAAGGCCTGGCGGGTGGTGGGCCGGGCGAGGCCGGTGCCGGGCAGCGGCGGCGGGGCGGCGGCCGGGGGCGTACGGCGCTCGACGGGCCACAGGACGAACCGCACGGTCCCCGCCGACAGCAGGGCCAGGGCGACGGCGGCGAACAGCTCGGGCAGCTGCGCGGGCCGGGCGTGCAGGAACTGGGTGACGAAGAACATCATGAAGGCGAAGATGCCGAGGGCGTGCCCGCGCGGCCCCCACCGGCGGGCGTAGACCCCGGCGAAGACGACGGCGAGCCAGGCCGCGTCGCGCACGGGCGGCATGCCGTGCAGGGAGGTGGCCAGGACCAGGACGGGGAAGCCGGCGACGGGCAGCAGGGCGGTGGTCAGCCGCTGGGCGCGCACGTCCGCGTCGAGGACGGTGAACAGCGCGAGCAGGGCCGCGAGCCCGCCGGTGATGGAGGCGGTGAGCGAGAGCCCCGCCAGTTCGGCGACGGCGACGGCGAGCCCGGTGCCGATGACCGCGCGCGTCGAGTTCCTGAGTCTGGTGCGCCCCGGATCCGGAGCCGTGAACATCCTCTTCATGGCGGTGTGCCGCCCCCCTCGGAGTGGTGCGCGCCGGGCCGGTGTCCGCCCGGGGGTGGTGGGCGGCGTACGGGCACGGCGAAGGCGCCGCGCTCCGGTCCGGCGTCGTTGCCGGCCGGCGCTGCGCGGCGCCGAAAGTACATGGATACGACACAGATAAGCATCCGCAGGGGCATTGGCTCAAGGCGGGCTCCCTCCGCTGGTCCATTGGCACCGCGTCGGGGGCGCATTTCCGGCCATGGGCGGGCCAACGGATCGGCGCTGCGCGCGGCGGCCCGGCCCAGGTGGCGGAGCGCCGGGGACGGTGGACACGATGGACGCATGAGCGGCGCGGCGGTGGACGTGCTCGTCGTGGGCGCCGGCCCGGTGGGGCTGACGGCGGCGGTGGAACTGCGCAGGCGCGGGGTGTCCTGCCGGCTCGTGGACCGCCTGCCGGAACGGCTGCCGTACGCGAAGGCCGTCGGGATCCAGCCGCGCACGCTGGAGCTGTGGGACCGGATGGGGCTGGTGTCGGCCGCCCTGGACGCGGCCGTGCCGCTGCGCGGGCAGCTGGTCTGGGTCGACGGCGAGGAGCGGGAGCCGCTGCGGATGGCGTTGCCGCCGGAGGTGCCGTACGGGTTCGCCGCGCTGCCGCAGTACGAGACGGAGCGGATCCTGGAGGCGTTCCTGGCCCGCTTCGATACCCGGATCGAGCGGAGCACCGCGCTGGTGTCGTTCGCGCAGGACGACTCCGGCGTGAGCGTCCTGTTGACGGGACCGGACGGCGAGGAGGAGCTGCGGACCCGGTACCTGGTGGGCTGTGACGGGGCGCACAGCACCGTCCGCAAGGGGCTGGGGCTGGCCTTCGAGGGCGGGGCCTTCCCCGAGGAGTACATGCTCGCCGACGTGGAGGTCGGCTGGGACCTGCCGTACGGGTACACCCTCCGGGCGGTGCACCACGACGCCGGGGGGAAGGTCGACGACCTGCTGGTCTGCATCCCCTTGCCCGGACCCGGCCGGTACCGGATGTCCATGCTGGTGCCGCCGGAGCTGTCCGTGTCCGCGACGCCGGCGGCGGGCGACGGGGTGGCGCACGGGCTGGAGGGCTCGCGGGCCCCGGCGCTCCCCGATGTCCAGGCGGTGCTGGACCGGATGTCGCCCCGGCCGGTGACGGCCTCCGGCCTGCGCTGGTCCTCGGTGTTCCGGATCAGCCACCGGCTCGTGGACCGGTACTCCGACGGCCGGGTCTTCGTCGCCGGGGACGCGGCGCACATCCATCCGCCGACCGGGGCGCAGGGGATGAACACCGGTGTCCAGGACGCCTGGAACCTCGCATGGAAGCTCGCCCTGGCCGTCGGCGGGTGTGCGCACCCGCGGCTGCTGGCCAGCTACGACGCCGAGCGCCGGCCGGTCGGCGAGGAGGTCGTCGGCCGGACCGTGCGGCACGCGCGGCGGACCGTCGGGGCGGGCGGCGAGGACACGGAGGCGTTGCTGCGCGAGGCGCAGCTGCTGGTGGGCTACCCCGACAGTCCCGTCGTCGTACGGCCGGCCGCCGGGGAGCCCGACGGCTCCGGGCCGGGGCCCGGCGAGCGGGCCCCCGACTGCGGCGGGCTGGCCGGGGACGTCCCCGCCTATCCGCTGCGGCTCCATGACCTGCTGAGGGACCGCGAGCACGTGCTGCTGGTGTACACCGACGGCGCGTGGGACTCGTACGTTCCCGGACTCGCCGCACTGACGGGCGGGTTGCCGGCGGGGCGGCTCACGGCGTACGCGGTCCTCACCGAGGGCGGGACCGCGCCCGCCGGGGCCACGCCGATGCCCGTGTACCGCGACGCGCGCGGTGAGTTCGCCCTGCGCTACGGGGTGCGGCAGGCCACGGCCTTCGTGGTGCGCCCGGACGGCCACATCGGGGCGCGGCTGTGCCCGCCGGCCGCCGAGGGGCTGGCCGCGTACCTCGCGCGGGTGTTCTCGTAGCGGGGGCTACGCCGTTTCCTCGGTCGGCACGCACAGCACCGGCACCGGGGAGAGGTGCAGCAGCTTGTGCGGGGTCGAGCCGAGCAGGGCGCCGCGGATCGGGCTGTCGCCCCAGGTGCCGACGATGATGACGCGGGCGCGGTGGTGTTCGGCGGCGGCGAGCAGCGCCTGGGCCGGTCTGTCGTCCATGACCTCGACGGTCGAGGGGACCCCGGCCTCGTCGGCGGCCTCGACGGCCCGGGCGAGCGCGCTGCGGCCCGCCTGGAGGACGGCCTCGCGGTGGGCCCGGTACTCCTCCCCCGCGGTGCCGGGGGCGGCCGCCCCGTAGACGAGGACCAGCGGTTCCCCGAAGGCGGTGGCCACCTCCAGCGCGACGCGCAGGGCGCGCTCGGCGCCGGGGGACTCGTCGTACCCGAGGACTACGGACATCCGGGCCTCCTCAGTTCTTCCCGCGGACCAGGGCCGGGTCGACCACGCCCCGGCGCTCCTGCCAGAACCTGCCGTCGCGGATCCGCCAGAAGCACATGAGGAGGACGCCGGCGGCCGCGATGCCGATGCCGATGACCAGGGGCGGGCCGAGGCCGAACCAGGAGGCCCCGCCGGCCGAGTTCCGGGGGTCGGACATGTCGGCGACCGACTCCACGAGCAGCCAGGCCAGCAGTCCGGCGCCGACGAGCGGGCCGACGCCGATGAGGAGGAGGTTGTGCGCGTTCTCCAGCAGGTGGCGGCGGTAGTAGACGGCGCAGGCCACGCCGGTGAGGGCGTAGTAGAAGGCGATGAGCAGCGAGAGCGCGGTGAGGGAGTCGAGCAGGGCGTTCTCGCTGATCTGGTTGACGGCGAGGTACCAGGCGATGGCGATGGCGGCCACCCACCAGGTGCTGACGTCGGGGGTGTGGAAGCGGTGGTGGATGTGCGCGAGGTGCGGGGGCAGGGCGTGGCGGCGGGCCATGGACAGGGCGGTGCGGGAGGCCGGGATGATCGTCGTCTGGGTGGAGGCGAGGGCGGAGGTGCAGACGGCGAGGAGGACCATCCAGTCCCAGCCGCCCATCACCTCGTGGGCGAGGACGGCGAAGATCTCCTCCTCCTCGTCGGCGTTCTCGGCCAGGAACTTCGTCCCGGCGTAGGCGACGATGGCGAAGCCGACGGACAGGTAGGTGACGAGGAGCACCAGGGTGGACCAGATGCCGGCCTTGCCGGGCGCGGTGGCGGAGTCCTCGACCTCTTCGGTGAGGTTCACGGCGGACTCCCAGCCCCAGTAGATGAACACGCCGAGCAGCAGGCCGCCGGTGAGCGCGCTGCCGCCGGCGCCGAAGGGGTTGAGCCAGCCGACGGAGGGGTGGAGGGCGTCGAGGGTGCTGGTGCCGGCGTAGACCCGGTAGATGGCGACGACGGCGAAGACCAGGAGGAAGAGGACCTGGGCGAGGATGAGGACGTCCTGGAAGTGGGCCGACAGTTCGGTGCCGATGACGCAGATGGCGGTCATCGCGAGGATCAGCACGACGGCGAGGGTCTGGCGGACGACGGTGTTGGCGGCCAGGCCGTCCAGGCCGAAGGCCAGCAGCCCGAAGTGGACGGCGACGTCGGCGAGGGAGCCGATGACGAGGACTCCGGTCATGGTGATGGCCCAGCCGCCGAGCCAGCCCGCCCAGGGGCCCATGGCACGGGTCACCCAGGAGAAGGTGGTGCCGCAGTCCTGGTCGACCTTGTTGAGGTAGTAGAAGGCCGCGGCGATGAGCAGCATGGGGACGAACGAGGCCAGCATCACTCCGGGGGCGTAGATCCCGGCGATGGCGACGATCGGGCCGATGACGGCGGCCAGGGAGTAGGCGGGCGAGGTCGAGTTCAGGCCGATGACGAGCGCGTCGAGGAAGCCGATCGCACCCGCCTGGAGGGTGTCCTCTCCCGAGGCGGCGTCGGGGAGGGTGTCCTCCGGTCGGCCGTGGTCGCCCTGGTCCATGTACGCATGGTCACGCGCGGGGCGGGGGCGCGCGAGGCGGCGCGGGTCGTCCGGGTGGCGCAGGCCCGCGCCGCGGATCGGGGCGGGCCTGCGCCGGGTTCGGGGCCCGGGGTCAGGGGCGGGTGTTCCAGCCCGCGATCACCGGGAGGCCGTGTTCGGTGGAGAGTTCGCTGACGGTGCCGGTCCGCAGCAGGAAGAGCCGGCCCTCCTCGGGGGGCAGGCCGAGGTAGCGGGCGGTCAGGACGCGCAGGAAGTGGCCGTGGGCGACGAGGACGACGTCCCCCCTGTCGGCGCGCAGTGCCTCGGCAGCCCTGGCCAGGACCCGGTCCGCGCGGGCGCCCACCCGGGCGGCGTCCTCGCCAGGGTGCCGCGCGTCGCCGGGTGGGACGCCGTCGGTCCACAGCGACCAGCCGGGGCGGGTCCGCTGGATCTCGGCGGTGGTGACGCCCTCGTAGCCGCCGTAGTCCCACTCGTGGAGGTCGGGGTCGGGGACGCCGTCGGTCAGCCCGGCCAGCTCGGCCGTGGCGACGGCCCGGCTCAGGGGGCTGGTGAGCACGAGGGCGGGGTGCCGGTCGCGGAAGTAGGGGGCCAGTGAGAGGGCCTCGTCGGCCCCGCGCGCGGTCAGCGGGACGTCGGTGAGCCCCGTGTGCCGCCCGTCGGCGCTCCACGCCGTCTCGCCGTGCCTCACCAGCAGCAGATCGCTCATACCCCGGACCCTATGGGGCGGCGTTCGCGCCCGGCATGTCGGGGCGGCGGAGCGGGGCGGGCGTGTCACTGTCGGGCGTCATGGACGTGCGTGCGGGCGGTCGGCTCACCTTCCTGTTGCTGGTGCTGACCTGGGTGACCGGACTGGTCGAGGCGGTCAGCCTGCTGGCGCTGGGGCCGGTGTTCACCGCGATGCAGACCGGCAACGTGCTGTTCCTGTCGTTCGGGCCGGCGCACCAGGGGCACCTGCCGGCCCTGGCGGCCGGGGTGTCGCTGCTGTCGTTCGCCGTGGGGGCGGTGTGCGCGGCCCGGCTGGAGGGGGCCGCGGAGTCCCGTGGGCGGCACTGGTTCGTGCTCGGGCTGTCCGTCGAGGCGGCGCTGATCACAGCGGCCGCGGGGATCGGCTGGGACCTGGCACCCCGTTACGGGTCCCCGGCCGCCCGGCACCTGCTGACCGCGTCCGCCCTCGCGGTGGCGATGGGCTTCCGCAACGTCACGAGCATGCGGGTCAACCTGCCCGGCGTGCCGACCACTCTGGTCACCCGGTCCGTGACCGCCCTGCTCGGCGGGTCGCCGCTGGGGCATGACAGCGCCTTCGGGTACGGCACGGGGATGTGGGGGCGCAGGGCGCTGGCGGTGGCGGCGATGTTCACGGGCGGGCTGACCGGGGGGCTGCTGGTGCGGGCCGGGTGGCCGGTGAACCGGATGCTGCTGCCGGCGGCCGCGGTGGTGGCGGCGGTGGCCGTGGCGTACGGGAGGCAGCCCGCCCTGCGCCGGGCCTGACGCGGAGTGGGGTGCGGCGTTCTGCGGGGTGGTCACGGGTGCCGGCGGGCCTCCTGGAAGCGGGCCTGGGCCTCGGAGAGGTCCACGACGGGCGCGGGGTAGTCGTAGCGCGCCCGTTCCGCGGCGGGCAGCCGCCAGGGTTCGTGGACGCGGGGCGCGGCCAGGCCGGCCAGTTCGGGCACCCAGCGGTGGACGTAGCGGCCGTCGGGGTCGTACCTGAGGCCCTGGCGGACGGGGTTGAGGACCCGGTTGGGGCGGGTGTCGGTGCCGGTGCCGGCCATCCACTGCCAGTTCAACTGGTTGTTGGCGAGGTCCCCGTCCACGAGGAGGTCGAGGAAGTGGCGGGCCCCGGTGCGCCAGTCCGCGTAGAGGGTCTTGGCGAGGAAGCTCGCGGCCAGCAGCCGGCCCCGGTTGTGCATCCATCCCTCGTGGCGCAGCTGGCGCATGGCCGCGTCGACCACCGGGTAGCCGGTGCGGCCTTCCTTCCAGGCCAGGACCTCCTCCTCGGCGGCGCGGCCGGTGCGCCAGCGGTCGTGGCGGGCGCGGTAGTCGCGGGCGGCGGCCGCGGGGCGGGCGGCGAGGACCTGGTGGTGGAAGTCGCGCCAGCACAGTTGGCGGACGAAGGCCTCGGCGCCGGGGCCGCCGGCGGTGCGGGCGCGTTCGGCGGCCTCGACGGGCGAGAGGGTGCCGAAGTGCAGGTGCGGGGAGAGCCGGGAGGTCGCGTCGGCGGCGAGGTCGTCGTGGGCGTCCTCGTAGCGGGCGATGCCCGAGCGCAGCCAGCGGGTCAGCAGCCGGCGGGCCTCGCCCTCCCCGCCGGGTGCGAGGCCCGGGGAGGTCCCGGTGACGCGGGAGCGCCGGGGCGGCTCCTCGGATCCGATGTCCTCGGGCACGCGCACGGCGCGCGGCGCGCCGGCCACCGGGCGCGGCGGCAGGGCGCTCCAGCGGCGCAGGTAGGGGGTGAAGACGGCGAAGTGGTCCGAGCCCCTGCCGCCGGGAAGCAGCGCGCCGGGGGCGACCGCCGTGACGACGGCGTCGTGCGCGTGCAGGGCGCACCCCTGGGACCGCAGGGCCTCGCGCAGGCGCCGTTCGCGGGCCTGCGCGTAGCCGCTGACCCCGGCGGCGAGGTGCACCTCGCCGGCGCCGGCCTCGCGTACGACCGCGCAGACCTCGTCCACCACCTCTCCGGAGCGCAGCACGAGGCGGCCTCCGCGGCCGCGGAGGGAGGCGTCCAGGTCGGCGAGGCAGTCGGCGAGGAAGGCGAGCCGGTTGGGCACGGCGAAGCCGGCGCGCTCGACGGCCCGGTCGCGGACGAAGAGCGGGACCACCCGGTCGCAGGCGGCGAGGGCGGCGCGCAGGGGCGGGTGGTCGTGCACGCGCAGGTCGCTGGTGTACAGGACCACGGCGGTCTTCACGGCGCTGGTCTCCCCGGGCTGAATTCTGAGCGATCCGGGCAGAACGGACCATTGGTACAGTCCTGTCATGGCGGTGGACGAGCTCGACACCCGGATCCTGCGTCTGCTGATCGAGCAGCCGCGCACCAGTGTCCGCGAGTACGCCCGGATCCTCGGTGTGGCGCGCGGGACGCTCCAGGCCCGGCTGGACCGGCTGGAGCGCACCGGGGTGATCACCGGCAGCGGTCCCGTGCTCTCCCCCGCCGCTCTCGGGCACCCCGTGCTCGCCTTCGTGCACATCGAGGTCACCCAGGGGCACCTGGACGAGGTGGGCGACGCCCTGGCGGCCGTTCCGGAGATCATCGAGGCCTTCTCGATCACCGGCGGCGGGGACCTGCTGACCCGGGTGGCCGCCCGGGACAACGCCCATCTGGAGGATGTGATCCAGCGGCTGATCCGGCTTCCGGGGGTGGTCCGCACGCGGACCGAGGTGGCCCTGCGGGAGCGGGTCGCGCACCGGCTGCTGCCGCTGGTCGAATCGGTGGGACGGGCGGCACGCAAGCCCTGACAGGATGGCCGGGGAAGCGATACGACCGGCAGGACGGGCGCAGCGGATGATCTCCGTCATATTCGATCTCGACGGCACCCTCGTGGACAGCGAGCCGAACTACTACGAGTCCGGGCGCCGGACCCTGGAGCGCCACGGCGTCCCCGGCTTCACCTGGGAGGAGCACGCGCGGTTCATCGGCATCGGGACCCTGGAGACGCTGGAGGTCCTCAAGGAGCGCCACGGGCTCCGGGCGCCGGTGGAGCAGCTGCTGGCGGAGCAGAACGCCGCCTACCTGGAGCTGGCCCGCACCCGTACGGAGGCCTTTCCCGAGATGCGGGGGCTGGTGGAGCGGCTGCACGCCCGGGGCGTCCCGATGGCGGTGGCCTCCGGATCCTCGCGGGAGGCCATCGACGCCGTGCTGGAGGGCACCGGGCTGGCCGCCCTGCTGACCACGGCGGTCTCCGCCGAGGAGGTCGGACGGGGCAAACCCGCGCCGGACGTGTTCCTGGAGGCCGCCCGCCGGCTGGGCGCCGCCCCCGCTTCCTGCGTGGTGGTCGAGGACGCGGCGCCGGGGGCCCTCGCCGCCCGCGCGGCCGGGATGCGGTGCCTGGCGGTCCCGTACGTGGCCGGGAGCGCCGCCGACCCCGCCTTCGCCGGCGCGGAGCTGCTGTTCGCGGGCGGCCAGGCGGAGTTCACCGCGTCGGCGGCCGAAACCTGGCTGCGGTCGCTGGACACCGGCGGCGAGTGACCCCGGGGGGACCGACCGCTCTGTGGCGGGGCCGGCCGGGAGGCAGGCGTCCGGCGCCCCGCGCGCGGCAGACGGGGCGGAGGGGGCGTTGCCCGGTGCGTGCTCTCGGCGCGCCGGCCGAAGGCCCCGGTCCTGGGCGCACTCGTGGCTCCGGCCGCTGCGACGGGCGGGGGCGCCCCCGCTCGAAGAACCCGGGGGAACGTACCGGCCGCCGGGGCCGCCGGGCCGCCGGGCCGCCGGGGCGCCGGGCCGCCGGGGCGCCGGGCGGAACTTTCGCACCACCCCCCAGCGGGAGCGTCAGCGCATCGTGCGCGGCAGGCGCAGGCTGAGCAGGACCGTCAGCGCGATCAGGCCGAGCTGCCCCACCAGGGTCATCGTGAGGGCGTCGCGCATGCCCAGGGAGGCGGCCAGGGCGAGGAAGAGGCTGCCGACGGTCGCGACGCCCAGGGCGAGGGAGGACTGCTGCGTGGTGACCATGACCCCGCTGCCCACGCCGGCCCGGTCCGCCGGCACGTCCGAGAGCATCAGCCGCATCAGCACCGGGAGCTGGAGGCCCTGCCCCAGACCCGCGAGGGCCACCCCGGGGGCGAGGTCCGCCAGACCGAGGTCCGGCCAGCCCCGCCACACGGTCAGGGCCAGCAGGCCGATACCGGCGGCCTGGATGATCCCGCCGGCGGTGACGACCCGGCTGCCGAAGCGCCCGACCAGCCGGGGCCCGGCGAGCGAGGCGGCGAAGAAGGCCAGGGCCAGCGGCACCAGGGCGAGCCCCGCCGACACCGGGCCCATCCGCAGGCCCTGCTGGAGCGCGACGGCGAAGGCGAACATGAAGCCGCTGAAGCCGATCGAGAACGGCAGCAGCATCACCAGCCCGCGCCGCAGCGACTCCAGGCGCAGCAGGCTCGGCGGGACGAGGGGGGTCCGCCCGAGCCGGTCGGCGCGGCGCTCGGCCAGGTAGAAGGCGACGGCGGCGAGCGGGGAGACGGCCAGCGAGAGCCACGTCCACAGCGGCCAGCCGGCCGCGCGGCCCTCCGTCAGCGGCAGCAGCAGGGACACGAGCGCCAGGGCCAGCAGCAGCGTTCCGGGCACGTCCACGGAAGCCGGGCGGTCGGAACGGGTCTCGGGCACGGCACGGACGGCGAGCACCAGCCCGACCAGCACCACCGGCACGTTGACGAGGAACACCGAACGCCACCCGGAGCCGGCCACATCGGCGGCGACCAGGACCCCGCCGAGGATCTGGCCGGCGACCATCGACAGTCCGGCGGTGGCCCCGTAGAGGCTCATCGCGCGGGCCCGGCGCGGCCCCTGGGTGGTGGCCTGGATGGTGGCGAGCACCTGCGGCAGCATCAGCGCCGCCGCGGCGCCCTGGGCCACCCGGGCGCCGACCAGGGTCCAGGCGGTGGGGGCCAGGCCGCAGGCGAGGGAGGTCGCGCCGAAGGCGGCCATGCCGATCAGGAAGAGCCGGCGCCGGCCGGCCGTGTCACCGAGGCGGCCGCCCAGGACCAGCAGCACCGAGTACGCGACGCCGTAGCCGCCGACCACCAGCTCCAGCATGGCCGGGCCGGCGGCGAGGTCGGTGTCGATGGCGGGCAGCGCCACGTTGACGATGAAGAAGTCGATGAGCGGGAGGGCCGCGCCCAGCAGTACGGTGAACAGCCCGAGCGGCGAGATCCCGGCGGGGGCGCCGGGGCTGGTGGCGGTGGACGGACGGTGCGGCGTTCGTACGGTCGTTTCGGTCACGGAAGAGACGATCCTCCCCCACTCAGCCTGGTACCAGAGTCTCTTCATCCTGGTACCGGGAGTACCTGGAAACCGGCTGCGCGATACGGCACGCTGGACCCATGACCACTGTGGCCCCCCAGAGCGACCTGCGCCGGCACGAGCTGGCCGACTTCCTGCGCAGCCGCCGTGAGCGGATCACCCCCGAACAGGTGGGCCTCCCCCGCGGCAGCCGCAGGCGCACCCCCGGGCTGCGCCGCGAGGAGGTCGCCCAGCTCTCCGCCGTCGGCGTGACCTGGTACACCTGGCTGGAGCAGGCCCGCGAGATCCAGGTGTCCCCGCAGGTGCTGGACGCACTGGCGCGCGCCCTGCTGCTGGACTCCACCGAGCGCGCGCACCTGTTCGCTCTGGCCGGCAGTACCGACCCCGCCCCGGACACCCGGTGCCCGAGCGTGACCCCGGCGCTGCGGGCCATGCTCGACCAGCTGGACCCGATCCCGGCGTGCGTGCAGAACAGCCGGTACGACATCCTCGCGTACAACGCCACGTACGGGCGGCTCCTGTGCGACCTGGACCGGCTGCCGCGCGAGGACCGCAACTGCATGTGGCTGGCCTTCACCAACCCCGACTGGCAGGCCTCGCTCGCCGACATGCCGGAGGTGAACCGGCTGATGGCGGCCAAGTTCCGCGCCTCGATGGCCGGCCACCTGGCCGAGCCGGCCTGGAAGGCCCTGCTGGCCCGCCTGGAGGCGGCCTCGCCGGAGTTCCGGGAGATCTGGGCGCGGCACGAGGTGGTCGGACTGGGCAGCAACCGCAAGTACATCCGCAACGCCCATGTGGGACTCCTCCGCCTGGAGCACACCAGCCTCTGGCTGGGGCCGGCGGCGGGCCCCCGCCTGACGACGTTCGTCCCCCTGGACGAGGAGACCCGCCTGCGCCTGGAGCAGCTCCGCGCCCTGTCGCCGGTCGCGGCCTGAGGGCTCGCGGCGAGGGGAAGATCCCGCACCTCCCGCGAGTTGGTAGAACCGTGAACGACATGGTGCGGGACGCGGTGGACGTGGACGTGGTGGTCGTGGGCGCCGGGCAGGCCGGGCTGTCCAGTGCCTACCACCTGGCGCGGGCCGGAGTCGGGCACGTGGTGCTCGACCACTCGCCGCGGCCCGGCGGGGCCTGGCAGTTCCGCTGGCCCTCGCTCACCTACGGCAAGGTCCACGGGATGCACGCGCTGCCCGGGATGGAGCTGTCCGGCGCCGATCCGCTGCGGCCCTCGTCCGAGGTCATCGGCGCGTACTTCGCGGCCTACGAGGAGCGGTTCGGGCTGCGCGTGCGGCGGCCGGTGGACGTGACGGCCGTGCGCGAGGGCGACGGCGGGCGGCTGCTGGTGGAGTCCGCTTCCGGGAGCTGGTCGGCGCGGGCGCTGGTCAACGCCACCGGAACCTGGGACCGGCCGTTCTGGCCGCGCTATCCGGGACAGGAGCTGTTCCGGGGGCGGCAGCTGCACACCGCGGACTATCCCGGACCCGGGGAGTTCGCCGGGGCCCGGGTCATCGTGGTGGGAGGCGGCACCTCGGCGGTGCAGCACCTGCTGGAGGTCGCCGAGGTGGCGGCGGGGACCACCTGGGTCACCCGCAGGCCCCCCGTCTTCCGCGACGGGGGCTTCGGGGAGGCCGAGGGCCGGGCGGCGGTGGCGCTGGTGGAGGAGCGGGTGCGCCGGGGGCTGCCGCCGCGCAGCGTGGTCAGCGTGACCGGGCTGCCGTTGAACGAGGCCGTACGGGCGGGGCGGGAGTCCGGGGTGCTGGACCGGCTGCCGGTGTTCGAGCGGATCACCCCGACCGGGGCCGTCTGGGCGGACGGGCGGCGGGTGGAGGCGGACGTGATCCTGTGGGCGACGGGCTTCCGGCCCGCCGTCGACCACCTGGCGCCGCTGCGGCTGCGCGAGCCGGGCGGCGGGATCCGGCTGGAGGGGACGAGGGCGGTGCGTGACGAGCGCGTCCACCTGGTCGGGTACGGGCCTTCGGCGTCGACCATCGGCGCCAACCGGGCCGGCGGGGCCGCCGTCCGCGAGATCCGCCGGCTGCTGGCCCGGGGGCCGGCGGTCCCCGCCGCGGTGTGACCGGCCCGGGCCGCGTGGCCGGCCGCGTCTCATTTCACGGGGACGGCGGGGGCGCCCGGAGAGGCAGGGGCGGGCCGGGCCGGGGGGCCGGCCTGGGCGCGGGC
>NZ_JBBDHD010000131.1:0-17888 GCF_044129415.1 Streptomyces racemochromogenes
CCTCGCGGATCAGGTCGACGGCGTGGGCGACCGAGTCGATCCCCGAGGTACAGCCGGTGGACACCACCGTGGCGGGGGCCGCGGCGCCCCCCGCCCCCCCCCCGGGGGCGGGGCCCGGGGGGCCGGCGCGTACCCCTAGTAGGGGTTGGCCGGGGGCGCGGGCGGCGTGGTGGCGGGGGCCGGCGGGGGCGTGGCCGGGGCCGGGGTGGTGGCCGGCGGGTAGGGCTCCGTGGCGGTCTCCGAGGGCGGCTCCGAGGGCGGCTCGGAGGACGGCTCGGAGGGGGTGCCGGTAGCAGTGGCGGCCGGGGGTTCGGTGGCGGTCCCCGACGCGGGGCCGGTGGGCTTCGCGGTGGACGGGGCCGAGGAGGCGGCCGGCGGGGTGGTGCCCGCCGACGCGGGGGGCGCGCTCGGCGGGACGGTGGTGGGCACCGGGGTCGCGACGGCCGGGGGCGGGACCGGCTTGTCCGGCTTCGGGGAGGCGCCCCGCCCGCGTTCGAGCCAGCGGTGGTCCTGGTGGTCGTAGATGACGAAGGCGTTCACGGTGTGCTCCGCCGGCGCGACGGCCACCACCTTCTCCGGCTCGTACGCGCTCCACGGCTGCCCGTGCCGCTTGGGGTTGGCCTTCAGCGCCACCGGCGGGCCCAGCGGGTTCCCGCACACGCAGCGCACCCGGGGCACGCCCCGGTCGTCCACCAGCACGGCCGTCCCGGCCTGGAGCACGGCCTGGTAAGGCGTGGCGGTGCCGTCGCGGTAACCGTGGTTGGTGACCCGGGTGTCCAGGCGCAGCTGGAGGGGGCTGAGCCCGCGCAGGTAGCCGGGTACCGCGCCCGGTTCGAGGCCGAGGGCGGAGGCGAACGCGGCGTTCTTGGCGGGGTCTCCGGAAAGGGCGGCGATCTGCTTCTCCACGTCGCAGCTGGCGACGTCCCGCGTGCCGCCGTAGAGGCCGGGGGCGGAGCCGCTGACGCTGCGCGTGCCCGTCGTGCCGGCAGCCGTGCTCGCGGCCGCGCCGGTCGCCGGGCCGGGGGGCTTGCTCTGCGGCGGCGGGGTCGCCTGCCGGGCGGCGGTGGAGTCGGTGAAGGGGTCCGGCCCCGATGCGGCGGCCGGCTGGAGGAACACCTCGCCGCCCGCCTGCCCCGAGGAGCCGCCGGGCCGGGTCAGCACCACGGCGAGGGCGGCCACGGCCACCACCGCCACGGCCGCCGTCACCAGCCGGGGCACGGACCGCCACCAGGGCCGTCCGGGCGGCTCACCGCCGGAGGAACCGCCCCCCGATCCGCCGGGGGGTGCGGGCGGTGGGGGCGTGGACCCCCTGTCCCCGCCCGAGAGGGGGCCGGAAGGGGGACCGGTGGGACGCTCCGAGGCCGGCGGCTGCGAGGAGAACGGGGGCGGCTGCCCGCCGGACGGCTGAGTGGTCACGGGCCCTTCTTCCCGAGCACCGAACGGGGTTGATTCCGGACATCTGCCGGATTTCAGGCACTCTTGCCGCCCATTGTGTGCGCGGTCCGAGTGGTGGCCGCAAGCCGGGGATGCCACGGTTGCAGGGTGAACAGCACCTCCGCGAGGGCGTGGCGTGACGCCCTCGTCGCCGTCGTGGCGGGCTTCGCGGTGATGACCGCGGTGGCCGCCGCCGGGCTGGCCTGCGCCGGCGCGGCCGACCTGCCGGGCGGCGCGTTCGCCCATGTGGTCGCCGCCGTCGTCGTGATGGCGTCCGGCGGCGAGGTCCGCATCACGGGCGGCGCCGGGCTGCTGGGCGGCGCCGACGCGAGCCTGTCCGTGCTCCCGCTGTCGGTGAGCCTCGCCGGCGCGCTGACCACCGGGTACCTGTTCCTGCGCCCGCTGCGCCACCGCGCGGTGGCCCGGCCCCGCGAACTGCTCGTCCGGGGCGCCCTGCCGACGGTGTTGTGGCTGGTCCTCCTCACCCTCTTCGCGCTCTTCGCCGACCACACCTTCCGCCTGCTCAACGGCGACTCCCCGCTGGAGGACCTCGGCGATCTCCTCGACTCCACCCCGACGGCGGGCTTCCGGGCGGACCTGCCCGCCACCCTGGGCTTCGGACTGCTGTGGATCGTGGGCCTGTTGCTGATCGCCCTGCTCGTCTCCCCGCGCGCGCCCCTGCCGGCCGGCCTGCTGCGCTTCCACACGGCGGTGCGCCCGGCCGCGTTCGCCACCGCCGTGCTGCTCGTCGGGTACGTGGCCCTCGGGCTCGTGATCGGCCTGGTGGTGGCCGCCACCCAGGGGCACGCCACCCGGACGCTGGCCGTGCTCCTGCTCGGCCTGCCCAACCTGGCCTGGCTCGGACTGACCCTGGGCTTCGGGGGCGCCTGGCAGGGCCGGGCCGAGGGCCCGTTCGGCCTGCCGGTGCCCGAACTGCTGGACCGGGTGCTGCGCGGGCCCGACCTGTCCACCGTCGACGTGTCCTCCCTCGCCCGGCATGACGGCCGGGCGTGGTGGCTGGTCGCGGTGGCCGTCGTCGCCCTGCTCGGCACGGGCGTGCTGGCCGCCGTGCACTCCCCGGCCGGGATCCGGCCCTGGCAGCACGCCCTGCACCTGGGGGTGGCGCTCGCCCTGGCCACCCTGACGGTCTGCCTGCTCGGCCGGATCGAAATCCGGTTCGGGCTCTCGCTGCTGGGCATCGGGGACGATTCGGGGCTCGGCGGCAAGGTCGAACTCACCGCCTCACTGTGGCGTACGACCGGCCTCGGGCTGCTCTGGGGCGCGGTGGCCGGATTCCTCGGCGCCCTCCTGGCCCGACCCCTGTACCACCCCGGCCGGGTGGACGGACCCGCGCCCGCCGGGCGGCAGCACCCGTAGGCGTCTCAGGCCCGGCCAGGCGTCTCAGGCCCGGCCGCGGAACACCGGCAGGGCCCACCGCGGCGGCGGGGGCGGCGGCGGGGGCCCGGCGGCCTGTACGAGGGCTCCGGCCTCCGCGGCGGCCCCGCCGACGGCGCCCGCCACCGGGGTGGCGGCCGGCACGGTACCCGCCCGGCGCAGGGCGCCCGTGAACTCCAGACAGCTCCCCCAGCGGTCCTCCGGGGACTTCGCCAGGGCCTTCGCCAGCACCTCGTCCACCGCCGCCGTCAGCTGCGGCCGCCGCGAGGACGGGGCGGGCGGCGGATCGAACTGGTGGGCCCACAGCAGGGCCATGTCGTCGTCCCGCTGGAACGGCGGCCCGCCGGTGAGCATTTCCTGGACCACGCACCCCAGGCTGTACACGTCGCACCGCCCGTCCACCGGTTTCCCGGCGATCTGCTCGGGCGCCACGTAGTCCAGCGTGCCGACGAACTGCCCGACGCTGGTGAACCCGGTCAGCGACAGGGACTTCTTGGTCAGTCCGAAGTCCGTCAGGTAGACGTGCTCCGGGTGTTCGCTGTCCGTGCCGTCCGCGACGAGGATGTTGCCGGGTTTGACGTCGCGGTGGACGAGGTCGTGGTCGTGGGCCGCGTCGAGCGCGGAGGCCACCTGGCCGGCGATCCGGGCGGCCGTCTCCACGGGCAGCGGGCCCGTCCGGTCCAGCAGGGCCCGCAGGTCCTGCCCGGCGACGAACCGCATGGCGATGTAGAGCAGTCCGTCCGTCTCCCCCGCCTCGAAGACGGGCACGATGTGCGGGTGGTCGATGGCCGCCGCCGCCTTCGACTCGTGGGCGAAGCGCTTGCGGAAGGTGTCGTTGCGGGCGAGTTCGGGGGCCAGCAGCTTCAGCGCCACCGTACGGTCCAGCCTCAGGTCGCGCGCCCGGTAGACGACCGCCATCCCGCCGCGCCCGATCTCGCTCTCCACCAGATAGCCGGCGATCTGCTTGCCCAGCAGTCCGGAGGGCCGGCCGCCCAGTGAGTCGGCGGCTCCCATCAGCGCTCTCCGGTCCCGGGGACGTCCACGGTGCGGGTCGGCTCATGCCCCGTCTCGGGCGGTACGGGGGCACCCGCCGAGGTCTCCGCCTCCGCCCCACCGCCCGCCGGGGCCGCGGCCGGTGGCGCCTGCGGCTCCGGCGGGAGGCCGGACGCGGCGCCCGGTCCGGAGACCACCGCGTAGGTCGCCAGGCGGTTGCCGTCCGCGTACATCCACCGCCGCGAGGACTCGTCGTAGAGCCACGCGGACTCCCCGTCGATGACGATCCCCACGCGCAGCCCCCGCACGGCCCGTCCGAAGTCCTCACCGCCCGAGGCGCCGTCGGCGTGCTCCCGTACGGCGCGCCGGTAGCGCTCCAGGGCCTCGGCGGCGCGGCCCAGCAGCGGTCCGGGGTCCTCGGTCCGGGCGAGGGGCCGGCCGGACGTGGGCGGGGGCTGCGGGACCGCCACCAGCAGCCGTCCGTCGACCCAGGCGGACCAGCCGTTGGCGCAGAGGATCTCCGTCCACTCGCCGCGCCGGGTGAGCAGTTGCACGGGCAGGAACGGGTCCAGGGGCGCGGTCGGGCGGGCCACGTCGGGAGCCTCCCAGGCGGGGAGCCCCTCCTGGGGCACGACGTGGGTGGGGTGGAACTCCGGGATCGGTTCGGGGAAGGTCATCGCCTCGGCTGCTTCCTCATGACGGCCGGCTCCTGCATGCGCAGCAGCCGTGCCACCACCAGGCCGAAGGCCACGGCCTGGACGATCATCACGGCGATGCAGAACAGCCACACCCGGGCCTCGTGGTGGAAGAGCGGGTCCTGCGTGATCTTGCCGGGCATGATCCTGCCGAGCTGGAGGGTGGCGCCCATCGCGCCCATCGCCCACCGGGAGGGCGCCAGCCACGCCACCTGTTCGAGGAAGGGGACGCCGTAGAGCTTCAGCAGACTGCCGCAGAAGACGACCTGGATGATGGCGAGGAGGACCAGCAGCGGCATGGTGACCTCCTCCTTGCGGACCAGGGCGGAGATCACCAGGCCGAGCATCATGGCGGTGAAGGACAGCAGGGCGACGGCGATGGTGATCTCCAGCAGCGGAGGCAGCAGCACGCCCTTGCCCTGGGGGGCGTTGAGGTCGACTCCGGCGAGGGCGATCAGGGTCAGCACGACGGCCTGGGCGACGGTGATGGTGCCGAGCACCACCACCTTCGACATCAGATAGGCGGTGCGCGACAGCCCGACGGCGCGTTCCCGCTGGTAGATGACGCGTTCCTTGACCAGTTCGCGGACCGCGTTGGCGGCGCCGGTGAGCACCCCGCCGATGGTGAGGATGAGCAGGGCGTTGAGCACGGTCTCGGCGGTAAGGGTGCTCCCGGCGAGCGCGCGGGCCATGACGCCCATCATGAACGGCAGCGCGACCATGATGACGAGGAAGGTGCGGTCGGCGCCGAGCACGGCGGCGTACCGGCGGACCAGGGTGGACAGCTGGGAACCCCAGCTCTGCGCCTTCGGCGGCGGTGCGGGCGGCGGTGCGGGCGGCGGTGCGGGCGGCGGTGCCGCCGGGCCGGCCCCCGGGGAGGCCGCCGCTACGGGCGCAGGCCCGCGGGCGGTGAGTTCGACGTAGCGCCGGTGGGCCGGCGAGGCGCGGAAGGCTCCGGCCCAGTCGCGCTCCCGGTCGTTCTCGAAGACCTCGAAGGCCTCGGGCCACTCCGCGAACCCGAAGAACCCGAGGGCCTCCTGGGGCGGGCCGAAGTAGGCGACGCGCCCTCCGGGGGCCAGGAACAGCAGCCGGTCGCAGACGTCGAGGCTGAGCACGCTGTGGGTGACGACGATGACGGTGCGTCCGTCGTCGGCGAGGCCGCGCAGCATGTTCATCACCGAGCGGTCCATGCCGGGGTCGAGGCCGGAGGTGGGCTCGTCGAGGAAGAGCAGTGAGGGCTTGGTGAGCAGTTCGAGGGCGACGGAGACCCGCTTGCGCTGGCCGCCGGAGAGGCTGTGGATGGGCTGGTCCGCCCGCTGGACGAGGCCGAGCTCGCGGATCACCTCGTCGACGCGGGCCTCGCGTTCGGCCCGGCTGGTGTCCTGCGGGAAGCGCAGTTCGGCGGCGTAGAGGAGGGCGCGGCGGACGGTGAGCTGGGCGTGCAGGATGTCGTCCTGGGGGACGAGGCCGATGCGGCTGCGCAGTTCGGCGTAGTCGTGGTAGAGGTCGCGGCCGTCGTAGAGGACGGTTCCGGTGTCGGCGGGGCGCAGGCCCGTGAGCGCGCCCAGGAGGGTGGACTTGCCGGCGCCGCTGGGGCCCACGACGGCGAGCAGGCATTTCGCGCCGACGGGGAAGGTGACCCCCTCCATCAGGGTTTTGCGGCCGCGGTCGACGGTGACGCCGAGGCCCTGGACGTCCAGGGAGACCTCGCCGGTGTCGGTGTACTCCAGGAGCCGGTCGCCGACCAGGCAGAAGGCCGAGTGGCCGATGCCGACGATGTCGCCGTCGGTGATCCGGGCCCGGGTGACGGGAGCTCCGTTGAGGTAGGTGCCGTTGTGGCTGCCGAGATCGACGATCTCGAAGGTGCCGTCGGCGAGGGCGCGCAGCTCGGCGTGGCGGCGGGAGACGACGAGGTTGTCGAGGACGAGGTCGTTGGCGGGGTCCCGGCCGATGCGCAGGGCGGTCCGCGCGGGCACCGCCCGGACGCTGGTGGGCTGCCGGAAGGTGCTGGTCATGGCCGGATTGGTGACCGAGGAGGGGCGGCCCCGGAGGGCGGGCCCGGGCGGGGCGGGGGGCGGCGTACGGCCGACGAGGACGGCGCGGGGGCCGTCGACGGCGTTGCCGAAGCGCAGTTCGCTGCCGGGGCCGACGCTCTCGGCGCGGACGCGGTGGCCGTCGGCCGCCCAGGTTCCGTTGGTGCTGTTCTCGTCCTCGACGGTCCAGTGATCTCCGTCGGGGCGCAGGACGGCGTGGTGCCAGGAGACACGGGCGTCGTCGAAGCAGATCTCGCAGAGGGGGTCGCGGCCGACGTGATAGGTCCTGCCGGGGCTCATCTCCGTGGAGCCTCGGGCGGTTTCCAGGACGAGTTCGGGCGCGGTCGGCACACCGGGGCGCTGGACCATGAACAGATTTTCGCACGATCCGCCGAGCTCGGCATAAGCGCAGGTCAGGCGGGTCTTATGGGTAATGACAACGGTCCCCGTTGCAGCCTTTGCCCTCTGCGTCCGGGTGCGCTTCACTTCACGCGTCGGAACCGAACAGCCGAAGAGACGAGGGAGCCGATGACCGGCCGCGACAGCCACGACCTCGACCACGGGCCCGGTACCGGGAGCGTGCACGAGCACGGCCCCGGGCCGGACCACGGCCACGGCCACGGCGGGCACAGCCACGGCCCCGGCGGCCACAGCCACGGAGTGGACCCCGACGCCGACCGCCGATGGCTGGCGATCGCGCTGGCCCTGATCGGCGGCTTCATGGCCGTCGAGGTGGTCATCGGCGTGCTGGCCCATTCGCTGGCCCTGATCTCCGATGCCGCGCACATGCTGACGGACGCCGTGTCGATCGTCCTGGCGCTGGTGGCGATGCGGCTGGCGGCCCGGCCGGCGCGCGGCGGGTTCACGTTCGGGCTCAAGCGCGCGGAGATACTCTCCGCCCAGGCCAACGGCCTGACGCTGCTGCTGCTGGCCGTCTGGCTGGCGTACGAGGCGGTGCGCCGGCTGATCGATCCGCCGCCGGTGGAGGGCGGCCCGGTGCTGGTGACGGCGCTGGCCGGGATCGTGGTGAACGTGGCCGCGGCCTGGTGCATCTCGCGGGCGAACCGGACCTCGCTCGCGGTGGAGGGCGCCTACCAGCACGTCCTGAACGACCTGTTCGCCTTCATCGGGACGGCCGTCGCCGGTCTCATCGTGCTCACCACCGGTTTCGTGCAGGCCGACGCGATCGCCTCGCTGGTGGTGGTGGCGCTGATGGTCAAGGCCGGGTACGGGCTGGTGCGCGAGTCCGGCCGGATCTTCATGGAGGCCGCTCCGGCGCACCTGGACCCGGACGCGGTCGGCGACCGGCTCGCGGGGCACCCGCCGGTGTCGGAGGTGCACGACCTGCACATCTGGACGATCACCTCGGGTCAGGCGGCCCTGTCGGCGCACGTCCTGGTGGAGCCGGCGGGGGACTGCCACGCCGTGCGGCGGGATCTGGAGGCGCTGCTGGCGAAGGAGTACGGGATCACCCACACCACCCTCCAGGTGGACCACGTCCAGGACGAGCTGCTCTCGGTCGGCCGGGCGGGTGAGGGACCCGAGGACGCGGACCCGCACTGCGCGGACGCGCACGGCCCGGTGCACCGCCAGGGGCCGCACGCGCACTGATCGCCCTCCGGCGGGGCATGTATGGGACCGTGACGCAACCGAAGAGGTACAAGCAGAGCGCGGGCCTGCTGCTGTTCCGCCGGAGCGGGGACGGGGCCGGCGGTGACGGCGGTGACGGCGGCATCGAAGTCCTGCTCGGCCACATGGGCGGGCCCCTGTGGGCGGGCCGGGACGCGGGGGGCTGGGCGATCCCCAAGGGCGAGTACGGGCCGGACGAGACCCCGCGCGACGCGGCCCGCCGGGAGTTCACCGAGGAGCTGGGGCTGCCCCCGCCGGAGGGCGAGTACCTGCCGCTGGGCGAGGTCCGGCTGAGCAGCGGGAAGCGGGTGACCGTCTGGGCAGTGGAGGCCGACCTCGACCCCGCGCTGATGGTGCCCGGGACCTTCACCATGGAATGGCCGCCGCACTCCGGGACCGAGCGGGAGTTCCCCGAGCTGGACCAAGTGGCCTGGTTCGACCCACCGACGGCCCGAAACAAACTGATTGCCGGTCAAATCCCTTTTCTGGAGGGGTTGTTGACCCTCCTGACGGATTGACCTGACCTTTACTTGCCAACAAACCTCACCTGCATGGACATTGCACATATGACGAACGTCGTGCTGGTGGGAACCCTGGACACCAAGGGTGTCGAGTACGGCTGGCTGCGCGAGAGGCTGCTGCGCGCCGGCGTCGAGGTGGTACTGGTCGACACGGGGATCATGGGAGAACCCCGGGTTCCCGCGGACGTGCCGCGCGAAGAGGTGGCGCGGGCCGCGGGAACCGAACTCTCACGGCTGCGCACGGACGCCGACCGGGGCGCGGCCGTGACCACGATGGCCCGGGGCGCGGAGGCGACCCTCTTACGGCTGCACGCCGAGGGCCGCCTGCACGGCGTGCTCGCGATAGGCGGCAGCGGAGGCACCTCGATCGCCACCCGGGCGATGCGGGCCCTGCCGCTCGGGGTGCCGAAGCTGATGGTCTCGTCGATGGCCTCGGGGGACGTCTCCCCGTACGTCGGCTCCTCGGACCTCACCATGATGTACAGCGTGGTGGACATCGCCGGGATCAACAGCATCTCGGCGCCGGTCCTGGCCAACGCCGCGGAGGCGATCGCCGGGATGGCCAAGGGCTTCGCCCGCTCCGCGCTGGACCGCAGCCGCCCGGCCCGGCTCGGCTCGGGATCCCGGCCGCTGGTGGCCGCGAGCATGGCGGGGGTGACCACGGCCGGCGTGGACGCCGCCCGCGAGCGGCTGACCGAGCTCGGCTACGAGGTGCTGGTCTTCCACGTCAGCGGCACCGGCGGCCGCACCCTGGAGAAACTGGCCGGCCAGGGGGTCTTCGCGGGAGTCCTCGACCTGACCCTGAGCGAGCTCGCCGACGACCTGTGCGGCGGCATCCTCACGGCCGGGCCCGACCGCCTCAGCGCGGCCGGGCGGGCCGGGGTCCCGCAGGTGGTGAGCCTGGGGGCGCTGGACATGGTGAAGTTCGGCCCGCTGGAGACCCTGCCGGAACGGGCCCGTTACCGGCGGGTGCGGGTGCACAACCCGTCGATCACGGTGATCCGCACGACGGAGTCCGAGTGCGCGGAGCTCGGGCGCCGGGTGGCCGCCAAGCTGCGTGCGGCGACGGGTCCGACGGCGGTCTGCGTGCCGCTGCGCGGGCTGTCCACCCTGGGCGCGCCGGGAGGGCCGTACCACGACCCGGAGGCGGACGGCGCCCTGTTCTCGGCGCTGCGCGAGGGCCTGCGCGACAGCTCCGCGCGGCTCTACGACTACGACACGCACATCAACGACCCGGCGTTCGGGCGGGCGGCCGCGGACCGCCTGCACGCCATGATCGGCGCCGTGTCGGCCGCGGCGTGAACCGGGCCTGACCGCATTCGGGTCGTTCACGTCCGTTTCCGGTCCCTTTCCGCCCGCTTCCGACCGTTCCCGGCCTGTCCGCCCGTCCGAGGTTCGGACGGGCCGGTGGGTCGGGAACCGGCCGTGGCTCAATGGTGTCCCTGGGTGTGGCCGGTCGGAACCGACCGGTCCGGCTCTGGGAGACGGTGGCGCCACGGAGGGGGGCGGGGATGAACGACGGCTGGACGGTACCCGGGTACACCGAGGTCCGGGAGCTCGGCGCGGGCGGCAGCGGCCGGGTCGTGCTCGCGGTCCACGACGGCACCGGCACGGCGGTCGCGGTGAAGTACCTCAGCGACCGGATGCGCGAGGACCCGGCGTTCGTCCGCGAGTTCCGGGCCGAGGCCAGGCTGCTGGGCGGCCTGGTCTCCCCGTACGTGACGGGCTTCTACGAGTACGTCGAGGCGCCGGACGGGGCCGCGATCGTCATGGAGCTCGTCGACGGGGTCTCCCTGCGGGCCGTGCTGCGCGAGTCCGGGCGGACGGAGCCCGAGGCCGCCCTGGTGGTCCTGAAGGGCTCGCTGCTCGGGCTGGCCGCCGCGCACCGGGCGGGCGTCGTGCACCGCGACTACAAGCCGGAGAACGTCCTGGTCGCGGCCGACGGCTCCTCCAAGCTGGTGGACTTCGGCATCGCCGCGGGCCGCGGCACCACCCCCGGCGTCGCGGGCACCCCCGCCTACATGGCCCCCGAGCAGTGGCAGGGACAGCCGGCTTCACCGACGGCCGACGTGTACGCGGCCACGGCGACCTTCTTCGAGTGCCTGACCGGCCGCAAGCCCTACGACGGCGCGAACTTCGCCGAGCTCGCCGTCCAGCACATCGAGGCGCCCGTACCGGAGACCGAGGCACCCGAACCCGTACGGCCGCTGATCCGCCGGGGCCTGGCCAAGCGGCCGGAGCAGCGGCCGGAGAACGCCGAGGCCTTCGTCGCCGAACTGGAGGCCGTGGCGCTGGCCGCGTACGGCCCGCAGTGGGAGGAGCGCGGACAGCGCAAGCTGGCCGCGCTGGCGGCCCTGCTGCCGCTGCTGTTCCCTTCCGCGGGCGGCGCGGCCGCGGGCACCACGGCGGTGGCCACCACCTCGATCGGCTCGGGCTGGGCCCCGGGGCGCGGCGGCTGGCTGGCGACCGGTCTGGCGCTGGTGCTGGGAGCGGTCCTGGTGTTCACGACGGACGCGGTCGGCACCCCTCCGCCGCCCTCGGCGCTCAGCGACTTCGCCACCACCAGCCCCTCCGCGCCCGGCTCCGCGCCGACGCCCGGCCCACCGGCACCGGGCCCCTCCCCCACCGCCCCGCCGTCGCCCTCGGGCAGCCCGACGCCGACGGCCTCCTCCTCGCCGACGGCCACGCCGACGGCCTGGCCCTCCACGACCGGCAGCCCCTCCTGGAGCCCGACGCCGACGGCGAGCCGGTCGCCCGCGCCGACGCCCACACCGACCCCCACCCCCAGTCCGACCCTCCAGGTGACCGAGCTCGCCGTCTCCCTCAAGCCCGGGGCGTACCGCGCCGACGCATCCGTCTCCCTGGCCACCCGGGGCAGCGGGCCGGTGACGATCGTCCTGCAGTGGTACCTGGGGAACGCGCAGGGCGCCTACTCGGTTCCCGACGGAACCGACACGATCGTGGTCGAGGCGGGCGCACCGACCACCGTGGTCCGATCCCACACCTTCCCGCGCGGCCGCGGCTGCTACGCCGGCGTCCGGGTCACCACGAAGCCCGCCGCGGCCGACGCCCCGGCCTCCGACTCCCAGCCGCTGGTGCGCTGCACGGACCTGGAGCCGCCGCGATGAGCGATCCGCACGCCCCGCAGGACGACGACTACAGCGCCACCGTCCTCGGCAGCCACTGGTTCAGCGGCCCGCCGCCCCCGGCCGACGCCGCACCCGACCGGGTCGAAGGCGCCGTGCTGCGCTTCGGCCCGGGCGTGACGGCGGCCCTGCCCGCTCCCTTCCCCGTGGCCCCCGCGCCCGCCCCCACCCCGCCCCGGCGGCGGGGCTGGCGCCGCTACACCCTCGCCGCCGTCGTGCTGGCCGGGGTGATCGCGTACCTGGGCTGGCAGCGGTTCGGGCCCGGGGTGCAGGTGCGGGAGGTGGCGGTGAGCACCGACCCGCGGGGCCCGGCGTGCGACACGGCGGCCGACGTGGTGGCCGTCGTACGGACCGACGGCCGCCCGGGGACCCTGACGTACCGCTGGGTCCGCAGCGACGGCACCCGCTCGGAGGACCTCACGGAACGGATCCCCAGCGGGCGCCGTGAGGCGACCCTCCACCTCATGTGGACCTTCAGGGGCCACGGCACCTACCCGGCCCGTGCGGAGCTCAGGCTCCTCTCCCCGGCCCGGCTGACGGCGGCCACGGAGTTCACCTACACCTGCCCGCGCTAGGGCCTGTGCCGTGTTCCCTCCGGCGACACTCCCTGGGAGCACGGCCGCTGCCGCTCGGACGCCGGGTCCGCGCGGAAGGCCCGCGGCCGCTTCGGGGAGCGACCGCGGGCCGTTTCGCGTACCCGTCCCCCGCCGCAACCGGGGGACGGGGTCTCAGAACCGCGCGTGGGCGGTGATGTCGGCCTGGAACTCCCCGGTCATCGCCGGGGTCACCGTGGGCCGGCACTGGGCGACCGCCGCCAGGTAGTCCGCCGTGGTCGCGCCGGGCTGGGCCGCCGCACCGCGCGCGCCGACCGCCTCCAGGTCCCGTTCGAAGGACACCTGCGCAGCGGTCCGCGCCGCGTGCTCGATGTCGGCCGGGGTGAACAGCTCGGTCGCCGCCACCAGGGCGGCCACGTCCACGTCGGCGCGCCCGGCGGTGTAGCGGGACCAGATCGCGGCGCGGGCCCCGGCGTCCGGGGTGCCGATCGGGATCAGGTAGTCGAAGCGTCCGGGCCGCAGGAAGGCCGGGTCGAGGGAGCGGATGGAGTTGGTTGCGCAGACCAGCAGCCGCTCGTCGCCCTCCCGGAAGCCGGGTATCAGCTTGAGCAGCTCGTTGGTCACGCCGTGGGCACCGCCGGGCTGCGCGGGCTCGGTGCGCACGGGGGCGATCTCCTCGACCTCGTCGATGAAGACCAGCACCCGCTCCAGCTCGGCGATCCGGGCGAAGGCCTGGCGCAGGGCGGCCGCCAGGTTCCCGCCGTCGGCGAGGCGCGAGGGCAGCAGCTCCACGAAGGGCCAGCCCAGCCGGGAGGCGATGGCCCGGGCGAAGGTGGTCTTGCCGGTGCCGGGGGGCCCGAAGAGGGTGATGGCGCGCGGCGGGCGCACCCCGTGCGCGGCGGCCCGCTCGGGCTCGGCCAGCGGCAGCACCACGCGGCGCTCGATGAGCTCCTTCTCCTGCTCCATGCCGGCGACCTTGGCCCACAGGTCGTTCGGCAGGAACCGGCCGCCGAGGTCGTCGAGGAGTCCGGCCGCCGGGCCGTGCAGCGGCTCGGTCTTCTCGAAGTAGGCGACGGCGGGCTGGCGGGTGTACCCGGCGTTGAGGAGGCCCTCGCCGAGCAGGTCCTCCTCGGGCAGGACGTACGCGATCCGCCCCACGCGGGCGGCGATCAGGCGCCGCTCCAGCTCGACGAGCAGGGCGCTGGCGAGGCCGCGTCCGCGCCAGCCGGCGGCGATGGCGATGCGCATCACCCAGGCCCGTTCGCCGGTCACGCAGGCGAGGGCCGCGCCGATGGGGACCCCCTGGTGGACGGCGACCACGCACGGCTGCCGGTCGGTCAGTGCGCTGATGCACTCGGCGAGCGAGAAGACCGACTCCTGGCCGAGTTCGGCCGTCGTGTCGATCAGATGGACCACCGCCGCGAGATCGCCCTCGCGGTAGTCGTGGATGAGCCAGTTCACCGGGTACCGCCCCTCGTTCGTGCTCTTGCGGCGAGGCTAGGGGCGGGCGGGCCCGGCGCTCACGTACCGCCGTGCACAACATCGGGACGCGAAACCCTCCGCGGCGTCCATAGACCGGTGGGTTCCGCCGAAGCCGCGCCCCCCGGGCCGGGGCCGGTTCATGGCTTCCGACAGGTCCCCGCCGGAGCGCCATTCACAGCTGATTCATATGCGTTTCCGTGCCGGGGCCACAGTTTTTCCGGGGAGGCTCGGACGCATGATCCAACGCTTCCTCCCCCGCAAGGCGCCCGGTCGTCCCCGCGCCCGTGCCCGGCGCGCGTCACGGATCCTGCTCGCGGTGACCGCGATGGGCGGCCTGCTCGGCCTGGACCTGCCCGAGGCGGGGGCCGCGTCCCCGCTCGGGGTGACCGGCGAGGCCCCCGCCGACGCGGTGGCCGGCCGGGTCGGGGCACTGTTCGCCGGCGGGCTCGACGGGGGGCACTTCTGCACCGCGTCCGTGGTGCGCAGCCCGGGGCACGACCTGATCGCCACCGCCGCGCACTGCCTGGACCACCCGGACACCACCGTCTTCGCCCCCGGCTACCGGGACGGCGAGGCCCCGTACGGGCTGTGGCGGCTGACCCGCGTGTACATGGCCCCGGGCTGGAGGGACGGCCAGGACCCCGACGCGGACATCGCCTTCGCGACGGTCGCGCCGGCCGGCGCCGGGGAGACCCGGGCCGTGGAGGACGTGGTCGGGGGCTTCCCGGTGGCCCCCGCGCAGCCGGGCGACGTGACGGTGACCGTCCTCGGCTACCCGAGCGTGGAGGACGCCCCGCTGCGCTGCGCCAACGCGACGAGCCTGTTCTCGCCCACCCAGCGGCGCATCGACTGTCCCGACCTGAGCGGCGGCACCAGCGGCAGCCCGTGGCTGGCGGGGGGCGCGCTGGCCGGGGTCCTCGGCGGCCACCAGGGCGGCGGCACGGTCCCGGAGGTGTCGTACAGCGCGGTGATGTCCGACGGGGCGACGGCCCTGTACCGCGAGGCGTCGGAGACCGCGCCCCGGGACGACCCCCGCTAGGCGCGGTCCCGGTCCGCCGGGGCCTCGAACCAGGTCGGCGCCTCGTCGAGGGAGCGCCGGATCCGGTGCAGGGCGAACGGCTCCAGCGGAGGCAGGGCGTCCGGGGCGAACCAGGCCACCTCCAGCAGTTCCCCGTCCGCCGGGCGGGCCTCGCCGCCGGTGGCCCGGCAGCGGAAGGTGATGTCCTGGTACTGGCAGACGTCCCCGTTGGCGTACGTGACCGGTTCGAGCATCTGCACCAGGACGACCCGCTCGGGCACGCACCGCACGGCCGTCTCCTCGTACACCTCGCGCACGGCCGTCTCGGCGGGCTGTTCGCCGGGCTCGGCGATCCCGCCGACGACCGACCAGCGGCCGGTGTCGGCCCGCCGCCCGAGCAGTACCCGCCCCTCGTCGTCGAAGACGACGGCGGTGACGCCCGGCAGCAGGAGCAGCAGGTGGCCGGCTCCGGCCGCCCTGATCTCGCGGATGAACTCGGGTGTGCTCACGCGCCGGCCCTACCGCTCCGCTCGGCGGGCACGGAGCCGGCGGGCCAGGACCGCCCCGAGGCCGCCCGCGGCGAGCACGACCAGCGCGTACTCGGGCAGCGGGCCCAGCCGGGTGGCGGGGGTCTGCGTGGAGCGCAGCGGGATCTCGTCGACGAGCGCGTCGGCCGTGAACATCTTCGTCTGCTTGACCACCGTGCCGTCGGGCCGGATGACCGCGCTGACCCCGCTGGTGACGGGGACGAGGACGCTGCGGCTGTGCTCGACCGCGCGGATGCGGTCCATGGCCAGCTGCTGATAGGTCATCTCGGTCCGGCCGAAGGTGGCGTTGTTGCTGGGCACGGCGATGACCTGGGCCCCGGCCCGGACGGTGGAGCGGACGGCGTCGTCGAAGGCGGCCTCGTAGCAGGTGACCATGCCGACGCCGGTGCCCGCCATGTCGAAGACGCCGGGCTCCTTGCCGGGGCCGAAGTCGCGGCGGACGCGGTCCACGTCGGAGCTGAACAGCCGGACGAAGGACCGCATCGGGATGCGCTCGCCGAAGGGCTGGATCTTGCGCTTGTCGTAGGTGTCCACGGGGCCCTTGGCGGGGTCCCACAGGATCATCGTGTTGCGCAGCGGGCCCGTCTCGGGGGCGAGGACCGAGCCGATGGCGGTGGGCACGCCGATGGTCTTGACGGCGTTGTCGATGACGGCGTGGGCGTCGGGCTGGGTGAAGGGGTCGATGTCGGAGGAGTTCTCCGGCCACACGACGAAGTCGGGCTTGGGGACCCGGCCGGCCTTGACGTCCTCGGCGAGCTGGATGGTGCGGTTCGCGTGGTTGTCGAGGACCTGGCGGCGCTGGGCGTTGAAGTCGAAGCCCGCGCGGGGCACGTTGCCCTGGATGACGGCGGCGACGGCGGTGCCGTCCTCGGCGGCGTCGGACACCAGCGGACGGGCCGCGAGCGCGGCGGCGACGGGGGCCGCGACGGTCAGGGCGGCGACGGCCGCGGCGGTGCGGGCCGGCTGGCGGCGGGCGAGGCGCGCGGCCCCGTACAGGCCGAACCCGCAGAGGGCGACGGCGAAGGAGAGCAGCGGGGTGCCGCCGACGGCGGCGAGCGGTACGAAGACCCCGTCGGCCTGCCCGTAGGCGAGCCGGCCCCAGGAGAAGCCGCCGAAGGGGGCGCGTGCGCGCAGGGCCTCGACGGCGACCCACACAGCGGCCGACCACACCGGTGCGGCGGGCAGCCGGCTCACGAGCGCGATGCCCAGGCCGGCCAGGCCGATCAGGAGGGACTCCAGGGTGACGAGGGCCAGCCACGGCACGGGGCCGACGCCCTCGCTGGTCCAGACGAGCAGCGGCAGCAGGTAGCCGAGCCCGAAGAGGAACCCGAGCCCGAACCCGGCCCGGGCGCGGCGGCCGCGCAGGCAGCCGGCCAGCAGGGCCAAGGCGAAGGGTGCCAGCCACCACAGGGGGCGGGGCGGGAAGCTGAGGTAGAGCAGCACTCCGGCGAGCGCGGCCAGGGCGGGGCGCGCCGACCGGGCGGCCCAGCGCTTCCCGGCGCCCGGGGAGCTCGCGGCGGCGGCCGCGGCGGTCCCGCTCGGGGTGTCCGCCACGGCTGGTGCGGCGGGCTGGGAGGGCTCGCTCTCGGCGGCCCGGGTGACACTGCTGCTCATTTGGCGGAGTGTACGTGGCCGCGCCCCAAGGGCGGGTAAGACCGGGCCCGGGACTCCGGTTCAGCGGGCGAGGGTGCGCAGGTGGGTGCGGATGACGCGGACCGCGTTCTCGGCGTCGTCGACGGTGACCGTGAACAGCCTCCCGTCACCGAGCCGCAGCTCCAGGCCCTCCCCGCGGCGGACGATCACCGCGGTGCCCTTCTCGGGCCGCCAGCGGTAGCCCCAGCCGCCCCACTGCCGCGGGGTGATCCGGGGGAGGAACTCGGCGGCGGTGACCTCCGCGAGACGGATCCTGCGGCGCGGCAGCCCGATGTGGCCGCAGCGCACCTCCATGGCCTCGGCGTCGACGGTGACGGCCACGTACACGAAGGCGAGGGTGCCGTAGAGGATCAGCAGCCCGGCGGCGAGGCAGCCGATCACGGACATCAGCAGGGGAACGTATCCGGAGGCCCAGGAGTTGTCGACGGCCAGCTCCACGCCCAGCGCGAGGCAGGCCGCACCGGCGGCGGCGAGCAGCCACTGCGCCCGGTTGGAGGCCCGACCCGTCCAGAGGGGGCCCGGAGGGTGACCCGTCATGAGCAGCAGCGTACCCACGTTCCACGGGTCCGCCACCGCCCCTGCGCCACTCGGCGCATCAAGCCCCCGGCCGCGGCCGCCCGGCTGGGAAGGACCAGGGCCTGTCGTCACACTCCCGTCTGCCCCGCGGGCGACGACGGGAGTTCGACGACAGGCCCTAGGTGTTCTGTCCTGGGAGGTTGTGGACGGGTGACGCAGGTCTCGGCTGAGGGATCTTGAACGGGTGAGGGCCTTCCGGGTTCGGTGTGGA
>NZ_JBBDHD010000132.1:0-17865 GCF_044129415.1 Streptomyces racemochromogenes
CCCCCCCCCCGACACCCACCCCCCCCCCCGCCCACCCCCACCCCCCCCCCCCCCCCCCCGGCGGGCGGGGGCGGGGGCCCCCCCCCCCCCCCCCCGGCCCGGGGCGCGTTCGGGCCCCGTCAGCCCCTTTCCCGTTCGAAGGTGCGCAGCAGGTCGGCCGCGACGCCCACCGCGATCACGGCGGGCTCCTTGCCCGTGATCTCCGTCAGGCCGATCGGGGTCTTGATCCGGTCGATGGTGGCGTCGTCGTGGCCGCCCTCGGTGGACAGCCGGTGGCGGAACCGGCTCCATTTGGCGGCCGAGCCGATCAGGCCGATCGTGCCCAGCCCGGGCGTGCGCAGCGCGGCGTCGCAGAGGGCTGCGTCCTCGGCGTGGTCGTGGGTCATGATCAGCACGTGGGTGCCGGGCGCCAGTTCGGCCAGCACCTCCTCCGGGAGCAGCGGTGTGTGGTGGACGTGGACCTGTGCCACCGCGTCCCCGAGCACGGCGAGCCGTTCGTCGGCGAGCTGCCCGGGACGGGTGTCGACCAGGTGCAGGTCGAGGTCGAAACGGGCCAGGATGCGGGCCAGTTCCAGTCCGACGTGCCCGACGCCGAAGACCGCGACCGCCGGGACCACCGGCAGGGGTTCGAGCAGGACGCCGACGGCGCCGCCGCAGCACTGGACGCCGTGCCGGCCGGTGACCTTGTCGTTGAGGGCGAACTGCATCAACTCCGGCTCCGCGTCGGGGGTCTCGATCACCTCGCGGGCCCGGTCGACGGCGACGGCCTCGATGTTGCCGCCGCCGATGGAGCCCCAGGTCTCGTCCCGTCCCACGACGAGTTTGGCGCCGGCCTTGCGGGGTGCGTGGCCGCGCACGGTCGCGACGGTCACGAGCGCGCCGGGTTCCCGGCGGGCCCGCAACCGCGCGACCGCGGCCACCCAGGTCATGTCAGGCATGGCTCAGGGCGGTCGTGCCGGTGGGCGAACCGGCGGCGGCGCGGGCCGCCTCGATGGCCCAGTACACCGCTTCCGGGGTGGCGGGAGAGGCGAGTTCCACACTGGTCCCGGCGGGTCCGAAGGCCGCGGCGGCCTGCCGCAGCGCCTCCCGGACCGAGAACGCCAGCATCAGCGGGGGCTCGCCGACGGCCTTGGAACCGTAGACCGCCCCCTCCTCGGTGGCGTTCCGCAGCAGGGTGACGTGGAACTCCTCGGGCATCTCCGAGAAGCTGGGGAGCTTGTAGGTGCTGGCGGCCTGGGTGAGGAGCCGGCCCCGGTTCGGGCCGTCGCCGGTGTCCCAGCGCATGTCCTCCAGGGTCAGCCAGCCCGCGCCCTGGACGAAGCCGCCCTCCACCTGGCCGATGTCGATCAGCGGGGAGAGGCTGTCGCCCACGTCGTGGACGATGTCCACCCGGCGGATGCGGTAGGCGCCGGTGAACCCGTCCACCTCCACCTCGGTGGCGGCCGCGCCGTGGGCGAAGTACTTGAACGGCGAGCCCCGGAAGGCCTGCGCGTCCCAGTGCAGGCCTTCGGTGCGGTAGAAGCCGGCCGCCGACAGCTGGACCCGCTGGAGGTAGGCGGTGCGCACGAGGTCGTCCCAGGCCAGCTCGCGGTCGCCGCCGAGGGCGCGGGCGACGCCGTCGACGATGCGCACGTCCGAGGCGTGGGCGCCGAGCTGGGTGCCGGCCACCTCCAGCAGCCGTCCGCGCAGTTGCTCGCAGGCGTTCTTCACGGCCGCGCCGTTGAGGTCCGCCCCGGCGCTGGCGGCGGTGGCGGAGGTGTTGGGCACCTTGTCGGTGCGTGTCGGCGCCAGCCGGACCTTGTGCAGGGGGATGCCCAGCGCGGTGGCGGCGACCTGGATCATCTTGGTGTGCAGGCCCTGGCCCATCTCGGTGCCGCCGTGGTTGATCAGGACGGAGCCGTCCTTGTAGATCAGCACCAGCGCCCCGCCCTGGTTGAAGGCGGTGAGGTTGAACGAGATGCCGAACTTGATGCCGGTGAGCGCCAGGGCCCGCTTGGTGTGCGGGTGGGCGGCGTTGAAGGCGGCGATCTCGCGCCGGCGGTCGGCGAGGCCGCCGTTCTCCTTGACCTGCTCCCAGACGGCGGAGATCCGTCCGGGCTGGGTGACCGGCTGCCCGTAGGGGGTGTGCTGGCCCTCGCGGTAGAAGTTGCGCTCCCTCAGCTCCGTCGGGTCGAGGCCGAGCAGGGGCGCGCAGCGGCCCATGATGTCCTCGATCACCAGCATGCCCTGCGGTCCGCCGAAGCCGCGGAAGGCGGTGTTGGAGACCTTGTTGGTCCTGGCGACGCGGCCGGCGACGCGTGCGTTGGGGATCCAGTACGTGTTGTCGATGTGGCACAGGGCCCGGGCGACGACGGGCTCGGACAGGTCCAGGCTCCAGCCGCCGTCGGCGGTCAGGGTGGCGTCCAGGGCCTGGATGCGGCCCTCGGCGTCGAAGCCGATCTTCCAGGTGGCGTGGAACCCGTGCCGCTTGCCCGACATCGTCAGGTCCTGGGTCCGGTTGAGCCGGACCCTGACGGGGCGGCCGGTGAGCTTGGCACCGAGGGCGGCGACGGCCGCGAACCCGTGGGGCTGCATCTCCTTGCCGCCGAAGCCGCCGCCCATGCGCAGGCACTGCACGGTCACCTCGTGGCTGTGCAGGCCGAGGACGTGGGCGACGATCTCCTGGGTCTCCGAGGGGTGCTGGGTGCTGCTCTGGACGAAGACCTGTCCGGCCTCGTCGACGTGGGCCAGCGCGGCGTGCGTTTCGAGGTAGAAGTGCTCCTGCTCGGAGAACCGGAACTCGCCGGTGAAGACGTGGACGGCGTCGGCGAACCCGGCGTCGACGTCGCCGGCCAGCATCACGGGGCGGGCACCGTGGAAGCTCTCGGCGGCGATGGCCTCCGGCAGGGTGACCAGCGAGGGCAGTTCTTCGAGTTCCACCTCGACGGCCTGCGCGCCGAGCCGGGCCGCCTCCAGGGTCTCGCCGAGCACCCAGGCGACGGCGTGGCCGTGGAACATGACCGTGTCGGGGAAGAGGGGTTCGTCGTGCTTCATCCCGGCGTCGTTGACACCGGGCACGTCGGCGCCGGTCAGCACCCGGACCACGCCGGGTACGGCGAGCGCGGGGGCGGTGCGCAGGGCGGTGATCCGGCCGTGGGCCTTCATGACCTGGACCGGGTGGGCGTGCAGGACGTCCCTGGTGCGGTGGATGAGGTCGTCGGTGTAGAGCGCGGCGCCGGTGACGTGCAGGCCGGCGCTCTCGTGCGGCAGGGGGAGTCCGACCGCGGGCCGTTCGGGGCGCTGGGACAACTGGCTCATGAAGACACCGCCTCGGTGGTCTGTGCGTACAGCTTGAGCAGGCTCTGGCCGAGCATCGCGGAGCGGTAGCCGGCGCTGGCGCGGTGGTCGTCCATGGGGGTGCCCTGGGACCTCAGGACCCGGGCCGCGGCCTGGGCGGTGTCCGCCGTCCAGGGCCTGCCTTCCAGGGCGGCCTCGGTGGCGAGGGCGCGGATCGGCGTGGCGGCCACGCCGCCCAGGCCGATCCGGGCCTTGCGGACGACACCGTCCTCGATGTCGAGCGCGAAGGCGACGGCGACGCTGGAGATGTCGTCGAACCTCCGCTTGGCGATCTTGTGGAACGCGGTGACCGGTGACAGCGGCAGGGGGACGCGGACGGCGCGGATCAGCTCGCCGGGGCGGCGCACGCTCTGCCGGTAGCCGGTGAAGTACGCGTCGAGCGGCACCTCGCGTTCGCCGTCGGCGTCGGCGAGCACCACCGACGCCTCCAGCGCGAGCAGGACCGGCGGGCTGTCGCCGATGGGCGAGCCGGTCCCCAGGTTGCCGCCGAGGGTGGCGCTGTTGCGGATGAGCCGGGAGGCGAACTGGGGGAACAGTTCGGCGAGGAGCGGCACGCGGCCGTCGAGGCGGCGTTCGATCTCGCTGAGGGTCAGCGCGGCGCCGATCTCGATGTGGTCGGACGCGGTGTGCAGGGCGCGCAGTTCGGGCAGCCGGTCCACGGCGATCACGCAATCGGCGCGGCGGGAGCGGATGTTGACCTCCACGCCCCAGTCGGTGCTGCCGGCGACGACGACCGCGTCGGGCCGCTCGCGCAGCAGGCGCAGCGTGTCGGGCAGGGTGGCCGGGCGCAGGAAGGTGCGGTCGTCACGGGTGTACGCGGTGGCGGCCGGCTCGGGCGGGGACTGCTCGCGGCGCTGCGCCAGCGGGTCCTCGCCGGCGGGGTCGCCGACGGCGAACGCGGCGTCGCGGATCGGCCGGTAGCCGGTGCAGCGGCAGAGGTTGCCGCTCAGCGCGTGCAGGTCGAAGCCGTTCGGGCCGTGCTCGGGGTCGGCACCGCCGGCGGGGTCGCGGTGGGCGCAGCGGCCGGGACGGTAGTACTCGGCGGCCATGCTGCACACGAACCCCGGGGTGCAGTAGCCGCACTGGGAGCCGCCGCGGACGGCCATCTCCTCCTGTACGGGGTGCAGGGTGGGCGCTGTGCCGGGCTCGCCGGCGCCGGCGAGGCCTTCGGCGGTGATCACCTCCTGGCCGTCGAGCGCCGCGGCCGGGACCAGGCAGGCGTTGACGGCCACCCAGTCGGTGGGTTTGTCCACGCCGGGACGGGCCACCAGGACCGAACAGGCTCCGCATTCCCCTTCCGCGCAGCCCTCCTTGGTTCCGGTGAGGCCATGCTCGCGCAGGAAGTCCAGGGCCGTGGTGTGGGGCGGCGCCGGCGCGAGCGGGGTTTCCTTCCCGTTGACGGTGATCCGCGGGGCTACCATCGCGCGCCCTCGTTCCGGGGCGTGAGGGGAGCGGGTGGGGCAAAGGGGATGAGTGTCCTGGTCGCCATGTTTCAGGAGCTTTCTCTTTCGGTGGCGCAGCTCGGAGACCCGCGGGGCGCACCTCGGCGCGGGACGGCGCGCCACAGGCGGCGTGGCTGGGAAGGAGCAGGCGGTGTGGGAGGACGAGCGGTACCGGGGCCGCGATCGGGCACGCCGGAAGGGGGCTGTTCAGCAGCCGTGGGCCACACGGCCGGGGGCCCAGGCGACCTCGTGGGCGGGGCGCGGCGGCGCGGAGACGGTCGACATCCGACGTCGCCTCCTTCCCTGAGCTCACGAGTCGGTCCGCCCGAAGCTACGTCGCCGCAGGTTGATCGGTCAAGCAGGTGCCCCGGAACGCGGCCGGTTGACACTCCGACCGGTTCCGGACGGCCGCCCTGTCAGGGTGCCGTCTCGAACACCGGGGCCTTGAGGCTCTTGAGGCAGGCGGTGTCGGGGGCCGTCGGGGTGTCGAAGAAGGAGACCGCGATGGTCTGGGCGCACTTCGACGTCGCGAAGACCACGTGCGGCTCGTACGGGACGGTGACGACGGTGGCCCGGCCCAGCGTGCGGGCGACGTACGGGCCGTTGGCGGCTCCGGTCTGGGAGTCGAAGCCGCCCGAGATGGCCAGGGTGGGGATGCCGCTCTTCGTGGCGTCCCTGATCGAGCGCGGCGCGGCCGGGACGTTCCAGGTGTCGCAGTCCTGGTGGAGGTAGGCCAGCTGCGGGGACAGGGACTGGACCGAGCGCGGGAAGGACGGGAAGGCCTCCTGGCCGCCGCGCAGGGCCGCGTCCCGGGCCTCGTAGGGGGCCCACTCGCTGCAGAAGACGCCGTAGACCAGACCGTGGGAGACCCGGCCGACGGCTTGGGGCGCGTACTTGCCGACCGCCCACTGCTCGGCGATCCGCCGGGGCTTGCCGTGGTCGAGCTCGTCGAGGGCGCGGGGCACCTGGGCCGCGACGTGCGTGGCGGAGGTCAGCCAGTTCACCAGGGCCACGCCGTCGAGGACCACCTTCACCTGCCGGCCGCTGCCGGGCAGGGTGACGGTGGTGGTGACCGGCTTGGCCTGGAGTTCGCCGACCAGGCGGGTGAAGGTGGCCGACAGGTGGGGATAGCGCGCGTTGCAGGCGGGCTGTTGGGCGCAGGCCTTGAACAGGCCGTCGAAGCCCTGCTTGGCGGCGCTCCAGGTCAGGGCCTCGCCGGCGGTGGAGGGCGGCAGGATGCCGTCGATGCCGACCGACCGGATCCCCTCGGGGTGCAGGCGCATGGTGACGAGGGCCAGCTGGGTGCCGTAGGAGATGCCGTACAGGTTCCACTGCTTGAGGCCGAGCGCGGTGCGCAGGGCGGCGAGGTCGGCGGAGCTCTCGACGTCGTTGTAGGAGCCGAGGTCGACGCCGAGGGCGGCCAGCCGGTCGCGGCAGGCCTTCGTGGCCTGGACGTGCAGCCGCTCGGTGGCGGGCGAGGCGTTGACGAGCCCGGTCGCGCGCGCGTTGAACTCGTCGATGGTCGGGCAGGTGAGCGCCGGGTCGGCGGAATAGGTACCGCGCTGGGACATGAAGACCACGTCACGGTCGCGGTTCAGGCCGCCGTCGACGGCCATCTTCGCCTCGCCGACGGCGTCGTCCCCGGGGCCTCCGGCGAGCCAGACGATCGGGTCCGGCCGGGGGTTCGCGGCGAGCGCCGGCACGATCGCCACGCCGAGCCTGATCGTGCGGCCGTCGGGCCTGCTCCGGTTCTCGGGGACGGTGAGCGTGCCGCAGCGGGCCCCCTTGAGCTCGGCGATCGGCTCGGGTGTCCGGGGGCAGGCGCCCGGGGTGTAGCGGGCGTCGCCGGCCGTCCCGGCGACGGTGCCGAGCGGGGCCGCCGGGCTCGGGGTGGCGGCGCCGTACGCCTGGACGGGCGCGCCGAACAGGCCGGTGAGGAGCAGACCGGCCGCCAGCCCGGCGGAGGGGGCGTGCGGCCGCCGGACGGTGCGGCGGGGGCGGGACGCGCGCGTGCGGGCCATCGGTCCTCCCGGTCACTTCGGGGTGATGGTGAACGGAGCCGGCTTCAGGCCGGCCACGCAGCCGGTGTCGGGGTCGGTGGGGCGGGCGAGAAACGAGGCCAGCACGCTCGCCGCGCAGGGGGACTGGGGTACCACCCAGTGCGTGATGCCGGGGATCCTGACGAAGGTCGAACGGGACAGCGTGCGGGCGGCGTCCTCGGCGAAGCCGGAGCCGGTCTTCTGGTCGAAGGTCCCGGAAATGAGGAGGGTGGGTACGGAGCTGACGGTGGCGACCCGTTGCCGGGCGGCGCGGTCGGGAACGTTCCAGGTCCGGCACACGTCGAGCTGGAAGGGGAGTTGCGGTGCCTGGGCCAGGACGGTGTCCGGCCAGCCGGGGAAGGCCTTGCGGCCGGCGTCGAGGACGGCGGATCCGGAGACCCCCGGCGTCCACTCGGCGCAGGCCACCGACTGGGTCAGTCCGTGCGCGGTCATGCCGGTCGCCGGTACGGCGTCGGCGGCCCGGGCCCGGGCGAACCGCTCCGGGTTGCCGCGGGCCAGCTCGTCGAGCGCCGCCGGGACGTCGGCCGGCTTGACGGTGTTGGCGACGAGCACGTTGAGCAGGGCTCCCCCGTCGAGGACCACCTTCACCGGGGCGCCGCCCTTCGGCGGCCGGGCGGTCGGCGTCAGCGGCTCGGCCTCCAGCCTGCTCACCTGCTCGTCCAGGGTCCTGCGCAGGTCCGGGTAGCGGTTCTTGCAGGCCGGCTGGGCCGCGCACGCGTCGAGGATGGCGCCGATGCCCTCCTGTGCGCTGGGCCAGCCCCAGGGCAGGACCGCGCTCTGCGGGGGCGTGACCGAGTCGAGCGCCACCGCGCGGATCCCCTCGGGGTGGGTGCGCAGGTAGGTGAGGGCCAGGTCGCTGCCGTAGGAGTATCCGTAGACGTTCCACCGCGGGATGCCGAGCGCCGTGCGCAGGTCGGCGAAGTCGGCCGCGTTCTCCAGGGTGTTGTAGGCCCCGAGGTCGGTCCCGTCGGCCGTCAGCCGGTCCCGGCACTGCCGGAAGGCCGTCAGCATCAGGGATTTGGCCTGCGCCGAGTCGTAACCGAGGCCGACGTAGCGGGCGTTGAAGCGGTCGACCTCCGGGCAGGCGAGGTTCGGCCGGTCGTAGCGGTTGCCCCGCTGCGCCATGACGATCAGGTCGTGGTCCCGGTTCACGCCGGACGCGGTCAGGATGGGAATGTCGTCGAAGGTCTCGCCGCCGGGGCCTCCGGCCATGAAGACCACCGGCTCCGCGGCGGGCTTCGCCGATACGGCCGGGATCACCGCCGCGGCCAGCCTGATGGTCCGCCCGCCGGGGCGGGCCCGGTTCTCCGGGACCTCCAGGAATCCGCAGCGCGCCTTGGCCAGCTCGGGGACCGGCTCGGCCGTCTTCGGGCAGGGACCGGGCACGAACCGCGCCGGTGCCGCCGCCGGGGTGGGGGTCTGGCCGGCCGGTGACGCCGCGACCGCCGTCAGGCAGAGCAGGGCGGCCGCGGCGGCCGCCGCGTGACGGGTGTGCTGGGCCATGGGATCCCGTTCCTCTGCCGGGACCCGCGGCTGCCCGTGGCGGGCGGCGCCCCGGCGGTCGGGCGGAACGTACCCCTCCGACGCTACCGGGTACCCCGGACGGGCGCATGCCGGACGGCCGGTGGCCGGGGACTGTCACCGGACGCCCGGCGGGCGCCTGGGCCGGGTGCGTTACGGGACGGGCTGCTGCTGGGTGACGCAGTGGATGCCGCCGCCGCCCGTGCCCAGGCGGTCGATGTTCAGCTGCTCGATGGTGCGGTCCGGGTAGAGGCGGGCGAGGGTGGCCCGGGCGGCCGTGTCGGCGCGGGTGTCGCCGAAGTGGGCCGAGATCACGGCGCCGTTGCAGAGGTAGTAGTTGGCGTACGAGGCGAGGAAGTCCCGGTTCGTGGAGCGGATCCTGTTGTAGTCGGGGCCCTGGATCTGCTCGACGGCCATGCGCGTGCCGTCGGCGGCCGTGGCGGCGGACAGGACCTGGTACTGCCGGCGGGCGTCCTTGGCGTACGCGTCCGTGTCCGTGACCAGGGGCATCTGGACCACGGCCCGGCCGGAGGCGAGGAAGCGCGAGGTCGCGTCCACGTGGTCGTCGGTGATGTCCTGGCCGACCACGCCGTCGAACCAGATGACCTTGGAGGCCCCGTAGGCGGTGCGCAGGGCCGTCTCGATCTGCGCCTGCGAGGCGCCCGGGTTGCGGTTCTTGTTGACGAGGCTGCTGCGGGTGGCCATCAGGGTTCCGGCGCCGTCCTGTTCGACCGCGCCGCCCTCCCCCACCACCCCGGCGGCGGTGAAGGGGACCCCGGCGTGGGCGGCGATCCGGCCGGCGACCAGGGCGTCGCGGGCGTGGGTCTGCTTGCCGCCCCAGCCGTTGAAGTTCAGGCCGACGGCGTCGAGGCCGCCGGCCCCGTCGGTGCGGAAGACCGGGCCGCTGTCGCGCATCCAGCAGTCGTCGACCGGGATCGATGTGATCACGGTGACGGTCGGTCCGGCCAGGGAGCGGGCCTTGGCCGCGCTGGCGGAGTTGGCGCAGAGGTAGACGGGTTCGTACTTGGCGATGGTCCTGGCGATGAGCGCGATGTCCGCCTGGACCCCGGAGAGCGTGCTGCCCCAGATGGAGCTGCTGTCCGGGAAGGCCATCCAGGTGCGGGTGTGGCGGACGTCCTCGGCCGGTACGCGGAACGCGCCCGCCGCGGCCGGGCGGGGCGCGGAGGCGGCCCGGGCCAGGCCCTCGGAGGCCGCGAGGCCTGCGGCGGCCGCGATTCCCGTGGCGGCGGCCGCCGTCAGGAATCTGCGTCTGCCCATGGCCGCGCCCTCGGGCCGGTGCATCACGTGGTCGTTCATGTCGGCTCCTCCGATGTTCCCACGTCCCACACGGACGGTGGGGTTGGCCGGAAAGCTAGAACTGGCCAAGCGCTCGGTCAATAGTTCCGGCAGGGGGTCTTCCGGCAGATCGGGAAAAGCCCCAGGTGGGGTGGTGGAGGCTGGTTAGAGTGACGCCCATGTCGGCTTCCGCACAGCACTCCGAGGTCCCCTCCGCCCCGCCCGCACGGGCCGCCCGGCCGCGGGTCTCGGCCAAGGGCGAACAGACCCGGGCCCGGCTGGTGGCCGCCGCGCGGACGCTGCTGGCGGGCGAGCTGGGCGAACGGTTCACCACCCGCAACGTGGCCGCGCTGAGCGGGGTTTCGCACGGAATGTGCCACTACCACTTCCAGGACCGGACCGAGCTGATCCTGGCGGTGATCACCGACATCCACCCGGAGTGGATCAGCCCGCTGGAAGAGGCGGTGGCCGGCCCGGGCACGTTCGCGGAGCGCGCGGAGCGGGTGGTGGAGCTGCTGGGCCGGCCCGAGGGCGCGGAGCTGTCCCACCTCCACTCCGCACTGCACTGGCACGCCCTGAACGACGCGCGGGTGAGGGAGGGGCTGGAGGCCGAGTACCGGCGCTGGCGCGCCTGTTTCGTCGCCCTGTTCCAGGTGCTGGCCGACGAGCGCGGCGGGGGCCTGGACCCCCGTCCGCTGGGCCTGGCGGTGGCCGCCGCCGTGGACGGCCTGGCGGCCATGGAGTCCATGGGGGGCACGGGGGACACCGGGGCCGAGGCGGGCGCCGTCCCGGGCGACGGCGGCGAGCCGGTCCTGCGGACCTTGATCCGTACGCTCGCCGCCGGCGCCTGAGCCCCCCGTCCCGCTGTTCCCCCGCTCCCCCGCTCCCCCGGCTAGAGGGCCCTGCGGGCTGCGGCGATCGCTTCCGGGTCCCAGCCCGGGCGCGGCACCGACTCCAGGAGCAGACGGGTGTACGCGTGCCCGGGCGCGGCCAGCACCTCGGCGGTGGTCCCCGCCTCGACGACGCGGCCCCGGCGCATCACGACGATCTCGTCGGTGACGCACCGCACGACGCCGAGGTCGTGGGTGATGAAGAGGTACCCGATGCGGGTCTGCTCCCTGATGTCGGCGAGCAGGTTGAGGATCTGCGCCTGCACGGAGACGTCGAGCGCGGCGACGGCCTCGTCCAGCACGAGGACGGCCGGTTCGACAGCCAGGGCCCGGGCGATGGCCACGCGCTGGCGCTGGCCGCCGGACAGCTGCCGGGGCAGGGCGTCGGCGGCCCGGGTGCCGAGGCCGACCTGGTCGAGCAGCTCGCGGACCCGCCGGGTGTGGTCGCGGCCGGGGAAGTGCAGGCGCAGGGGTTCGCGCAGGGCCGCCTCGACGCTGGTGCGGGGGTCCAGGGAGAGGTAGGGGTCCTGGAAGACCATCTGCACCTCCCGGGCGCGGGCCAGCCGTCCGGCCCTGCCGCGTCCGCCGCCTCGGGCGGTCCTGGACCGGCCGCCGACCAGGACCTCTCCGCCGTCGGCCCGTTCCAGGCCGGTGATGATCCGGGCGGTGGTGGTCTTGCCGGAGCCGGACTCGCCCACGATCCCCAGCGAGCCTCCGGCCGGCAGGCCGAAGGACACGTCGTCCACGGCGCGCACGGCCCCGTAGGAGCGGCTCAGTCCCCTGACCTCCAGTACGTTTCCCGTGTTCCGCACGGGGTCCACGTCATCGGGCATCGACGGCGCTCCCTTCGAGCCGGTCGCTGTGGTGGCAGGCGGCCAGGTGCTCCGGCCGCCCCGGGGCGGCGGCGGGCCGCGGGGCCCGCTGGTCGCAGACCTCCGTGGCCAGCGGGCAGCGGGCGGCGAAGGCGCAGCCGGGCAGTTCCTGGCGCAGGTCCGGCGGCTGGCCGGCGATGGCGGCGAGGCGGCCGCGGGGGCCTTCCATGCGCGGGGTGGAGGCCAGGAGGGCCGCCGTGTAGGGGTGCCGGGGGCTCGCGAAGAGGGCCTCGGCGGGTCCGGTCTCGGCGATCCGGCCGGCGTACATGACGTAGACCCGGTCGCTGACGGCGGCGGCGAGGTCGAGGTCGTGGGTGACGAACAGCAGGCCGGTGCCGAAGCGTTCGCGCAGGGCGGCGAGCAGGGCGATGACCTCGGCCTGGCTGGTGACGTCGAGCGCGGTGGTGGGTTCGTCGGCCAGCAGCAGCGCCGGGTCGCCCATGAGGGCGGCGGCGATGACGACCCGCTGGAGCATGCCGCCGGAGACCTGGCCGGGGTGCTTGCTCAGGACGGACTCGTCCAGGCCGACGGCCCGAAGGAGTTCGGCGGCCCGCGCGGTGGCCGCGTCACGGCCCATGACCCCGGTGAGGGTGACGCTCTCGGTGAGGAAGTCGCCGATCCGGCGCAGCGGGTTGACGGCGGCGCGGGGGTCCTGGAAGACCATGGCCGCCGTGCCGGCCCGTACCGCGCGCAGCCCGGCGGCGTCCAGGGTGAGGACGTCCCGGCCCGCGACCCGGACGCTCCCCTCGACGGTGGCGCGGGGCGGCAGCAGCCGCAGCGCGCTGCGGGAGGTGAGGGACTTGCCCGAGCCGGACTCGCCGACGAGGGCGACCGTCTCGCCCGGGCCTACGGTGAGGTCGACCCCGTCGAGGACGGGCCGGGCGGTGCCGGGCAGGGTGATCCGCAGCCCCTGGATGTCGAGGGCGGGGCCGGTGGTGTGCGGTGTTCTCATCTGTCTCTCCTGGCGACGCGGTCAGCCCAGCGCTCGCCCACCACGTTGAAGGCGACCACGGTCAGCACGATGACGGCGCAGGGCAGGATCGCGGACAGCGGGTATCCGTGCTGGATGGCGGTCTGGCCGTCGAAGACCATGCGGCCCCAGTCGGGGGTGAGGGCCGGGACGCCGAGCCCGAGGAACGACAGGCCGGCGAGGTCCATGAGGGCGTAGCCGAAGTTGACGGCGGACTGGGCGAGGACGACGGGGGCGACGTTCGGCAGGACGTGGCGCAGGCAGATCTGGAGGGCGGAGTGGCCCTGGACCTGGTGGGCGCTGACGTACGGCCGGGCCCGTTCGGCCAGGACCAGGGAGCGGGTGAGGCGGCTGACGTAGGGGGTGTAGGCCACGGTCAGGGCGAGGACCGGGGCGAGCAGTCCCTCGCCGTGGACGGAGATGATCAGGATGGCGAGCAGCATGCCGGGGAAGGCGAAGACCAGCTCGGTGCTGCGGGAGAGGACGGAGCCGAGCCAGCCCCCGCGCCAGGCGGCGGCCGTGCCGATGGCGATGCCGGCGACGGTGGAGAAGGCGACCACGCCGAGCGGGCCGAGCAGGGAGGTCCGGGCGCCGAGCAGCAGCCGGGAGAGGGTGTCGCGGCCGGCGGCGTCCACGCCGAAGGGGTGTCCGGCGGTGGGTGCGGCGAGGGCGTGGCCGAGGTCGACCGTGTGGGGGTCGTGCGGGGCGAGCCAGGGTGCGAGCAGGGCGGCGAGGACGACGAGGGCGACGAACGCCAGGCAGGCCAGGTGGAGCGGGGAGCCTGCCGCGCGCAGCCGGGCGAGGCCGGGTCTGCGGGTCAGTACGGCGGTCATGGGGCGGCCCTCCTGGATCCGAGGGTGACCCGGGGGTCGACGAGGGGCAGGGCCAGGTCCACGAGCAGGTTCACGGTCATGAAGAGGGCGACGATGATCAGCGAGATGGCCTGGACGGTCGGGAAGTCCTTGGTGGTGGTGGACAGTTCGAGGAGCTGGCCGATGCCGCCGACGCTGAAGGCGCTCTCCACGAGGATGGTGCACACCAGCAGGGTGGAGACGATCAGGCCGCCGGTGGTCAGCACGGTCCCCAGCGAGTTGCGGAAGACGTGGCGCCGGATGACCTGGCGTTCGGGGACGCCGCGGCTGCGGGCTACCGTGACGTGCTCGCTGTCGAGGGCTTCGAGCATGGCCGAGCGGGTGACCCGGGCGAGCATGCCGATCAGGTACAGCGCGAGGGCGACCGAGGGCAGCGCGAGGTGCCACAGCAGGTCGCCGAGGCCGCCTTCACCGGTGCCGCTGCTGGGGAACCAGCCGAGGTCGACGGCGAACAGGCCCTGGAGGAGGACCGCCGCGACGAAGGACGGGGTGCCGACGGCGAAGGTGGTGGTGACGAGGATGGCGGAGTCGGTGGCCCCGCCGCGGACGGCGGCGATCCGGCCGAGGAGCAGGCCGACGGCGACGACCACGACGAGCGACATCGCGATCAGGACCAGGGTGGTGGGCAGCCGGTCGGCGAGCAGCCGGGAGACGTCGGTGCGGTAGGTGATGGACCGGCCGAAGTCGCCGTGGAGCACGTCGCCCAGCCAGCGCAGGTAGCGGACGAGGAAGGGGTCGTCCAGGTGGTACTGGGCGTTGATCGCCGCGAGGGCCTCCGGGGAGGCGGAGCGGCCGGCGAGCAGGAAGCTCGCCGGGTTGCCCGGGGCCAGGTACAGGGCCCCGAAGACGACGAACGAGGCGACGAGCAGGGTGGCGGCCATCTCCGCCACCCGCCGCACGGCGAACCTGAGGAAGCTCACTGCGCGGCCCCCACGTCGGCGGCCCACGGGTAGTACATGTACGAGATGGTGGTGGGGGCGCCGGTGATCCGCTTGTTCATGAACAGGGCGGTGGGCCATTCGGCGACGGGGATCCACAACAGCTGTTCGGACGCCTGGTGCTGGAGCTTGGCGGCGATGTCCAGGCGCTCCTCCGCCGGGTAGACGGCGGTGGCCTGGTCGACGAGGCGGTCGTACTCGGGGTCGCTGTAGCCGCCGAAGTTGAGGTAGGCGCCGGTCTTGAAGTTGACCAGCAGGTCGAGCGGGTCGGTGATCGAGTCGTAGTAGGTGAGCGGGAACATGTCGATGCCCTCGCGCGCCCGGGGGTCGGTGAACAGGGCCGTGAAGGCGTTCGGGGCGATCGTCTTCAGCCGGATGTCCAGGCCGATCCGCGTGCCGGCCGCCTGGACGGCGGTGGCGAGGAGGGAGACGTCCTGGCCGATGGAACTGGTGGCGACGGTGAGGGTCTTGCCGGTGGCGCCCGCCTCCTTGACCAGGGCCTTGGCCTTCTCGACGTCCTGGCCGGTGGGCGGCAGGCCGTCGAAGGCGGTCTTCAGGGTGTGCTCGGGGGCGGCGGCCCAGGCGGCGTGGGTGGTGAGGGAGTTGGTGGCGGTGCCCGCGCCGCCGAGTCCGGCCTTGACGAAGCCGGTGCGGTCCAGTGCCAGGGACAGGGCCCGGCGGACGCGGACGTCGCCGAGGGGGCCCTTCATGGTGGTGATGTTGACGTTGACCGTGCTGAGGCCCTCGCCGAAGTACAGCTTGCCGGCCCCGCTGTCGCGCAGCCGGGCGTAGCTCTCGGTGGGGATCAGGTAGCCGCCGTCCGCCTCGCCGCTGAGCAGGGCGTTGGTGCGGGCGGAGGGGTCCGTCAGGATGCGGAAGACGGCCTTCTTGGACTTGGCCTTGGCGCCGCGGTAGCCGTCGAAGCGGTCCAGTTCGATGGACTGGCCCTTGGTCCAGGTGCCGAGCTTGAACGGGCCCGTGCAGCCGAGGTCCCCGGTGGTGCCGTAGTCCTTGCCGGCGGCCTCGACGGTGGCCTTGGACGCCACGACTCCGGCGGCGGTGGCCATGTACTGGGGGAACTGGGAGTCGGGCTTCTTGAGCGTGACGGTGACCTGGAGCGGGCCGGTCTTGGTGATCGAGGCGACGTTCTGGAAGACCTGGGCCCAGGCGGCGGCGTTCTCGGGGGCCATCTGCCGGGCGAGGCTGAAGACGGCGTCGTCGGCGGTCATCTCCCGGCCGTCGTGGAAGCGGACGCCGGGGCGCAGGTCGTAGACCCAGGTGGTGGGGTCGGGGTTGGTCGCCTGCCGCGCGAGGCCGGGCTCGGTGGTGAGCGAGGGGGTCCAGCGCATCAGGCTCTCGCACACGTTGGAGAGCACGGTGTTCTGGGGGTAGTCGAAGGCCGCCGTGTAGTCGAGGGTGGGCGGTTCGGCGTAGACGGCCCAGGTGAAGGAGTCGATCTCGCCGCGCGCCTCCGGGGTGGAGGGCGACAGCCTGACGTCGGTGACGCCGCCGGCGGCCTGGTCCTCGGGCGGGCCGGAGCAGGCCGCGAGGAGGGCGCAGGAGGTCAGGACGGCGGTGACTGCGGTCGCGGCCCGCGGGCGGATGCGGGGGCGTCTGCTCGTACGGGGTGGGGAGGTGGTCATCGTCGCGCTCTCTGTCCGTGAGGGTTGGGGGGAGGAGCGGGCGGACCGCCGGGGCGGGCGGTCCGCCGGGAGCGGCAGGTCCGGGGATCAGCCGGCGGTGGGCACGGAGGGGATCTGCTGGGTGATGCAGTGGACCCCGCCGCCGCCGAAGGCGATGGCGAGCGCCCGGACGCCGACGACCTTGCGGCCGGGGTGGGCCGAGGCGATGACGGCCAGGGCGTCTTCGTCCTGGGGGACCCCGGCGACCGGGACGACGACCCCGCCGTTGGCGATGTAGTAGTTCATGTAGGAGACCTCGATCTCGCCGTCGGCGAGGTCGGTGAAGGCGGTCTGCGGGATCTCGATGATCTCCAGGCGGCGGCCCCGGGCGTCGGTGACGGCCTCCAGGACGGCGCGGTTGGCGCGCATCCTCGCGTAGTCGGGGTGGGTGGGGTCGGAGGGCAGGGAGATGACGACGGTGCCGGGTGCGGCGAAGGCGCAGACCCCGTCCACGTGGCCGTCGGTCTCGGTGTCGCGCAGGCCGCCGTAGGGCAGCCAGATGACCTTGGTGATGCCGAGGCGGGCCTTCAGCTCGTCCTCGATCTCCTCGCGGGTCATGCCGGGGTTGCGGTTGGGGTGCAGGAGGCACTGCTCGGTGGTGATGAGCGTGCCCTCGCCGTCGACGGTGATGGCGCCGCCCTCCAGGATCATGCCGGAGGGGATGCGGTCGACTCCGAGGTGCTCCAGCAGCAGGGCGCTGATCCGGTCGTCGGAGTCGAAGGGGTGGTGCTTGCCGCCCCAGGCGTTGAAGCGGAAGTCCACGCCGGCGCGCCGGCCGTCCCCGTCGAGGACGAACAGGGGGGCGGAGTCGCGGAACCAGGAGTCGTCCTGGGGCAGCTCGATGACGGTGACGCCGTCGCCGCAGTGGCTGCGGGCGTCCTCGGCGAACCCGGGCGGGGCGACCATGGTGACGGGCTCGAAGGCGGAGATCGCGCGGGCGACGCCCGCGTACTCCTCCTTGGCGTCGGCCAGGACGCTGCCCCAGAGGTCCTCGCGGACGGGCCAGGCCATCAGGCAGCCGTCGTGTGCGGACCATTCGGCGGGCATACGGAATTCGGCCATCAGGTGTCTCATTTCCATTGGTCGGCGGAGTCTTCCACCGAACTGAAATTTCAGTCAAGAGCGGAATCGTGAGGAAGCGCGGGCAATGGCCGCCCTCAGAGGAAGTAGAGGCGGTTGAGGGAGACCCGGTCCGCCGGCTCGGAGCGCAGGGGCTCACCGTCGAGGGTGACCAGGCCGCTGCGCGGATCCACGTCGACCTCTCCGAGGCGGGCATTGCCGATCATGCTCCCGGGTCCGATCCCCCGGGTGCCACGGACGGCCACCCTGCGGCGCCGGGTGCCGAGGGCGTCGTACGGGGCGCCGAAGGAGCCGGACTCGGCGGCGGCGCGGCTGACGAAGGCGACGGAGAGATCGGCGGGGGCGGCGCCGTGGGCACCGAACAGGGGGCCCAGGACCAGGGGTTCGCAGCAGTCCGTGGCGGCGTTGGGGTCGCCCGTGACCCCGTAGGCCGGGAAGCCGGACTTGAGGACCAGCTGCGGCTTGGCGCCGAAGAACGCCGGGCGCCACAGCACGATGTCGGCGAGCTTGCCGACCTCGATGGAGCCGATCTCGTGGGCCAGGCCGTGGGCGATGGCCGGGTTGATCGTCAGCTTGGCGATGTAACGGAGCACACGGGCGTTGTCGTCGCCCTCGGAGTCCCCCTCCAGCGGGCCGAGTTCGGCCTTCATCTTCCCCGCCATGGCGAAGGTCCGGCGGACCGTCTCGCCCGCGCGGCCCATGCCCTGGGCGTCGGAGGAGGTGATCGCGATGGCGCCCAGGTCGTGCAGGACGTCCTCGGCCCCCATCGTCCCCGCGCGGATGCGGTCGCGGGCCATGGCGGCGTCGCCCGGCAGGTCCGTCTTCAGCGCGTGGACGGAGACGATCATGCCGTAGTGCTCGGCGACCGCGTCCCGGCCGAAGGGCAGGGTGGGGTTGGTGGAGGAG
>NZ_JBBDHD010000339.1:0-422 GCF_044129415.1 Streptomyces racemochromogenes
CCGTCGTGGTCGGCGGGTGCGCCATGGGAAACGATCTTCTTTCCGCAACGGTCAACTGGGAGAACGGACATGGCGGGTGTTGCCGAGGAGGGAACCGGCAGGGACGACTCTGCGGGCGGAGGGGCCCTGCCGGCCCGCCGGGGGCTCGACCCGCTGAAACCGGAGGTCTTCAACAACCGCCCGCACAAGCGGGCGCTCGTCGAGCACCTGAGGTCCCTGATCGGGGCCGCGGACCTGGCCAGCAAACAGGTGGCCTCGGGTGCGGCGCTGAGCGCCTCGGCCCTGTCGAAGAACCTTTCGGGAGAACGGCTTCCACACCGTTCCACCATCGAGGCGATCATCCAGCTCTGCGGGGCGAGCGAGGAGGTCCGGGCCCTGTCGCTGCGCCTGCACACCGCGGCCCTGGGGGAGGCACACCCGGC
>NZ_JBBDHD010000133.1:0-17846 GCF_044129415.1 Streptomyces racemochromogenes
GTTTTCCGCAGATGTCCAGTTCCGGTTCCGCTTCCGGTTCCGCCTCCGGCTCCGTGGGGGGGGCCCCCCCGGGGCCGCCCCCCCCCCGCGCCCCCCCGCTTCGAGCTCGCCGTGGGTGAGCGTGTAGCCGGGCTCGATCAGCGAGCCCTGACGGGCCGCCAGGATGGCCCGTCCGGCCGCGCCGCGGTCCAGCGGGTGGCGGAAGCCGGCCCGGTAGGCGACGTGGTAGTCCGTCCAGGTGGGCTCGACGACGGCCACGGCGAGCGCCTCCGTGCCGTCCACGAGGGTCAGGTGCGCGGTGGCACCGATGTCCTCGGCGAGCGAGCGCAGGGCGGGCAGGGCCGCCTCGCGCACGAGCGGGTGGACCTGCCGGCCCAGCCGCAGCACGCCGAGCCCGACGCGGGCCCGGCCGCCGAGGTCGCGGCGGACCAGGGCGTGCTGCTCCAGGGTGGCCAGCAGGCGGTAGACCACCGTGCGGTTGACGCCGAGCCGGTTGGAGAGCTCGGTCACGGTCAGCCCGTGGTCGGTGTCGGCGAGCAGCTTGAGGACTCTGAGCCCTCGGTCGAGAGTCTGGGAGGTTTCCGCGGTCACGACGCCTCTCCCTCTGTGTCGTCGGTGGACGGCGGTGACTCTCATGGGGTGCAGCGCTGCCGGTCCCTCGGCGACGCACGGAGAGGCCGCCGGTAGCGGCCATGGCACCGGCTGCGCTCCCGCGGCGGCGCTGCCACGGGGCGTTCGATGCGGGGACAGTAGCGAGCGGGTCCGCTCAGCGGAAGGCCTCGTCCAGAATCCGGTCGCCTACTGCCGGTTTCAGCCCTTTCCTCCTCGGGACTGTATCGATTCGTAATGTCCCCCGACCGAAAATCGGTTTACACGACCCTTAGTCTGATCGCGTTCAAAAAGATGTTGGGGGTGGGCGGGGCGCGGCACAGGCCGTGCTCCGGACTCACGGAGGGGAAGAAGTACCTGTGAAGCTCAAGCGCATGGCCGTCGTCGCCGCTGCCGCCGTAGTGGGCCCGACGGTCCTCATGGCCACGCCCGCGATGGCGGACGAGGCGAAGAACACCGCCGTCACCACCCCGGACTCGGCCCCGAAGGAAGACGCCGCCCCGGCCGCCGACGCCAAGCCGGCCGCCGAGACCCCGGCCGCCAAGCCCGCCGCGGAGACCCCGGCCAAGGAGACCCCGGCTCCCGCCCCGGCCCCGGCCAAGCCCGCCCCGGCCCCGGAGGCCAAGCCGGCCCCGGCCCCTGAGCACAAGGCCGCCCAGGGCCCGAAGGTGGCCCTCTCCGGCCTGCCGTCGACCTTCAAGGCGGGCGGGGCGCCGCAGAAGTTCGAGTTCGAGGTCGACAACACCAGCGGCAAGCACATCAACCGCTACCACTACGCCTTCAAGATCGAGGGCAACGTGACCGCCGACCAGATCGACGGCAAGGTCCTGGCCTACGACGAGGAGTCGGGCGAGGAGTTCTGGGACGAGGGCTACGTCTACGAGGAAGGCGGCGACGTCTACATCGTCTACGTCGGCAACAGCCCGCTGGAGCCCGGCGACCACTTCACCATGGACGTGCAGCTCCGCTTCACGAAGGGCACCAAGGCCGGCGACATCAAGGTCCAGGCCATCGCGTCCAACGACGACGCGACGATCCAGTCCGAGTCGGGCGTCTACAAGTCGAAGATCACCTCCGACGCCGGCGGCAACACGGGGGGCAGCACCGGTAACAACGGCGGCCACGACAACGGTGGCGGCCACACCGGTGGTGGCAACGACACCAAGCCGAACGGCGGCGGCACCACGCCGATCGTCGACCACAACACCGGCACGGGCACGGGCACGGGCACCGGCACCGGCACCGCCACCGCCGGCGGCCAGCTCGCCGAGACCGGTGCGGACGCCGCCACCAGCTGGGCGCTCGGCGCCGGCGGTGTGGCCCTCGCCATGGGCGCGGCCCTGGTCGCCGGCACCGGCAAGCGTCGCCGCGTCACCAACTGACCCGGCTCCACGCCCTACGGCGACGGGGGGGGGGGGCCCCCCCGCCCGCCCCCCCCGCGCCCCCCCGGGCGGGGGGGGGGGGGGCGGCCCCCCCCCCCCCCCCCCCCCGTTCCGCATCTGCGGCCGGCGAAGGCTCACCGCATCCGGGTGGCCCACTCCTGGACCTTCTTGATCCGCTCCTTCAGCTGCCCCGCCGTCGCCTCCGCGCTCGGCGGCCCGCCGCACACCCGGCGCAGCTCGGTGTGGATCACCCCGTGCGGCTTGCCGCTCTGGTGGACGTAGGCCCCCACCATGGTGTTCAGCGACTTGCGCAGCTCCAGCAGCTCCTTGTGCGAAACCACCGGCCGCCGGTCGGCCGGAAGCTCCAGCAGGTCCGCCTCCGCGTCCGGCCTGCGCCGGCTGTGCGCGATCTGGCGCGACTGCCGCTTCTGCAGCAGCAGCTGCACCTGGTCCGGCTCCAGGAGGCCCGGAATGCCGAGGTAGTCCTGCTCCTCCTCGCTGCCCGGGTGCGCCTGCATGCCGAACTCCGCGCCGTCGTACAGCACCCGGTCGAAGACGGCGTCGGATTCGAGGGCCTCGAAGGACATCTGCTCGTCCTCGCCGGTGTCCTCGTCCTCCTGCCGGTTCGCCTCCTCCATCTCCTTCTCGGACTCGGCGTACGGGTCGTCGTCCTCGCCCGCCTTCTTCGGCCGGTCGAGGACGTGGTCGCGCTCGACCTCCATCTCGTTGGCGAAGCCGAGCAGGTAGGGAATGGTCGGAAGGAACACGGACGCGGTCTCGCCGCGCCTGCGCGATCGTACGAAGCGGCCGACGGCCTGCGCGAAGAACAGCGGGGTCGAGATCGTCGTCGCGTACACGCCCACCGCGAGGCGGGGCACGTCGACGCCCTCGGACACCATGCGGACCGCGACCATCCAGCGGTCGTCGTTCGCGCTGAAGGCGTCGATGTTCTTCGACGCGTTGGTGTCGTCGGAGAGGACGACGGTCGGCTTCGTCCCGGTGATCTCCCGGATCAGCTTGGCGTACGCGCGGGCCGCGTCCTGGTCGGCGGCGATGACGAGCCCGCCGGCGTCCGGGATGCCCTTCCTGACCTCCGTGAGCCGCTGGTCGGCGGCGCGCAGCACGTTCGGCATCCAGTCGCCGCGGGGGTCCAGCGCCGTGCGCCAGGCCTGCGAGATGGCGTCCTTGGTCATCGGCTCGCCCAGGCGGGCCTCGATCTCGTCGCCGGCCTTGGTGCGCCAGCGCATGTTGCCGCTGTAGGACAGGAAGATCACGGGCCGGACGACGCCGTCGCCCAGCGCGTTGCCGTAGCCGTACGTGTAGTCGGCGGAGGAGCGGCGGATGCCGTCGTTGCCCTCCTCGTACGTCACGAAGGGGATCGGGTTGGTGTCGGAGCGGAACGGGGTTCCGGTCAGCGCGAGGCGGCGCGTCGCGGGGTCGAAGGCCTCCAGGCAGGCCTCGCCCCAGGACTTGGAGTCGCCCGCGTGGTGGATCTCGTCCAGGATCACCAGCGTCTTGCGCTGCTCGCAGCGGTTGCGGTGCAGCATCGGCCGCACGCCGACACCGGCGTAGGTGACGGCGACGCCGTGGTAGTCCTTGCCGAGCGGCCCGGCCGAGTACTCGGGGTCGAGCCGGATGCCTATGCGGGCGGCGGCTTCCGCCCACTGCTTCTTCAGGTGCTCGGTCGGCGCGACCACGGTCACCTGCTGGACCACGTGGTGGTGCAGCAGCCAGGAGGCCAGGGTCAGCGCGAAGGTGGTCTTGCCGGCGCCGGGGGTGGCGACGGCGAGGAAATCACGGGGCTGGGTCTGGATGTACTTGTCCAGCGCCCCCTGCTGCCAGGCACGCAGCTTGCTGGCGGTACCCCACGGCGCACGGCCGGGGAAGGCGGGTGAGAGGTGGTGGGAGGCGGTAGTAGTCACGGTCTCCGGTTCGTGCTCTCGGTGGCGGTCGTACTCAGGACAACCGGGCCACCTTACCCGCGCCGCACCACCCCCCGCGGAGGGACAGGCCCGTGACCTCGGGCAGTGCGGCGAGCGTCACACCGCCACCAACTCCCGCAGCCTGTCGGCGATCAACGGCACCCGGGCCTCGGCGCCGGAGGCCACGTCGACGACCAGCGCGTACGCCGCGTCCTGGTCCACGGCCGCCGGATCGGCCCCGTTCACGGCCAGGAAGGTGGCGGCGGCGAGCCAGGCGGTGCGCTTGTTGCCGTCGACCAGGGGATGGTTCACCGCGATGCCGTGGAGCAGCGCGGCGGCCTGCTCGTACGGGTCCGCGTAGGCGGGCGTCCCATACTCCCCCAGCTACCGCTGGGAGGGGCCCCCAGCCCTCGGCCGGTGGACGGCGGACTCCAGCAGGCCGGGGGCGCGCAGCTCGACCGGCTGCCCCTGGGCGAGGCAGGCGTGCCGGGCCAGGTCGAGGACCTCGGCGAGCGTGAGGTGGCGCACGGCGGCGGCCCCGGTCATGCGCCGAGCCGCTTCAGCAGGGGCTCGTGCAGCCGGGCCAGGCGGGCCGCGGCGTCCCCGACGCGCCCGCGCTCCCGGCACAGGTGCTCCCGTACGGCCTCCAGCGCGTGCTCCTCGGGCGTGCGGCCGGTGGCGTCGGCGAGGTCGGCGAGCTCCGCGCAGTCGGCGTCGGAGAGCCGGATGACCAGATCGTTCATGCACGCAGCGTAACGACGGGCCGGTGGGGCGTCAGCCGGTTTTCGCCGCCGGACGCTCGTGCAGCCGGGTCGCCACCCAGGCCCCGGCCAGGGCCACGCAGGCCATCGGCAGGAACACGACGAGGAACGCGGCCGGGCGCGAGGCACCGCCCTCCGCGCCCAGGGCGTGCCCCGCCCCCACGGCTCCCCCGCCCAGCGCGGCGAACGCCGCCCCGCCGGCCGCCAGCAGCACCACGTTGGCCAGCGCGTCGGAGATCTGGAGAGCGGCGGAGTTCGCCCCCGCCTCCTCCGGCGCCGACAGCCGGAGCAGCAGCACGCTCGTCGAGCCGATCACCAGCCCCATGCCGAGCGAGCCCACGGCCCAGGCCACGGCCGGCGTCCACACCGGCACCGACTCGACCAGCACCGCCGGAGCCGCGAGGATGCCGAGCGCCACCATGACCATCCCGGCCACCATCAGCCGCTCCCGGTACGGGGCCGTCCGCCCCTGGGACTGCACCCAGGAGCCCAGCGCCCAGGTCACCCCGCCGAGCGCCAGCGAGAACCCGGCCAGGGTCGGGCTGAGCCCGCGCTGGGTGACCAGCATCAGCGGCACGAAGCTCTCCGCGCCGATGAAGGCCCCGGCCGCCACCCCGCGCAGCAGCACCACGGACGGCAGCCCGCGCCGCGCCCGGTACGTCCCGCGCGGCAGCAGCCCGAGCACCGCCGGCACCAGCAGCGCCGCCCCGGCGGCTCCGGGCAGCAACGACAGCCACCGCAGGTCCTGCGCGGCGTACTGGAGCAGCCCGGCGCCCACCGAGATCCCGAGGGCCAGCCGGATCCGCCGCCGGTCGAACGCCGCGGGCGCCTCGCCGCCGCCGTCCACCGGCCCGGACGCGGTCCGGCGGATCGCGGGCAGCGCCACGATCAGCGGGACGACGACCAGCACCGGGATCCCGAGGAACACCCACCGCCAGCCGAGGCGCTCGGTGACCGTCCCCGCGGCCAGCGGCCCGACGATGGACGGGACCACCCAGCTCGCGGCGAAGGCCGCCATGATCGCGGGCCGCAGCCGCTCCTCGTAGGCCCGGCTGACGACGACGTAGAGCGCGACGATGACCAGCCCGCCCCCGAACCCCTGGACGGCCCGCCCGAGCACGAACACCCCCATGACGGCGGCGGTCCCGGAACACACCAGCCCGGCGGCGAAGGCCCCGATCCCCACCGCCAGCGGCCGCAGCGGCCCCTGCCGGTCGGCCCACTGGCCGGCCAGGACCATGCCGAAGAGGCTGGTGGTGAAGTAGGCGGAGAAGGCGAAGGCGTAGAGCCCGACCCCGTCCAGCTCGCGCGCGGCGACGGGCATGGCGGTCCCGACGGCGGTGGCCTCGAAGGCGATCAGGAAGATCACGGAGATGATCCCGACGCTCAGCGTCCGGTAGGCCGGCCCCAGAATGCCGCCCGGCGGTGTGGGCGGGGCGGCGGGGGTCTCTGCTATCCGGGGTTCAAGGGCACTCATCGCCCCAGAGTAAGGTGCGCGTGCGGGATTCGCCCCTGTCAATTGGTCGTATCCCGCGTGGTCCCCGGGACCTAGTCCGAACGGCCCGTGTGAACGCCGCATGGCAGTCACATTGCATCCCCCGCGCCGCCCTTCCGGGCCACACCGCAGACCCGTAGCGTCATATCCGGCACAGCAACAACACGGCCGTGTGCCCGAGTGGTTGAGGGACTCGCCTGCAAAGCGGGTTACGCCGGTTCGATTCCGGTCACGGCCTCGGGGAGGCTGCGGAGGGGCCGCCGGGGACTTCCCCGGCGGCCCTTCCGCGCTGTCCGCGGCGGAGGCCCGGGCTACGGGGCGACGGTACGGGCCGTCCTCTGCCTGACCACCAGCCTGCCAGGCAGGCCTCCCCCGCCCGTGCACCCCAGTTCCCTGGCCATCGCCAGGGAGGCGGAGTGGATTACGGCCAGGTTGGCCTCGCGCAGTTCGGGTTCGTCCCCGTCCGATCCGCCGGACACGCTCACGACGGCCATGACGGGTACGGGCCGGCCGAGCCCCGCGAGTCGGACACTGGCGCAGTCGAAGAACAGCTTCGCCTGACGCGAGAGGGCCAGGGCGTTGCGCCCGAGGTCGTACTCCCAGTAGTGGCCCCCACCGCTCTCGGAATGCTCGCCGGTGCGCTGGGTCTCGCTCTCGATCGCGAAGCCCAGCGTGAGCCGGTGCCGCCCTTTCCCGTCCACCGGCACGGCCTGGCACACCTCACCGCCCAGCGAAGCCTCGGCCTTCGCGTAGCCACGGACCAGCACGTCCGCCACCCAGGCCACCCCGGGGGCCCGTCCGTCCTCAGGAGGCTGGAAGCGGGTCGCCCCGGTGACCTTCTCAATGCCCCGCACGGCCTCGGGATTGAGGATCCGGCCGGGGCACACCTGGGCGGCGGAGAGTTCCGTGGGCTGGTGCGGGCCGGGGGTTGCACCGCCGCCGCAGGCCACGAGCAGGACCGCGGCCGCTGCGTACCAAGCTGCCGCCGCGCTCCGGCGCGAACCGCAACCCGGTCTCCGCCCGCTCACCCGCACCCCTCAGTTGTCCACCACGGGCTGGTTGCCGGTATGGCGCTCAAGCCCGCAACCGGTGTTGTATCCCGTCAGGCTGGACTGCTTCAGGGTCTCGTCGATCGGGTCGTCCGGGCTCGGTGGGTGGTGCCGCAGGAAGTGACGTACGGGTGACTGCGCCATCCGCTCACCGTGCTGGTAGACGGCCGTCTGGTCCTCGTGGGCTTTCCCCGCCTTCCGGTCTTTCAGGCGGTCGGCTTCGGCCTCGGACCAGTCCTTGGCGACCCCGCCGACGACCTGTTCCAGGGCTCCACTGCCCGTGTCCACGGCAAGCGGTACGACGACCGCGGCCGCGCCAGCCGCCATCGCGGTCGCCGGCAGGAACGCGACCCCCGCCGCGATGGCCGCCGTCGACCCGAACTCAACCCACCCCGAGCGTTTCTCCACCGCCTCGTCGTAGTCCTTGGCCCACTTCTCCGCGTCGGCGGTGATCTGCTTGCCACGGGACTCGTCCAGGATTCCCTGGAACTCCCCGCCGGTGCGCGCGGCCTCCATCAGACCACTCCGGTTGAGCCTGCCGTCGGGCCCCACCTGGGACTCCAGCACCGAGGACTGGAAGACGGACTCCGCCTGGGACATGACGAGGTAGGAATCGGGGTGCTGGCCGAGGCTGCTCAGGAATCGGCGGGCGTCCTCCTGCTCGAACTCGGCCTGCCCCGCGCCGGTTCCCGCGAACACGCTCTGCGCGTCGTTCCCGTTCAGGGCATGGTTCAGATCACCGATGTAGCCAGCACCCATTCGGCCCAGGCTGTCCGCCAGCGAGCTCTGCTGCTTCAGCAGCTCGGGGCTCGCACCGTACGTGGCCACCACCCTCTGCATGATCTTGGCGGAGGTTTCATCGCGCTCCAGGCGGGGGGCCGGGTCGTCCCAGGCGTGGCCGAGGGTGGCCGCTTCCAGGGCGTGGCCCAGGGCGTCGGGCATGTAGGTGGCGGCCTTCTTCAGGTCGTCGGGGTTCATGCCCTCCATGTCGATGGTGGAGTGGTACTTCTCGCTGGCGAAGAAGTCGAGGTAGTTCGTGACGGGCCGGCCCTTGGCGTCCTTGCCCAGATACGCGGCCCCGGCCTTCGCCGTGCCATCGGCGCCATAGGCGTGCGGACTCCGCTCGGGGTCGAAGAACTGCGCCGACGCCTCCGGGCTGTGGCCCAGCGCCTCCAGGAAGCCGACCACCGGGTCGTAGCCCGCCCCGTTGGTCCCGGAAGGGTTCAGCATGTTCTTGCCGTAGCCGTTGAGCTGGCGGGTGCCGGTGAAGAAGTCCGGGTTCCCGGCGTGGATCTGCGTCGCGTGTTCGGCGATCGGGACGAGGAACTTCGGGTCGTAGTTCCCGAAGCGCATGATCCCGCCCAGCAGCTGGTACCCGTACGGCGGGTTCTGGTCGTGGCGGGCCAGGGGGATCGGCTGGGTGCCCAGCCTGCGCAGCTCCGCCGCGTAGCTGTCGGGCAGGTGGGGTTCGGCGGTGGAGCGGGTGGCGGTGGCCAGGTTGAAGCCGAGGTTCCGCTGGAGCTCCCGGACGTCCTCCAGCCGCTGCTCGTCGAGCTTCCCGTACGCGTAGGTGTCGGTCGCCATGGTGCCGAAGAACCGGAGCGCGCCCTCGGGGCCGAGGGTGCCGTAGAAGGCCGTGGAGAACGCCGGGACCTTGGCGTTGTCGGCGAGCAGCTCGTTGAGTTCGGCCAGTTCGGCGTGCGAGAGGTTCCGGCCCCTCCTCGCGAGGTCGGTGGCGCGGCCGGCCTGTTCGGCGGTGAGGCCGGCGTATTTCGGGGCGCTGAAGTCGTGGTCGTCGGCGAGGTTGGCGTTGAGGAGGCGGGCGAGGGACTGGTCGACGTCGTCGCACGCGTCGAGGGCGGCGTCCACCTTCGCCTGCCACAGCGGGCGGTTGACGCGGAGGGACTCCTGGTAGTCCGGATCGTGCCGGGCCGCGTCGCGGTCCGCCTCGGTGGCGAGCGGCAGCGGCTCGACCTTCCCCCTGGCGTCCACCCGGAATCCGGCGGCCGGAGCCTCCACCTCGGAGATCTTCCGCAGCCGCTCGCGGGAGGAGGTGAAGGCGTCGTGGCCCTGGGCGAGGGCCTGGTGGATGCCCTTGGCCTCGTTGGCCGCGTCCTGGAACTCCTTGGCCGTCTTGTCGACGAACGGCCGCGCCACGCCCGCCGTGACCCCGCTCCATTCGGCCTTGTCCGACTTGGCCTTCATGCCGTTGCGGGCGGCCTCGGCCAGCTCGTCCAGCTTGGCGGCCAGCGCCTGCCAGTCGCGGACGGCGGTGGCGAGCGGGCCGACGGGGGCGTTCAGGACGTTCTCGTACGTCAGCACGGCTACGAGAGGTACTGGTCGATCTTGGAGGACGTGAACTCGGCGTAGAGCCGCTGTTCTTCCTTGGCATGGGAGGAGAGGGAGTAGTCGAGGCCGTTGGAGATCTGGGCGCAGGCGGCGACGAGGGTCTTGACCTGGCTCTCCCAGCGTCCGTTCGCCTTGGCGAGGGCGGCTCCGCTGGCGAAGCCCTCCCTCGCGAGGGCGGTGGCGGCTTCGGCGGAGGCGGTGGCGGCGTGGCGGCCGTCGGTCTGGAGGCGGTGGTGCAGCGCGTACGCCTCGCTGCCGACGGCGCCGATGTGGTCCTGGTTGAGGGCGAGGTCGGCGGTGGCGCCCCCGGCGGCCGGGGCGTGGTCGAGCCGGAGGGCGGCCTTGGCCTCGGCGGTGGCGCGCGCGGCGGCCCATTCCTGCTCGAAGGACATCGCGTGCGCTCCACTCCCGTGCGGGTTCAGGTCAGCGGCGGGCCGCCCTGCGGACGACGACCGCGGTGACGGCACCACCGATGAGGACGCAGGCCCCGAGCCCGAGGGCGATCCAGGTCCAGCTGCTGCCGTCGCCCTTGTCTACCGCAGGGGCGGCCTGCGGCGCCTGCGGCGGGGTGGTCTTTCCCCCGGTCGAGGGAACGGGCGTGTCCTTGGCTGCCGCCGCGGCGAGATCGGGGAGGGGGTACACGTCGGGCGGCCCGGGGTCACCGGGGGTGGGCAGCGCGACGCGGGGGCGGACGACGCCGTAGCCGATGTAGTCGTTCCGCTGGACGCCGTCCACGGGCTTGCCGGCGGTGTTGAGGAGGACGCGGAGGATCTGGTTGTTGGTCCAGGTGGGGTGGGCGGACCAGAGGAGGGCGGCGGAGGCGGAGGCCAGGGCTGTGGCGTCGCTTGTGCCGTGGCTGTTGCAGAGGCCCGTGGTGCCGCCACATGCGGTAACGATGTCGGTGCCTGGAGCAGACATGTCTACGGAGTTGTTGTGTGTCGACTCCTTGGTGGCAGCACCGTCAGCATCGACAGCCCCGACCCCCACTACGCCAGGAATGCCGGCTGGATAATTCACTTGAGCGCCACCATCGTTACCCACACCGGCGAAGATCAACTTGCCCTTCGTCAATGCATACCGAACAGCACTCCTCAGGTCTTCGGTATCGCCCCATCCCCCCAACGAGATGTTGAGGATCTTCGCTTCAGAGTCCGCCGCGTAGCGAATGGCATCCCTTAGGGTCGTGTCGCGCGAAATTCCGTTGCCGTGGAGGTCAACACGCAAGGGCAAGATCTTCGCGCCAGGAGCCAGCCCGAAGGCGCTCTCCACCCCGCCGGGCCCCTTCCCGTTGCCGGCAACGACTGCCGCCATACCCGTACCGTGATTCTTGTAGTCCGTGCGTTCATCACCCTCGATCGTGTCCGGAGCAAAGTCCTTGCCGGGCAACACCTGCCCTTCGAGTTCGGGGATGCGAGCGACGCCGGAGTCGATCACTGCAACGGTGACACCCTTGCCTGTGCTGATCTTCCAGATGTCGTCGGCTTTCATGGCATCGAGGTGCCATTGCTTGGACCGGACCGTCTCCGCGTGGGCTGGGGTCACGGCTACCCCAGCCAGCAGCAGACCCACCAGGGCCGAGGTCGCCTTGCGCATTCGCATCCCGTGCAACGTCCGTTCTGCTCAGTCGATCACCGGTGGAACAACGCGACGGCTGTCCTGCCAGGTCTCTTCGTCCTCAGCCAGGTAGTCGGGGCGGGCGCCCCCCTGGCCTTCGCGCCGCCTGCTCGGGGTCTGGGGAGTGGCGCCTCCTGGAGCCACCGCACTAACACCCGACCCATTGCGCACGAGGCCCGTACCACCCTGAGTGAACGGCTGGACACCAGCAGCGGCTTGACGGCCCCCGAAAACGCCGCCCGGTTCCACGGACAGTCGCCGACCAGCAGGCCGACCGCCTGGGGTGCCGTGTGGGCCACCCAGGCCGCCGCCACCTATCGCGCCGGGCATGCCCCGGCCGCCCCCTGCGTGCGGGCTCTCCGCACCAATGACTGTGCCGCGTGGGATACCCGCGCTGGGTCCGCCAGCGGAGATCGGGCGGCCACCCACGATGCCGGTATCGCGCGGGGACGGGAGCGAGATACCTCCGGCCTTGCCGCCGACACCAACAGGAGGCCGCGTTACCGGCAGCGGTCCGCCGCCCAGTGATGGTGGACCGCCGATGAGCGGAAGGGTCAACGGCGGGACTGGCCCGCCGTTGGCGTTCCCACCAGGCAAGCCCTGCGCGGGTCCGACGGGCAACCCAAGGGTCGGGGGGACGGTCTTGTCCGGGAGAGTGGCGACATGGTCGAGGTCCACGTCTACGCCACGTTCCGGGAGGACGGGTGTTGGAAGGGGCCCTGGCGCAGCAGGCAGGGTGTTGTCCGGCAGAGGAGTGCGGCCTTGCACATGGCCGGGCTCGCTCGAAGGGCCGCTACTTGCCGGAGCCGGGGATACGTGTGCGGAGCCAGCCGCACCAGATCCGCCCGAGGCCCCGGTCGTCCGCTCGATATCACTCTGCCCGCTGTAAGAATCCCTGGGATCAAAGTCCGGCGACGGCGGCGGAAACGTCGGGGCCTGGGCTCGGGTCAGTTGGGTTGCCGAGGCGTCGTAGGACTGGGCCAGCTTCGTCAGTTGCTGGACCGCCTGCTCGTGGTCGGCCGTCAGCTTCGCGTGGGCCGTCTGGCCGATCTGCTGGGCGTCCGGGTCGTTGTGGTACTTGCGGGCCGCCTCCAGGTTGTCGGCCGCCGCCTTGTCGTACTTCGGCGTGTTGGCCTTCACCTCGACCATCGTCTGGGCGGCGTGCGTCATCCACGTGCTCCCCGTCTGGCTGTATTCGCCCAGCGACAGCGTCGCGCTGCCCGTGCGGCTCACCCAGTCCTGGAAGGCATGTGCCGCCTCGCCTTCCCAGCCCTTCACCTGGTGCTTCTTGAGGCTCTCGCCGATCTCCTTGATCGTCTTCGCCGCCTCGGCCAGTTGGGTGGCCCGCGACTTGACCGTCTCCGGGTCGAGGGAGGCGATCATCGCGAGCAACTGCTCGTGCGAGTAGCCCTCGAAGTTCGTCGGCGCCATCAGATCGTGCCCTTCGACGTGCTCGGGGTCGGGGTCGGGGCAGTGCCCTGGTGCTGCTGCTTCTGGGCTTCCTTCTGCTGCTGGACGAGGGGGTCGCGGTCCGGGTCGTACTCCTCCTTCGAGCGCCTGATCAGGGCCCGCATCCTCGCCTGCGTCTCCTCGTCCACTCCGCCGTAGCCCTTGCCCGCCGTCTGGATCGCGATGCCGAGCGCCTCGATCTGGCCCGCCAGGCCCTTCGACAGCTTCTGGAGCTCGCTGTGGACCGTGTCGTACGCCTTGAACAGGGCCTCCGCCTCGGGGAAGCCCGTGCCGAGGGTGCCTGCGGGGAGGGTGCCGTGGGCGAGTTTGCCGGCGTCCGCCTGCGAGCCGTCCAACGTGGTCAGCAGCGCGTCGACCCGGTTCTTGTAGTCGGTCATCGACTCGTACTCGACCTCAAGCGCCCTCGCCTGGCGCATCACCGCGTCCGCCAGGCCCCCGGCCACGCCGATGCCCAGCAGCCCCGGAGCATTGTCCGCTGCCACGATGAACTCCCCCACTCCCCGTCCCCGTCACACCCGTTCGCACGCGTGCGTGTGTCGTGCCTCCTGCCACTCTAACGACCGGCACCGACGACAAGGTGGGGCAGGCCGCTACGAGTTGGGCACCGCCACAGCCGCCGATGGCCGGATCGGGATCCTGTTCACCGGCCTCCCCGTCGCCGCGCGCACCGCCGAGGCCACCGCCGCCGGGGTCGTGACCACCGGGACCGCGCTCGCCGCCTTCGCCCCGAAGGGGGCGACGACGTCCCGTTCCTCCACCAGCCGGACGATCCGCACCGCCGGGGCGTCCAGGGACGTCGGCAGGGCGTAGCCCGTCAGGTCGGGGTGGCGGACCAGGCCGGCGACCGAGCGGAGGTTCTCTGTCAGGGCCGCGCCGACGCCCTGGGTGACGCCCGCTTCGATACGGGCCTCCAGCTGGCGCGGGTTGAGGACGCGGCCCACGTCCTGCGCGACGGCCAGCTCCACCACCCGGACCGTGCCGAGTTCGATGTCCACGTCGACCACCGCGCGGATCGCGCAGAACGCCAGGCCCACGAAGGCGTCGCCCTGACCGTGGTCGTCGAGCGGCTCCGTCGGGTGCGGGCGGCACTGGGCCGTCGCCCAGAGCTCCTTGCCCTCTATGGCCTCCGCCACGGAGAGGGAGAAGGCGCCGTCGTACGACGTGATCCGGCCGTCCTGGATCTGGAGGAGTTCGGTGGACATGCCGAGCTTGTGGGCCATCGGCTGGAGGAGCTGCGTACGGACCATCTTCGCGGCCCGCTCGACGGCTCCGCCCGAGACCCAGGTGTGGCGGCCGTGGGCGGAGGGGCCCGCCGGCGGCTGGTCGGTGTCCACGGGAGCGCAGGTGACCTCATCGATGCCGAGGACCTCCTGGACGATCTGCCGGGCGAGCGTCGCGAAGCCCTGGCCGGTGTCGACGGCCGCGCAGATGACGGTGGCGGCCCCGCCGACCACCTTCACGGTGGCGGTGGACACCTCGTCGGCGCCCTCCGCGCCGAGCATGTGGACCATGCCCACGCCGTAGCCGACCCCCCGCCGCACCGCGCCGGGCTCGCCCGCGCCCTCGGGCCCGCCGGGCAGCAGCCAGTCCTCCTCCGGGGTGTCCTTGGGGAGGGAGGGGAGCGGGAAGTCGCGGACCGATCGGAGGAGTTCGGCCACGGGAGCCGGGCAGGTGACCGTCTGACCCGTGGGCAGGAGGTCTCCGGTGGCGAGGGCGTTGCGCAGGCGCAGCTCCGCGCCGTCGATGCCGAGGGCGGCCGCGAGTTTGTCCATCTGGCCCTCGTAGGCCGCGCAGACCTGCATGGCGCCCTCGCCGCGCACGTGGCCCGAGGGCGGGTTGTTGGTGCGGACCGCCCAGCCCTCCACGAAGGCGTGCGGGACGACGTACGGGCCGCACGCGAAGGCCACCGCAGCCGCGAGGGACTCGGCGGAGGCGTCGGCGTAGGCGCCGGCGTCCATCAGGATCTGCGCCTCCACCTTGACCAGCCGGCCCTCGGCGTCCGCGTGGTGGCGGTAGCGCAGCAGGGTCGGGTGGCGGTGGGCGTGGCCGAGGAAGGACTCCTCGCGGGTGGCGGCCAGCTTGACCGGGCAGCCGGTGCGCAGGGCGAGCAGGCCGAGGGGAAGCTGGAAGGCGGGGTCCTCGCGGTCGGCGGTGGCGCCGGGGACGCCGGTGACGACGACGCGGACGCGGTCCGGGTCGAGGCCGAAGCAGGCGGCGGCGAGGTCGCGGTCGGTGTGCGGGTCGGTGGAGGCGGTGTAGATCTCGACGCCGCCGTCGGGGCGGGGCACGGCGAGGCCGGCCTCGGCGCCGATGGGGGCCGGGTCCTGGCGGCCGATGCGGTAGAGGCCCTCGACGACCACCTCGCCGGTGGCCTCGGGGTCGCCGTAGCGCAGTGGGATGTGCCGGATGAGGTTGCCGTCCGGGTGGAGCGGGGCGGCGCCGAAGGACTGCTCGGGGTCCGTGACGGCGTCGAGGAGTTCGTACTCGACGGCGATGGCGGCCGCCGCGAGGCGGGCCGTGTCCGGGTGGTCGGCGGCCACGGCGGCGATGGGCTCGCCGTGGTGGCGCACGACGTCGTGGGCGAAGACCGGCCGGTCGGCGATGCGGCGGCCGTGGGTGGCGGCGCCGGGGACGTCGGCGTGGGTGATGACGGCGCGCACGCCCGGCATCTCGGCGGCGGCCGAGGTGTCGATGGAGCGGATACGGGCGTGGGCGTGCGGGGAGCGCAGCACGGCGGCCCACAGCAGTCCCTCCGCCCACAGGTCGGCGGCGTACGGGAAGGTGCCCTCGGTCTTGGCACGGGTGTCCGCCGAGGGGACGGAGGCCCCGATGCCGCGGGCGGGGCGCTGCTGGTCGCCGCCGTCACCGTCGCCGTCGGCGCCGACGTTGAGCGTCGCCATGGTCATGGTGGTCGTCGTGGTGGTCGTCGCCGTGGCCGCGTCCTGCCCGCTCACGCCATGCCTCCGTTGTGGTGGATCCCGTCGAAGCCGACGCCGTGGGCGCCGTCGTACGGGCCGTCGTGGGCGCCGTCGTGGGCGCCGTCGTACGGGCCCTCGTGGGTGCCGTCGAAGGCGTGCGGGCCGGGGGCCGCGGCGCCCGGGACGCCGGTCGGGCCGGTCAGGCCGGTCGCGTCGAGGGTGCCGAAGGCGTCGAAGCCGCCCGCGGCGCCGGACGCGTCGAAGCCGTTGCCGCCGAGGGTGCCGTTCGGGCCGGGCGCCGCCGCCTCGAAGACACCCGACGCGTCGAAGCCGTTGCCGCCGAACGTCCCGTCCGGGCCCGCCGCCGCCTCGAAGACACCCGACGCGTCGAAGCCGTTGCCGCCGAGGGTGCCGTTCGGGCCGGGCGCCGCCACCTCGAAGCCGTGTCCGCCGAAGGGGGTGTCGAAGCCGTGGACGCCGCCCTCGCCCGGCTGCGCCTGGTGCGGGATGAGGGGTTCCGCCGGGGGCTCCGCCAGGGGTTCCGCCGGGGACTCCGTCGCCTGCGCGGCCGTGGCCTCGCGCTCCGCGATGACCTCGCGGACCGCCTCGATGACGCCCTTGTAGCCGGAGCAGCGGCAGAGGTTGCCGCAGAGCGCCTGCCGGGTCTCCAGGTCGCTGGGGGCGTGGTTGCCCTCCAGCAGGTCATGGATGGTCATGGCCATGCCGGGAACGCAGAACCCGCACTGCACCCCGCCCGACCTGCACAACGCCTGCTGCACGTCCGAGAGTTCCCCGCCCTGGGCGAGCCCCTCCACCGTGCGGACCTCGGAGCCGGCCGCCGTCGCCGCCGGGACCAGGCAGGAGGCGACGAGGCGCCCGTCGACCTGGACGGCGCAGGCTCCGCACTCGCCCTGCGAGCAGCCGTCCTTGGCGCCCGCCAGACCGAGCCGCTCGCGCAGCACGTAGAGCAGGGACTCGCCGATCCAGGCGCCGGTGACGGGCCGGTCGGCCCCGTTGACGCGCAGGACGTACGAAGCGGACGGGTGCTCGTGATGGGCGACGGCGGGGTGCCGTTCTTCCTCGTACGACGCCTCCCCGAGCGGGAACTCCCCGGTGTCGTGCCCGGCCGGGGCCGGCACGGCGCTGTCGGCGGTGTCCTCACTCGGCGCGGGCGCGGCCTCCGCTCCGGCGGGGGCGGCGGGCGCCTCCGCGAAGCCGTGCCCGTCCGCCCCGCCCGGTACCGGGGCGGCGGCGGAGGAGGGCTGCTCCTCCGGCGCGGCGTCGGAGGAGACGCCCTCGGCCTCCGCGGGGCGCGGCCGCTCGTCGCCGGCCGGGGGCTGCGCCGTGCCGTGGCCGTGGGAGGCCTCGATGTCCGGGGCGGCCTCCAGAGCCGTCTCGGGCTCCGGCCCGGCCTGGGGGTAGCCCTCGGGCAGCGGGGTCCCGACTCCGGGACCGCCCAGCACCCTCGGCCCGCGCCCCAGCGGCCCGGCCCCCGCCCCGTGCGCACCCGCGGCGTCGCCGCCCGGCAGCACCCCGGAGCTCAGCGGCGTCTCGGCCGCGGCCGCCAGGGCCTCCGCACCCGGCCCGGCCGGCGTCTCGGGCGCCGCCCAGGGGGCCCGGGCCCCGCCCGGCAGCGTCGCCGGGGCCTGGCCCCAGCCGCCGTCCGGCCCGCCGACCCGGAACTCCCCGGTCCCGCCGGCCGGCTCACCGCCGTGCCCGGCGCCCGTACCGAGCCCGAGCCCGTGCCCGTCCGGGCCGGCCTCCGCCCCGCCGACACCTCCGCCGACACCACCGGCCTCCGCACCGGCACCGCCGCCCGTGAAGTCGGCCGGCAGCGTCCAGTGCCCGGTGGCCGAAGCCTCCTCGTCCCGGTGCAGCGCGTCCGGGAACTGCCATTCGGCCGTCGCCCCCGGATCCGTCCCGGTGTGCGGGTCGGCGTAGTGCACGTGCCGCTGCTCCGCGAATCCCACGGGTTCCGCGCGCTCCACGAACTCCGCGGGCTCCGCGAACTGAACGGGCTCCGCGTGCCCCGCGAGTCCCACCGGCTCCGCGTGCTGCGCGGCCCCGTGGGCGCCCGCGTGGGAGGCCAGGTGGGAGCCGGGCTGCGCCCCCGCGGGGGCCGCTTGCGGCTGCCCCCCGCCGTGGAACTCCGCGTGCCCCTCCGGCTCGGGGGGGGCGGGGGGGGGCGGGCCCCGCGCCGCGGGGGGGGGGGGGGGGGGGGGGGGGGGGCGGGGGGGGGGCGGGGGGGGGGGGGGGCGGCGGGGGGGGGGGGGGGGG
>NZ_JBBDHD010000134.1:0-17652 GCF_044129415.1 Streptomyces racemochromogenes
CGACGGGCCGGGGTGCGGCGGGGCGCGGTGCGGCGGCCGCGGCGAGACCGGTCGCGGGCACCGGGCCGCCCGGCTGCGCGGGCGCGGCCACCGGACCCAGCGCACGCCGGCGCCCCGCCGGATGCTCGGTCAACGGCACGGGAGGCACGGCCGGTACGGGCGGCAGCGCGGGCATGGCGGTGCCCTGCGGGGGCACGGGCCGGCCGGCACCGGGTCGGCCGGCACCGTCGCCGCCGTCGCCGTCGCGGCCCCGCCGGCGCCCGGTGCCGAGCCCCGCCGGGTTCACCGGGGACTGCGCGAGCTCCGCTGGACCCCCACCGGTGGCCCGGTCGTCCTGGCCGGGGCCCTCGCCGTCCGCGCGGCGCCGCCCGGACGGCAGGGCCAGCGCGCCACCGGCCTCGCTCGCCCCCGCCTCCTGTGCCCCGTCGCTGCCGTCCTCCAGGAAGGCGTCCACGCCGCGCCTGCCCCGCCGGCCCCCCGAGACGGTGGCCGGTGCGGCCTCGGGCTCCGGTGCGGCCTCCGGCTCCGGCTCGGGCAGCTCCACGGTCCCGGCGCCGGTGCCCAGCGGCAGCTCCAGGACGTACGCCCCGCCCGGCGCTCCGGGCACCTCCACCGTCTGGAGGAGCCCGCCGTGGGCGGTGACGACGCCCCGCACGATCGGCTCGTGGACGGGGTGGCCGCCCTCGTAGGGGCCGCGCACCTCGATCCGTACGACCTCGCCGCGTTGCGCCGCGGCCACCACGATCGTGGAGTCGCCGTACCCGCTGCCCTGCCGGGTCTTGCCGGTGGCGTCCACTCCGGCGACGTCCGCGACCAGGTGCGCCAGCGCGGTCGCGACCCGCTCCGCGTCCACCTCGGCCTCGATGGTCGGGGCGTGGACGGCGAACTGGACCCGGCCGGGGCCGATCAGCTCGACCGCGCCGTCGATACCGGCCTTGACGACCTCGTTGATCAGGACGTTCTGCTTCTTGAGCTTCTCGCTGCCCGCGTCCAGGCGCTGGTAGCCGAGCACGTTGTCCACCAGGGTGGTCATCCGCGAGTAGCCGGCGGCCAGGTGGTGCAGCAGCTGGTTGGCCTCGGGCCACAGCTGCCCGCCGTCGTCGGCGGCCAGCGTGGCCAGCTCGCCGCGCAGCTCGTCCAGCGGCCCGCGCAGGGAGTCGCCGAGAACGGCGACCAGCTGGGCGTGCCGGGCGGCGAGCGCGTCGTAGGGGCGCCGGTCGGTGAAGGTCATGACGGCGCCGACGAGCATGTCCCCGTCCCGTACGGGCGAGGTGGTCAGGTCGACGGCGACGGGCTGGCCGGCCTTGTTCCACAGCACCTGGCCGCGCACCCGGTGCTTGCGGCCGCTGCGCAGGGTGTCGGCGAGCGGGGACTCGTCGAAGGGGAAGGGGGAGCCGTCGGCACGCGAGTGCTGGATGAGTCCGTGCAGCTCGCGGTTGCCGAGGTCGGTGGCGCGGTAGCCGAGGATCTGGGCGGCGGCCGGGTTGACCAGGACCACGCGGCCGTCGGTGTCCGTGCCCACGACGCCCTCGGCGGCGGCGCGCAGGATCATCTCGGTCTGCCGCTGGGAGCGGGCCAGCTCGGCCTCGGTGTCCACGGCCTCGGTGAGGTCCCGGACGACCAGCATCAGCAGCTCGTCGCCGGTGTACGGCTGGGGCTCGCGGTAGGCGTCACGGCCGTCGAGGTGGGCGCTGGTGACCTCGACGGGGAACTCGGTGCCGTCGGTGCGGCGCGCGGTCATCCGTTTCGGCTTGGAGCGGCCGGTCAGCTCGTCGCCGGGGCGGCGCATGGAACCGGGGATCAGCTTGGAGTCGAACTCGGGGAAGAGGTCGAGCACGCCGCGGCCGACGAGACCGGTGCCGGGGCTCTCCATGACTTCGAGGGCGATCGAATTCGCGTTGACGACCGTGCCGTTGGCGTTGACGAGCAACAGCGCGTCCGGAAGCGCGTCGAGTATTGCTGCGAGGCGAGCAGCGCCTCGGGATGGCCTGCTGCTCACGACGAGCGTCCTCCCTGACCACGACTACCGGCATGTCACGGGAGGAGTCTAAGGGCACCGTCCCGGCGCGAGGGGGCGGATGAACGGGGGAAACCGTGCATCCGCCGCATCCTCCCAGGTCAGGCACCCGCACTCGGAAGGACAGGTTCCAGGTTGTTCCAGCGGGCGATGTCGCACCCGTTTTCGCGTCCGAACCAGCTGTCCACCTTCTGTCCGCGCCACGTTCCGGTGATGTGCGCGGTGGCCGGTCCGCCGCTCTGGAAGGTGCACATCGCGGTCTTCGGCGCGGCGGCGAACGGGTCCTTGCCCTGCTTCGCCAGCACGTCGAGCCGGGCGCACGCCTCCTCGGCCTTGGGGTGGTCGCCGCCGACGGGCCGGCAGTCGAGGCGGTAGCGGCCGTTGAGGCTGCCCGCCTGGGAGATGTCGATGGTGAGCCGGTCGGGCGAGGCCAGCAGCCGGCCCAGGGGCAGCGGCGGCAGGGGTCCGGCGGCCGCGGCGGCCAGCACGGAGGTGACGGCGAAGGCGGCGAGACGCAGCATGGGGCACTCCAGGTCGTCCGTACGTCGTACGCCTCACCAACGACCCGGCCGCCCGGACGTTGCGACGAGGAGGAAGGCGAGGGGACGCGGGGGGCTTAAGCCTTTGCCCTGCGGGCCCGGCTCCTTGTACCGTGGGAGCGGATTGGTGACCGGCCCCGCGGCTGTGTCATCATCTGCACGCACCCTCATCACGGGGGTGTGCTGGAGGCGTCGCCTAGTCCGGTCTATGGCGCCGCACTGCTAATGCGGTTTGGGGCTTACACCCCATCGAGGGTTCAAATCCCTCCGCCTCCGCACCTCACCGAAGCCCCGGTCCGCATGGACCGGGGCTTCGGTGCGTTCGGAGCTCGGGTGCGTTCGGGGCTTGGAACGGGCCGCCGGGGTTTGGGACGCCGCTCCGCGGGTACCCAGCGAGCCCTCCGCGCCGCGGCCCACTCGGGGCGGACGATCTACATCCAGGGCGTTTCCGCAGGTCAGAGGCGTTGTGGCCAATGGATTTCGCGTCCCGGCGAGGTCCATGTATTGTTGTTCTCGCAAGGCCAACGGGGCGAAAAACCCCGGGAAGCCCAAGCACTCGTAGCTTAACGGATAGAGCATCTGACTACGGATCAGAAGGTTGCAGGTTCGAATCCTGCCGAGTGCACAGCCCGAGAGGCCCTCAGGAGAAATCCTGAGGGCCTCTCGCGTATGCCCTGGTGGGGGCCGACGGGCCGGGCGACCGGTACCTGAGGGGGAGGCGTCCCCCGGAAGAGCTCAGGGGCGGGATGGCTCCCGCGGGGGACGCCGGCGACAGGACCCCGCCGGTACGGTTTCCGGAGATCGTTCGAAACTTTGATCGGGGGACTCTCATGGGACTGTTCGGGAACGCGCACACTGTCGATCCCTCGTCGGCGCAGCGGGACTACGCGCGGCTGCTGGGGCACGGGGAGCAGGTGTACGCCGCCTACCTGCTGGTGCGCGACACGATCCTGTTCACCGACCGGCGGCTGGTGTTCGTCGACAAGCAGGGGCTGACGGGCAAGAAGGTGGAGTACCACTCCATCCCCTACCGGAGCATCACTCACTTCTCGGTGGAGACGGCCGGGCATTTCGACCTCGACGCCGAGCTGAAGATATGGATCTCCGGCAGCGCGGCGCCGATCGAGAAGACCTTCACCAAGGGCGTGGACATCTACGAGATGCAGGCGGTCCTGACGCAGTTCGTCGCGCGCTAGCCGGAGTCCTCACGGGCGGCGGCCGGGAAGGACGCGGGGGAGGCCCGTCACCGACAGCACCAGCGAGTACAGCGAGGTGGTGGCGGTGATGAAGAGGCGATTGTTCTTCAGGCCGCCGAAGGCGATGTTCGAGACGGGTTCCGGGACGCGCAGGCGGCCGATGAGGTCGCCGTCCGCCGCGTAGCAGTGCACGCCCGACTCCATCGCGGCCGCCCACAGCCGGCCCTCGTCGTCGAAGCGGATGTTGTCGACCGAGGGGCAGGCCGTGAAGATCCGGTCCCCGCTCAGCGTGCCGTCGTCGCCGACCTTGAAGGCGCGGATGTGGCCCGCGCGGGTGTCGGCCGCGTACAGCTCGCTCTCGTCGGGGGAGAAGACGAGTCCGTTCGGTCCGAGGAAGCCGTCGGCGACGAGGCGGACCTCGCCGGTGGAGGGGTCGGCCCGGTAGAGGTTGCAGGATCCGATCTCGCTCGGGGCGCGGCGGCCCTCGTAGTCGTTGGTGATGCCGAAGTCGGGGTCGGAGAACCAGACCGATCCGTCGGAGCGGACCACCGCGTCGTTGGGGCTGTTGAGCCGCTTGCCGTCGTAGCGGTCGGCGACGACGGTGAGGCTGCCGTCCGGCTCGGTGCGCGTGACGCGCCGGTTGCCCTGCTCACAGGTGATCAGGCGGCCCTCGCGGTCGAGGGTGTTGCCGTTGGAGTGGCCGGCCGGGGAGCGGAAGACGGACACCGCGCCCGTGGCCTCGTCCCAGCGGAGCATCCGGTCGTTGGGGATGTCGCTCCACACCAGTTGCCGCCAGGCCGGCAGGTAGAGCGGGCCCTCGGCCCAACGGCAGTCGTCGTGGAGCCGCTCCAGGCGCAGGTCGCCGTTGGCGCAGCGGCCGGTCCGGAAGCGTTCGTCCAGAATCTCGTACAAGGCGAGGTCCGCAATGCCAGACATATATCCCCCATGAGAGTTACAAGCCGAATTTCATTCGGTGTGATGGTGAGATTGCAGGATCAGGTACCGTCTTCGCAAGGGTGGGCAGGCACATGGGAGGAAGAACGCGTGGACGACATCGACCGGGCGCTGCTCCTGCGCCTCCAGGAGGACGCGGGGCAGTCCTACGCCGCCCTCGGCGCGGCCGTCGGGCTCTCGGCCGGGGCGACGCACGAGCGGGTGCGGAAACTGCGCGAGCGCGGGGTGATCCGGCGGACCACGGTCGACGTGGATCCGGCGGCCATCGGCAGTGGGGTGCTGGCCTACGTGATGGTGGACTCCAACGCCTGGATGGGAGAGTCGGCCGGGGCGTTCGCGGCGATCCCGGAGATCCAGGAGGCGCACATCATCGCCGGCAGCGCCTCTGTGCTGGTGAAGGTGCGCACGGCCACGACCGGGCAGCTCCAGGACGTGCTGCGCCGCCTCTACGCCATCGACGGGGTCAGCGGCACGCAGGCGACCGTGGTCCTGGAGACCTTCTTCGAGCGGCCGCTGCCGCTGTGACCGGCTCCGCCGCGGCCTGGCAGTGCACCGGCATCCGGTGGAAGGCGGGGCAGCCCGCCATCGGGTGGTGGCGGCCGGGTGGCGGGGAGCGGGGCAGTCCGCTCTCCTACGGGCAGCGGCTGGCCTTCACCGCCGTCGGCGAGCGGCACTGCACGGGGGTGTGGCGGGCCGGGAAGCGGACCTCGTGTCCGGCGGGCCGGACCGTGCCGGGGCGGGCCGGGAGCGCCCAGTGTCCCGAGTGCGCCCGGCTGGACCGGTCCTTCTCGGTGGCGGCCGACACCAACGCGGGCGATCCGCGGCCGTACCGGGTGTACCTGGCGTGGTTCGGGCCCGGAATGGTCAAGGTGGGCATCACCGCCGAGGAGCGCGGCCCGGCCCGGCTGCTGGAGCAGGGGGCGGTGACCTGGACCTGGCTGGGGCGCGGGCCGCTGATGGCGGCGCGCCGGACCGAGGAGCTGCTGCGCGCCGCGCTGGGGGTGCCCGACCGGATCGCGTACGCCCGCAAGCGCGCGGTACGGGCCGGGCTGCCGGCGGAGCCCGAGCGGGCGCGGGAGGTGGCCGAGCTGCACGCCCGGGCAGTGGAGCTGGCGGGGTGGCCGGAGTCGCTGGAGCGGCTGGGGTGCGCGGTCACCGACCACGCCGGGCCGTTCGGGCTGGCCGGGCTGCCCGTGCCGGAGCGGGTGGTCGCCGGGCTGCTGCCCGGAGCGGCCGTCGTGGGGCGGCTCGTGGGGGCCGCGGGCCCCGACCTGCACTTCGCGGACGGGCTCGTGGTCGACACCCGCCTGCTGGCCGGCTGGGAACTGGCGGCCGCTCCCGCGGACGCGGTGACCGACGCGCCGCTCGCCCTCGTCGTCCCGCCCGCGGAGGCGGACGGGCGGGCGGGGCAGGACGGCCTCTTCTGATGGACGGGGGCGTCTCCGGCGAGCTCGCGGCGTACCTGTGCGAGGCGGTGTACGGGAGCCGCGTGGTGATCACCCCTGCCGTCTGCGAGGGGTGCGGTGGGCGGGAGTTCCTCGTCCTGGCCGGCGACCGCGGGGTGGAGCGGGAGTGTTCGGCCTGCTGCGGCCGCGCGTTCCTCGCGGACCGCGAGGACGTCCGGACGGAGGGCTTCTGGGACGACGGGTCCGGCTGGGCCGTCTGCCCCTGCGGCGGCGGGGAGTTCGAGGCCGCGCTCGCGTTCTCGTTCGACGGTGCCGGATCCGTCCGCTCGGTGACCGCGGGCCTGCGGTGCGTCGAGGACGGTACCTGCGGGATCTGCGCCGGCCCGCGCGGGCCGGCGGAGGCAGGAAGGTCAAAACTTGGATCCCTTCGGCCCTCCGGAGGCGAATCCGGTGGACAGGCCGGGGGCCGGCGCGGAGGGTGGGAGCCATGAGCATTCAACCCGTGCAGGCGTTCGAACCGCCTTATGTGATGGCCGTATTCAGCAATGTCCGCACCGCCGACGACAGTGGCTATCCGGAGGTCAACGCCCGGATGCAGGAGCTCGTGGGAGAGAACCCCGGGTTCCTCGGATACGAGTCCGCGCGGACACCCGGAGGCCTGGGCATCACCGTCGCCTACTTCCGCGACCACGAGTCCCTGGGCGCCTGGCGCACGAACCTGGAGCACCAGGCGGCCATGAAGCAGGGGCGCGCCGACTGGTACGAGAGCTACACCCTGCACGTCGCCACCGTCGAGCGGAGCCACGGCTTTGCCCGCAACGGCTGAGACCGTCCGCGCCTTCCGGGAGCGGCTGGGCCTGCCCGGTCTGGTGGACGTGCACACGCACTTCATGCCGGACCGGGTGATGCGGAAGGTGTGGGAGTACTTCGACGCGGCCGGCCCGCTGACCGGCGTCACCTGGCCCATCACCTACCGGCACGAGGAGGAGGAGCGGGTCGCGCTGCTGCGGGAGTTCGGCGTCCGGGCGTTCACCTCGATGCTCTACCCGCACAAGCCCGCGATGGCCGCCTGGCTCAACGCGTGGGCCGAGGACTTCGCCGCCCGCACCCCCGACTGCCTGCACACCGCGACCTTCTTCCCCGAGGAGGACGCCGCGGCCTACGTGGCACGGGCCGTGGAGCGGGGTGCGCGGGTGTTCAAGGCACACCTCCAGGTCGGCGCGTACGACCCCAACGACCCCCTGCTCGAACCGGTGTGGGGGCTCCTGGCCGAGGCACGGATCCCGGTCGTGGTCCACTGCGGCTCCGGGCCCGTCGCGGCCGCCCACACCGGGCCCGGGCCGGTCGCCCGGCTGCTGGCCCGCCACCCCCGCCTGCCGCTGGTCGTCGCCCACATGGGGATGCCCGAGTACGCCGAATTCCTGGACCTCGCCGACCGGTACCCCGAGGTGCGGCTCGACACCACCATGGCCTTCACCGACTTCTCCGAGCAGTTCAAAGGCTTCCCGCCCGCGGACCTCGGACGGCTCGCCGACCTCGGGGACCGCATCCTGCTGGGCACCGACTTCCCGAACATCCCCTACCCCTACGAGCACCAGCTGGAGGCCCTGGAACGGCTCGGACTCGGGGACGACTGGCTGCGCGCGGTCTGCCACGACAACGGAGCCCGGCTCTTCTCCCTGGCCGGGTGAAGGCCCGGGCCCCGGCCGGGTGACGGCCCGGACCGCCGGGTTCCTTTCTCAGGAAATTCACAGGTTGGGGCAAGGGGGCTCTCAGAGGCGCGGGACAGCGTGGGGGCATGACAGCGACGACCACCTCCCACGCGTCCACGTCCACGGCCAACCCCACCGCGCTGCTGCGCCCGGACGGCGGACCCTGCCGCGTCCTCGTCGTCGACGACGAGGCCTCGCTCTCCGAGCTGCTGTCCATGGCCCTGCGGTACGAGGGCTGCGAGGTCCGCAGCGCCGGTGACGGAGCGGGCGCCGTACGGGCGGCCCGCGAGTTCCGGCCGGACGTGGTCGTCCTCGACGTCATGCTCCCGGACATGGACGGGCTGGCGGTCCTGGGCCTGCTGCGCCGGGAGATCCCCCAGGTCCCGGTGTTGTTCCTGACCGCCAAGGACTCCGTCGAGGACCGCATCGCGGGCCTGACGGCGGGCGGCGACGACTACGTGACCAAGCCGTTCAGCCTGGAGGAGGTCGTGGCCCGGCTGCGCGGTCTGGTCCGCCGCTCCGGAGCGGCGCAGGCGGCGCGCGGCGGTTCGGTCCTCGCCGTCGGCGACCTGAGCCTCGACGAGGACAGCCACGAGGTGGTCCGGGGCGGCCGGGAGATCCACCTGACCGCCACCGAGTTCGAGCTGCTGCGCTACCTGATGCGCAATCCGCGCCGGGTGCTGAGCAAGGCGCAGATCCTGGACCGGGTGTGGTCGTACGACTTCGGCGGCCAGGCCAACGTGGTCGAGCTCTACATCTCCTACCTGCGGCGCAAGCTGGAGGGCGGCACCGGGCTGCCCCCGATGATCCACACCCGGCGCGGCGCCGGCTACCTGATCAAGCCGGCCGAGTAGTGGCACTCCGCCTGCGCCGGACGGGGCCCCGAGGGGCCGGACGGGCCGGACGGCGCGGGGCCCGCCGCCGGCGGCCGTGGTCCCTGCGGACCCGGCTGGTCGTGTCGGCGGTGACACTGATCGCCGTGGTGGGAGCGGCCATCGGGACCGTCACCACGCTCACCATGCGCTCCCGGCTGATGGGAGAGCTGGACAACCAGCTGACCACCTCCGTGGACATGGCCTCCCGGGGGCTCCGGGGGCCGGGAGCCGGCAAGGCGGCCCGGGAGGGCGGCCTCGGCCTGATCTTCGCCCCCGGCTCCCCCATGGGCGCCGCGGGGATCCGGCTGGACCCGGACGGGAAGGTGACCGGCGGCGCCCGGATCGCCCCCGTGGAGGGACCGGGCCTCGACCACCGGGAGGTCCTCACCCAGACGCAGACGACCGTGCTGGAACGGGTCGCGCGGACGGCCTCCCCGGGCCGGCACCGGCCGGTGGACGTGGACCTGCCGGGCCTCGGCGCCTATCGGGCGGCGGTCGCGCCCGACGGCGGGCTGGTGCTGGCCTTTCCCGTCAAGGGCGTCGACGCCACCGTGAACACCCTGATCGCCGTGGAGGTCTGCGTCACCCTGGCCGGTCTGATCGCCGCCTCCCTCGCGGGACAGGCACTCGTCGCGGTCGCCCTGCGCCCGCTGCGCCGGGTCGCCGCCACCGCCACCCGGGTCTCCGAGCTGCCCCTGCACAGCGGTGAACCGGCCCTGCACGAGCGGGTGCCGGAGGCCGAGGCGGACCCCCGTACGGAGGTCGGCCAGGTCGGCGCCGCCCTCAACCGCATGCTGGGGCACGTCTCCTCGGCGCTGACGGCCCGCCAGCAGAGCGAGACCCGGGTCCGCCAGTTCGTCGCGGACGCCTCCCACGAGCTGCGCACCCCCCTCGCCTCCATCCGCGGCTACGCCGAACTCACCCGTCGGGGCAGGGAGGAACCCGGACCCGACACCCGCCACGCGCTGGCCCGGATCGAGTCCGAGGCCACCCGGATGACGGGACTGGTCGAGGACCTGCTGCTGCTGGCCCGGCTGGACGCGGGCCGTCCGCTGTCCCGCGAGGACACCGACCTGGCCCCGCTCGTCGTCGACGCCGTCAGCGACGCCCGGGCCGCCGGGCCCGACCACCACTGGCGCCTGGCACTGCCCGAGGAACCCGCACCCGTCCTGGCCGACCCCGCCCGGATCCAGCAGGTCCTGGTGAACCTCCTCGCCAACGCCCGCACCCACACCCCGCCGGGGACCACCGTGACGGCCCGTGTTTCACGTGAAACATCCGCGGTGCGGCTGCGGGTCGAGGACGACGGGCCGGGGATCCCGCCCGAGCTCGTGCCCCACGTCTTCGAGCGTTTCGCCCGCGGCGACGCCTCCCGCTCCCGCGCGGCGGGCTCCACCGGCCTCGGCCTGGCCATCGTCCAGGCCGTGGTCACGGCCCACGACGGGCAGGTGGAGGTACGCAGCGTGCCCGGCCGCACCTGCTTCGAGGTGCTGCTCCCCCTCGCCGGCGACCCCCGGCCCCGCACACCGGCGGACTCACAGAGGGACCACAGGCTCAGCACACCGAGGTGACAGGGCGCCCCGGGAGGGTCGGAGCATGCCAACCGACACCTCCTCCGACGCCCTCCCGGCCCGGGCGCCCCTCGCGCCCGCGCCCGGCGAGCCCGTACTCGACGTGGTGATCCCGGTCTACAACGAGGAAAAGGACCTCGGCCCCTGTGTGAGACGGCTGCACGCCCACCTCACCCGGACCTTCCCGTACTCCTTCCGCATCACCATCGCCGACAACGCCAGCACCGACCGCACCCCCGTGATCGCCGCCGAGCTCGCCGCCGCGGTCCCCGGCGTCCGCGCCGTCCGGCTGGAGGAGAAGGGCCGCGGCCGTGCCCTGCGCACCGTGTGGACCCGCTCCGAGGCCCCCGTCCTCGCCTATATGGACGTGGACCTCTCCACCGACCTGAACGCGCTGCTCCCGCTGGTCGCCCCGCTGATCTCCGGCCACTCCGACCTGGCCATCGGGACCCGGCTCGCCCGCTCCTCGCGCGTGGTGCGGGGCGCGAAGCGGGAGTTCGTCTCCCGCGCCTACAACCTGCTGCTGCGTTCCTCGCTCGCCGCCCGCTTCAGTGACGCCCAGTGCGGGTTCAAGGCCATCCGGCGGGAGGTGGCCGAGCGGCTGCTGCCGCTCGTCGAGGACACCGGCTGGTTCTTCGACACGGAAATGCTGGTCCTCGCCGAACGGGCCGGGCTGCGGATCCACGAGGTGCCCGTGGACTGGGTCGACGACCCCGACTCCACGGTCCACATCCTCAGGACCGCCACCGAGGACCTCAAGGGCGTCTGGCGGGTGGGCCGGGCGCTGGCCCTCGGGGCGCTCCCCCTGGACCGGCTCGCCCGTCCCTTCGGCGACGACCCGCGCGACCGCACCGCCCTGCCCGGGGTACCGGGCGGGCTGGCCCGCCAGCTGCTCGGCTTCTGCGCGATCGGCGTGCTGTCCACCCTCTGCTACCTCGCCCTGTACTCCCTCTTCCGGCTCGGCGCCGGACCACAGGCCGCCAACGCCGCCGCCCTGCTGGTCTCCGCCGTGGCCAACACCGCCGCCAACCGCCGGCTCACCTTCGGCGTACGGGGACGGGACCGGGCCCTGCGCCACCAGGCCCAGGGCCTGGTGGTGTTCACCATCGGGCTGGCCCTGACCAGCGGCTCGCTCGCCGCCCTCGGCGCGGCCACCGAGGACCCCGCCCACGGCACCGAACTGGCCGTGCTGATCACGGCCAACCTCGCCGCCACCGTGCTGCGGTTCCTGCTCTTCCGCGCCTGGGTCTTCCCCGAGCGCCGCACCACTTCCGTTCCCGTGGAGGACGACCACCGATGACCACGGCCCACCCGCCCCTCGACTCCCCGTTCCCCGAGCGGTCCCCCGCGCCGGACCGGGCGGCGGCCCGCGCCGCGCGCCGGGCCGCCGCGGCCCGGCCCCGCTGGGAACGCCCCGCCTACACGGCGCTGCTGCTCGCCACCGCCGTGCTCCTGCTGTGGAACCTCGGTGCCTCCGGCTATGCCAACTCCTTCTACTCGGCGGCCGTGCAAGCGGGCTCCGAGAGCTGGAAGGCCTTCTTCTTCGGCTCCTCCGACGCCGGGAACTCCATCACCGTCGACAAGCCCCCGGCCGCCCTGTGGCCGATGATGCTGTCGGTCCGGATGTTCGGGCTCGGCTCCTGGCAGATCCTCGTGCCGCAGGCCCTGATGGGAGTCGCCACCACCGCCGTCCTGTACGCGGCCATACGCCGCCAGTTCGGGCCCGCGGCCGCCCTGATCGGCGGGGCCGCGTTCGCGCTCACGCCCGTCGCCGCGCTGATGTTCCGCTTCAACAACCCCGACGCGCTGCTGACGCTGTTGCTCACCGTCACCGTGTACTGCGTGCTGCGCGCCCTCGACGGCGCTCGGACGGGGTGGCTGGCGGCGGCCGGGACGGCGATCGGCCTGGGCTTCCTGACCAAGACCCTCCAGGCCTTCGTCATCCTGCCGCCGCTGGCCCTGCTGTACGCCGTCTGCGCACCGACCCGGCTGCGCAGGCGGCTCGGCCAGCTGCTGCTCGCCGGGGCCGCGATGGTGGTCGCCGGGGGCTGGTGGGTGGCCGTCGTGGAGCTGTGGCCCGCTTCCTCCCGCCCGTACATCGGCGGTTCGCAGCACAACTCCTTCCTGGAGCTGACCTTCGGCTACAACGGCCTCGGCCGGCTGAACGGCAACGAGACCGGCAGCGTGGGCGGCGGCCGGGCCGGCGGGGCGGCCGGCGGGTTCGGGGCGTACGGGCTGCCCGAGGGCGGGCCGGGCCTGCGCGGCGGAGGCTGGGGGGAGACCGGGGTGGGCCGGCTGTTCTCCGCGAACGTGGGCGGCCAGATCTCCTGGCTGCTGCCCGCGGCGCTGGTGCTGCTGGTGGCCGGGCTGGTGGTGACCTGGCGGGCCGGCCGGGCCACCGACTCCCTCCAGAGCCTGGCCCGCGCGGCCTTCCTGGCCTGGGGCGGCTGTCTGCTGATCACCGCCGTGGTGTTCAGCTGGATGCAGGGCATCTTCCACGAGTACTACACGGTCGCGCTGGCCCCGTTCGTGGCCGCGCTGGTGGGCATGGGCGTGGCCGTGCTGTGGGAGGAGCGGGGCGGCCGGGGCGCCGCGTTCACCCTGGCGGGGACCCTGGCCCTGACCGCCGTCTGGTCGTTCGTGCTGCTCGGCCGCTCCTCCGGCTATCTGCCCTGGCTGCGCTGGACGGTACTGGCGGCCGGGCTGACGGCCGCCGCCGTGCTGCCGTTCGCCGCCAGGCTGGGGCGCGGGGTGCTGCTCGGGGTGGCCGCCCTGGGGCTGGGCGCGGCACTGGCGGGCCCGTTCGCGTACTGCCTGACCACCATCGGCACCGGTCACACCGGGTCGATCGTGACGGCGGGCCCGGCGGTGGCCGGCGGGCGGGGCGGTCCGGGCGGGATGCGCTTCGGCCCGGCCGGGGAGGGCTTCCGCGGCGGTCTGCCCGGCCTGCCCGGAGGCGGCCCGGCGGCCGGAGCGCCGCAAGGGGCTCCGCAGGGAGTCCCGCAGGGCTGGACGCCGCAGGGCGGGACGCCCCGGGGCGGACTGCCGCAGGGCCTCCCGCCGGGCGCCGGGCCGGGCTTCGGCCAGGCCGGCGGTGCGGCGGGCCGGGGTGGCCGGGGCAGGCAGGGCGGTGCCGGCGGGCTGCTGGACGGGGCCCGGGTCTCCGCCGAGGCCAAGGCCGCGCTGCGCGCCGACGCCGACCGCTACACCTGGGCGGCGGCGGCCATCGGCTCGCAGAACGCCGCCAGTTACCAGCTGGCCTCCGGCCGGCCCGTGATGCCGCTGGGCGGGTTCAACGGCAGCGACCCGTCCCCCACCCTGGAGCGGTTCAAGGCCTACGTGAAGGCCGGGAAGATCCACTGGTTCATCGCGCAGGGCGGCCTCGCGGCCGGCGGGGAGTCCCGTGCGGGCGGCCGGGCGGGCGGTCAGGGAGGCCCGGGCGGGTCGACCAGTACGGCGGTCGAGAACTGGGTGAAGGCCACGTTCAAGGAGGTCACCATCGGCGGGGCCGCCTTCTACGACCTCACGACCCCTTCGACCGGCACGTCCTGAACCGGCCCCGAACCACGCGGCACCCCCTAGCATCAAGAGGGCGGACCGGGCATTCCGGGCTGATCACCTTGTGGCGAGGAGGGCACCTCGATGGTGACCGAGGCCGATCCGGGCGGGGCCAGGACCAGCGTGTGGTTGGCCGTCAGGCCCGCCGCCCCCGTCAGGCGCCGTACCGAGGCCCCCTCGGGGCTGGACCGGGACCGGATCACGGCCGCCACCGTGCGGCTGCTGGACGCGGAAGGGCTCGGCCGCTTCTCCATGCGGAGGCTGGCGGCCGAGCTGGGCGTCACCGCGATGTCCCTGTACTGGTACGTGGACACCAAGCACGATCTGCTCGAACTGGCCCTGGACAGCGCCCTGGGCCGGCTGCGGCTGCCGGCCGGCCCGACTCCGGAGGAGCCCTGGCCGGGCCGGCTCCGGGGGCTGGCCTGCGGCTACCGCAGGCTGCTGGCGGAGCACCCCTGGGTGGCTCCGCTCAGCGCGTTCTACCCGAACATCGGCCCGCACGCGCGGGCCTTCGACGCCGCACTGCAGCGGCTGCTGGATGCCGCCGGTCTGGCGGACGCCGACCGGACCGGCGCCCACCTGGCCGTGTCGCAGTTCCTGGGCGGCTGCGCCCTGCACGGCTGCGGGGGCGCGGTCCGGCCGGTGCCCGAGGCGGACTTCGCCCTGGCCCTCGACGTCCTCATCGCGGGCATCGAGGCCAAGGCCCCCGTCCGCCGGGCTCAGGCCTGAGACGAGGCCTTCTCGGAGGCCGGGTCGGGGATCCCGGCGGCGGTGCCCTCGGCGTCCGGGGTGTGCGCGCCGGGCTTCGACTTCAACGCGACCTCCTTGATGAAGACCACCAGCACCAGCCCGAGCAGCGCGCTCGGCGCGGCGTACAGGAACACGTCGCCGACACCGTGCCCGTAGGCGGACTCCATGACCTGCCGCAGCGGCGCGGGCAGCTTGTCGAGGTCGGGGATCCCCCCGCCGCCGGTGCCGCCGTGGCCCAGGGCCGCCGCCTTCGGGCCGAGTGCGGCCAGCCCGTCCTTGACGTAGTGGGTGACCCGGTTGGCCATGACCGCGCCCAGCGCCGAGACGCCCATGGCGCCGCCGAGGGAGCGGAAGAAGGTGACCACGGAGCTGGCCGCGCCGAGGTCCTGCGGGGCGACCTGGTTCTGGGTGGCGAGGACCAGGTTCTGCATCATCATGCCGAGGCCCAGGCCGGTCAGCGCCATGAACAGGGCGATCCGCCAGTACGGGGTGTCGTAGCGCAGCGTGCCCAGCAGGCCGAGACCGGCGGTGAGCAGGACGCCACCGGAGACCAGGAAGGCCTTCCACCTGCCGGTCTTGGTGATGATCTGGCCGGAGACGGTGGAGGAGACGAACAGGCCGCCGATCATCGGGATGGTGAGGATGCCCGACATGGTGGGGGACTCGCCGCGGGCCAGCTGGAAGTACTGGCTGAAGAAGACCGTGCCGGAGAACATGGCGATGCCGACGAAGAGGGAGGCGGCGGAGGCCAGGCTGATGGTCTTGTTGCGGAAGAGGCGCAGCGGGATGATCGGGTCGCTCGCGCGGGACTCCACGAGGAGGAACAGCAGGCCGAGCACGACGGCGCCGCCGGTCATCGCCAGGGTGGTCCAGGAGATCCAGTCGTACGAGTCGCCGGCCTGCGTCACCCAGATCAGCAGCAGCGAGACCGCGCCGCTGATCAGGAACGCGCCCAGCCAGTCGACCTTCACGTCCCGGCGGACCACCGGCAGGTGCAGGGTGCGCTGGAGCACGATCAGGGCGATCACCGCGAAGGGGACGCCGACGTAGAAGCACCAGCGCCAGCCGAGCCAGGAGGTGTCGGTGATGACGCCGCCGAGCAGCGGGCCGCCGACGGTGGCCACGGCGAAGACCGCGCCGAGGTAGCCGCTGTAGCGGCCCCGCTCGCGCGGGGAGATCATCGCGGCCATGACGATCTGGGCGAGGGCGGACAGACCGCCGACGCCGATGCCCTGGACGACGCGGCAGGCGATGAGCATGCCGGTGTTCTGGGACAGGCCCGCGACCACGGAGCCGAGGACGTAGACCACCAGGGATATCTGGACGAGCAGCTTCTTGCTGAAGAGGTCGGACAGCTTGCCCCACAGGGGGGTCGCGGCCGTCATCGACAGCAGGGCGGCGGTGACGACCCAGGTGTAGGAGGACTGGGTGCCGCCGAGGTCGCTGATGATCTGGGGCAGGGCGTTGGAGACGATCGTGGAGGACAGGATCGCCACGAACATGCCGAGCATGAGCCCGGACAGCGCCTTCATGATCTGGGAGTGGGTCATGGGCGCGCCGTCGGACGTGGTCTCCGACTGGCCGCCTCCCCGCACACCGGAGGGTGTGGTCGTAGCCATGTGTTTCCTTTGCCTAGAAGCTCGATCGGAGTCGGGCCAGCAGGGTGTTGAGTGCGTCGATGTCCTCGGCCGACCAGTCGGCCAGGGCCTTCGCCAGCGCGTCCGTGTAGCGGGCGCCGAGCTCGGCGAGCACGGCGCGCCCCTCGTCGGTCAGGCGCAGGATCCGGCAGCGGCCGTCTCCGGGGTCGGTCTCCCGGTCGATCCAGCCGCGCTGTGCCACGTGGGCGACGTGCCGGCTGCTGACGGAGATGTCGACGGCCATGAACTCGGTGAGCCGGCTGAGCCGCATCTCGCCGTGCCGGTCGAGCACGGTGAGGACGGCGGCGGCGCCGGGCGGGCAGTGGTGGGGCAGGGACCGGGCCAGGTCGCGCTTGACCGCCCCGATGCCGGTGAGCTGGCGGGCCAGCTCCTCGTACCGGGTGTTCTGCGCCGTCTGCGTGGCCACCGGACCGCCCCCCATCTTGTTGCTTAGGGCAACCATAGAAGAGCATGGTTGCTACAGGCAAACGAATTCGGAGGGTGGGGCGGTAAAGGAATCGGAAAACCCGCTAGGGTCCAGCCATGTCCGCACACCACAACTCACCCGAGGCCGAGGGCTCCCACGACCCCGCCGGCAGCACCCAGATGTTCCGCGCGTTCGTGGCGGAGGGCGAGGACCAGGCGGCCCGCACCCCCTCCGTGCCGGGCTCGCGCCGCCGGCCCAAGGAGTCGGGCGGCCTGTCCGGGGGCCGGATCGGCCTGGCGCTCGCGCTGGTGCTCGTGCTCGGCGCGGCGCTGTGGGTGGTGCTCCACTGAGGCGTCCACTGAGGCGTCCGCTGAGGCCTCCTGAACGGCTCAGCTCCAGGTCGCAGTGACCTCGCGGGTCTCCACGTGCATCCCGAGGGGCACTCGCCAGGCGTCCACGCACACCGTGTAGGTCCGGGTCGTGGAGCTCCGGCCCGCGAGGGGCGTGGGCAGGGGCTGGGCGGTGGTGACCGTGGCCCAGTCGATGCCGAGGGCGCCGATGACGTGCGTCGCGAAGGTGACCGTGCCGGAACGGGCCGCGGTGGTGCCGGTGTTGGTGAAGGTCACCGTGACGCGTTCGCACCAGCGGTCGGACGCCGCCGTACGGGCCGGGGTGCCGAGCGTGAGGCGCGCCGGGGTGGCGGGCGGGGGCGCGGTGCCTCCCGAGCCGCCCGTACCTCCTGAGCCGGCCGTGCCGCCCGTGCCGCCGGAGCCGGCCGAGCCGCCTGATCCTCCAGGGGTGCCCGTGCCGCCGGAGCCGCCCGTCCCCGCCGTGCCGCCCGTCCCTGCGGCGCCGCCGGCTCCGCCCGCGCCGCTGCCCGCGGCCCCGGCGGCGGGGGGGGGGGGCGGGGGGGCCGGGGGGGGGGGGGGGGGGGGGGGGGGGGGGGTGGCGGGCGGGGGGGGGGGCGTCGCTCCGCCCTGGGCCGAGGCCCCCCCCGCCCGCGCCCCCCC
>NZ_JBBDHD010000135.1:0-17347 GCF_044129415.1 Streptomyces racemochromogenes
CCCCCCCCCCCCCCCCCCCCCCCCCCCCCCCCCCCCCCCCCCCCCCCCCCCCCCCCCCCCCCCCCCCCCCCCGCCGCTTTCTCGACCGTCCTTATACCGATCGAACGGAAGGCGGCCCCCGCGGTACGGCACAATGGCCCGAGCTTGATGACCTTGCCGATGTGTGATGTGGAGCGGGCGGGATGACGACGACGGGCGCTGGCGCGGAGACCTCTCCGCGGACCTACGGCGGCAGCCGGGCGCTGGCCCTGCTGCTCGTCATCACCGGAGCGGCGGCCCTGATCGCCGCCTGGGTGATCACGATCGACAAGTTCAAGCTCCTGGAGGACCCGGACTTCACGCCGGGCTGCAGCCTGAACCCGGTCGTCTCCTGCGGCAGCGTCATGAAGAGCGAGCAGGCCTCCGCCTTCGGGTTCCCGAACCCGATGATGGGGCTCGTCGGCTTCGGCATCGTCATCTGCGTCGGCATGAGCCTGCTCGCCGGAGCCCGCTTCGCCCGCTGGTACTGGCTCACCCTGAACGCCGGCATGCTCTTCGGCGTCGGGTTCTGCGCCTGGCTGACGTACCAGTCGCTGTACAACATCAACGCGCTGTGCCTGTGGTGCTGCCTGGTCTGGGTCTGCACGATCCTGATGTTCTGGTATGTCACCTCGCACAACGTCAGCCAGGGCCTGCTGCCCGCCCCCGGCTGGCTGCGCGGCTTCCTCGACGAGTTCACCTGGGTCCTGCCGGTCCTGCACATCGGGATCATCGGGATGCTGATCCTGACCCGCTGGTGGGACTTCTGGACCTCCTGAGGCCCGACCGCGTTGTCAGCGGTCTCGCTTAGGCTCGGGGTGTGGAACCAGACCTCTTCACCGCCGCCGCCGAGGAACGCCAGGAGAAGGACCCGGCCAGCTCCCCGCTGGCCGTCCGGATGCGCCCGCGCACCCTGGACGAGGTGGTGGGCCAGCAGCACCTGCTGAAGCCCGGCTCACCGCTGCGCCGACTGGTGGGGGAGGGGGCCGGGGGACCGGCCGGAGCCTCGTCGGTGATCCTCTGGGGCCCGCCGGGGATCGGCAAGACCACCCTCGCGTACGTGGTCAGCCAGGCGACGCAGAAGCGGTTCGTCGAACTGTCGGCGATCACGGCCGGGGTCAAGGAGGTCCGGGCCGTCATCGAGGGCGCCAAGCGGGCCGCCGGCGGCTACGGCAAGGAGACCGTCCTCTTCCTCGACGAGATCCACCGCTTCAGCAAGGCGCAGCAGGACTCCCTGCTGCCGGCCGTGGAGAACCGCTGGGTCACCCTGATCGCGGCCACCACGGAGAACCCGTACTTCTCGATCATCTCCCCCCTGCTCTCGCGGTCGCTGCTGCTGACGCTGGAGCCGCTGACCGACGGCGACCTGAGCGGGCTGCTGCGGCGGGCCCTGGAGGAGGAGCGGGGGCTGGGGGGCGCGGTCTCGCTGCCCGCCGACGCCGAGGCGCACCTGCTGCGGATCGCCGGCGGTGACGCCCGCCGGGCGCTGACCGCGCTGGAGGCGGGGGCCGGATCGGCGATCGCCAAGGGCGAGGCGGAGATCACCCTCCAGACGCTGGAGGAGGCCGTCGACCGGGCGGCGGTCCGCTACGACCGGGACGGCGACCAGCACTACGACGTGGCCAGCGCCCTGATCAAGTCGATCCGCGGCTCCGACGTGGACGCCGCGCTCCACTACCTGGCCCGGATGATCGAGGCCGGCGAGGACCCGCGGTTCATCGCGCGGAGGCTGATGATCTCCGCGAGCGAGGACATCGGGCTGGCGGACCCCACCGCACTGCCGCTGGCGGTGGCGGCGGCCCAGGCGGTGGCGATGATCGGCTTCCCGGAGGCCGCGCTGACCCTGTCGCACGCCACGATCGCGCTGGCGCTGGCTCCGAAGTCCAACACCGCCACGACGGCGATCGGCGCGGCGCTGGCGGACGTCCGGGCGGGACTGGCCGGGGCCGTTCCGTCACACCTGCGGGACGGGCACTACAAGGGCGCGGCCAAGCTCGGGCACGCCGTGGGCTACGTGTACCCGCACGACGTGCCGGGCGCGATCGCCGCGCAGCAGTACGCGCCGGACGAGATCCACGGCAAGCGGTACTACGAGCCGACGCGGTACGGGGCGGAAGCCCGCTACGCGGACGTGGTGGAGAAGGTCCGCGAGCGCCTCCGCGGCACGGGCTGACCGGGCCTGCCCGCGGCGCCGCCGCCCGCCCCGCGCGGCCTCAGTGGGCGGCCGCGGCGAACAGCGAGCGCATCGCGCGGCGCAGGCCGCACACGTCCGCCACCGGCTCGGGGAAGTCGAAGCGGGCGTCGAAGGCGGCCAGCCCGGGCCCGCGGGTGAAGCGGACGCGCAGCCCGAGCCGGTCCAGGGCCAGCGGGACCGGGGTCAGCCCGGCCGCCTCCCGGGAGCCCAGCAGCCCGCACAGGCCCGCCAGGCGCTCGGGGTGGACGGAGGCCAGGTGCTGGAGGAGCTCCGCCTCGTGGACCGTCATCGGGTCCGGCTCGGCCGCCGCCAGCTCCTCGGGGTCCACCCGCTCGGCGCCCCACAGGTCGTCGACCCGGGCCTCGCCGACCTCCAGGCGCAGCAGCGTCCAGGCCGGACGGCCGGTGGAGGGGGCGTCGAGGTTGGGGGGCTGCGCCGGCCCGAGCAGGCCGCCCGCCGCGTGGCGCTCGGCGATCAGCGCCGCGCACACCGCGCGGTCGTCCCCGCCCACCGGGGTCAGCCATCCGGCGAGCCGGGCGCGGCCCCGTATACGATGGGGGACGGACACCGGCGCCACGTCCGTGATCTCGATCACGGCGGGGAGGTCGTCGTCCTGGGCGTGAGCGGCGGCCCTGGCCGCCGCGGATTCCCCTGGCACCAGGAGAATCACGTCCCCGTCCGGGGTGACGGTCCGAGCGGCCGGCCCCCCTGTCCCCCACTCTCCCTGGTCACGAGCACCCGGCAGCGTGAGGGATACTGAGGCGTTGGACTCTACGAGGGTTCGTACGCGTTCGGCTCCGGTGAGCTGCCGAACGCCTTCCCTGGGACGCGGCTGACCTTGCTTATCGTCGTCGAAAGCGGATTCCGTTTCGTTGGAACCCGAACTGCGGCGCGCACTGGGCAGGGGGATCCCATGTGGTCGAGACATTACGTCCTCCTCGCTAAGGTAAGCCTCACCTAACTTACATGGAGGTAGGTTCCACGTGAACCAGAAGCGACCCAAGGTCAAGAAGTCCCGTGCCCTCGGCATCGCCCTGACGCCGAAGGCCGTCAAGTACTTCGAGGCCCGCCCCTACCCGCCGGGCGAGCACGGCCGTGGCCGCAAGCAGAACTCGGACTACAAGGTCCGTCTGCTGGAGAAGCAGCGTCTGCGCGCCCAGTACGACATCTCCGAGCGCCAGATGGCCCGCGCGTACGACCGCGCGAAGAAGGCCGAGGGCAAGACGGGCGAGGCGCTGGTCGTCGAGCTTGAGCGTCGTCTGGACGCCCTGGTCCTGCGTGCCGGCATCGCCCGCACCATCTACCAGGCCCGCCAGATGGTCGTCCACGGCCACATCGAGGTCAACGGCGGCAAGGTCGACAAGCCGTCGTTCCGCGTGCGTCCCGACGACGTCATCACGGTTCGCGAGCGCAGCCGCGAGAAGCACCCCTTCCAGGTCGCCCGCGAGGGTGGCTACGCCGGTGAGGGTGAGACCCCGCGCTACCTGCAGGTCAACCTGAAGGCCCTGGCCTTCCGCCTCGACCGCGACCCGAACCGCAAGGAGATCCCGGTCATCTGCGACGAGCAGCTCGTCGTCGAGTACTACGCCCGCTGATCCAGCGGCCGTAGCCACTCACAGGCTGGTCCGGCCCGCCGTCCCCTCCGGGGGCGGCGGGCTTCGCCGTATCCGGGGGAGCCGCACTGGAATCCGGTTCTGCGGCGGATCTCCGGCGCGATAGGGTCGGAGCAGCTTCATCCAGCAGACTTAACCCGTCGGGTTTCCAGATTCAGGAAGCGGTGCAACGTGTCCGGTGGAGAGGTGGCCGGGATCATCGTGGCCGTCTTCTGGGCCATCCTGGTCTCCTTCCTCGCAGTGGCGCTGGCCAGGCTCGCCCAGGTGCTCAGGGCCACCACCAAGCTCGTGGCCGAGGTCACCGAGCAGGCCGTCCCGCTGCTGGCGGACGCCTCGACGACGGTCCGCTCCGCGCGCACCCAGCTCGACCGGGTCGACGCCATCGCGAGCGACGTCCAGGAGGTCACCTCCAACGCCTCCGCGCTGTCCTCCACCGTCGCCTCCACCTTCGGCGGCCCGCTCGTCAAGGTCGCGGCCTTCGGCTACGGGGTGCGCAAGGCCATGGGCAGGACCGGCACGGAAACCGAGCGCACCCCCCGGCGCACCGTGATCGTCGGCCGTACGGTGCCGGATCCGCGGCGCCGCAAGCAGAAGGGCTGAGACCTCCGATGTTCCGCCGAGCCTTCTGGTTCACCGCCGGCGCCGCCGCCGGCGTCTGGGCCACCACCAAGGTCAACCGCCAGCTGAAGAAGCTGACGCCGGAGAGCCTCGCGGCCCAGGCGGCCGACAAGGCCGTCGAGGCGGGCCACCGCCTCAAGGACTTCGCCCTCGACGTCAAGGCGGGAATGACGCAGCGCGAGGACGAGCTGAACGACGCACTGGGCCTGACCCAGGACCCCGACCGGCCCGACAACGTCACCGCCCTCCCCGGGCCGCGGCGGCTGCGGGCCATCGGACACGACACGACCATCCACCGACCGAACCACTCGGCGGTTACGTACAACCGGAATGAGGACCACTGATGGAGTCGGCTGAAATCCGCCGCCGCTGGCTGAGCTTCTTCGAGGAGCGCGGTCACACCGTTGTCCCTTCGGCGTCGCTCATCGCGGACGACCCGACTCTGCTGCTGGTCCCCGCCGGCATGGTCCCGTTCAAGCCCTACTTCCTGGGCGAGACCAAGCCCCCGGCGCCCACGCTCACCAGCGTGCAGAAGTGCGTCCGCACCCCGGACATCGAAGAGGTCGGCAAGACCACCCGCCACGGCACGTTCTTCCAGATGTGCGGCAACTTCTCCTTCGGCGACTACTTCAAGGAAGGCGCCATCAAGTACGCCTGGGAGCTGCTGACCAGCTCCGTGGCGGACGGCGGCTACGGCCTGGAGCCTGAGAAGCTCTGGATCACGGTCTACCTCGACGACGACGAGGCCGAGGCCATCTGGCGGGACAAGATCGGCGTCCCGGCCGAGCGCATCCAGCGCCTGGGCAAGAAGGACAACTTCTGGTCCATGGGCGTCCCGGGCCCCTGCGGCCCCTGTTCCGAGATCAACTACGACCGCGGCCCCGAGTTCGGCGTCGAGGGCGGCCCGGCCGTCAACGACGAGCGGTACGTGGAGATCTGGAACCTCGTCTTCATGCAGTACGAGCGGGGCGCCGGCGACGGCAAGGAGGACTTCCCGATCCTCGGCGACCTCCCGTCGAAGAACATCGACACCGGCCTCGGCCTCGAACGCCTCGCGATGATCCTGCAGGGCGTGCGGAACATGTACGAGACCGACACCCTGCGCGTGGTCATGGACAAGGCCACCGAGCTGACCGGGGTCGCCTACGGCGCCGCCGAGCACTCGGACGTCTCCCTGCGTGTGGTCGCCGACCACATCCGCACCTCCACTATGCTCATCGGCGACGGCGTCACCCCCGGCAACGAGGGTCGCGGCTACGTGCTGCGCCGCATCATGCGCCGCGCCATCCGCAACATGCGCCTCATGGGCGCCACGGGCCCGGTCGTCCGGGACCTGATCGACGTGGTCATCGAGACGATGGGGCAGCAGTACCCGGAGCTCGTCACCGACCGCAAGCGCATCGAGACCGTCGCCATCGCCGAGGAAGCCGCCTTCCTCAAGGCCATCAAGGGCGGCACCAACATCCTCGACACCGCCGTGACCGAGACCAAGGCCGCCGGCGGCACGGTCCTCTCCGGCGACAAGGCGTTCCTGCTCCACGACACCTGGGGCTTCCCGATCGACCTCACCCTGGAGATGGCCGCCGAACAGGGCCTCTCCGTGGACGAGGCCGGCTTCCGCCGCCTGATGCAGGAGCAGCGCGACCGCGCCAAGGCCGACGCCAAGGCCAAGAAGACCGGCCACGCCGACGTCTCCGCCTACCGCGAGATCGCCGACGGCTCCGGCGCCACCGAGTTCACCGGCTACGCCACCAACCAGGGCGAGGCCACCATCGTCGGCCTCCTGGTCAACGGCGTCTCCGCGCCCGCCGCCTCCGAGGGCGACGAGGTCGAGGTCGTCCTCGACCGCACCCCCTTCTACGCCGAGGGCGGCGGCCAGCTCGCCGACCAGGGCCGCATCAAGCTCGACACCGGTGCCGTCATCGAGGTCCGCGACGTGCAGCAGCCTGTCCCGGGCGTCTCCGTCCACAAGGGGTCCGTCCAGGTCGGCGAGGTCACGGTCGGGGCCTCCGCGTACGCCGCGATCGACGTCAAGCGCCGCCGCGCCATCGCCCGCGCCCACTCGGCCACCCACCTGACCCACCAGGCGCTGCGCGACGCCCTCGGCCCGACGGCCGCCCAGGCCGGCTCCGAGAACAGCCCCGGCCGCTTCCGCTTCGACTTCGGCTCGCCGAACGCCGTCCCCGGCACGGTGCTCACCGACGTGGAGCAGAAGATCAACGACGTGCTCTCCCGCGAGCTCGACGTCACCGCCGAGATCATGAGCATCGACGAGGCGAAGAAGCAGGGCGCCATCGCCGAGTTCGGCGAGAAGTACGGCGAGCGGGTCCGCGTCGTGACCATCGGCGACTTCTCCAAGGAGCTGTGCGGCGGCACCCACGTCGGCAACACCGCCCAGCTGGGTCTGGTGAAGCTGCTCGGCGAGTCCTCCATCGGCTCCGGCGTGCGCCGCGTCGAGGCCCTCGTCGGCGTGGACGCGTACAACTTCCTCGCCAAGGAGCACACGGTCGTCGCCCAGCTCCAGGAGCTGGTCAAGGGCCGTCCGGAGGAGCTGCCGGAGAAGATCGCCTCCATGCTCGGCAAGCTGAAGGACGCCGAGAAGGAGATCGAGAAGTTCCGCGCGGAGAAGGTCCTCCAGGCCGCCGCCGGCCTCGCCGCCGGCGCCCAGGACATCCGCGGCGTCGCCCTCGTCGTCGGCCAGGTGCCGGACGGCACGGGCGCCGACGACCTGCGCAAGCTGGTCCTGGACGTCCGCGGTCGCATCCCCGGCGACCGTCCGGCCGTCGTCGCACTGTTCACCGTGGCGAACGACCGCCCGCTGACCGTCGTCGCCACCAACGACGCCGCCCGCGAGCGCGGCCTCAAGGCCGGCGACCTGGTCCGCACCGCCGCCAAGACCCTCGGCGGCGGCGGTGGCGGCAAGCCGGACGTGGCCCAGGGCGGCGGCCAGAACCCGGGCGCCGTGCCCGAGGCCATCGCCGCGGTCGAACGCCTCGTCGTCGAGACGGCCTGACGATGAGCCTGCGCCGCGGCCGCCGCCTGGCCATCGATGTCGGAGACGCCCGGATCGGGGTCGCCTCGTGCGACCCCGACGGGGTGCTGGCCACGCCGGTGGAGACCGTCCCGGGCCGGGACGTCCCGGCCGCCCACCGGCGGCTGCGGCAGCTCGTCGAGGAGTACGAGCCCCTCGAAGTCGTCGTCGGCCTCCCCCGCTCGCTCAGCGGGCGGGAGGGGCCGGCCGCGGCCAAGGTGCGCGCCTTCGCGAACGAACTCGCCAAGGGGATCAAGCCGGTGACGGTCCGCCTGGTGGACGAGCGGATGACCACGGTCACCGCCGCGCAGGGCCTGCGCGCCTCCGGCCGGAACGCGAAGAAGGGCAGGTCGGTCATCGACCAGGCCGCCGCTGTGGTCATCCTCCAGAACGCTCTTGAGACCGAACGGGTATCAGGTAATCCGCCTGGTGAGTGCGTCGAAGTGGTTGTCTGATCGCGATACGGTAACGTTCCGCGCGATGAGACGGCATTCGAACAGCCGTCGCCCACCACTCAAGAGGCGGAACCGGGTGCCGCGGCCGACATGAGCCGCGGACCACGTCTCGCGGCTCTAGGGGACCGATGACTGACTATGGCCGGGGCCACGGCTCCGAACCGTGGAACCCCCAGGACCCCCTCTACGGGGACCAGGGGTGGACCGCGCACCAGACGCAGCAGGGGCAGGTTCCCTACGGCGGTGACCCGCAGCAGCAGTACCAGCACCCCCTGGAGCCGCAGCACCCGGACCTGCAGTACCAGCAGGCCCAGTACCAGCAGGAATACCCGGCGCAGTACCCGCAGCAGCCGCAGTACGCCGAGCAGCAGGCGTACGCGGCGCAGCACGCCCAGGCCACCGCGCCGCAGCAGCTCCAGCAGCAGCCGCTGTACGAGGGCCAGGGCCAGGGCCAGGCCTGGGACGGGGGCCACGAACAGCAGTACATGGCCGCCGTCCAGACCGACCCCTACGCGGGCGCCGACCCGTACGCCCAGCAGTCCGCCGGGGCCTACCCCGGCGAGGCTCCCGACCTGTACGCGACGTCGGAGGCCTACCCGCCGCCGCAGCCCCCGAACCTGCGTCACCTGGAGCCGGAGCCGGCCGAGGAGGAGCCGGAGGAGGAGTCCCTCCCGCCCGCGGGCGGCGGCGCGGACGACGACGGTGAGGAGCCGGTGGCCGGCGGCCGCCGGGCGGGCCGCGGCAAGGGCGGCAAGGCGGGCAAGAAGAAGCAGAAGAAGCGCAGCGGGACGGCCTGCCTGGTCGCCGCCGTGGTCGTCGTCGCCGTCGTCGGCGGTGGCGGCTACTACGGCTACGGCTACCTGAAGGACCGCTTCGGCGCGACCGAGGACTTCGCGGGCGAGGGCACGGACGAGACCGTCGACGTCGAGATCCCCAAGAACGCGGGTCTCGGGCAGATGGGCCGCATCCTCAAGGAAGCCGGCGTGGTCGCCAGCGCCCAGGCCTTCGTGGACGCCGCGAACGCCAACCCCAAGGGCAAGTCGATCCAGCCGGGCATCTACCCGCTGAAGAAGAAGATGTCGGGCACGGCCGCGGTCGCCCTGATGATCGACCCGAGCAAGCTCGCCGTCATCACCGTCCCCGAGGGCATGCGCAACTCCGACGTCTACAAGGCGATCGACAAGAAGCTCGGCAAGCCGGACGGCACCACCCGCGAGATCGCCCAGCGCGAGTCCAAGAACCTGGGGCTGCCGGCCTGGGCCGCGAGCAACCCGAAGGTCATGGACCCGCTCGAAGGCTTCCTGTACCCGATGCGGTACGACCTCAAGAAGGACAGCACCCCCGAGTCCCTGCTCAAGCAGATGGTCAAGAACGCCTCCGACAAGTACGCGGAGCTGGGCGTCGAGGCCAAGGCCAAGGAGCTCAACCTGGAGAACCCGCTCCAGGTCATCACCGTCGCGAGCCTCGTCAACGCCGAGGGCAAGAACCACGACGACTTCCGCAAGATGGCGGAGGTGGTCTACAACCGCCTCAAGAAGACCAACGACGTCACGAACCAGAAGCTGCAGTTCGACTCGACGTACAACTACGTCAAGGGCCAGAGCGAGATCAACTTCAACCTGAAGGAAGCCCAGGCCTTCGACCACCCGTACAACACCCACTTCGTCAAGGGCCTCCCGCCCGGCCCGATCGACAACCCCGGCCTGGACGCGCTGACCGCTACGCTCAACCCCGATCACGGCGGCTGGATGTTCTTCGTGTCGGTCGACGGCAACAAGACGACCTTCACCAAGACCTACGACGAGCACCTGAAGCTCGTCGCGGAGTTCCAGGAGCGCCAGGCGCAGAAGAAGAACGGCGGGTAGCAGGACATGTCACGGACACGGGCCGCGGTGCTGGGTTCTCCCATCGAGCACTCCCTCTCACCGGTACTGCACCGGGCGGCCTACCGGGAGCTCGGCCTCGACGACTGGACCTACGACCGGTTCGAGATCGACGAGGCCGCGCTCCCCGGGTTCGTGGCGGGCCTGGGCCCCGAGTGGGCCGGCTTCTCCCTGACGATGCCGCTCAAGCGGGCGGTCATCCCGTTGCTGGACGAGATAAGCGACACCGCCGCCGCTGTCGAGGCGGTCAACACCCTGGTCCTCACCGAGGACGGCCGCCGCGTCGGCGACAACACCGACATCCCCGGGATCGTCGCCGCCCTGCACGAGCGCGGCGTCGACAAGGTGCCCGCCGCCGCGGTGCTCGGGGCAGGGGCCACCGCCTCCTCGGCGCTGGCGGCCTTGGCACGGGTCTGCACCGGCGAGATCACCGCATACGTCCGCTCGGAGGCCCGCGCCGACGAGATGCGCCGCTGGGGCGAGCGGCTCGGCGCGGACGTCCGCACGGCCGACTGGTCGCGGGCCGCCGACGCCCTCCGTGCCCCGCTGGTGATCGCCACCACCCCGGCGGGGGCCACCGACGAACTGGCCGCCGCCGTCCCCGGGGACCCGGGCGCCCTCTTCGACGTCCTGTACGACCCCTGGCCCACCGCGCTGGCCGCCGCCTGGTCCGGACGCGGCGGCACCCTGCTCGGAGGCCTCGACCTGCTCGTGCACCAGGCCGTGCTCCAGGTCGAGCGGATGACCGGCCGCACCCCGGCCCCGCTGGCGGCCATGCGGGCCGCGGGGGAGCGGGCGCTGACCGCGCGTTAGGCTTCCCCCCGGGGATTTCCGGGACAAGGGGGGCTTATGGGTACGAACATGGCCGGTCAGATACTGGCGTCGAAGTGGGACGCGGGGTACGCCGTCCTGGTCTTCGTCCGGGCCCTGCTCGGCGGCCTGCCCGCCTGGGCGAAGTGGATCATCGGCGGGCTCGTGGCCGTCGTCCTCGTCCTGGAGGGCCGCCGGTGGTGGCGCCGGCGTGGGACGGCCGTCCGATAGCTGGACCGGATCACGGGGGACCCCCCGGGACGTGGGAGGATTCGGGTACCGGCGGTACCGGTCCCGCGCACCGGACCCGCCGTGGCAGTGCCGGACGCGAGCATGAGGAGCATCGTTGAGCAGGTTGCGTTGGCTGACCGCAGGAGAGTCGCACGGACCGGCCCTGGTGGCGACGCTGGAGGGCCTTCCCGCCGGCGTCCCGGTGACCACCGAGCTGGTGGCCGACCACCTGGCCCGGCGCCGGCTCGGCTATGGACGCGGTGCCCGGATGAAGTTCGAGCAGGACGAGGTCACCTTCCTCGGCGGCGTCCGCCACGGCCTGTCGCTGGGCTCCCCGGTGGCCGTCATGGTCGGCAACACCGAATGGCCCAAGTGGGAGACGGTCATGTCGGCCGACCCGGTCGACCCCGCGCTGCTGAAGGAGACCGGCCGCAACGCGCCGCTCACCCGTCCGCGGCCCGGCCACGCCGACCTCGCCGGCATGCAGAAGTACGGCTTCGACGAGGCCCGCCCGATCCTGGAGCGCGCCAGCGCCCGCGAGACGGCCGCCCGCGTGGCCCTCGGCGCCGTCGCCCGGTCCTTCCTGAAGGAGGCCGCCGGCATCGAGATCGTCTCGCACGTGGTGGAACTGGCCTCGGCCAAGGCCCCCTACGGCGTGTACCCGACCCCCGCCGACGTCGAGAAGCTCGACGCCGACCCGGTGCGCTGCCTCGACGCCGACGCGTCGAAGGCGATGGTCGCGGAGATCGACCAGGCCCACAAGGACGGCGACACCCTCGGCGGCGTCGTCGAGGTCCTCGCCTACGGCGTGCCCGTCGGCCTCGGCTCCCACGTCCACTGGGACCGCCGCCTCGACGCCCGCCTCGCCGCGGCGCTCATGGGCATCCAGGCCATCAAGGGCGTCGAGGTCGGCGACGGCTTCGAGCTGGCCCGCGTGCCCGGCTCCCAGGCGCACGACGAGATCGTCTCCACTCCCGAGGGCATCAAGCGCACCTCCGGCCGCTCCGGCGGTACCGAGGGCGGCCTGACCACCGGTGAGCTGCTGCGCGTCCGCGCCGCGATGAAGCCCATCGCGACCGTGCCGCGCGCCCTCGCCACCATCGACGTGGCCACCGGCGAGGCCGCCGCCGCGCACCACCAGCGCTCCGACGTCTGCGCCGTGCCCGCCGCCGGCATCGTCGCCGAGGCCATGGTCGCGCTCGTCCTGGCCGACGCGGTCGTCGAGAAGTTCGGCGGCGACTCCGTCGCCGAGACCCGCCGCAACGTGCGGTCCTACCTCGACAACCTGCAGATCCGGTGACCGGCGGACCGCTCGTCGTCCTCGTCGGCCCCATGGGGTGCGGCAAGTCCACGGTGGGAGCGCTGCTCGCCGAGCGGCTCGGCGTCTCCTACCGGGACACGGACGCCGACATCGTCGCGGCCCAGGGCCGCGAGATCTCCGACATCTTCGTCGACGAGGGCGAGCCCTACTTCCGTGAGCTGGAGCGGCAGGCGGTCGCCGCCGCCGTCGCCGGGCACACGGGGGTCCTCGCCCTCGGCGGCGGCGCCGTCCTCGACGCGGACACCCGGGCCCTGCTGGCCGGGCTGCCCGTCGCCTACCTGTCGATGGACGTCGAGGAGGCCGTGCGCCGCGTCGGCCTCGGCGCGGCCCGCCCGCTGCTGGCCGTCAACCCGCGCCGGCAGTGGCGCGAGCTGATGGAGGCCCGGCGGCACCTGTACACCGAAGTCGCGCGCGTCGTGGTGGCCACGGACGAGCGCACCCCCGAAGAGGTCGCCCAGGCGGTCCTCGACGCACTGGAGTTGAAGGACGTATGACAGACCAGGTGACGCGCATCCAGGTCGGCGCCAGCGCCGGGTACGAGGCGTACGACGTGCTGGTCGGCCGGCAGCTGCTCGGCGAGCTGGGCGGCCTCATCGGCACCCGCGCCCAGCGGGTCGCCGTGATCCACCCCGAGGCCCTCGCCGAGACCGGCGAGGCGCTGCGCGCGGACCTGGCCGAGCAGGGCTACGAGGCCATCGCCATCCAGGTGCCCAACGCGGAGGAGGCCAAGACCGTCGAGGTGGCGGCCTACTGCTGGAAGGCGCTCGGCCAGTCCAACTTCACCCGCACCGACGTGATCGTCGGCGTGGGCGGCGGCGCCACCACCGACCTGGCGGGCTTCGTCGCCGCCAGCTGGCTGCGCGGGGTGCGCTGGATCGCGGTCCCCACCACCGTCCTCGCGATGGTGGACGCGGCCGTCGGCGGCAAGACCGGCATCAACACCGCCGAGGGCAAGAACCTCGTCGGCGCCTTCCACCCGCCGGCCGGCGTGCTCTGCGACCTCGCGGCGCTGGAGTCGCTGCCCGTCCACGACTACGTCAGCGGCCTCGCCGAGGTCATCAAGGCCGGCTTCATCGCCGACCCGGTGATCCTCGACCTGATCGAGGCGGACCCGCAGGGCGCGCGCACCCCCGACGGCCCGCACACCGCCGAGCTGATCGTCCGCTCCATCCGCGTCAAGGCCGAGGTGGTCTCCGGCGACCTCAAGGAGTCGGGCCTGCGGGAGGTCCTCAACTACGGCCACACCCTCGCGCACGCCATCGAGAAGAACGAGCGCTACAAGTGGCGCCACGGCGCGGCGGTCTCCGTCGGCATGGTCTTCGCCGCCGAGCTCGGCCGCCTCGCCGGCCGGCTGGACGACGCCACGGCCGACCGGCACCGTGAGGTCCTCGCCTCCGTCGGCCTGCCGTTGACCTACCGCGGCGACCAGTGGCCCAAGCTGCTCCAGACCATGCAGGTCGACAAGAAGTCCCGCGGCAGCCTGCTGCGCTTCGTCGTGCTCGACGGGCTCGCCAAGCCGACCGTCCTGGAGGGCCCCGACCCGGCCCACCTGATCGCCGCGTACGGCGAGGTGTCGGCGTGAGCCGCCCCGTCCTGGTGCTGAACGGCCCGAACCTGGGCCGGCTCGGCTCCCGCGAGCCCGACGTCTACGGGGCCACCTCGTACGCCGGCCTGGTCGAGAGCTGCCGCACCCTGGGCGCCGAACTCGGCTTCGACGTCGAGGTCCGCGAGACCAACGACGAGGGCGAGCTCGTGCGCTGGCTGCACGAGGCGGCGGACGGGAAGATCCCGGTCGTGATCAACCCGGGCGCCTTCACGCACTACTCGTACGCCATGCGGGACGCGGCCGCGCAGCGCACCGCCCCGCTGATCGAGGTGCACATCTCCAACCCGTACGCCCGGGAGGAGTTCCGGCACACCTCGGTCATCGCGGCCGTGGCCACCGGCACCGTCGCGGGCTTCGGCCTGGGCTCCTACCGGCTGGCGCTGCGCGCGCTGGCCGAAGAGGTCACGGGCTGAGATAACGTTCTCGCATCAGTCGCCTGAACGAGACGGAGTGGCGAGGATGCAGCACGGAGTGGGGGGCTGGGGTCCGCCGGGACAGCACCCGGCGGCGCCCCCGCCACCGCCGATACCCCCTGCGCAGGGCTGGCAGGGGCCCCCGGTGCCCGAGGGGACCGGGCACATTCCGCTGCCCCCCGCCGTTCCCGCCCCGCCCGCTCCTCCCGCCGGGGGGACGGGCGGCGCCGTGCTCGCCGTCCTGCTCATCGGCCCGGCGGGTGCCGGCAAGACCACCGTGGCCCGGCACTGGGCGCAGACCCGCCCGGTGCCGACCGCGCACATCAGCCTCGACGACGTCCGCGAATGGGTCCGCTCGGGCTTCGCGGACCCGCAGGCCGGATGGAACGACCACTCCGAGGCCCAGTACCGCCTCGCCCGCCGCACCTGCGGCTTCGCCGCCCGCAACTTCCTGGCGAACGGCATCTCCTGCATCCTCGACGACGCCGTCTTCCCCGACCGGCCCGTCGTCGGGCTCGGTGGCTGGAAGCGCCACGTGGGGCCCGCCCTCCTCCCGGTCGTCCTGCTCCCCGGCCTGGAGATCGTCCTGGACCGCAACGCCGCCCGCTCCGGCAACCGGCGCCTGTCCGACGAGGAAGTCGCCCGCATCCACGGCCGGATGGCCGGCTGGTACGGCTCCGGCCTGCCGATCATCGACAACTCCCACCTCGACGTGGAAGGCACCGCGCGCGCCCTGGACGACGCCCTCGCCCGGGCGCTGGCGAGCCCGCCGCGCTGGTAGCGGGGAGGGGGGCCCGGGGGAGGGCCCGTCCGGACGCGCTCGCCAGGCCGGATGCGCGGGGCGCTCGTAGGCTCGAAGACATGTCCGACGTGTACGCGGCCCGCAGGGGCCTGCTCCGCGAGCGCTGCGGCGCCGCGGGCAACTCCGCCGCTCTGATCACGCGTCCGGCGAACGTCCGCTACCTCGCCGGGGCGTCCCCGCTGGGCGCCGTCCTGCTGGTCGGGCCCGCCGACGACGAACTGTTCTGCGCCGGCGCCCCCACCGGCGAGGCCGACGAGGGCCGGCTGGACGAGCGGCTGAAGGTCAGCCTGCTGAGCGGCCCCGGGGCCGATCCGGCCGTGGCCGCGGCGGACCGGGCAGCCGCCGCGCGGGCGGACTTCCTCGCCGTCGAGGAGCACCACCTCACCGTCGCCCGGCACCGCGCCGTGAGCTCCGTCGCGCCCCGGTTGCGGCTGGCCGACCTGGGCACCGCCGTGGAGCAGCAGCGGCTGGTCAAGGACGAAGAGGAGATCGCCTGCCTGCGCATCGCCGCCGAGATCGCCGACCAGGCCCTCGGCGAGCTGCTGGAGTCCATCCTGGTCGGGCGCACCGAACGCCATCTGGCCCTGGAGCTGGAGCGCAGGCTCGTCGACCACGGAGCGGACGGCCCGGCCTTCCCGACCTCCGTCGGCACCGGACCGCACTCCGGCCGCTCCCGGCACCGGCCCTCGGACCGGCGGGTGGAGGAGGGCGACTTCCTGTCCGTCTGCCTCGGCGCCAACTACCGGGGCTACCGCTGCGAGATCGGCCGCACCTTCGTGATCGGCACCACTCCCGCCGACTGGCAGATCGAGCTGTACGACCTCGTCTTCGCCGCCCAGCGGGCCGGCCGGGAGGCGCTGGTGCCGGGGGCGGCGTACCGCGACGTGGACCACGCGGCCCGGTCCGTCCTGGACTCGGCGGGGCACGGCGAGGCCCTCGCCGGGTGCATGGGACACGGGGTCGGCCTCGAAATCGACGAGGACCCGCAGCTTGCACCTACGGCAATGGGTAAACTGGACGCTTGCGTGCCGGTCACCGTCGAACCGGGGGTTCACCTCCCCGGCCGGGGAGGTGTCCGGATCGATGACACGCTCGTCGTGCGCCCCGAGGCGGACGGCGGTCCCGAGCTACTCACCATTACGACCAAGGAGCTGCTCGCACTGTAGTCCGCTGTGCGGGCCGTGTGCGCCTCCCCGGTCTTCCAGTGCAGGAGATTCCGCAACCGTGGCTTCCACGAACGACCTCAAGAACGGCATGGTGCTCAAGCTCGACGGTGACCAGCTCTGGTCCGTCGTCGAGTTCCAGCACGTCAAGCCCGGCAAGGGCCCGGCCTTCGTGCGCACCAAGCTCAAGCACGTGCTCTCCGGCAAGGTCGTCGACAAGACCTTCAACGCCGGCACGAAGGTCGACACCGCCACGATCGACCGCCGTGACATGCAGTTCTCGTACATGGACGGCGACTACTTCGTCTTCATGGACATGCAGACCTACGACCAGCTGATGGTCGACCGCAAGGCCGTCGGCGACGCCGCCAACTTCCTCATCGAGGGCTTCACCGCCTCTGTCGCGCAGCACGAGGGCGAGGTGCTCTACGTCGAGCTCCCGGCCGCCGTCGAGCTGACCATCGAGCACACCGACCCGGGCGTCCAGGGCGACCGCTCCACCGGCGGCACCAAGCCCGCCAAGCTGGAGACCGGCCACGAGATCCAGGTCCCGCTCTTCGTCACCACCGGCGAGAAGATCAAGGTCGACACCCGCACCAGCGCCTACCTCGGCCGGGTGAACAGCTAACCGTGGCTGCCCGGAGCAACGCGCGCAAGCGCGCCTTCCAGATCCTCTTCGAGGCCGACCAGCGCGGCGTTCCCGTGCGCGAGGTCCTCGCGGACTGGATCCGCCACGCGAACGCGGACGTCCGGCAGCCGCCGGTCAACGCCTTCACGATGGACCTCGTCGAGGGGTACGCCGAGAAGGTGAACCGCATCGACGACCTGATCGTCACCTACGCCGTGGACTGGGAGCTCGACCGAATGCCGGTCGCCGACCGGAACATCCTGCGGCTGGGCGCCTACGAGCTGATCTGGGTCGACGAGACCCCCGACGCCGTGGCGATCGACGAGGCGGTGCAGCTGGCGAAGGAGTTCTCCACGGACGACTCGCCGGCGTTCGTCAACGGCCTGCTGGCCCGCTTCAAGGACCTGAAGCCGAGCCTGCGCCGCGGCGAAGGCTGACGCCTGCCGCGCACACACGGAAGGGCCCGCGACGTCCGCGTCGCGGGCCCCTCCGTGTGCCCCCCGGGGGGGGGGGCCCGCCAAAACCGCGGGTGGCGGGGCCCCCGGGGCGGGCTGTTTTAAA
>NZ_JBBDHD010000136.1:0-17199 GCF_044129415.1 Streptomyces racemochromogenes
CCCCCCCCCCCCCCCCCCCCCCCCCCCCCCCCCCCCCCCCCCCCCCCCCCCCCCCCCCCCCCCCCCCCCCCCCCCGGTGAGCCCCCCGTACAGTTCGGCGGCCACCTCCCGGACCCGGGCCGCGCGCTGCGGCTCCCGCTCCAGCAGCCGCAGGCCCGCCAGCGCCGCGCCCGCGGCGGACGGAGCGAGCCCGGTGTCGAAGATGAACGCGCGGGCGGTGTTGACCAGGTGCCGGATCACCTTGGCCGGACCCAGGACCGCTCCGCCCTGGCTGCCCAGCGACTTCGAGAGGGTCATCGTCGCGACCACCCCCGGCGCCCCGGCGAGCCCGGCGGCGCGCAGGGCGCCCCGGCCGCCCTCGCCCAGCACCCCGAGCCCGTGCGCGTCGTCCACGACCAGGGCGGCGCCCGCCTCCCGGCAGGCGGCGGCGTACGCGGCGAGCGGAGCGGCGTCCCCGTCGACCGAGAACACCGAGTCGGTCACCAGCAGGGCGCGGCCCGCGTGCCCGGCGAGGGCCTTGCGGACCTGCTCCACGTCGCCGTGCGGGGTCACCTCGACCTCCGCGCGCGAGAGCCGGCAGCCGTCGACGATCGAGGCGTGGTTCCCGGCGTCGGAGACGACCCGCGCGCCCCGGCCGCTCAGCGCGGTCACCGCGGCGAGATTGGCGGCATATCCGGACGAGAACACCAAGGCCGCCTCGAAACCGGCGAAAGCGGCCAGTTCCCGCTCCAGTTCGGTGTGCAGCTCGGTCGTTCCCGTGACCAGGCGCGAACCGGTGGCCCCCGCACCCCACCGCTCGGCCGCCGCACAGGCACCGCGGACGGTCTCGGGGTGCCGGGAGAGGCCGAGGTAGTCGTTGCTCGCGAGGTCCAGGAGGGGCGATCCGGCGGGGCGCGGGCGCAGCGTCCGCACCAGTCCCGCCTCCTCGCGCCGCCGCTCCGCGCCGTCGATCCAGGCGAAGACGTCCTCGGGTTCCGGGCTGGGCTGGGTCATCGGCGTCCTCGCGTCGCGTCTCACGATGTGTCTCGCGTTTTGTCGGCAGTCGACAGATCTGCTCGACCCTATCCGGACGTGACCCGAGGGGCCGGTGTGGCGATCCACACACTCCCTTCCGGCCATGTTGTCCGATCTCTCCTTGGCCGGGAGTGGTCGCGTGGGACAGGATCGGGCGCATGGACCTGCTGAACACCCTGGTGGACAAGGGGCTGCGGCGCGAGCTGCCGACCCGTGAAGAGGCGCTCGCCGTACTGGCGACCTCCGACGACGAACTGCTCGACGTGGTGGCCGCGGCCGGCAAGGTGCGCCGCCAGTGGTTCGGGCGTCGCGTCAAGCTGAACTACCTGGTCAACCTGAAGTCGGGGCTCTGCCCCGAGGACTGCTCGTACTGCTCCCAGCGCCTGGGGTCGAAGGCCGAGATCCTCAAGTACACGTGGCTGAAGCCGGACGAGGCCTCCCGGGCCGCGGCGGCCGGCGTCGCCGGCGGCGCCAAGCGCGTCTGTCTCGTGGCGAGCGGCCGCGGTCCGACGGACCGCGACGTGGCCCGCGTCGGCGAGACGATCGCCGCGATCAAGGAGCAGAACGAGGGCGTGGAGGTGTGCGCCTGCCTGGGTCTGCTCTCCGACGGCCAGGCCGAGAAGCTGCGCGACGCGGGTGCGGATGCCTACAACCACAACCTCAACACCTCCGAGGCCACGTACGGGCAGATCACCAAGACGCACACCTACGCGGACCGCGTGGACACCGTGCAGAAGGCGCACGCGGCGGGTCTGTCGGCCTGCTCCGGTCTGATCGCCGGCATGGGCGAGAGCGACGAGGACCTGGTCGACGTCGTCTTCTCGCTGCGCGAGCTGGACTCCGACTCCGTGCCGGTCAACTTCCTGATCCCCTTCGAGGGCACCCCGCTGGCCAAGGAGTGGAACCTCACCCCGCAGCGCTGCCTGCGGATCCTGGCGATGGTCCGGTTCGTCTGCCCCGACGTGGAGGTCCGCATCGCCGGCGGCCGCGAGGTGCACCTGCGCTCGATGCAGCCGCTCGCCCTGCACATCGCCAACTCCATCTTCCTCGGCGACTACCTCACCAGTGAGGGCCAGGCCGGCCAGGCCGACCTCGACATGATCGCGGACGCCGGCTTCGAGGTGGAGGGCGCCGGCACCACCACCCTGCCCGCGCACCGCGCCGACGCCGCCGAGGCGGCGGCCGCGGCCCACGCCGGCGGTGTCTGCGGCTCGGCGGCGGGCTCCGGCGGCTGCGGTCCGGCGGCGGACGCCGAGGCCCCCGGCTGCGGTTCGGCCTGCGGCGGGTGCTCCGGTCACGCTCCCGCGCAGGAGGCCCCCGCGCAGGCCGCTCCGGCCCAGGCGGAGCCCGGCGAGGTGCGTCCGGACCTGGTGGCGGTGCGCCGGCGCGGCGCGGGGACGGATCTCGCCCCCAATGCGTGACCCGTACCCCCTGCACGACCCGCTCGACGCCGCCTCGTCCACGGCCGGCCTGCTGGCCCTGGACCGGCAGCACGTCTGGCACCCGTACGGTCCGATGCCCGGGCGGCAGGAGGCCCTCGTGGTCTCCTCCGCCTCGGGCGTCCGGCTGCGGCTCGCCGCCCCGGCGCAGGGGCGGGAGGAGCTCGTCGACGGGATGTCCTCCTGGTGGTCGGCCATCCACGGCTACAACCACCCGGCGCTGAACGAGGCGGCCACCGCCCAGCTGGGCCGGATGTCGCACGTGATGTTCGGCGGGCTCACGCACGAGCCCGCCGTGCGGCTGGCCGCCCGGCTGGTGGAGATCACCCCGCCCGGGCTGGAGCACGTCTTCCTCGCGGACTCCGGTTCGGTGTCCGTCGAGGTCGCCGTCAAGATGTGCCTGCAGTACTGGCGTTCGCTGGGGCGGACGGGCAAGACCCGGCTGATGACCTGGCGCGGCGGCTACCACGGCGACACGTGGCAGCCGATGGCCGTCTGCGATCCCGAGGGCGGCATGCACGAGCTGTGGCAGGGCCACCTGCCCCAGCAGGTCTTCGCGGACGCCCCGCCCGGGGACTTCGACTCCCCCGTGGACCCGGCGTACGCCGACCACCTGCGCTCCCTGGTCGCCGCGCACGCGGACGAGCTGGCCGCGGTGATCGTGGAGCCGGTGGTGCAGGGCGCGGGCGGCATGCGCTTCCACAATCCGGGCTACCTGCGGGTGCTGCGCGAGCTGTGCGACGAGTACGGGGTGCTGCTGGTGCTCGACGAGATCGCGACCGGCTTCGGCCGGACCGGCGCGCTCTTCGCGGCCGGCCACGCGGGGATCACCCCGGACGTGATGTGCCTCGGCAAGTCCCTGACGGGCGGCTACCTCACGCTCGCCGCCACCCTGTGCACCGGGAAGGTCGCCGACGGGATCTCGCGGGGCGAGGTGCCGGTGCTGGCGCACGGGCCGACCTTCATGGGCAACCCCCTCGCCACGGCCGTGGCCCTGGCCTCCGTCGACCTGCTCCTCGGCCAGGACTGGGCGGGCGAGGTCAAGCGGATCGAGGCGGGCCTGCGCGAAGGGCTCGCGGAGGCCTCCGGGCAGCCGGGGGTCGAGGACGTACGGGTGCTGGGCGCGATCGGCGTGATCCAGCTCGACCACCCGGTCGACGTGTGGGCCGCCACCCGGGCCGCGGTGCGGGAGGGCGTGTGGCTGCGCCCGTTCCGCGACCTGATCTACACCATGCCGCCATTCGTCACCGGCGACGCGGATGTCGCCCGTATCTGCCGCGCGGCCGTCGCCGCGGCCCGGGAGGGCTGAGATGTCCGTGATCGTCGTGTCCGGAACGGGCACGGAAATCGGCAAGACGGTGGTCACGTCGGCCATCGCGGCGGCCGCGGTGGCGGCCGGGCGTTCGGTGGCGGTGCTCAAGCCGGCGCAGACCGGCGTGGGGCCGGACGAGCCGGGGGACGCGGCCGAAGCCGTACGCCTGGCCGGTCCGTCCGTGACGGCGCTGGAGCTGGCCCGCTACCCCGAGCCGCTGGCCCCGGACACCGCCGCGCGGCGCGCCGGGCTGCCGACCCTCGCTCCGTCGCGGATCGCCGAGGCGGCCGCGGAGCTGGCCCGGACGCACGAACTGGTGCTGGTGGAGGGTGCGGGCGGGCTGCTGGTCCGCTTCGACGAGCAGGGCCACACCCTGGCCGACGCGGCACGGCTGCTGGCGGCACCGGTGCTGGTGGTGGCCCCGGCGGGGCTCGGCACCCTCAACTCCACGGCCCTGACGGCGGAGGCCCTGACCGCGCGCGGGCTGCGGGGGCTCGGCGTGGTGGTGGGCAGCTGGCCGGACTCCCCCGACCTGGCCTCCCGCTGCAACCTGGCCGACCTCCCCGAGGTCTCAGGCCTCCCGCTCCTCGGCGCCGTCCCGCAGGGCTCGGGCACCCTGCCCCCGGCCGCCTTCCGCACGGCCTCCCCGACCTGGCTGGCTCCGGCCCTGGGCGGCACGTGGTCTGCGGACGCCTTCCTGACCGCCTGGCCGGCCTGACGCCCTCCCGGGGCGGGCGGACACCGGAGGCGATCCCTCCTCCGCCCGGCCGGCACGGGAGCTTCCCGGGCCCGGCGGGGCCGCTCTCGCGGGCCTGCAGGGACTTCGCACGTCCCGGCGGGGCGGTCCCGCGCCCTTGCGGGGCGGTCGCACCACCGGGACGTGCGGCCCCCGGGTCGGCGGGGCGGTCCCGAGCGTCGGCGGGGCGGTCCCGGGGATCGGGCCGGGCGGTTTGGCGGGTCTGGCGGGTGGGGAACAGGCCCCGGAGGGTACACGTGTGTCCGTCCGTCAGCCCCCGATCCGCGCCCGGAGGCCGCCCATGCCCGCACAAGCCCCCGATTCCGTCCACCACCCCTGCTTCGCCCGCTTCTACGCCCGCGCCAGCACGGCCGCCGAGACCCGGGCCGGGATCGGAGCCCTGCGCGAGGAGCTCCTGCGCGGGGTGTCCGGCCGCGTCATCGAGATCGGCGCGGGCAACGGCCTGAACTTCGCGCACTACCCCCGCTCCGTCTCCGAGGTCGTCGCCGTGGAACCGGAGCGCACCCTGCGCCGCCTCGCGGCCTCCGCCGCGCTGCGCGCCGAGGTGCCGGTGGACCTCGTACCCGGTGTCGCCGAGGCCCTGCCCGTCAAGAGCGAGGCCTTCGACGCCGCCGTCGCCTCGCTGGTGCTGTGCACCGTACGGAACCTTCCGCGCGCCCTCGGCGAACTGCACCGCGTGCTGCGCCCCGGCGCCGAGCTGCGCTTCCTGGAACACGGGATCGCCCCCGGCCCCGGTATGGCCTCCGTGCAGCGGGCGCTCGACCGGACGGTCTGGCCCCGCCTGTTCGGCGGCTGCCACACCGCCCGCGACCCGCTCGCCGCGATCGAGGCGGCCGGCTTCCGGATCACCTCGCACCGCTCCTTCCGCCTGCCCGAGCGAGGCCCGTCCCTGCCCACCTCGTACTGCGTCATCGGCTCGGCCCGGCGCTCCCACGACTGACGGCGCCCCACCCGGCCGGCGGACCGCGCCGGACGGGCCGTCACCCGTTCAGCGGCTTGACCCAGCGGGTCCAGATCTCCTCGGGGTGGTAGCCGGCCGCGTCCCACGCCCCGTGCGCCTGCGCGTTCCCGTCGAGCACCATCGCGTCGGCGCGCCGGCCGCCGAGCTCCCCGAACCGCTCCTCGGCCGCGGCCAGCAGCGCGGAGCCGATCCCCTGCCGGCGGTGCGCGGGGTGGACCGCGAGCCGGTACAGGTGGCAGCGCCAGCCGTCGAACCCCGCGATGACGGTGCCGACCAGCTCCCCGTCGCGCCGGGCGAGCAGCAGGGCCTCCGGGTCGCGGGTGTGCAGCCGCTCGATTCCGGCCAGGTCGTCGCTGATGCTCGTGCCCTTGGCAGCGGTCTTCCAGAAGTCCAGCACGGCGGGCAGGTCCGCGGCGGCCGCAGGCCCGAGGTGAAGATCGTCCATGCGGTGATCCCACCATCCGCGCATACTCGGCCAAAAGGAGGAGCCATTCCCTTTGCCTTTCCTTTACCATGTGGCCAGGGCCCCTCCCGGGCCCCTCGGCACCCGTCCGATCCCTCCCGACCGAAAGGTGTGAGCGTCCGCCCATGGGCGAGCCTCCCAGTCACCGGCACTCCCGCGCGCGACATCGCGCGGCACCCCCTCCCCTGGCCGATCATGGGACGGAGGTGATCGACCGATGACCGAAGTGCTCCTGCTCGTCGTGGCGCTGCTGCTCTGCCTTGCCTGCGGGGTCTTCGTCGCCGCCGAGTTCTCGCTGACCACCGTCGAGCGCAGCGAGCTCGAACGGGCCGTCGAGCGCGGCGAGCGCGGCGCGGAGAGCGCCCTGGCCGCCGTCCGCAGCCTGACCTTCCAGCTCTCCGGCGCCCAGCTCGGCATCACCGTGACCGGCCTGGTCATCGGCATGATCTCCAAGCCGTCCATCGCCGCGCTGCTCACGGGCCCCTTCCAGGCCATGGGCCTGTCCGCCGCGGCCGCCTCCTCCACCGCCCTGGTCCTCGGCACCGTCCTGTCGACCGTGGTGCTGATGGTCGTGGGCGAGCTGGTCCCCAAGAACTGGGCCATCTCCTCCCCCCTGGCGGTCGCCAAGCGCGTGGCGACCATGCAGCGGGTCTTCAGCCGCACCTTCCGGCCGCTGATCAGCCACCTCAACACCACCGCGAACCACCTGGTGCGCCGGCTGGGGATGGAGCCCGCCGAGGAGCTGGCCTCCGCCCGCAGCCCCGAGGAGCTGGTGGCCCTGGCCCGGCACTCCGCCAAGGCGGGCGCGCTGGAGAAGGACACGGCGGAGCTGTTCGTGCGGACGCTGAACCTGGCCGACCTGACCGCCGAGAACGTGATGACCCCGCGCGTGCAGGTCACGGCCCTCGACGTACAAACCACCGCCGAGGACGTGGCCAACGCGACCAGGGCCACCGGCCTGTCCCGGTTCCCCGTCTACCGGGGCAGCCTGGACACCGTCGTCGGGACCGTCCACATCAAGGACGTCCTGGCCCTGCCCGCCGAGGAGCGCCGCCGGCACCCGGTGTCGCGGCTGCTGCGCGAGCCCCTCCTCGTACCGGAGTCGCTGACCGTGGACCGGCTGCTGGACCGGCTGTCCGGCAGGCAGACGATGGCCGTGGTGATCGACGAGTACGGCGGCACGGCCGGCGTGGCCACTCTGGAGGACATCGTGGAGGAGGTCGTCGGCGAGGTGCGCGACGAGCACGACCCGCACGAGACCTCCGACCTGGCGCCGGCCGGCACGGACGAGTCAGGCCGCGCCCTGTACTCCGCCGACGGCGCCGCCCGCACCGACCAGCTCCGGCGGATCGGACTGCGGGTGCCCGAGGGCCCGTACGAGACTCTGGCCGGCCTCATAGCCGCCGAACTGGGCCGGATCCCGGCCGTCGGGGACCGGATGGAGCTGGACGGCTGGCGGCTGGACGTGGTGGACGCGAGCGGCCGCCGCGCCGCGCGCGTGCTGCTGCACGCACCGGCCGAGGAGCCCGGCGACGAGCGCCCGGAGGGGGACCGATGACCGCGATCCAGCTGCTGATCGGCCTGGCGACGCTGGTCGTCAACGCCTTCTTCGTCGGCGCGGAGTTCGCGCTGATCTCGGTCCGGCGCAGCCAGATCGAGCCGTACGCCGAGCAGGGCGACCGGCGCGCCCGCGCGGTCGTGTGGGGCCTGGAGCACGTGTCGGCGCTGATGGCGGCCGCCCAGCTGGGCATCACCCTGTGCACCCTGGTGCTGGGCGTGGTGGCCGAGCCGGCCATCGCGCACCTGCTGAGCCCGCTGCTCGACGCCGTCGGGGTGCCGTCCGGGGTGACGCACGCGATCTCCTTCGTGATCGCGCTGGCTCTGGCCACCTACCTGCACATGCTGTTCGGCGAGATGGTGCCGAAGAACGTGGCGCTGGCGGAGCCGGTGCGCACGGCGCTGCTGCTGGGCCCGCCGCTGGTGGCGATGACCCATGCGCTCAAGCCCGTCATCTTCGCGATCAACGCCTTCGCCAACGCCCTGTTGCGGCTGCTGCGGGTGGACGCGAAGGACGAGGTCGCGGCCACCTTCTCGGACGACGAGCTGGCCCGGATGGTCAAGGACTCCAGCGACGCCGGGCTGATCGACGGGCGGGCGAGCGAGCGGCTGCACGACGCCCTGGAACTGGGGCGGCGGCCCGTGGCCGACGTGGTGCTGCCGATGGACCGGGTGGTCACGGCCCGGCAGGGGATCACCGCCGCCGGACTGGAGCGGCTGTCGGCGGAGTCGGGCTACTCCCGCTTCCCAGTGGTCGACGGACAGCGGCGGATCCTCGGCTACCTGCACGTCAAGGACGCCCTCGACGTGGTGGAGCGGGACCGGCCCTTCCCGGTGGCCGAGCTGCGCCCGATCGCCCAGGTGCGGGCGGAGACCCCGCTGGACGACGTGCTGACCGCCATGCGGGCCAGCCGTACCCACCTGGCGGCGGTCCTCGGGGCGGACGGGGCCATGACGGGGCTGGTGACGATGGAGGACGTCCTGCGCGAGCTCTTCGGCAAGCCCGCCCCGGCCTGACCTCCGGGGCACGGGCCGGTCCCGTCCCCGGCCCTGCGGGGCCGGGGTACCGCGCGGTAGCATCGCTCCGCCATGGAGATGAATGCGCCATACACCAGTTTCGTCGCGGTCGGGGACTCCTTCACCGAAGGGATGTCCGACCTGCTCCCGGACGGCTCCTACCGGGGCTGGGCCGACCTCCTCGCCGCCCGCCTGGCGGCGCGCGAGCCGGGCTTCCGGTACGCGAACCTCGCCGTGCGCGGGAAGCTGATCGGGCAGATCGCCGAGGAGCAGGCCCCGGCCGCCGCGGCGATGGGCGCGGACGTGGTGACGCTGGTGGGCGGGCTGAACGACGCGCTGCGGCCCAAGGTGGACATGGGGCGCGTGCGCGGCCACCTGGAGGCCGCGGTGGAGCTGCTGGCCCCGTCCTGCGGGCGGCTCGTCCTGATGCGCTCGCCGGGCCGGCACGGCCCGGTGATGGAACGTTTCCGGCCTCGGATGGAGGAGCTCTTCGGCATCCTGGAGGAGCTCTCCGCGCGCCACGGCGCCCTGCTGGTGGACCTGTACGGGGCTCCGGCGCTCGGGGACCCGCGCCTGTGGGACGCCGACCGGCTGCATCTGACGGCCGAGGGCCACCGGCGGGTGGCGGAGGCCGTCTGGCAGGCCCTCGGGCTGCCCGCCGAGGAGGACTGGACGCGGTCCCTGCCGGCCGCCCCCGCGCCGGGCTGGGCCGTGCGGCGCACCGAGGACCTCCGCTTCGCCAGGCGGCACCTGCTGCCCTGGATCGGCCGCCGCCTGACGGGCCGCTCGTCCGGAGACGGCCGCCCGCCGAAGCGTCCGGAGCTTCTGCCCTACGCGACCCCGCCGCTCTTGTAGCAAGCCACAATTGCGGGCGGTGCCCCCACCTGCGTAAACGCACAGCTCCGGCCCCCAGTAGAATCCCTACACGTGACAGCCAAGCCCCGCATCCCCAATGTCCTGGCCGGCCGCTACGCCTCCGCGGAGCTCGCCGTCCTGTGGTCCCCCGAGTACAAGGTGACGCTGGAGCGGCGGCTGTGGCTCGCCGTCCTGCGCGCCCAGAAGGACCTCGGCATCGAGGTCCCGGACGCCGCCCTCGCCGACTACGAGCGCGTCCTGGAGACCGTCGACCTCGCCTCCATCGCCGAGCGCGAGAAGGTCACCCGGCACGACGTGAAGGCCCGGATCGAGGAGTTCAACGCCCTCGCCGGCCACGAGCACGTCCACAAGGGCATGACCTCCCGCGACCTCACCGAGAACGTCGAGCAGCTGCAGATCCGGCTCTCGCTGGAGCTGGCCCGCGACCGCACCGTCGCCGTACTCGCCCGCCTGGGCAAGCTCGCCGGCGAGCACGCCGAGCTGGTCATGGCCGGCCGGTCCCACAATGTCGCCGCGCAGGCCACCACGCTGGGCAAGCGCTTCGCGACCGCCGCCGACGAGCTGCTGGTCGCCTACGACCGCCTGGAGAACCTGCTCGCGCGCTACCCGCTGCGCGGGATCAAGGGCCCGGTCGGCACCGCCCAGGACATGCTCGACCTGCTGGGCGGCGACGCCGCCAAGCTGGCCGACCTGGAGCAGCGGATCGCCGCCCACCTCGGCTTCTCCCAGGCCTTCACCTCGGTCGGCCAGGTCTACCCCCGCTCCCTCGACTACGACGTGGTCACCGCCCTGGTGCAGCTGGCGGCCGCCCCGTCGTCGATCGCGAAGACGATCCGCCTGATGGCGGGCCACGAGCTGGTCACCGAGGGCTTCAAGCCCGGCCAGGTCGGCTCCTCCGCGATGCCGCACAAGATGAACACCCGCTCCTGCGAGCGCGTGAACGGCCTGATGGTCATCCTGCGCGGCTACGCCTCGATGACGGGCGAGCTGGCCGGCGACCAGTGGAACGAGGGCGACGTCTCCTGCTCCGTCGTCCGCCGCGTGGCCCTGCCGGACGCCTTCTTCGCCTTCGACGGCCTGCTGGAGACCTTCCTGACGGTCCTCGACGAGTTCGGGGCCTTCCCGGCCGTCGTGGCCCGCGAGCTGGACCGCTACCTGCCGTTCCTCGCGACCACCAAGGTGCTGATGGGCGCGGTGCGCGCCGGTGTGGGCCGCGAGGCCGCACACGAGGTCATCAAGGAGCACGCGGTCGCCTCCGCCCTGGCCATGCGCGAGCGGGGCGCGGAGCGCAACGAGCTCCTCGACAAGCTCGCGGCCGACGACCGGATGCCGCTGGACCGCGCTCAGCTGGACGCCCTGATGGCCGACAAGCTGTCCTTCACGGGCGCCGCGGGCGATCAGGTCGCCCACGTGGTCTCCCGTATCGAGGCCATCGCCAAGGAGCACCCGGACGCCGCCGGGTACGCCCCCGGGTCGATCCTCTGACCCCCGAAGAGCTCGAAGCCGCCCGCGACCGCGTCCTCCCCGACGTGGTCGCGGGCGGTCTGCGTGTGCTGTTCTGCGGTATCAACCCGGGACTCCTCTCCGCCGCGACGGGCCACCACTTCGCCCGCCCGGGCAACCGCTTCTGGCCGGTCCTGCACCTGTCCGGCTTCACCCCCCGCCTGCTGGCCCCCGCCGAGCAGGAGGAACTGCTCGCCCACGGCCTGGGTATCACCAATGTCGTCGCCCGGGCCACCGCCCGCGCCGACGAGCTGAGCGCCGAGGAGTACCGCGAGGGCGGCCGGATCCTGACGGCGAAGGTGGAACGGCTGCGCCCCCGGTGGCTGGCCGTGGTGGGGATCACCGCCTACCGCACGGCGTTCGGCGAGCCCCGAGCCGTCATCGGCCCCCAGGAACGCACCATCGGCACCACCCGCATCTGGGCACTGCCCAACCCGAGCGGCCTCAACGCCCACTGGACGGCGGCGTCCATGGCCGAGGAGTTCGCCCGGCTCCGCGAGGCCGCGGAGGGCCTCTAGGGCGGGTCGACGACGGTGACCCCCGCCATCAGCAGGTAGGGGAACTCCGCCTCCCACCGGGCGACGTACACCACCACCCACCGCTCCCCGACCCGCCACAGGTGCACGTGGTCGGTGGTGTGGGAGACCTCGTCCCAGGGCTGCGGTATCTCCTCCCCCGCGAACGCCCGGTCCAGCAGCGAGCCGACCGCGAAGACCTGCGGCTCGCCCCACCGGTCGGTCAGCGCCTGGGTCAGGGCCCCGTATTCGGCGTCGATCTGTTCGGCTTCCTCGTCCCGGCCGGAACCGTCGTCGTCCCAGAGGTCCCGGGTCCGGCCGAGCAGGACGAGACGGTGTCCCGGCCCGGCGCTGTGCCCTGGATCTCCCTCCCTCCCCGTCGGGAACTCCCCGGCCCGGAGCCGGTCGATCGTGTCGAGGTGCTCTGCCGTGGTCATGCCGTCAGTATTCCGGCGGCCACTGACAACTGGTCCTGCGTCACGCGGCCCTGCGCCGAACCGCCAGCCAGCCGCCGGTCAGTGAGGCGCCCGTCCACAGGGCCAGCACGCCCAGCCCGCTCCACGGCCCGAGCCGGCCGTCGGCCTGACCGTGCATCACCAGCTGCCCGGCCCGGTCCGGCAGGAACTCGGCCGGCCCGCCGGTGGCGGCGCCGACGATGAAGGACACCATCAGCACGAAGGGTATGAGCAGGCTCAGCACGAGCGCTCCACTGCGGAGTACAGCGGTCAGTCCGGCCGCGAACAAGGCGATCAGGGTGAGGTACAGGCCGCTGCCGACGATCGAGCGGTAGGTGCCGGGATCGCCGAGGTGGATGGCGTACGGGCCCATGAAGGCCTGGCCGGCGACGAAGGTGAGCAAGCCGGTGACCTGGCCGACGACCAGGGCGAGTCCGCCGATCACGGCCATCTTCGACAGGTAGAAGCGGGTACGGCCGGGGACCGCCGCCAGCGAGGTGCGCAGGGCGCCGTTGTGGAACTCGGCGGACAGGACGGTCGTGCCGAAGGCCATGGCGGCGATCTGGCCCCAGAGGATCCCGTAGTAGGCCGCGAAGAGGGGGTCCTCCCCCAGGGCGCCTCTCTCGGCCCGGCCTATGGCGGCGGCGGCCAGCGCCTGGATGCCGGCTGTCGCGGCCAGGATGGTGATCAGGGCCGCGAAGCTGCCTCGCAGGGACCGTATCTTGATCCATTCCGAGTGCAGGACGGGGCGGGTGGGCAGGGCGGTGCTCATGCGGTGCCTCCTTCGGGCGGGGGTCAGCGGGTGGCGGCGAACTGGGCGTGTTCGGCGGTCAGATCGAGGTAGGCCTGTTCCAGTGAGACCCGTTCGTCGGCGAGTTCCAGGACCGGGACCCCCTCACCGGCGGCGATCCGGCCGAGCCGCTCGGCCTGTATGCCCTCGACCGTCCAGCGCCCGCCGCCGGCGCCGGTCAGCTCGAACCCCTGCCGGGACAGGGCCGCCCGGAGCCGGTCCGGCTCGGAGGTGCGCAACCGCACCCGCGGGGTGCTGCGGGCGTCGATGAACTCCTCCATGGAAGTGTCGGCCAGCAGGCGGCCCCGTCCGAGGACGACCAGGTGGTCGGCGAAGGCCGCGGTCTCCGACATCAGATGGCTGGAGACCAGGACCGTACGGCCGTCGGCGGCCAGCTCGCGCAGCAGTTCGCGGATCCAGACGATGCCCTCCGGGTCGAGGCCGTTGGTGGGCTCGTCCAGCAGCAGCACCTCCGGGTCGCCCAGCAGGGCCGAGGCGATGCCGAGGCGCTGGCGCATGCCGAGGGAGAAGGACTTGATGCGCCGGTCGGCCACCGAAGCGATACCGGTCTGCTCCATGACCTCCTGGACCCGGCCCTCCGGGATGCGGCCGGCGGCCGCGAGCACGCGCAGGTGGTCCCGCGCGGTCCGCCCGCCGTGCGCCGCCTGGGCGTCCAGGAGCGCTCCGACCCGGCGCAGCGGGTCCTGGAGGTCGCGGTAGCGCTGTCCGCCGACGGTGGCCGTGCCGGAGGTCGGGCGGTCCAGGCCGAGCAGCAGGCGCATGGTGGTCGACTTCCCGGCCCCGTTGGGTCCGAGGAAGCCGGTGACCCGGCCGGGCAGGACGTCGAAGGTGAGGTGGTCGACGGCGCGGGAGGCGCCGTATGACTTGGTCAGTTCTCGGAACTCGATGCTGTTCATGGCTCCAGACTCCTCGCCGGTCCCCACCCCCTCCCTCCCCCATGCGAGGGTCCCGTCTCCCCCGTACGGGGGAGACGCCCGGTGAGGGGGCGCTGCGACGATGAGGGCATGTACCGACTTCTGCGCGCTCCGTTCCAACCGGTGACGTATTCCCGCTGGTTGCACCTGTGCGTGCCCGTGCTGCTGTTGGCCGTCTGGCTGTTCATAGACCCCGACAAGCCGTGGATGCCGCTGGTGATCGTGGTGCCGTTCGGGTTCGTCCCGTGGGTGCGGACGGCCGAGGGGCTCCAGGCCCGGTTCCTGCTCGTCCCGTACGAGGGGGACGGCGCGGACGCCACGATAAGCGCGGAGCCGTCCGCCCGCTGGGCCGACCGCTGGCGGACCCTGCTGTGGCTGGAGACCAGGATGCTCTTCGCCGCGGTCGCCCTGGGGGCCACGGTCTGGCTGCCGGTCATCACCGTCGACCTCATCAGCCTGGCCTGCGGGCACGGGCCGAACGGGGAGCTGGAGCGGCTCCTGCCGGACGGGGTCGCCCCGTGGGCGGCGGCGGCGTTGGCGCCCCTTCCCCTGGTCCTGCTGATGGTGGTCGTGTTCGTACTCGGCGAGCTGGTCACCCTGGTGGCCGGACGGCTGCTGGGGCCGTCGGCGGCGCAGCGGCTCACGGCGCTGGAGGCGCGTACGGAGCAGTTGCTGGAGCGGACCCGCATCGCGCGCGAGCTCCACGACTCCATCGGGCACGCGCTGACCGTCGCCGTGGTCCAGGCGGGGGCGGCGCGGGCCGCCGGCGATCCGGAGTTCACCGACCGCGCGCTGCAGGCGATCGAGGAGACGGGGCGGGCCGCGCTGGAGGACCTGGAGCGGGTGCTGCTGGTGCTGCGGGAGTCCGCGCAGCCCGCCTCCCAGCGGCCGACGCTGGCGGAGGCGGACCGGCTGCTGGAGTCGGCCCGCGCCTCGGGGGCTGCGGTGGACGCCGAACTGAGGGGCCCGCTGGAGAAGTTGCCCGGCCCCGTCACCCGGGAGGGGTACCGGATCCTGCAGGAGGCGCTCACGAACGTGCTGCGGCACTGCGGCCCCGTCCCCGTCCGCGTACGGGTCGAGATGGGCGAGGGCCGGCTGGAGCTGGAGGTGACGAACCCGCTGCCGGACCGCCCTTCGTTCAGCACGGGAGGGGGGAACGGGCTGCGCGGCATGCGGGAGCGGGCGTCGCTGCTGGGCGGCCGGGCCGACACCGGTCCGCACGACGGCGGTTGGAGGGTGCGGGCGCGGCTTCCGCTGGAGCGAATACGCTGAGCGGATGCCGGTAACCGTACTGCTCGTCGACGACGAACCCCTGGTGCGCGCGGGTCTGCGCGCCGTCCTGGACGCCCAGCCCGACATCGAGGTGGTGGGTGAGGCCGCGGACGGAGCGTCGGTCGTCCCCCTGGTCCGCCGGCTGCGGCCGGACGTGGTGGCGATGGACGTGCGGATGCCGCTGCTCGACGGCATCGAGGCGACCCGGGCGGTCCTGCGTTCGGTGGACTCGCCTCCGAAGATCATCGTGGTGACGACCTTCGAGAACGACGAGTACGTCTACCAGGCGCTGCGCGCGGGGGCGGACGGGTTCCTCTTGAAGCGGTCCCGGCCCGCGGAGATCGTGCACGCGGTGCGGCTGGTGGCGGAGGGGGAGTCGCTGCTGTTCCCCTCCGCCGTACGGTCCCTGGCCGCCGAGTACGGCAACCGGCAGGCCCGGGCCGTCCTGGAGCGGGCGGCGCTGACGGAGCGGGAGGAGGGTGTCCTGCGGCTGATGGCGCGCGGGCTGACCAACGTGGAGATCGCCCGCGAGCTGATCGTGGGCACGGAGACGGTCAAGTCACACGTCAGCGCGATCCTGGGCAAGCTGGGGGCGCGTGACCGGACCCAGGCGGTGATCACCGCGTACGAGTCCGGATTCGTCTCTCCGGCCTGAGGGGGGCCGCTCCTCGCCGAGCCGCCGCGGGCGCAGTACGATCCGGCTGACAGGGCCGCTAGCTGGGAGGACACACGTTGGGGCAGCTGACCGGCGGGGATCCCTCTCTGCTCAGGCGGATCAATTCGGCCGTGGTGCTGCGCGCACTGCGCGCGGCCGAATCGCCGACGCTCACCGACCTCACCCGGGTGACCGGGCTCTCCCGCCCGACGGTCGAGGGGGTGGTGGAGGGGCTGATGGGCGCCGGCCTGGTGGTGGAGGCCGAGGCCGAGGAAGGCGCGCGGCGGCAGGGCCGTCCGGCCAGGAGGTTCCGCTTCCGGGCCGAGGCCGGGCACCTGCTCGGCATCGAGATCGGCTCGCACCGGATCGCCGTGCTGCTGTCCGGGCTGGACGGCCGGGTGATCGGGGCCGGCACGAAGGACGTGTCCGAGACCGCGTCGGCCGACGAGCGGCTGGAGCGGGTCAGGGCGGCGGTGGCCGATCTGCTCCGCCGGGCCGGCATCCCGCGCGACTCGCTGCGGGCGGTCGGGGTCGGCAGCCCCGGAATCGTGGAGGCCGACGGCACGGTCCGCCTCGGGACCGCCCTGCCCGGCTGGACCGGCCTGCCCCTGGGCGAGCGGCTGCGCCGCTCCTTCCGCTGCCCGGTCCGGGTGGAGAACGACGCCAACGCGGCGGCCGTCGCCGAGCATTGGAAGGGCGCGGCGCGGGACACCGACGACATGGTGTTCGTGATGGCCGGGCTCAGCCCGGGCGCGGGCTCCCTGATCGGCGGCCGGCTGCACCGGGGTTTCGGCGGGGCGGCGGGCGAGATCGGCGCGCTGCACCTGCTGGGTCGGGAGGCCACCCCGGAACGGCTGCTGTCGACGACGGGCGAACCGCTGCACCCGCTGGACGAACCGGCGGTCGCCGAGGTCTTCGCGATGGCCAGACGGGGCGACGAGCGGGCGGTGGCCGCGGTGGAACGGTTCCTCCAGCGGCTGGTGCACGACGTGGCGGCGCTGGTCCTGGCGATGGATCCGGAGCTGGTGGTGGTCGGCGGGTGGGCGGCCGGCCTGGACGGGGTGCTCGATCCGCTGCGGCGGGAGCTGGAGCGTTACTGCCTGCGGCCGCCGAGGGTGGCCCTGTCGCTGCTGGGTGAGGCCGCGGTGGCCACGGGGGCGTTGCGGCTCGCGCTGGACCACGTGGAGCAGGAGCTGTTCGCGGTGGAGAAGACCGTCACCGCCTGGTGACCGCGCCCGTTCGCCGGCCGGGGCTCCGCCCCTGACCCGCCCCGCGCTGTGCGCGCCGCAAACGCGGGCGGGACCGGAGTGTCGCAGTGCGACATCCGGCCCCGCCCGCGGTGCGCTCGGTCAGGAGGCGGCCCGGGTCTCGGTGATTTCCATGCCCGTGTCGCCGAAGGTCAGGCGGCAGGTGTCGGCGCGGTAGGTGGCCACCGAGACCGCGGCCGTGCCCTCGGCCGTGAAGTAGCGGGTGGTGACCAGGAGCACCGGGGCGCCCGGCAGCCGGTCCAGTTCCTTGGCGTCGTCGGCTCGGGCGGAGCCCAGCTCCACCGAGCGGTCCTGCCCGTCCAGCGCGAGCCGCTGGAGTTCCCGCAGGACGGCGCGGGGGGGGGGGGGGGGGGGGGGGGGGGGGGGGGGGGGGGGGGGGGGGGGGGGGGGGGGGGGGGGGGGCGGGGGGG
>NZ_JBBDHD010000340.1:0-417 GCF_044129415.1 Streptomyces racemochromogenes
AGCACGATGTCGGCGAGCTTGCCGACCTCGATGGAGCCGATCTCGTGGGCCAGGCCGTGGGCGATGGCCGGGTTGATGGTCAGCTTGGCCATGTAGCGCAGGACGCGGGCGTTGTCGTCGCCCTCGCCGTCGCCTTCCAGCGGGCCGAGCTCGCCCTTCATCTTGGCGGCCATGGCGAAGGTCCGCCGGATGGTCTCGCCCGCGCGGCCCATGCCCTGGGCGTCGGAGGAGGTGATGCCGATGGCGCCCAGGTCGTGCAGGACGTCCTCGGCCCCCATCGTCCCGGCGCGGATGCGGTCGCGGGCCATGGCGGCGTCGCCGGGCAGGTCGGGCTTGAGGTCGTGGACGGAGACGATCATGCCGTAGTGCTCGGCGACCGCGTCCCGGCCGAAGGGCAGGGTGGGGTTGGTGGAGGAG
>NZ_JBBDHD010000137.1:0-17179 GCF_044129415.1 Streptomyces racemochromogenes
GACGACCGTCCCTCGGGTGGTTTCCGCCGTGACGACCGTCCGTCGGGTGGCTTCAACCGTGACGACCGCGGTGACCGCGGTGGCTTCCGCCGTGACGACCGCCCCTCCGGCGGCAACGGCTTCGGCGGCCGCCGCGACGACAAGCCGCGCTGGAAGCGCAACGGCTGACGCCTGAGCGCCGCCTGACCGGCAATCGGCCCCCACAGCACTCCGGCGCGGTGGGGGCCGAGCCCATTTCCGGCCGCTTTCGCCCCACCCGCACCCCGTGGCGGAAAACCGCCGGAGCCACACCCGGTGATACCCGATCGGCCAGCAGCCCCTCTGCGGCTATGCTCTGGGGTGAGCACATGGAGGGCCATTAGCTCAATTGGCAGAGCAGCGGACTTTTAATCCGTTGGTTGTCGGTTCGAGTCCGACATGGCCTACCTCCCGCAGGCGGGGGACGACCCCTCCGCCCGCCCTGAGCGCCCCTCCGGTTCCGACCGGAGGGGCGCTCCTGTGTTCCGGCCCGTGCGGTGTTTCCTTTTTGTGGCTCTGACCTGCGGTGATGTCGTTCAGGGGCGGGTCGGACGGGTTAATTGGCGAGAGGTGTCCCCCGGATGACGTAGAGTTGGGTTTACCGACGCGGGGTGGAGCAGCTCGGTAGCTCGCTGGGCTCATAACCCAGAGGTCGCAGGTTCAAATCCTGTCCCCGCTACTGAAGACGAAGGCCCGGATCCTCTGGATCCGGGCCTTCGTCGTGTCCGGCGCCCGTACGCCGTCACCCGACCGGTCCGGCCCGGTCGCCGGGCGGGGGCCGGGGCGCCAGCCTTGAGGGCGGGGCTACCGGGCGGCAGGAGAGCGGCGTGGGGCTGGGCCGGCAGGGCAACGGTGGGAGCGCGGACGGTGCCGCCCGGCGGGTGGTGCGGGTCCTGCCGTTCCTGCTGGTCTTCCTCGGACTGGTTTTCGACCTGTTGACGCCGCCCAGCTTCACCGGCTCCCCCTTCTTCACCGCCGCCCCCCTGGTCGCGGCCCCGCTGTTCAGCCTCGGGGCGACCGCCCTGACCGGAATGGCCTCCTCGGCGGCGGTCGTGGGCCTGCACTTCTACAACGGCACCGGCTGGCGGGCCGAGGCGCTGACCGAGCTGGTGACCGTGCTGACCGTCTCCGGGCTGGCCCTGCTGATCAACCAGGTGGTCCGGCGCAGCGGCGAGCGGCTGGCCTCGGCGCGCGTGATCGCCGAGGCCGCGCAGCGGGCCGTGCTGCCCACTCCGGCCGAGCGGATCGGGGGGCTGCACGTCGCCGCCCTCTACGAGGCCGCGCAGGCCGACGCCTTCATCGGCGGCGACCTCTACGCCGTCCAGGACACCCCGTACGGGGTACGGCTCGCGGTGGGCGACGTGCGCGGCAAGGGGCTGGGGGCGGTGGAGGCCGTCGCGGTGGTGCTGGGGGCCTTCCGGGAGGCGGCCGAGACCGAGCCGACCCTGGAGGGGCTCGCGCGGCGGCTGGAGCGGGCGCTGGCCCGCGAGGGCGCGCGGCGCGAGGGCCTGGACGCGGAGGAGGGGTTCACCACGTGCGTGCTCGGGGAGATCCCGGCCGGCGGCGGGCTGCTGCGGCTGGTCAACCGGGGGCACCCCGAGCCGCTGCTGCTCTACGCCGACGGGGGCGTCGCCGTCCTGGCCCCGGCCGAGCCCGCGTTGCCGCTGGGTCTGGGGGAGCTGGCCGGGGGCGGGGCCGTGCCGACGGGGGAGTGGCCGTTCCCGCCGGGCAGCACCCTGCTGCTGTTCACGGACGGGGTGACGGAGGCGCGGGACCGGGACGGGGTCTTCTACGACCCGGCGGTCCGGTTGCGGGGGCGGGTCTTCCCGGGACCGGACGGGCTGCTGAGCGCGCTCAGCAGCGACGTACGCCGGCACACGGGCGGCGGCACGATCGACGACATGGCGCTGCTGGCCGTGGGGCGGCCGGGGGAGGGGCAGCCGGAGCGGAGGAGGACGGTCCCGGTGGTGCGCCGCGGGGACAAACCGCCCGGTGACCGTGTGTAGCCCATGGGGCGCGCTGCGCAAGGGGGTTGACGGCCAGTCATCGGGCCCCTGTGGCTGGAGTGGTGAGGGTGGTGGGTGGCTTTCGCCCCGGTTGGGAGATGTATGGCGGAGTATGTGGCGGCCAAAGATGTTCAGGGAGTGGCCGATTGGCGTGAACGATCATTCGCGCCAGCTTGGAATCACTCCCCTGCGTCTATTACCGTTTGATAACGCAGCGCGGTCGTCCAGCCGTCGCCCACGACGGCACCCGTGTGCGTTCTCGCCCCTGAGGAGTGTGCCCCCGTGGCCTCCAACTCGCCTGCCCCCGAAGGCATCGAACTCCAGGAGACGCCCGGTGCCGGTGCCTGGGGCGAGTGGAATCCCACGGAGGACTCCGCCCGGTCGCTCCGCGGCAAGCACCGGGTCCTCAAGCCGCGCGGCGGACTCGCCCGCAGTTCGACGGTGCTCGGCGTCGGCGTGATCGCGGCCGTCGGCGCGGGCGGCATCGCCACCGCGCAGGACCGCCCCCAGGTGGCCATATCCGTGCCCTCCATCCCCGACCTGCTGGGCGGCGGGGACCACTCCGCCACCGCCGGCGCGCAGGCCGACTCCGTGGCCCTGCCCCGGCAGGCCGACGGGCAGCAGGACCGGCAGGGCGTACGGAACCAGGGGCACGCCGACGCCGGCGAGGCCCTGCGCCACCGCATCCTCCAGCAGGCCGAGTCCCAGCAGGACGCTGCCGAGGCCCAGGCCCGGGCGGCCGCCGAACAGGCAGCGCGCGAGAGCGCCGCGCAGGAGGCCCGTACCCGCCAGGAAGCGGCCGACAAGGAGGCCGAGGCGGTCCGCGCGGCAGCCGAGAAGGCCGCCGCCGAGAAGGCGGCCGCCGAGCAGGCCGCGGCCGCCGGCCAGGCCACGGCCAAGGGCGCCGCGGACACCGGCTCGGGCGGCGGCTCCGTGAAGGCCTCGGGCGGCTGGTCCCTGCCGACCTCCTCCTACACCCTCACCTCGCACTACGGCGACTCCGGCTCCATGTGGTCCTCCGGCCACCACACCGGCCTCGACTTCGCCGCGCCGACCGGGACCCCGGTCAAGGCCGTCGGCGGCGGGACGGTCGTCTCGGCGGGCTGGTCGGGCGCCTACGGCTACCGGATCGTGCTCCGCCTCGCCGACGGGACCGAGGTCTGGTACTGCCACCTGTCGTCGATGGCGGTGACCTCCGGGTCGGTCGGCGCGGGCGAGACCATCGGGCGGGTCGGCGCGACCGGCAACGTCACCGGCGCCCACCTGCACCTCGAAGTCCGCATCGGTGGGTCGACCGTCGATCCGCTGGCCTGGCTGACCGCCCGGGGCCTCGACGTCTGAGCCAGGCCGGGCTCTCGGCTCACCCCGGGGCGGCGGAGAGCTCCGGCCGCCTCGGGGCCGGCAGGGGGACCGGGGCGACCCGCCGCGCGTGACGCGCCTGGGTCCCGGCCTGCGGGCCGGACCACGCCGGCAGCAGCTCCTCCAGCACCGCCGCCCGGGCCAGGGCGGGCGCGGCCGTGGCCCGGCGAAGCCAGAGCCGGCGCAGCAACTCCCCTTCCCGCGCCGCGAATCCGGGGTCCGCTTCCGGGCCGGCCTGCCGGGCGTGCCGGCGCAGCAGGGCCAGGGCGGCGGCGTCCGCCGCGTACCGGGACACCGCCCGGGCGGCGGGACGGCCCCCGGTGGTCCGGGCCAGGGCCCGCGCCAGGGAGCGGGCCGGCATCGAAGCGAGCGCCGGGACCTCCGCCGGGCCGATCCAGCCCGCGGCGGCGTACACCGACAGTTCGGCGGCGACGACGTGCAGCCGCAGGCGCCGCATCCGCACCGCGAGCCCCAGCAGCAGACCGAACGCCGGGACCATCACGCAGCCGTAGACCCAGTAGAACCCGTACGCCCCCACGTGCGAAGAGCCGTTCCACAGGGCGTGCGCCGCCATGGCCAGGGCGAGGCCCAGCAGCGGGAGGCCGGTGCGGCGGGAGCGGCGGGTGCCGAGCGCGGCCGCGCCGAAGCCGAGGCCCGTCAGCACGGTGAACAGGGGGTGCGCGAACGGCGAGAGGACGACCCGGACGAAGAAGGTCGCCGCCGTCACCGAGTCCAGTACGCCCGCGCCCTTGGCCAGGTCCTCCTCGAAGGCGTTGCCCAGGTAGAGCACGTTCTCGGTGAACGCGAAGCCGGTCGCGGTGAACCCGGCGAACACGAAACCGTCGGCGGGGCCGGCGAACCGCGGTCTTCGCAGGGTGAACAGGGCCAGCAGGGCTGCCGCCTTGGCGCACTCCTCCACGACCGGGGCGACCGCCACCGACCCGAGCAGGTCGGCCGCCGAAGGGTCGGCGGCCTCGGCCATCCACTCCGTGGCGAAGCTGTTGGCCAGTATCGCGATCAGCGCCGCCGTGCAGGCGCCCCAGCCGAAGCAGAACAGCAGCCGGCGCCACGGGCCGGGCGCGGCCCGGCCCAGCCAGCGGAACGCCGCCATCAGCGGCGGCACCGGCAGCAGGGCCAGGCCGAGCCCTACGAAGAAGCCGGCCGTACCGGTCTGCTCCCGCACGAGTTCGAGGATGGCGACCCCGGTCGCGCCGAGCAGGGAGACGAGCACGCACGTCCGGGCCCTGCCCGACGGGCGTGCGAGCACACGGGTGAGCGCTCGGTGCACATGATGACCCTACCGAGCCGCTCGGACACTCGGAGTGACGTTTATCGGTTCTTGGGCTCTGCGTTGGGTTCTGTGCGAGTGAAGAGGAGGTCGTGTACGACGTGGCCCTTGTCGAGGCCCTGGCCCTCGAAACGCGTGAGCGGGCGGAAGTCCGGGCGCGGGGCGTAGCCGCCGTCGGCCTGGGTGTTCTCGAACTCCGGGTGCGCGGTGAGCACTTCGAGCATCTGCTCGGCGTACGGCTCCCAGTCGGTCGCGCAGTGCAGCAGCGCGCCGGGCGCCAGGCGGGTGGCGGCGAGGTCCAGGAACTCCGGCTGGATCAGGCGGCGCTTGTGGTGGCGGGCCTTCGGCCACGGGTCCGGGAAGTACACGCGCAGCCCCGCGAGGGAGGCGGGCGGCAGCATCTCGCGGAGCAGGATGATGGCGTCGCCGTTGGCCACGCGGACATTGGTCATCCCGCCGCGCTCGGCGAGGGCGAGGAGGTTGCCCTGGCCGGGGGTGTGGACGTCGGCGGCGAGAATGCCGGTGCCGGGGTCGGCGGCGGCCATCTGGGCGGTGGCCTCGCCCATGCCGAAGCCGATCTCCAGGACCACGGGGAGGCCGCCGAAGAGGCGGTTCAGGTCGATGACCTCGCGGCCGTCGATGTCCAGGCCCCAGGTCCCCCAGAGGCGCTTGAGCGCCTCGCCCTGGCCGGTGGTGACCCGGCTGCGGCGCGGCTGGAAACTGCGGATGCGGCGCTCGTGGTGGGAGCCGGCGGGGTCGGGCGCGGGGCCGTCGGGGAAGCGGGGCTCCGTCCGCCACTTGGGCGGCACGTATGCGGGTGCCTCCGACGGTGCGGGTGCCTCCGGCGGTGCGTCGGGGAGGCTGGGCTGGGGGTTCAGGGACTCAGACACAATGCGGCGATTCTACGCCGGGGGGTGGTTCCGGGCCGGTGCCCCGGCGGGGCGTTCGCGGGGTCGGGGCGGCCGGGGCCGCGGGCGGGGTCGCCCGGATCTGCGGCCGGCGCCGCGCGGTCCGGAGTTGCCGGGCCGCATCCGGTCCCGCCGGCGATCGAACGGTGGAAGGGCCCCGCGCAGCGGCCCGCCGATGCCCCGCTTCGGCCGGCCGGCCCCGCGCGTCGGCGGTGCGGGTCAGGCGGAGCGCAGGACGCGCAGCGCGCGGGTGGCGATCTCGCGGCCGATCGGGAGCGACGCCGTCGCCGCGGGGGAGGGGGCGTTCAGGACGTGCACCGTGCGCGGTGCCTCGCGGATGAGGAAGTCGTCCACCAGCGTCCCGTCCCGCAGGACGGCCTGCGCCCGGACCCCCGCCTCGGCCGGGGTGAGGTCCGCCTCCGTGACCCCCGGCAGGAGCCGCCGTACGGCCTCTGTGAAGGCCGCCTTGGACAGGGAGCGGTGGATCTCCCCGGCCCCGTACCGCCAGTGCCGCGCGGCCATCCGCCAGGATCCCGGCCAGGCCAGCTCGGTGCCGAGGTCGCGCGGGCGGACCGTGCTCCAGCGGTAGCCCTCGCGGGCCAGCGCCGGTACGGCGTTCGGGCCGACGTGGACCCCGCCGCCGATGCCCCGGGTCAGGTGGACGCCGAGGAAGGGGAACGCGGGGTCGGGGACGGGATAGACCAGCCCCCGCACCAGCGACGGGCGGGCCAGGTCGTGGTACTCGCCCCGGAAGGGGATGATCCGCATGCCCGGGTCGTCCCCGGCCAGCCGGGCGATCCGGTCGCACTGCAGGCCTGCGCAGTTCACCAGCGCCCGGGCCCGGACCACCCGTCCCGAGGTGGTCCGCACCGCCACCGCGGACGGGCGGCGCGAGATCAGGTCCACCTCGGCGCCGTAGACGATCTCCGCCCCGGAGGACTCGGCGAGCTGCGCGGCCACCCGGCCGTAGTCCACGATCCCGGTCGTGCCGACGTGGATCGCGGCCAGCCCGCTGATCTCCGGCTCGTACTCCGCGATCTGCGCCGGGCCCAGCTCGCGCACCGGGATGCCGTTCTCCCGTCCGCGCTGGACCAGCGAGTGCAGGCGGGGCAGCTCGGAGCGGTCGGTGGCGACGATCAGCTTGCCGGTCACCTCGTGCGGAATGCCGTGTTCTGTGCAGAACTTCACCATCTCGGCGGCCCCGCGCACCGCGAACCGTGCCTTCAGGGAGCCGGGGCGGTAGTAGATGCCGCTGTGGATCACGCCGCTGTTGCGGCCCGTCTGGTGCCGGGCGGGGCCGGACTCCTTCTCCAGGACGGTCACGCGCGTACCGGGAGCCAGGCTCGACAGGGCATGAGCCGTCGACAGGCCGACGATCCCGCCACCGATCACCAGCACATCGCAGTCCACACCGCCGCCCACGCTGACACCTCCCACCCCTGCATCTTGCACCCCGCCACCGACAATAGGGGCTACGCGGGAGTCACCAGCAGCGGCCGGGCCCGTTCCCGCAGCTCCGCGACGCGCGGCTCGTCCCCGTACGGCTCCAGGCGGTGCAGCAGGTCCCGTACGTACTCGGTGGTGCGGGCGGAGGAGATGCGGCCCGCGACCTCCACGGCCCGGGTGCCGGCCGCGCAGGCCGCGTCGAGGTTGCCCGACTCCAGCTCGGCGACCGCGCTGACCACCAGGCGCAGCCCGTGCGAGCGCACGTACTCCTCCGTGGGGCGCGAGAGGGCCTGCTCGGTGAAGCGGCGGACCTGCCGGGGGAGTTTCAGGTCCCGGTAGCATTCCGCCGCATCCGCGGCGAACCGGTCGTACGAGTAGAAACCCAGCCAGCTCGGGTCGGGATCGCCCTCCCGGGAGCGTTCCAGCCACCCCTCGGCGGCCCGCAGCGCCGACCCGGCCGCCGCCGAGTCGCCCGCCTTCGCGTGCGCCCGGGCCTCCACCAGGCGGAAGAAGCTCATGGTGCGGGCGGTGGCCAGGCCCCGGTTGCGCTCGACGGCGGCCTGGGCGAGGTCCACGCCCTCGTCGGGGAAGTCCCGGTAGGTCGCCTGGAGGGACATCGAGGCCAGGACGTAGCCCCCGAGCGGGACGTCGGCGGCGGCGCGGGCCAGCCGCAGCGCCTGGATGTAGTACCGCTGGGCGGCCTCCTGCTGGCCCGTGTCGAAGGCCATCCACCCGGCGAGCCGGGTCAGCTCGGCGGTGGCCCCGAACAGGGCGCGGCCGACCTCGTCCGTGTAGGAGCCGAGCAGCAGCGGCGCCGCGTCCACCCGCAGGCACTCGGGGACCATCGACGAGCGCCAGTCCCCGCCCCCGTACTTGGAGTCCCAGCGGCGCGCGTCCTCGGCCGCCTCCCGCAGCTTGGTCACGTCGCTGTGGCCCACCCGCTGAGGGGAGACGTCCGGGAGCCCCGGGGCGGGGGCCGCCGCACCGGCCGCCGGGGCCGCCGGGGCGGTTTCGGCGCCGGGGCGGGCGGGCACAACGCCCTGCGCGGGGGTTTCGGGGGTGCGCCGGATGGCGGCGGCGGAAGCGGGGCGCGCCGGAGCCGCCGTACGCCCGCCCCCGCCGGCGGAGCCGGTACCCGTACGGCCGGCCGGCGGACCCGGGTCGGAGTGGGGGCCCGGAGGGGACGCGGGGCCCGGAGGGGATCCCGGGCTGGAGGCGGGGCCCGGCTCGCGGGCCACGGAGCTGTCCGCGGGCGATATCAGCCACCGCGACGCCGGCGTCGCGTACGCCGACACCGAGAAGGACCCGGCGAGCGACTGCCAGATCCCGCCACCGCCGCGCCGCCCCGCCAGGTCCAGCCGGTACAGGTCGGTCGCCGACCGCACGGCCGCGCCGACGTCGCGCGGGAAGGCCAGTCCGACCTCGGGCGCGGGGTCGGCGTCCGCCAGCCCGATCTCGTGCAGCGGCACCGGCCGCCCCAGCTTCGCGCCGATCGCGGCGGCGATCAGGTGCGGGGCGGCGCCCTGCGGCACCATCCCCTTCGACACCCACCGCGCGACCGAGGTCTTGTCGTACCGCAGCGTCAGACCGCGCTGCGCTCCGAGGTCGTTGACCCGCCGGGCCAGCCCCGCGTTGCTGATGCCCGCCAGGGCGAGGACGGCGCCGAGCTTCTCGTTGGGCTCGCGGAGCTCCCTGGACATGCGCCACCCCTCGTCACACGCGGAACGCAGACGCCGCCGGGGCATAGGCGCCCGGCATTTCGTAAACCCAGCGTAGTTCCCCGCCTCCCAAGCGTTAAGGCCTCCCGTTCCGTATGGCGGGATTGTTGTCCGTATGCACAGTCCGCCGGGGCCCGCTCCCCGGGGCGTACGCCTCGGATCGTGCTCCGGCCGTGTGGCCGTGCGCCCGGCCGTGCGCTCTGGCCGCACCCGGGGCCCGGCGATTCGATGTGCCGTGCGTGGGTCGGCCCGCCGCGTGGATCCGGCAGGCCGGGGGATGCCGCTGCCTCAATCCCCGCGGGTGGCGGAACGGTCCGGGAGGTGCGATCAAGCCTCCCGGACCGCGCCCCGCGGCCTCCCGCCGCTTCCCGCGCGCGGACCCGTACGGGCACTCAGTACGGCCGAAGAATGGCCGAAACCGACCTATGGGGCGGTGGGAACGGAACGCCGAATACCGTGAGGCCGCGGCGTGTCCGTTTACATGTGCGCCCCCCGAAGCCGCTCCCGCACGCCCGCTTCGTGGCAGCATGGACCCCGAGCCACCGGGGTCCCGCCGGCCGCGCCCACAGCGCCGACCACGTCGTCCGTGCCGCCCGTTGCCCCGGTCATGTGCCCACGGGCTGGGGGAGGCGGCGGTGCGCTGGTTGGTCGGGTGGAGCAGTATCGCCGCGAGCTTCGGTACGGCCGGACGCGTCTCCGGCCCGGCCGGCGGAAGCGGGTACGGCTCTCCGTACGGGTCCGCGTACGCGGACCCTCCGCGCGGCGGCATCGCCGACGCCGCCCACGCCGACGATCCTGCGGGCCAGGACGCCGACCGCACAGTCCACCCCGTCGGCGCCCAGCTCCTGTGGGGCGACCCCGACCCCCTCTGGGCCGTCGGCGACTGGCGCCCCGACGAGGTCCGCACCGTCACCGCCGACCCCGCCGACCCCTTCACCCGGCTCGCCGTCCTCGGCTGCTGCGGCGCCGGCGACGAGGAACTGCGCCGTGCCCTCTACACCGCCCGCGGCGGCGCCCTGCGCCACCTCACCGAATGGCCCGGCAGCTACACCGCCGTCGTCCAGGCCGGCCGCCGCATCACCGTCCTCGGCGACCTCGCCGGCGCCCGGCCCGTCTTCTACACGCCCTGGGCCGGCGGCACCGCGTACGCCACCGCCGCCCTCCCCCTCGCCGACCTCATCGGCGCACAGCTCGACATCGGCCACCTCGCCGCCCTGCTCGCCTGCCCCGACAGCCCCGAGGCACTGGGCGACGGCACACCGTACGTCGGCGTACGCCGCATCGCGCCCGGCCACGCCCTGATCCTGCGCGAGGGCTCCCGGGAGATCACCGGATACGAATCCGTGGCCTCCCTCGCCGTCGCCGCCCCCGAGGCCGATCCGCAGGGGGCGGTCGAAGGAGTGCGGGAAGCGTTGACGGCCGCGGTGCGCGCCCGGCTCACGGCACCCCGCCATGCTCCCGACACCCTCCTCCCCGACCCCGGCCCCGTGCCCGGAATGGGTCCCGCCGACCGGCGCGCGGCCCGTGGCGCCCCCGCCCCCGGGGTCGGCGCCGACCTCTCCGGCGGCACCGCCTCCGCCACCCTCGCCCTGCTCGCCGCCGGACTCCCCGGTGCCCCGGGCACCCTCCCCGGCTCCGGGTCCCGCCTCCTCGCCGTCACCTTCAACGACCTCGCCACCCCGGGCGGCCGGGAAGGCGAACTCGAACGGGCCCACGCCCTCGCCGCCGACCCGCGCCTCCACCACGTCGTCGTGGCCGCCGCCGAGGAAGCCCTCCCCTACGCCGACCTCGACGGCCCCCTCACCGACGAACCCGGCCCCAGCCTCGTCACCGCCCCCCGGGACCGCCGCCGCCTCGCCGCCGGCTCCGCCGACCACTTCACCGGCCACGGCGCCCGCCAGGTCCTCGACGCCCACCCCGCCCGCATGGCCGACCTCCTGCTCGACCGCCGGCGCCGCCACCTGCTGCGCCCCGTCGCCGCCCTCGCCCGCTCCGCCCCCGAAGGCCCCCTGCTCGTCCCCTTCTCCGTCTACTCGGCCGCGCGCCGCCTCGCCCGTACGCCGTACCGCGCGGGCATCGAGGCCGCCGCGGCCCGGCTGCGCGAGGGCGCCGTCGCCACCGCCGTCTCCGGCCCCGTCGACGCCTCCCTCGCCGCCCTGACCTGGTCCCGCCCCGGACCGGCGGCCGGCTGGCTGACCGGGGAAGCGCTGGCGGAAGTATCGATCCGCCTGCGTGCCGCCGCCGGACGCCCTCCGCTCTCGCTGCGGCCCGGAGAGGCCCGCGCCCGCGCGCTGCTGGCCCGCCACGCCGCCGACCACCGGGTCTTCGAGCAGGCCGTCGAGGTCCGCAGCCAGCGCCTGCACGCCCCGTTCCTCGACAACCAGGTCGTACGGGCCGCACGCGCCCTCCCGGAATCCCTGCGGGTGCAGCCCGGCGCCCGCGCCGAGATCCTGCGCGGGGTCCTGGCCTCCGCCGGGGTCCGCGAACTCCCGCCCGGCTGGGGCGTCACCGCCCCCGGCCCCAACGAGACCGCAGTCCGCCTCGGCCTGCGCGCCGCCCTCGCCACGCTGCTGGCCCTCTTCGACGCACCTCTGCTGGCCGACGCCGGGCTGGTCGAGGCCCGCGTGGTGCGGCAGGCCCTGACCGACGCCGCCGACGGGCGGCCCGTGCCGCTCGACGGGCTGGCGGAACTCGTCTCGATGGAACTGTGGCTCCGCCGCCTGATGTCCCGCCGCGGCACCTGCTGGACGGGCACGACCACCCCCCACCGCCGGGCCGTACCGCCGCTGCCGGCCCCGCTGCCGAGGCTCACCCCGTCGGCGCTGCCGTCACTGCCGCGCCCGGCCGGGCGGTAGCCCTACCGCCGCAGGCCGCGCAGCCCGCGGGGGGTGCCGATGCCGGTGGCCCGGTCGTATCCGGGAATCGCGGCGTACGGGCCGGCCACGCCGGTGACGATGTCGTGGAAGCTGCCCGGGCGGGCGTACGGGTAGGAGTTGGGGCGGTCGGCCGGCCCCGGCCGGCCGGCGAGGGCGTACATGCCGGCGACCAGCGGGGAGGAGAGGCTGGTGCCGCCGACGACCTGCCAGCCGACGGTGGGGTTGCCGGGGGTCGAGACGTACGCCGCCATACCGGTGTCGGGATCCGCGACGGCCGAGATGTCGGGCGTGGAGCGGGTGGCGCAGGGGGCGAACCCCTGCTGGAAGGCGGGCTGCGGCTCGTATGGGGAGCAGCCGCCTCCCGTGCCGCCCCAGGCGCTCTCCGTCCAGCCGCGCAGGTTGAACGCCCGGGTCAGCTTGGTGCCGCCCACCGAGGTGACGTTGGGGGAGACGGAGGGGTAGACCGGCACGCCCCCGACGTCGCCCGAGGCGAACGTGTAGACGAGGCCGGGGCGGAAGTGGGAGTCGAGGCTGCCCTCGGCCGCCTGTTCGGCGACGGCCCAGCTGCCGTTCACGCCCGTCACCCCCGGCAGGAAGCTCGCGATGTCCACGGCGGGCAGGAGGGAGCTGACGATGAACGCCGTGGGGGCCTCCACGAGGGTGATCCCGCACCCCGGGCAGGTGGCGCTGACGGCCTGCATGTCCAGCCCGGCCTCAAGGGCCCAGATCGGGTCCACCGTGCCCGGTTTGGTGCCGGTCGAGTACACCTTCCGGAAGCAGCCGTTGGCCGTGGTGCAGGGCGGCAGGTGGAACTGGCGCCGGTACACCGCCAGGTCCTGTTCCGCCTCGGGGTAGTCGTTGGCGACGACGATGGCGATCCTGCGCCCGTCCCCGCCGAAGGGCGGCAGCCCGTAGGCGCTCCGGATGTCCTGCGGCGACAGGCCCGCCGGCTGCTGGCCCGGCAGGAGACTCGGCCGCGCCGGCAGGTCCGTCCGGACCATCGACAGGCAGAACGCCTTGCCGGGTACGTTCCGTTCCGGGCAGACCCGACGGTACGTGGGACCGCCCGGACCGGGCTGCGCGGCAGCTGCGGCGGAACCGGCGGCCAGGCCGGCGAGGGCCATCGCGGCGGCCACCAGAGAACCGATCAGACGCCTGCGCATGGCGCTCCTCCAGGACGGCGCGGGGGAGTGGACGGCCGCCACTGTCCTCGCCCCCGCCTCCCCCGGGCCGCCCGACACGCCCCCACCCGTCCGGTCGGCCGACCCCGTTCCTCCCGACGGCCCCGCCCGGGGCACCCCCAGCGGCAGCCGGGGGCGTCAGAGGCGCCGGGGTCCGGCGGCGGGGCCCCGGGGAGCGCGCAAGGGCGGGGCGGGGAGAAAATCCGCCGCAGCCGGGTGTGGCGGCACGGCAGAATGACCCGGTGCGGTACCTCATCCTCGGTGGCACCGAGGCGCGTGACGAGAAGACCGGCGCCCCCCTCACCCCCGGCGGCGCCCGGCTGCGCGCACTCCTCGCCGCCCTCGCCCTCCGCGCCGGGACCCCGGCCCCCGCGTCCGTCGCCGACCTGGTCGACGAGGTCTGGGGCGACGACCCGCCGCAGGACGCCCCCGCCGCGCTCCAGGCCCTCGTCGCCCGCCTGCGCCGCGCCCTCGGCTCCCGCGACAGCATCCGCACCGACCCCGCCGGCGGCTACCGCCTCACCGCAGCCCCCGAGGACGTCGACCTCCACCGCTTCACCCGCCTCGCCGCCCTCGGCGCCGAGCAGCTGGCCACCGACCCCGCCACCGCCGCCGACACCCTGCGCGAAGCCCTCGCCCTGTGGCGCGGCCCCGCCCTCGCCGACCTCCCCGAGCCCGCCCGCACCGCCCACGCCGCCGCACCCGAGGCCCGCCGCACGGCCGCGCTCCGCGACCGCCTCGAAGCCGACCTGCGCAGCGGCGCCACCGCCCCGGCCGCACTCCTCCCGGAGATCGAGGCGCTGATCCACGAGCACCCGTACGACGAACCCCTGCGCGCCCTCCACCTGCGCGCCCTGCGCTCCGCCGGACGCCCCGCCGAAGCCCTCGCCGCCTACGAGGCCACCCGCCGCGAGCTCGCCGACGGCCTCGGCACCGACCCCGGCCCGCAGCTGCGCGCCCTGCACGCCGAACTCCTGGCGCCCCCGCCGGCCCCGCCCGCCCCGCCCCGCGGCAACCTCCGCCCCCGCCTGACCTCCTTCGTCGGCCGCGAGCCCGAACTCGCCGCCCTCGCCGACGACCTGGCCCGCGTACGCCTCGTCACCCTCACCGGCCCCGGCGGCTCCGGCAAGACCCGCCTCGCCGAACACGCGGCCGCCGCCCAGCCGGCGTCAGGCTGGCTCGTCGAACTCGCCCGCCTCGACGACGGCGCCGCCGTCCCCGGGGCCGTCCTCAGCGCCCTCGGACTGCGCGAGAACAGCCTCGTCGCCCGCGAGAAGACCCCCGCCCACGACAACCCCACCGCCCTCCTCCTCGAATACTGCGCGCACCGCAGCCTGCTCCTGGTCCTGGACAACTGCGAACACGTCATCGGCGCCGCCGCCGAACTCGCCGACAAGCTCCTCACCCACTGCCCCGGCGTCCGGATCCTGGCCACCAGCCGTGAGCCCCTCGGCGTGCCCGGGGAGTTCCTGCGCCCCCTCGAACCCCTCCCGCCCGGCCCCGCGCACCGGCTCTTCGCCGACCGCGCCACCGCCGCCCGCCCCGGCTTCAGCGCCGACCAGGACCCGGCCGCCGTCGCCGAGATCTGCACCCGCCTCGACGGACTGCCCCTCGCCATCGAACTGGCCGCCGCCCGGCTGCGCCTCCTCACCCCCCGCCAGATCGCCGACCGCCTCGACGACCGCTTCCGGCTGCTGACCGGCGGCGCCCGCACGCTCCTGCCCCGCCAGCAGACCCTGCGCGCCGTCGTCGACTGGTCCTGGGACCTCCTCGACCCCACGGAACGCACCGTCCTCACCCGGATGTCCGCCTTCGCCGGCGGCTGCGACCTGGACGCCGCCGAAGCCGTCTGCGGCGGCGACGACGGCTTCGACGTCGCCGACACCCTCGGCTCCCTCGTCGACAAGTCCCTCGTCACCGCCGTCCCCGACCCCGACGGCATGCGCTACCGGCTGCTGGAGACCATCCGCGAGTACGCCGCCGAGCACCTCGCCGCCGCGCCGGACGAGGCCCGGGCCACCGCCCGCCGCCACGCCGCCCACTACCTGGCCTTCACCGAGCGCGCCGAACCCCTGCTGCGCTCCGCGGACCAGCTCCCCTGGATCCGGCGCGTCGAGACCGAACTCGACAACCTCCGCTCCGCCCTCCACACCACCACCGTCAAGGACGCGGACCTGGAGACCGCCCAGCGCCTCGTGACCGCCCTCGCCTGGTTCCTGTGGCTGCGCAACTACCGGGCCGAGGGCGCCGAATGGGCCGGCCGGGTGCTCGCCGCCACCCCGGCCGACGCCCCCGAGGGCTCGGCCGCGTACTGGCGCTCCATGCGCCTCCAGGTCCTCCACATGTTCCTGCTCACCGAGAGCAAGGGCGCCGCCGGGTTCCGCACGCCCGAGTTCGCCGGCCTGGCCGCCCGCATCAGGGAGGTCTTCCGCGAGGGCTCCCCCGAGACCACCCGTTTCCCCGGCATGCTCTGGCCCGCGACGGCCTTCCTCACCGGAGACCCCGCCGGCTTCCACCCCGACCTCGCCCGGTCCGTGGAGAACTGCCGCCGCCACGCCGGCGACTGGGAACTCGGCGTCACCCTCCTGATGCGCGCCCACTCCGCCATCGACATGACCGGAGGCCTGGACACCGTCGACGCCGACCTCGCCGAACTCCACGACATCGCCCGCCGCTGCGGCGACCGCTGGATCCGCGCCCAGGTCGCCAGCGCCGCCGGGGAGGCCGCCCTCTCCCGCGGGCAGTACGACACCGCCCGCACCGAGTACGAGGAGTGCCTGCGCCTCGCCCGGGAGGTGGGCGCCCAGATCGAGGCACCGTTCGCGCTCGCCCGCATCGCCGAGGCCGCCTACTGCTCGGGGGACTACGACACCGCCGAACGGCTCCTCGCCGAAGCCGACCGCGAGGCCGACCGGCACGGCGGGGTGTACGACGTCAGCTCCTTCGCCCGGCTCCTGTCGGCGATGCTCGCCCTGCGCCGGGGGGACACCGACCGGGCCCGCACCGAGTGCGCCCGCTCCCGCGCCGAGGCGTCGCAGATCAACCCGCCCCCGCAGCTCACCGCCGGGCTGGACGTCATCGAAGCCGCCGTCACCGCCCGCGAGCACGGCCCGCAGGCAGCCCTGGAAAAGATCGGCCCCGCCCTCGCGGAGGCGGTGGCCGCCCACTGCGCCGAACGCGTCCTGGCCTGCCTCGCCGAGTCGGCGGCCCTGTACCTGGAGGCCACCGGCCGTCCGGCCGCGAGCGTACGGGTCCTCGCGGCGGCCGGCACCTGGCGCGCGGGCCAGCCCCGCTCGGTCCCGGAGGCGGCCGTCCTGGAAGGGCTCCCGGACCGCACCCTCGCCGCCCTCGGCGCGGCCGCCCACGCCCGGGCGGAGGCCGCGGGCCGCTCCCTGACCCCCGCCGAGGTCGTCGCCGAGGTCACCCGGCACGTCCCGCTCAGCGGCAGCTGATCACGGCGTCGGCCCAGCTCGCCAGCGTCGGCAGGTGCCCCTGCCCGGCCTGTTCCACCACCAGCCGCAGGGTGGAGCGGCCGGCCAGCGGCACCCCGACGGCCGCCGGGGCGTCCCCGTACCCGAGTGCCTCCGACCGCCACAGCCGCTGTCCGTCGGCGTAGACGGAGAACCGCACCGTCCCGTCGGTCGGCAGCGACAGGCCGTCCACACCGGCCCGCGCCGAGAAGGAGGTGCACTGCCGGTTCAGGGTGATCTCCACCGCGGAACGGGAGTTGACGGTGATTCCCTGGCCGAACCGCTGCCCGCCGACCACCATCCCCCACCGCTGCCACACCCAGCTGCTGCGCCAGGTCTCCAGCTCGGGGCCGGTGTGCCGGCCCAGCGCCGCGTGGTCGAGCCGGGCCAGCGGGAAGGCCTGCGCGGGCTGGGGCGACGGCGTGGTCGTCGGCCGCGACGGCGAGGGCGACGGCGACGGCGTCGGCCTGGGCCGCGCGGACGCGGACGGGGTCACCGGTGCGGCGGCGGACACCGGCGGCGGGGCGGGCCGCGACGCCGGCGCGGACGGAGCCGCACTGCGCGGCGGCGGTACGGGGCCACCCGCCGCCGGCGCCGGATCCGCGGGCGGGCTCGACCGCGGCGCCACCGGCGCGGGCGCCCTGGGCACCACCGGGGCCACCGCGCCGGGCGCCGGCTTCGCCTCCGGCTCTGGCTCGTCCCCGGTCAGGGCGAACACCACCCCCGCGGCGGCGGCGACCGCTATCCCGGCGGCGATGGCGGCCTTCGCCGGGAGCCCCAGCCCCTCCGAGACCACCGCCCCGCCGGTCCCGCCGACGGCACCCGCTCCGCCCCCGGCCGCCCCACCAGCACCGGCCGCCCCGGCGGCGCCACCCGCACCCGCGGCCCCGGCCCCGGCGGCCGACGACC
>NZ_JBBDHD010000138.1:0-17157 GCF_044129415.1 Streptomyces racemochromogenes
GAACGACGCGACGCCTTCCCCGGCTGGCTGCACTCCTACAATCACCACCGCGGACACACCGCGCTCGCAGGCAAACCACCCGCCAGCCGCGTCCCCAACCTCACTGGGCAATACACCTAGTCCGCCGGGCGCGGTGCCTTCGTCCCGTGCACGGCCCCGTACTCCGCCGCCAGCCACGGCCCCAGGTCGTCGAGGTACCGGCGCACCACGGCCGGGTCCTCGGACGGCTCCAGCGCCACCGCGGCGGCCTCCCGCAGCTGTGCGGCCCGCTGCGGGTAGTAGCGGCCGAAGACCTCGGCGGACTCGGCGAGGTCGCTCGTCCAGCCGCCCCATCGGGGCATGACCAGCGTGAACGCGGTCCGCACCAGGTGCCGGGAGAAGAAGCGGCTCATCCTGCGGAACTCGGCGGGCTCCGAGGCGGCCTCGAAGCGGGCCCGCCACCGCGGCAGCCGCTCCGCCAGGTCGCCGTTGGTCTCGCGGGCGAGGAGGCCGTCGGGCCGGTAGCGGGGCAGGTGCTCGGCGAGGTCGGCCCCGAGCAGCGGGGTGCACAGGCAGGCCAGGAACCAGCCCAGGTCGTAACGTTCCTGCTCGCTGAGCAGCCGGTCCTTGCCGTACAGCAGGATGCCGACCCCGTCGATCTGCGGGAAGTCCTGGTCGAGGCCGCGGCCCAGCACCTCGGCGGTGTCCCGGTCCTCGGCGGCCGGCTCCCGGTGCAGGGCGATCAGCAGGTCGAGGTCGGAGCGCCCGGGGCGGGCCGCGCCGCGCGGCACGGAACCGTACAGGTAGGCGCTGTGGAGCCGGTTCCCGTACGCCTCCACGAGCCGGCCGCGCGCGGCGGCGACGACCTCCGTGAACGCGGGCTGGATCCGCCCGAGGGACCCCTCCCGCTCGAAGTACCCGGATGCGTCCAGTCCTCTGTGATTCATGATCCCTACTCTGCCCGCCGCACCGCCCGGGCCCCACGCAGGTGCGGAGCGTGCCCCGCGAACGCGCGGAGGGGCCCCGTCCGACACCCGGACGGGGCCCCTCCGCGAGGCGTGGTCAGCGCGAGCGCTTGGCGAGCCGCTCCACGTCCAGCAGGATGACGGCGCGCGCTTCCAGGCGCAGCCAGCCGCGGCCCGCGAAGTCGGCGAGGGCCTTGTTCACGGTCTCGCGGGAGGCGCCGACGAGCTGGGCCAGCTCCTCCTGCGTCAGGTCGTGGACGACGTGGATGCCCTCCTCCGACTGCACGCCGAAGCGGCGCGACAGGTCGAGGAGCGCGCGGGCCACACGGCCCGGGACGTCGGAGAAGACCAGGTCGGACATCTGGTCGTTGGTCTTGCGCAGGCGCCGGGCGACGGCGCGCAGCAGCGCGGTGGCGACCTCGGGCCGGGCGTTCAGCCAGGGCTGGAGGTCGCTGTGGCCGAGGCCGAGGAGCTTGACTTCGGTCAGGGCGGTGGCGGTGGCGGTGCGCGGGCCCGGGTCGAAGAGCGAGAGCTCGCCGATCAGCTCGCCGGGGCCGAGGACGGCAAGCATGTTCTCGCGGCCGTCGGGGGAGGTGCGGTGGAGCTTCACCTTGCCCTCGGTCACGACGTACAGCCGGTCACCGGGGTCGCCCTCGTGGAACAGGGCGTCGCCGCGTGCGAGGGTCACCTCGGCCATGGAGGCGCGGAGCTCCGCGGCCTGCTCGTCATCGAGCGCCGCGAAGAGCGGGGCGCGCCGCAGAACGTCGTCCACGAGTCTCTCTCCTATGTCGACCGGCCAGTGGGGACCGTTCCCCATTTTGCCGGACGGCTCAAACAGTGCGATCAATCACAAGGATGCCGGACGGACGGGCGTGCTGTGCGGCGAGAGGCCGATCGGGGTGGTGTTACCTGAGGTCCGGGCGGGGTGTCAGCCCCCGGGCTTAGGCTGGCCGGGTGTCCAATAAGCCGGTGAGAGCACAGGCCAAGGGGTCCGCAGGAGTGACGGCGGCCCAGAATTCAGCCGTGGGCGAACAAGCCCCCTCGGGGACGTCCGAAAAGGCCCGACCTGCCCCCCAGGGCAAAGCTTCGGCCAAGAAACCGCGGACCACGAAGACCGCGGAGGCGGCCGCGCCCGCGAAGGCTGCGAAGGCGGCTGAGCCCACGAGGAGCGCGAAGACCGCCAAGCCCGCGAAGGCGACGGCCAAGCCCGAGTCCCGCCTCGCGATGATCCGGCGGGCCCGCCGCATCAACCGCGAGCTGGCGGAGGTGTACCCGTACGCCCATCCGGAGCTGGACTTCCGCAACCCCTTCGAGTTGCTGGTCGCCACCGTCCTCTCCGCGCAGACCACCGACCTGCGCGTCAACCAGACGACCCCGGCCCTCTTCGCCGCCTACCCGACCCCCGAGGACATGGCCGCGGCGGCGCCGGAAGAACTGGAAGAGATCATTCGGCCGACCGGGTTCTTCCGGGCGAAGGCCAAGTCCCTCCTCGGACTCTCGCAGGCCCTGCGCGACGACTTCGGCGGCGAGGTGCCGGGCCGCCTGGAGGACCTGGTCAAGCTCCCGGGAGTCGGCCGCAAGACCGCGAACGTGGTCCTCGGGAACGCCTTCGGGGTGCCCGGGATCACCGTCGACACCCACTTCGGACGGCTGGTGCGCCGCTTCAAGTGGACCGAGCAGCAGGACCCGGAGAAGGTCGAGGCGGAGATCTGCGGGATCTTCCCCAAGAGCGAGTGGACGATGCTCTCGCACCGCGTCGTCTTCCACGGCCGCCGCATCTGCCACGCCCGCAGGCCCGCCTGCGGAGCCTGCCCCATCGCCCCGCTCTGTCCGGCCTACGGGGAGGGCGAGACCGACCCGGAGAAGGCGAAGAAGCTGCTCAAGTACGAGAAGGGCGGCCAGCCGGGCCAGCGGCTCTCCCCGCCCCCGGACTACCCCGGCCTCCCGGCCGCGCCCCTGGGGGCCCGTACGGAGGCCTGAGCGGGGCGCGGGTGCCGCCGGGGAGCGTGGCCGCGCCCCGCGCGCCCCCGGTGGAACGAATCGGTACCCGGCCCGCGTTCAGCGGACGGGGAGAACACGGACAGGGGTTGCCCATGACGCGCGGTACGCAGGACGAGACCACGGCCGAGGCCGGGCACCGGGCCGACGGCCTGGAGCCGACCACCGCCGGCCTGCCCGGCTGGCTCGACCCCGTCGTCGAGGCGGCCCGGACGGTCCGGCCCCGCCAGCTCAGCCGCTTCCTGCCCCCCGAGGACGGCCGGGGCCGCCAGTCCGCCGTGCTGATCCTCTTCGGGGAGGGCCCGCGCGGCCCCGAGATCCTCCTCCAGGAGCGCGCCGGCACCCTCCGCTCGCACGCCGGCCAGCCCTCCTTCCCCGGCGGGGCCCTCGACCCGGAGGACGGCGACCCGCACACCACCGGTCCGCTGCGCGCCGCGCTGCGCGAGGCCGAGGAGGAGACCGGCCTGGACCCGGCGGGCGTCCAGCTGTTCGGCGTCCTGCCGCGGCTCTACATCCCGGTCAGCGAGTTCGTCGTGACCCCGGTGCTCGGCTGGTGGCGCGAGCCCTCGCCGGTCGGCCCGGTGGACCCGGCGGAGACGGCCCGGGTCTTCACGGTGCCCGTGGCGGATCTCACGGACCCGGCCCACCGGGTGACCGTGGTCCACCCGAGAGGCCACCAGGGGCCCGCCTTCACCGTGGAATCGGCCCTGGTGTGGGGTTTCACCGCCGGGGTCATCGACCGGATCCTGCACTTCGCGGGCTGGGAACGACCGTGGGACCGCTCACGTCACGTCCCGCTCGACTGGCACGCATGAGACGGTGACCCTCGTGAACGTGCTGGACATCCTGTTGCTGCTCGCGGCCGTGTGGTTCGCGATCGTCGGCTACCGCCAGGGCTTCGTCGTCGGCATCCTGTCGGTGATCGGGTTCCTGGGCGGTGGCCTCATCGCCGTGTCCCTGCTGCCGCTGATCTGGGACCGGGTGACGGACAACGGCACCCAGGTGTCCACCACCGTCGTGGTGATCGCCGTCGTGGTCATCATCATCTGCGCCTCGATCGGCCAGGCGCTGACCACCCATCTGGGCAACCGGCTCAGACGGCACATCACCTGGTCGCCGGCGCGCGCGCTCGACGCGACGGGCGGCGCCCTGGTCAACGTCGTCGCGATGCTGCTGGTGGCCTGGCTGATCGGCTCGGCGCTGGCCGGCACCTCGCTGCCCACGCTGGGCAAGGAGGTGCGCAACTCCAAGGTGCTGCTGGGCGTGTCGCGGGTGCTGCCCGCCCAGGCGAACACCTGGTTCTCGGACTTCAGTTCCACCCTCGCCCACAACGGCTTCCCGCAGGTCTTCAGCCCGTTCTCGAACGAGCCCATCGCCGAGGTGAAGCCGCCCGACCCGGCGCTCGTGCGCAGCGCGGTGGCCCAGCAGGCCAAGCTCTCGATCGTGAAGGTCGTCGGCACCGCGCCCAGCTGCAGCAAGGTCCTGGAGGGCACCGGATTCGTCTTCGCGCCCGGCAAGGTGATGACCAACGCCCATGTCGTCGGCGGCGTCGTCGAACCGACCGTGCAGGTGGGCGGCGAGGGCAAGCTCTACGACGGCAAGGTCGTGCTCTACGACTGGGAGCGCGACATCGCCGTGCTGGACGTGCCCAAGCTGCGCGCCCCGGCCCTGGAGTTCACCGAGAAGGACGCGACGAGCAGCAGTGACGCGATCGTCGCCGGCTTCCCCGAGAACGGCGCCTACGACGTCCGTGCGGCCCGTGTCCGCGGCCGGATCAACGCCAACGGCCCGGACATCTACCACCGCGGCACCGTCCGCCGCGACGTCTACTCGCTGTACGCGACCGTGCGCCAGGGCAACTCCGGCGGCCCGCTGCTCACGCCCGAGGGCCGGGTGTACGGGGTCGTCTTCGCGAAGTCCCTCGACGACCCGAACACCGGCTACGCCCTGACGGCGGACGAGATCCGGGACGACATCCGCGTCGGCCGGATCGCCGACCGGCGGGTCGACACCCAGGGCTGCGCCCTCTGACGGAAGGCTCGGCCTCCGGCCCCGGGCCCGGCGGCCAGGGGCCGCAGGACGCGGCGCCGTTACACCCGTGGATGGCGCAAGCGCGCCGACACCCAGCGGGCTCGGCGGCGCAGGATGCGCGGAATCCCGAGCCGGGGGTCGTGGCCTTCGCGGCCGGCCCCCCGGTCGTGCGTGCCCGGCACCGTGGCCGAGCGGCGTTCGTGTGCGGTGTCACCGTGGTCGTGCGTCCAGCCCATACAACGAGCTGTGCCCGGCCTCCAAGGTCGGTAACCCCGTCCGGGGCGGCCAATTGGCCTATGCGCCGGGCAATTGAACGACCGTAGGCCAGTCCTACGAATAAACTGCCGGGCCGTCAGGAGTCGATCGCCGGAGCGTCAGGTGCGGCCGAAGGCCCGTCAGGGGCGGTCGGGCTCCGGGTCCTTGAGCCAGTTCACCAGTTCGGCGGAGAAGGCGGCCGGGTCCTCCTCGTGGGGGAAGTGCCCGAGGCCGTCGAAGAGCCGCCAGCGGTAGGGGGCCTCGACGTACTCCCCGGATCCGGCGGCGCTGCGGGTCCGCATGACCGGGTCCAGCGATCCGTGCAGGTGCAGCGTCGGCACCCGTACGGGCCGCTTCATCCGGCGGTAGAACTGGAGGCCGTCGGGCCGGGCCATCGACCGCATCATCCAGCGGTAGGGCTCGATCGAGCAGTGGGCGGTGGACGGGATGCACATCGCCCGCCGGTACACGCCGAGCGCCTCCTCGTCCGCGCCGTCCTCCTGGAGCCTGGGCCCGGACCAGTCGCGGATCAGCTGCCCCACGAGGGCGCCCTCGTCGGCGACCAGCTGCCGCTCGGGGATGAACGGCCGCTGGAAACCCCAGATGTGGGAGCTCGCCCGGGTCTGCCCGAGGTCGCCCATCATGGCCGAGCGCCAGCGGCGCGGGTGCGGCATGGAGGAGACGACCAGGCGGCGCACCAGCTTGGGCCGCATCACGGCGGCGGTCCAGGCGAGGTAGCCGCCCAGGTCGTGTCCGACGAGGGCGGCGTCCGGCTCGCCGAGGGACCGCACGACCCCGGTGATGTCGAGCGCGAGGTTCGCCGGGTCGTAGCCGCGCGGGGTGCGGTCGCTGCCGCCGACCCCGCGCAGGTCCATCGCGACCGCGCGGTACCCGGCGTCCGCGAGGGCGGTCAGCTGGTGCCGCCAGGTCCACCAGAACTGCGGGAAGCCGTGCAGCAGGAGGACCAGCGGCCCGTCGCCGAGCTCGGCGACGTGGAACCGGGCTCCGTTGGCGGCGACGTCCCGGTGGGTCACCGCCCTGCCGTCCGGCAGGTCGATCCGTACCGCCGTGGCAGCGGTGGGCGCAGTGCTCGAATCCGGCGAGGGGGCTGTCATGAGGACGAGCGTGCCACACCCACGGCCTGGTCACTCACCGGCCGCGGATGCGGCTTGACGGTCCCCACCACCGCGGCGGTCTGCTTGACGGAGTCCATCGTCTTCACCGGCGGCTTGATCTTCTTGAACTTGACCACCGCCAGGAGCCCGACCAGGCCCGCCAGCAGCCAGAACACGACGCCGACGATGAGGAAGGACCAGGCGAGCCCGAGACCGAGGTTGTGGATGCCGTAGGCCGCGGCGAAACTCAGTACGGGGAGGGAGAAGAGCAGGAGAACGCCCGCAGCGATCGCGGCGCCGCTGCCCACTCCGGCGCGCTTGACGTCCTGCTTGATCTCCACCTTGGCGAGCGCGATCTCGTCGTGCACCAGGGCGGACATCTCGGCGGTGGCCGCGGCGACGAGCTGGCCGAGGGTGCGCTCGGCCCCCGGAGCCCCTTGGTCCACTGCGCTCATCTCTGTCTCCCTCTGTCGTCGTCTGCCGGCGGCTGTCCTCCGTCGTCAGTCAGATCATGCCGGACGGTCGACCCGCGTGCTGGACCCGCCCGTGGCTTCGCCCGCGTCGTCGCCCGGCTCCGGGTCCCGGGCGAGGGTGGCGGCGGTGGCCCGACGGCGGTGCTCCGCGGCCTTCTCCTCGTGGATCCGCGCCATCCGCAGGTGGTACTCCGGGTTGCCCTCCTCGTAGATGTCGGGGATCCCGTCGCGGTCCTCGTCGCGCTCCTCCGCCTCGGTCAGGGCGCGGTACCTGCGGTCGCGGAGCTTGAGCATGACGCAGGCGATCACGGCCGCCATGAGGGAGCCGAGCAGGACGGCGGCCTTGACCTCGTCGGTGAGGACGGGGTCCTCGGTGAAGGCGAGTTCGCCGATCAGGAGGGAGACGGTGAAGCCGATGCCGGCGAGGGTGGCCACGGCGAGCACGTCCGGCCAGGCGAGGTCCTCGCTCAGCTCCGCCCGGGTGAAGCGGGCGGCCAGCCAGGTGCCGCCGAAGATGCCCACCGTCTTGCCGACGACCAGGCCGAGGACCACGCCGAGGGTCTCGGGGCGGGTGAAGACCTGCGCGATCGACTCGTCCGAAAGGGAGACCCCGGCGGAGAACAGGGCGAAGAGCGGTACGGCCAGGCCGGCGGACAGGGGCCGCACCAGGTGTTCGATGTGCTCGCCCGGGGACTGGGCCTCGCCGTCCCGGCGGGTGCAGCGCAGCATCAGGCCCATGGCGACGCCGGCGATGGTGGCGTGGACGCCGCTGTTGTACATCAGGCCCCAGATGACCAGGGCGAGCGGGACGTAGACGTACCAGCCGCGGACGCCGACGCGCAGCAGGAACCAGAAGAGGACCAGGCCGGCGACGGCTCCGCCCAGCGCCGCGAAGTCGATGCTGCTGGTGAAGAACACCGCGATGATCAGGATGGCGAAGAGGTCGTCGACGACGGCCAGGGTCAGCAGGAAGGCGCGCAGGGCGGAGGGCAGTGAGGTGCCGATGACCGCGAGGACGGCGAGGGCGAAGGCGATGTCGGTGGCGGTGGGGACCGCCCAGCCGGCGGTCGAGCCGCTGCCGAGGGTGTTGACCAGCAGGTAGACCAGCGCGGGTACGGCCATGCCGCAGAGGGCGGCGACGACGGGTAGGGCGGCGGCCTTGGCGTCGCGCAGGTCGCCCGCGACGAGTTCGCGCTTGAGCTCGATACCGGCGACGAAGAAGAAGATCGCGAGCAGGCCGTCGGCCGCCCAGTGCTGGAGCGAGAGGTCGAGGCCGAGGGAGGCGGGGCCTATGTGGAAGGACCGGACGCTGTCGTAGCTGTCCGAGAGGGCGGGGATGTTGGCCCACAGGAGGGCGGCGATCGCGGCCGCCAGCAGCAGGACGCCGCCGACGGTCTCGGTGCGCAGCGCGTCCGCGACGAAGCGGCGCTCGGGGAGGGAGAGCCGCCCGAGGAGCTTGCGGCGGGATGTGGGCGTGGCCACGGGGGAACCTCCGGTCGGTCGACGGCATGACACATGCAGTTGCCGACCAGACTTCCCGGCGCACCCAGAGACTCTTGAGAATGTGAGGCGTCAAATCTTGACGCTTCTCATATTTTACAGGGCCCGTTCCGCCGTATCGGGTGATCTTCACCTTAAACGGACGGGGGGCGTCCGGCGCGCTGTGCGCCGAACGCCCCCCGGGGCCGTGCCGCCGTGGATCAGTCCTCGTCGGAGGCGCTGGGCAGCTTCGTCTGGATCAGGTCCATCACCGAGGAGTCGGCGAGCGTGGTGACGTCGCCGACCGCGCGGTTCTCGGCCACGTCACGCAGCAGACGGCGCATGATCTTGCCGGAACGGGTCTTCGGAAGCTCCTGCACCGGCAGGATCCGCTTCGGCTTGGCGATCGGGCCGAGGGTGGCGCCCACGTGGTCGCGCAGCTCCCCGACCAGGCCGGCCGTCTCGGAGGCGCTGCCGCGCAGGATGACGAAGGCCACGATCGCCTGACCGGTGGTCTCGTCGGCCGCGCCGACCACGGCGGCCTCGGCGACGGCGGGGTGCGAGACGAGCGCCGACTCCACCTCGGTGGTGGAGATGTTGTGGCCCGACACGAGCATCACGTCGTCGACGCGGCCGAGCAGCCAGATGTCGCCGTCGTCGTCCTTCTTGGCGCCGTCGCCCGCGAAGTAGCGGCCCTCGAAGCGGGACCAGTAGGTGTCGATGAACCGCTGGTCGTCGCCCCAGATGGTGCGCAGCATCGACGGCCACGGCTCGGTGAGGACCAGGTAGCCGCCCCCGCCGTTCGCCACCTCGTGGCCCTCGTCGTCGACGACGGTGGCACCGATGCCGGGCAGGGCGCGCTGGGCGGAGCCCGGCTTGGTGGCGGTGACGCCCGGGAGCGGGGAGATCATCATCGCGCCGGTCTCGGTCTGCCACCAGGTGTCCACGATCGGGCAGCGGTCGCCGCCGATGTGCTTGCGGTACCAGATCCAGGCCTCGGGGTTGATCGGCTCGCCGACCGAGCCGAGCACGCGCAGGCTCGACAGGTCGAACTTCGCGGGGATGTCGTCGCCCCACTTCATGAACGTGCGGATCGCGGTGGGCGCGGTGTAGAGGATGGTGACGCCGTACTTCTGGACGACCTCCCAGAACCGGCCCTGGTGCGGGGTGTCCGGCGTGCCCTCGTACATCACCTGGGTGGCGCCGTTGGCCAGCGGGCCGTAGACGATGTAGGAGTGCCCGGTGACCCAGCCGATGTCGGCGGTGCACCAGTAGACGTCGCTCTCCGGCTTCAGGTCGAAGACGGCGTGGTGGGTGTACGAGGCCTGCGTGAGGTAGCCGCCCGAGGTGTGCAGGATGCCCTTGGGCTTACCCGTGGTCCCCGAGGTGTAGAGGATGAAGAGCGGGTGCTCGGCGTCGAAGGCCTGCGGGGTGTGCTCCGTGGACTGGCGGCCGACCAGGTCGTGCCACCACAGGTCGCGGCCCTCGGTGAAGGCGGTGTCCTGACCGGTGCGGCGGACGACGAGGACGTGCTCGACCTGCGGGCACTTGGCGACGGCCTCGTCGATGGCGGGCTTGAGGGCGCTGGGCTTGCCGCGGCGGTAGCCGCCGTCGGCGGTGATGACCAGCTTGGCGTCGGCGTCCTGGATGCGGGAGGCGACGGCGTCGGCGGAGAAGCCGCCGAAGACCACCGAGTGCGCGGCGCCGACGCGGGCGCACGCGAGCATCGCGACGACCGCCTCGGGGATCATCGGCAGGTAGACGGCGACCCGGTCGCCCGCCTGCACGCCCAGTTCGGTGAGGGCGTTCGCGGCCTGCGAGACCTCGTCCTTGAGCTGGGCGTAGGTGATCGAGCGGCTGTCGCCCGGCTCGCCCTCGAAGTGGATGGCGACGCGCTCGCCGTTGCCGGCCGCCACGTGCCGGTCCACGCAGTTGTACGCGACGTTCAGCTTGCCGTCGGCGAACCACTTCGCGAAGGGCGGGTTGCTCCAGTCGAGCGTCTCGGTGGGCTCGGTGTCCCAGGTCAGCCGTCGGGCCTGCTCGGCCCAGAAGCCCAGCCGGTCCGCGTCGGCCTGCCCGTAGGCCGCCTCCTTCACGTTCGCGGCGGTGGCCAGATCGGCGGGCGGTGCGAACCGCCGCTCCTCTTTCAGCAGGTTGGCCAGGCTCTCGTTGCTCACGACATCTCCCTTTCCCAGGGTGTCCGTTGTCCCCCGGGCATAGCTGAGTCCCCGGGGACAGCTCATCAGTCAGACGCCCAGGTGACAAGGGGTTGCCGAAAATTGGTTTAGACCTATACCACGACTGGGCCCGTGTCCGCCCCGCGCCCGCCCGGCGTGTCGGGGTGTGCGCGGCGGCGCGCCGACGGCCCCCTCCCGCGCCAGGGTGCGGGAGGGGGCCGACAGCTTGCACGGATACGGGAGGGTATCGGTTCGGAAGGGGCCCTGGTCAGGCGTTCTGGCCGACGCTGTCGAAAACGCGACAGTCGAAGAAGTCCTCCCCGGGGGACAGGAGATAGGCCTGGGCCTCGCCCACGTGGAAGTACATCCCGTGCAGTTCCAGCGTCCCCTCGGCGAGCCGCCGGGCCACCGATTCGTGCGCCCGCAGGTGCTCCAGCTGCTGCACCACGTTGGTCAGGCAGAGCTGCTCCACGGCGTCGGCCGGGAGCCGCCCCGAGATCCGGGCCCAGGGGTGGTGCCGGCTGCCCATCCGCTCCAGGCTGGGCAGCCCGTGTCGCAGCCAGCGGGTCAGCGGGGTCATCGGGGTGTCGGGCCGGGAGCTGAGCAGGGCCTGCATGGCCCCGCACCCGGAGTGCCCGCACACGGTGATGCTGGCGACCTTGAGCACGTCCACGGCGTACTCGATGGCCGCGGCGACGGAGTCGTCCCCGGACTCGGCGCCGGGCAGCGGGACGAGATTGCCGACGTTGCGCACGGTGAACAGGTCGCCCGGACCACTGGCGGTGATCATGCTGGTCACCAGGCGGGAGTCCGCGCAGGTCAGGAAGAGCTGCGAGGGCCGCTGCCCCTCGCGCGCCAGCCGGGCCAGCTCCTCGCGCACGTGGGGTGCGGTGTCCCGCTGGAAGGCGCTGATCCCGCTGGCCAGTTGGCCCGCCCCGGGCCGGCGTACGGGGACGGCGGCCTGAGCGCCGGGAGCCCCGGCCGCCCCGGGAACCGTACGCAGCGCCGCGCCCTCGGCGCCGCCGCCGTCGCCCTGTCCCGCCAGGGCGGTCGGTGCGGTCTGCCCGGTCCGCGCGGCGCGGTGGTCGCAGTGGTTCTGCCAGGGGGTCCAGGGGCGGCAGCACTGGTGCGTCCCGCGGCCGCCCGCCTCGGCCCGCTGGCCGGTGGCCGCCGCGCCCATGTGCCGACCGGTGAGTTCGAGCGAGCCGCCGTGCGCCAGGTGCGACTCCTGCCAGTCGTGCAGGGTCTCGTAGGCGGCGTGGTCCATGAACGAGCCGTCCAGCTCGACCACCGCGTGCCCGCCGTGCGGAACCTGGTTCAGCACCCGGCTCAGCCGGGGGACCGCCAGGAACGTCAACTGGCCGCGGGCGGTGACCCGGTGGACCGCCCCGTCCTGCGTCACCGTGATCCGGGTCCGGGCCAGCCGGCGCAGGGCCAGGGCCACGGCCACCGCGATCCCGACGGCGACCCCCTCCAGCACCCCTCCCAGCACCACGGCCGCGATCGTCGTCGCGTAGACCACGACCTCGCGGTGGCGGGAGACCGTCCGCAGGTGCGTGATGCTGACCATCTGGATCCCGACGGCCATCACGAGCGCGGCCAGGGCCGCGAGCGGGATCAGATCCAGGACCGGGACGAGCAGGCCGGCCGCGAGCACCAACCACAGCCCGTGGAACATGGCCGATTTCCGGCTCACGGCGCCCGACTTGACGTTGGCCACGCTGCGCACGGCCACGCCGGTGACGGGCAGCCCGCCCAGCAGACCGGAGACGATGTTCGCGGCGCCCTGGCCGCGCAGTTCACGGTCGAGGTCGGCCCGGGGCGGGCGGTCCTCCGTACGGCGCTCGGCGGCGATCAGCTTGTCGGTGGCGACCGAGGACAGCAGGGATTCCACGCTGCCGACCAGTGTGATGGTCAGGACGGCGGCGATCAGTCCGAGCACCGGCCCCCGGGGCAGCTCGGGCAGGGCGTGGCTGCTCCAGGACGGCAGATCGACCCGGGGCAGGGCCAGCCCGGCCAGGGCCGCGAACGCCGTGGCCGAGGCGACGGCGGCCAGCGCGGCCGGCACCTTGCGCAGGGCGCGGCCCGCCCGCCCGGGCAACCGGTTCCAGCCGAGCAGGACGCACAGCGTCAGCGCGCTCACCGCCAGCGCGGCCGGATGCGGATCGGCCAACTGGGCGGGCAGACCCAGCACGTTGGCGACGGCGGAGCTCTGCGGGGTGCCGCCGAGCACGATGTGCAGCTGGGCCAGTGCGATGGTCACGCCGATGCCCGCGAGCATCCCGTGCACGATGGCCGGGCTCACCATGAGCGCGGACCGGGCGGTGCGCAGGAAGGCGAGCCCGAGCTGGCAGCAGCCCGCGAGGACGGTGATGGCGCAGGTGGTGCGCCAGCCGTAGCGCTGGATCAACTCGGCGGTCACGACCGTGAGTCCGGCGGCGGGACCGCTCACCTGGAGGGGTGCGCCGCCGAACCGTCCGGCCACGATCCCGCCCACCGCCGCGGCCACCAGGCCGGCTTGCAGCGGGGCGCCGGTGGCCAGCGCGATGCCGAGGGAGAGCGGCAGGGCGATCAGGAAGACGGCTGCGGACGCCGACAGGTCGGCCGGGAGGTCCTTGCGGAAACTCCTCGCGCCCGATGGCTGCGGGGTGGGGGAAGGGGCTGGTGCGGTGGTTGTCATGGGTTCCCGTCTCCTCTGGGGAGGGATGAAGCGGCGGGAGTCTCAACAGTCGGTAAATGGATGGTAATGGAGAGTAAAGAAGAGCGGGAGGTAATACGAGCAAAGGGCCTAGAAAGCCACTCGCAGGGGTGATTAAGCATTTTGTCGGGCTTGTCATACCTTCCTAAAACCGCATCGCGTGGGACGTTGCCTCGCGAACGTCCTGCATCGGTACTGCGAGGGAGAGGTGTGCGGATGATGGCCGCCACGAAGAAGATCGCCGGCGGGCTGGTCGCCACGGCACTGGTCCTGTGCGCCGCCGGGTGCAGCGGCTCGGGGTCCGCGGTGCGCGGGGCGCCGGGCGGGCCGAACGGGAGGAAGGGCGCCGCGGCCCCGGAGGCGCCCGGCAGCGTCAACCGGCCGATCGGCGACGGCTCGACGGCCTACACGGGCCCGCAGCCGAACGTACAGAAGCCGCAGAAGCTCAAGCCCGGTGAGAAGCCGCCGCAGTTCGTGGTGTTCTCGTGGGACGGGGCCGGCGAGGACAGCCAGAAGCTCTTCTCGCACTTCCGCGAGGTGGGCAAGGAGTACAACGCCCGGATGACCTACTTCCTCAGCGGCGTGTACATGCTGCCGGAGGAGAAGCGTTCCCTCTACACCGCGCCGCAGCACGCGCCGGGCCGTTCCGACATCGGCTTCGGCGACCTCCAGGGCATCAAGGACACCGCCGCCCAGGTCCGCGCGGCCTGGCTGGAGGGCAACGAGATCGGCACCCACTTCAACGGCCACTTCTGCGGCCCCGACGGCGGCGTCGGCACCTGGTCCGTCGAGGAGTGGAAGAGCGAGATCAACCAGGCCAAGTCCTTCGTCAAGAACTGGAAGACGAACGCCGGCCTGAAGGACATGGAGCCGCTCCCCTTCGACTACGACAAGGAGCTCATCGGCGCGCGCACCCCCTGTCTCGAAGGCCAGAAGAACTTCATGCTGGCGGCCAAGGACATGGGCTTCCGCTACGACTCCAGCGGGATCGGCAAGCAGGTCTGGCCCAAGAAGTCGGACGGGCTCTGGGACCTCCCGCTGCAGCTGGTGCCGATGCCCGGACGGGCCTTCGACACACTGAGCATGGACTACAACTACATGGTCAACCAGTCGGGCACGACCACCCAGGGCGACCCCTCGCAGCACCAGTACTGGGGCGACCAGATGCGCGACGGCCTGAAGCAGGCCTTCGACCGGGCCTACCAGGGCAACCGCGCACCCCTGATCATCGGCAACCACTTCGAGTCCTGGAACGGCGGCACCTACATGCGCGCCGTCGAGGAGTCCATCAAGAGCATGTGCGGGCAGCCGGAGGTCCGCTGCGTGCCCTTCCGCGAGCTGGCCGACTGGCTGGACGCCCAGGACCCGAAGACGCTGGACTGGCTGCGCGGCCTGGAGGTCGGCCAGGCGCCGAAGGAGGGCTGGACGAAGTTCCTCACCGCGGGGCCGCCGGCGGCCCCGGCCGCCCCGGCGGGCAAGGTCAAGCCGGCTGAGGGGCCGGCCGGCGAGCCGGACGAGGGCTGACCAGCCCCTCGTGGAGGACGAAGCCGGGGTCGACCTGCTCGGCCAGGTCGGCCCCGGTCCTGGCGTTGCCCCAGCTCTCCGCGTTGCGGAGGTGGAAGTGGACCATCTGCTCGGTGTACCGGTCCCAGTCGCGCCCCGCGTACGAGTCCTCCGCCGCTTCCTGGAGGGCCCGCAGGGCGAGCCGGTTGGTCGCCTCCAGCAGCTCGAAGGAGGCCGGGCGGCCCCGCTCCATCGCCCGCACCCAGTCGGAGTGCCCGAAGGTGACCAGCAGGTCCTCGCCCACCTCGTCCTGGAGGAACTCGATGTCCTCCGGCCCCTGCACCTTGTTGCCCACCACCCGCAGCCGGACCCCGAAGTCCCGGGCGTAGTCCTTGTACTGGCGGTAGACCGAGACCCCCTTGCGGGTCGGCTCGGCGACCAGGAAGGTCATGTCGAAGCGGGTGAACATGCCCGAGGCGAAGGAGTCCGAGCCGGCCGTCATGTCGACGACGACGTACTCGTCCGGGCCGTCGACCAGGTGGTTGAGGCAGAGCTCGACCGCTCCGACCTTCGAGTGGTAGCACGCCACCCCCAGGTCCGACTCGGTGAAGGGGCCCGTCGCCATCAGCCGGACGCAGTGCCCGTCGAGCGGCAGGGTGCGCGCGCAGGCCTCGTAGACCGGGTTGTCCTCGTCCACCCGCAGCAGGCGGGAACCCGCCCCGGGGGGCGTCGTCTTGATCATGCTGTCGGCCGAGGCGATGCGCGGGTTCGAGCCGCGCAGGTACTCCTTGATGAGGGGCAGGTGCGCGCCCATGGCGGGCAGCGCGGCGGCCTCCTCCTCCGGGAGCCCGAGGGCGGCTCCGAGGTGCTGGTTGATGTCGGCGTCCACCGCGACGACGGGGGCTCCACTGGCTGCGAGGTGGCGGATGAAGAGGGAGGACAGCGTCGTCTTCCCACTGCCTCCCTTTCCCACGAAAGCGATCTTCATGTTCACCAAGAGTAGTGGAATGACAGCGGGGTGTGGTCGGAGTGAGTGAAGAAGACCACTCCAAGGAGGGGTCGGTGCTATGGGGTCGCAGTGCGTAGGCTCCCTACTTATGAGTAGCGCTTCTGACCCGCTGGCGGCCCTGGGTGCCCTCCCGGGCGTCGCAGAGTCCGTGGAATCCGTACGCAAGGCCGTGGACCGGGTCTACGGGCACCGGGTCATGCGCCGGCGCAGCGGGGAGATCACCTCGGAGGCCGCGCTGCGCGGCGCCCGGGGGAGCGCGGCGCTGTCGGGGGCCGACTGGGCGCTGGAGGAGGTGCGCCGCCGAACCGACTTCGGCGCGGATGCCGAGGCGCTGACGGTGGGCGCCGCCCTGCGGCTGACGGCGGAGGCCGGCCAACTGCTGAGCATCTGGCGCCAGTCGCCGATGCGGGTGCTCGCCCGGCTGCACCTGGTCGCGTCCGGTTCGGCCGTGGCCGGTGACGTGGTGGGCCGCCCCCGCCTGGCCGGGGAGCCGGTGGACGAGCCCCTGGTGGACCTTCCGCTCCCGGATGCCGACGAGGTCGCCGGCCGGCTGGAGGGGTTGTCCGGGGTGGTCATCGCGGGCGGGTCGGCTCCGGCGCTGGTGACGGCCGCGGTGGTGCACGGCGAGCTGCTGGCCCTGCGGCCCTTCGCCTCGTACAACGGTGTCGTCGCGCGTGCGGCGGAGCGGATCGTGCTGATCAACAGCGGTCTGGACCCGAAGGCGATCTGCCCGGCGGAGGTCGGTCACGCGGAACAGGGGGTGGAGGCCTACCTGGAGGCCTTCAAGGGCTACGTCTCCGGTACGGCGGAGGGGATGGCGGCCTGGATCGCGCACTGCGGCCGCGCGGTCGAACTCGGCGCGCGCGAGTCGACGGCGGTCTGCGAGGCGCTCCAGCGCGGCGCGGCGTAGGTTCCCGGGGGTCCCCGGGAGGGCGTGCCCGGCGAACGGGTCCGGGCAAAGGGTTGCGGCGACACCGTACTGCTCTGGTGTCGCCGCTGGCATTCACGCCCAGTTACCAAGCGTCCTCGATGTTGCCCATCAGGCCGGGTACTTTGCCCGTCGCCTGGTGCGGCTGGCCCGTAATCGACGGGTCGACGTCGCGTGGGTGCTCGGCGTTCCTGCTTCGGTCCGTGGGCCTTACTGCGTTTTAAAGATGATCCTCTCGGATGTTCTTTGGTCTCGCGGGCCGTGACTCCTTTGTACCTCGCTTCGGGGCGGAGTGAAACCCCTGGCTCAGGTTCTTTACTTTCCGGGGCGATTCAGTGTTATTCGGACACCCCATATCGCCCCAGGCAGGGACGATCCGCCAGCAGCGGTCAGGCCGACGCGAGAGCCGCCGCGGCGGCCCGCCGGCGGCTCGCGTACCAGACCAGCCCGGCGGGGGGGGGGGGGGGGCGGGCGGCCGCCGGGGCGGGGCCGGGCCCCCCGCCCCCCCCCCCCCCCCCCCCCCCCCCGCGGGGGTGCCGCCTACTTC
>NZ_JBBDHD010000139.1:0-16242 GCF_044129415.1 Streptomyces racemochromogenes
TCATACCCCGTACGTCGGCGGGCAGTTGGTGGTGATCGTGGCACACCGTGCGGCGGGGGGGGGGGGGGCCCCGCCCGCGCCGCGGGCGCGCCCCCCGGCGGCGGGGGGCGCGCCCGGGGCGCGCCCCCCCGCCGCCGCCCGCGCCGGGGGCGCCCCCCCCCCCCCCCCCCGCCCCAGCGGGGCGCAGACGTACCCCAAGCGGCACCCGGCGCACCCCCAGGCCCAGACAAACCCCCCACAGCGGCCCCGCCCGGTGCGGCGGCCCCGCCCGGTGCAGCGGTCCCGGCCCGCGTGGCGGTCCCGGCCCGTGCAGCGGTCCCGGCCCGTGCAGCGGCCCGGCCCCGCGTGGCGGCCCTGCCCCGCGTGGCGGCCCTGCCCCGCGTGGCGGTCCCGGCCCGCGTGGCGGTCCCGGCCCGCTTGGCGGTCCCGGCCCCTGCAGCGGCTCCGCCCCGTGCCGCGGCCCCGGCTCGCGTGGCGGCCCTGCCCCGCGTGGCGGCCCCGGCCCGTGTAGCGGCCCTGCCCGTGCGGCGGCTTCCGGCCCGTGCAGCGGCCCTGCCCCGTGCAGGGGTTTCCGGCGCGTCAGTGGCCCTGCCTCGTGCGGCGGCTGCGGGCCGCGCCCGGTGGTGGGCGGGGAAACGCCCGGCCAGGGCCTAGGCTGCAAGGGCCGCCCGGCCGCCACTCCCGCACCACCCTGGACCCGCATGCCCCCGAACCACACCCCCCGCCGGCCCCTGGGCCACGGCCCCGGCACCCCGCCGGAGCCCGCTGAGGCGCCCCCTGCCGGGCGAGGGGCCCCGGAAGGCGGCGAGGACACCCCGCGCGCCCCCGAAGCCGCCGACGGCCCCGCCGACCCCCCGCAACGGCTTCCGGAGCCGCACACGGCCCCGCACGAGGCCGGCACGGTCCCCGTTCCGGCCGCCATGCCGGACCCGGCTACCGATACGGCCGAGGCGGCCCCCGTCCCGGGTGGCATGCCGGACCCGTCCCCGCACGCGGCCGGCGCGACCCCCGTCCCGGCCGCCAGGCCGGAGACGGTCTCCGATACGGCCGAGGCGCAGGCCGCCGGAGGTGACGGTCGGTTCACGTTGCGGCTCGACAACTTCGAAGGCCCCTTCGACCTGCTGCTCCAGCTGATCTCCCGGCACAAGCTCGACGTCACCGAGGTGGCCCTCTCCCAGGTCACCGACGAGTTCATGGCACACATCCGCGCCATGGGCCCCGACTGGGACCTCGACCAGACCACCGAGTTCCTCGTTGTCGCCGCCACCCTCCTGGACCTCAAGGCCGCCCGCCTGCTGCCCGCCGCCGAGGTGGAGGACGAGGCCGACCTCGCGCTCCTGGAGGCCCGGGACCTGCTCTTCGCCCGGCTGCTCCAGTACCGGGCGTACAAGCGGATCGCCGAGATCTTCGAGCAGCGCGCCGAAGCGGAGGGCCGCCGCTTCCCCCGGACCGTCGGCCTGGAGCCGCACCACGCGGAGCTGCTGCCCGAGGTGGTGCTCGGCATCGGCGCCGAAGGGCTCGCCCGCCTCGCCGTACGGGCGATGCGGCCCAAGGCGAAGCCCGAGGTGTACGTCGACCACATCCACGCCCCGCTGGTCAGCGTCCGCGAGCAGGCGGGAGTCGTCGTACGCCTGCTCAAGGAGCGCGGCGAGGCCACCTTCCGGGAGCTCACCGAGGACGCCCCGGACACCCTCACCGTCGTCGCCCGGTTCCTGGCGCTGCTGGAGCTGTACCGGGAGAAGGCCGTGGTCCTCGACCAGGAGGAGGCCCTGCTCACCCTGACCGTCCGCTGGTGCGGCGGGGACGGCGACGGGATGCCGACGGTGACCGACGAGTTCGACCAGGTCGTGGAGGTACGGGAGTGATGGAACTCAAGGGGGCCCTGGAGGCCGTCCTGATGGTGGTGGACGAGCCCGCGACCGTCGAGCACCTCGCCAAGGTGCTCGAACGCACCCCCCGCGAGGTCGCCGCCGCCCTCGCCGCCCTCGCCGACGAGTACACCGTCCAGCGCCGGGGCTTCGAGCTGCGCCAGGTCGCCGGGGGCTGGCGGTTCTACACCCGGCCCGAGTACGCCGGGGCCGTCGAGGCCTTCGTCCTGGACGGCCAGCAGGCCCGGCTCACCCAGGCGGCCCTGGAGACCCTGGCGGTCGTCGCGTACCGCCAGCCGGTGAGCCGGTCGCGGGTCTCGGCGGTGCGCGGGGTCAACTGCGACGGGGTCATGAGGACCCTGCTCCAGCGGGGTCTGGTGGCCGAGGCGGGCACGGAACCCGAAACAGGTGCGATCCTGTACAGGACGACGAACTACTTTCTGGAGCGGATGGGCCTGCGCGGCCTGGACGAGCTCCCGGAGCTCGCGCCCTTCCTCCCCGAGGCGGACGCGATCGAAGCCGAGACGCAAGAAGGTGTGCCGTCGTTCGATCCGGACGCTCCGGACACTGACGTAGACGACGACAAGACGACGGAACTTTGATGCGAAGCAGCGGCAACGGCAACGGTGGCAACAGGAACAGCGGCGGCGGTGGCGGCGGCGGGCGTGGTGGTGCCCGCGGCGGCGGCTCCTCCGGCGGCGGTGGCTACCGCGGCGGTGGCGGCGGCTACCGGGGCGGCTCCGGCGGCGGCTCGGGCAGCGGGGGCGGCTACCGCGGCTCCTCCTCCGGCGGCGGCCAGGGGGGCTCGCGCGACCGCGACCGCGACCGCGACCAGGCGCCCCAGCGCCCCCGTCACCCGCGTCCCGAGGAGCGCCGCTACGACGTGGGTCCCGAGGGCGAGCGCAGCGGCCGCAGCGGCGGCGGCGCCCGTGGTGCGGCCGCGCGCGGTGGTGCCAAGGGCGGCCCCAAGGCCTCCAAGACCCCCGGCATCGGTGGCGCCGGCGGCCCGCGCCGCGGCCCCGGCAGCCGCAGCGGCCAGTCGCGTCCCCGCGAGCTGGACGCGCGGATCGAGGAGCGCGTGCGCGACCGGTACGCCGACAAGCCGGTGATCCGCACGCCCAAGACCTTCCCGGGCGCCGAGCTGGAGGGCGAGCGGCTGCAGAAGGTGCTGGCCCGCGCCGGCATGGGCTCGCGCCGCGCCTGCGAGGAGCTCATCGAGCAGGCCCGCGTCGAGGTCAACGGCGAGATCGTCACCGAGCAGGGCAAGCGCGTCCAGCCGAAGGACGAGATCAAGGTGGACGGCCTGACCGTCGCCACCCAGTCCTACCTCTTCTTCGCGCTGAACAAGCCGGCCGGCGTCGTCTCCACCATGGAGGACCCGGACGGCCGCCAGTGCCTGGGCGACTACGTCACCAACCGCGAGACCCGTCTCTTCCACGTCGGCCGGCTCGACACCGAGACCGAGGGCATCATCCTCCTCACCAACCACGGTGAGCTGGCCCACCGCCTGACGCACCCCAAGTACGGCGTGCAGAAGACCTATGTCGCGGCGATCACCGGCTCGCTGCCGCGCGACATCGGCAAGCGGCTCAAGGACGGCATCGAGCTGGAGGACGGCTGGGCCCGCGCCGACAACTTCCGCGTCGTCGACCAGGTCGGCAAGAACTACCTGGTCGAGGTGACCCTCCACGAGGGCCGCAAGCACATCGTCCGCCGCATGCTGTCCGAGGCCGGCTTCCCGGTCGAGAAGCTCGTGCGGACCTCCTTCGGCCCGATCGAGCTCGGCGACCAGAAGTCCGGCTGGCTGCGCCGCCTGACCAACACCGAGGTCGGCATGCTCATGCGCGAGGTCGGCCTCTAGCCGTCCCCGACCCCCTACGGAAGCCCGCGGTGCCACCGGCACCGCGGGCTTCCGCGTTCCCGTGCCTTGTGGCCGCCCCCGGACCTGTTTATAGTCATCCTGACTATTAAAGGAAGCGGGTGGGCCCGATGGGCTGGGAAACGAGCTGGACCGAGATCCTCGGCTTCGCCACCGGCGCCGTGTGCGTCTGGCTGGTGGCCCGGCAGCACGTGGCCAACTGGCCGGTCGGCATCGCCAACAACGTGTTCTTCATCGTGCTGTTCGCCCAGGCCGGCCTCTACGCCGACGCCGGGCTCCAGATCGTCTTCATCGCCCTCGCCGCGTACGGCTGGTGGTCCTGGACCCACGGGGGTGGACCAGGAACCGCCGAGACCCTGCCGGTGCGCCGCACCACGCGCCCCGAATGGATCCGGCTGCTCGCGGCGGGGGCGGTGGGGACCGCCGGACTGACCCTGCTCCTGTCCCGGGTCAGCGACTCCACCGTCCCCTTCTGGGACGCGCTGACCACCGCCCTCTCCCTGATGGCCACCTACGGGCAGTGCCGCAAGCTCCTCGAATCCTGGTGGCTGTGGATCGCCGTCGACCTCGTCTACGTCCCCCTGTACGTCCACAAGGGGCTGTACCTGACCTCGGTCCTCTACGCCGGCTTCCTCGCCCTGTGCGTGGCCGGGCTCGTCGGCTGGCGGCGCGCCCTCCCGGAGCACGGCGCCCGCACGGCCACCGCGGGAGCGGCCGCATGAGCGCCGGCAAGCGGTTCGGGCACGGGTTGGTGCTCGGCAAGTTCTACCCGCCGCACGCCGGACACCACCACCTCGTGCGCACCGCCCAGGACCAGTGCGAACGGCTGACCGTACTGGTCTGCGCCGCCTCCGTGGAGTCGGTGCCGCTCGCCGACCGGGTCGCCTGGATGCGCGAGGAGCACCCCGGCGCGGACGTGGTCGGCGCGGTCGACGACGTCCCCGTCGACCTGCACGACCCGCAGGTCTGGGAGGCCCACATGGCGATCTTCCGGGCGGCGGTGGGCCGGCGCGTGGACGCCGTCTTCACCTCCGAGGAGTACGGGACCGAGCTCGCCCGGCGCTTCGGCGCCGAGGAGGTCCTGGTGGACCGGGCGCGCAGCCTGTTCCCCGTCTCCGGCACGGCCGTACGGGCCGACCCGGTCGGCTGCTGGGAGTTCCTGGGCCCGGCCGTGCGGGCCGCGCTGACCCGCAGGGTCGTCGTGCTCGGCGCCGAGTCCACCGGGACCACGACCCTCTCCCGGGAACTGGCCGCGCACTACCGCCTCCGCGGCGGGGTGTGGGCGAAGACCGGCTGGGTCGCCGAGTACGGGCGCGAGTACAGCGAGGAGAAGCTGGCCGCGGCCCGCGCGGTGGACCCGGCGGCCTCCTGGGAGGACGTGTCCTTCGCCTCGCGGGAGTTCCCGGTCATCGCCCGGCGGCAGGACGAGAACGAGGAGCGCGCCGCCCGGCTGGGCTCGCCGGTGCTGTTCTGCGACACGGACTCCTTCGCGACGGGCATCTGGCACGAGCGCTACGTCGGCGGCCGCAACCGCCAGGTCGAGCGGATCGCCGCGCGGACCCGGCGGGACCTGTACCTGCTGACCGACCACGAGGGAGTCCCCTTCGAAGACGACGGCCTGCGCGACGGACCGGAGCTCAGACCGTGGATGACGGCCCGCTTCCGGCGGGAACTCGCCCGCACCGGCAGGCGTTTCCTGGTGGTGGGCGGTGACCGTCGCTCACGGCTGGACCAGGCCGTGGCCGCGGTCGACGGCCTCCTGGCCGAGGGCTGGCACTTCACCGCCCCCCTTCCGGAGCGCCGATGACCACCACCACGCCCTATGACCCGCACGCCTTCGAGCCGTTCGCGGTGACCGTCGACCTGGCCGTGCTCACCGTGCGCGGCGGCGCCCTGCACGTCCTGCTGATCCGGCGCGGGCAGGAACCGTACGCGGGCGCCTGGGCCCTGCCCGGAGGCTTCGTGCTGCCCCGGGAGTCCGCCGAGACGGCGGCCCTGCGCGAGCTCGCCGAGGAGACGGGCCTGCCGCCGCAGCTGGTCGCCACCCTCCACCCGGAGCAGCTGCGCACCTACAGCGAACCGGACCGCGACCCGCGGATGCGGGTGGTCTCCGTCGCCTTCACCGCCCTCGTCCCAGACATGCCGGAACCGGCCGAGGAGGGCGGCGGCGACGCCGACCGGGCGCGCTGGGTGCCGGTGGAGGAGGCCTCGGACCTCGCCTTCGACCACGGGCGGATCCTCGCCGACGCCCGCCGCAGGGTCGGCGCGAAGCTGGAGTACACCTGCCTCGCCACCGCCTTCTGCCCGCCCGAGTTCACCCTCGGGGAACTCCAGGCCGTCTACGAGACGGTCTGGGGCACCGGCCTCGACCGCCCCAACTTCCGCCGCAAGGTACTCGCCACGCCCGGCTTCGTCGAAGCCGTCCCCGGAGCCGCCCGGCTCACCGGCGGCCGCGGCAAACCGGCCGCCCTCTACCGGGCCGGCCCGGCGACCGCCCTCCACCCGCCCCTGCTGCGACCCACGGAAGGACCGACCCCGTGACCGCCCCCAAGCGTGCCGCGACCGGCGCCCTGATCGGACTGGCCCTGGGCGACGCCCTCGGCTTCCCGACCGAGTTCAACGACGTCCCGTCCATCCTGGCCAAGACCGGACCGTGGCGGCAGATGCGCCTGCCCCGGCCGGCGCTCGTCACCGACGACACCCAGATGACCCTGGCCCTGGCCCGCGGCATACGGACGGCCGCCGAACGCGGCCGGGTCGGCCCGCTGCGGCTGGCGCGGCCGGTCCGCGAGGAGTTCGTCGACTGGTACCACTCCCCGGAGAACAACCGCGCCCCCGGCCGCACCTGCCTGGTGGCGTGCCGCCTGCTGGACGACCCGGCGCGGGACTGGCGGGACGCCAGCCAGACCGGCTCCAAGGGCTGCGGCGCCAACATGCGCGTCGCGCCCGTCGGCCTGGTCCCCGGCTGGACGGACGAGGAGCGCGCGGGAGCCGCCCAGCTCCAGTCGGCCCTCACCCACGGCCACCCCACCGCCCTGGCCGCCTCCGACCTGACCGCCCGCGCCGTCCACCTGCTGGCGCAGGGCACCGAGGTGACGGGCCTGGTCGGGCGGCTGCGCTCGTACGCACTGGAGAACCGCACCCGCTACCACGAGCGCTGGCTCGGCGACCTCTGGATGCGCACCGCCTGCGACGCCTCGCCGGAGTCCTTCATGGCCCGGGGCTGGGACGAGTGCCTGGCCGTCCTGGACCGGCTCGCGGCCGCCCTGCGCACCCCCTCCCCGGAGACCGACCCCTGCCTGGCCACCGGCGACGGCTGGATCGCCGAGGAGGCCCTGGCCACCGCCCTGCACTGCTTCCTGCTCTTCCCGGACGAACCCCTCCTGGCCCTGCGCCGGGCCGCCTGCACGGCGGGCGACTCCGACTCCCTCGCCTGCCTGGCCGGCGCCTTCGCGGGCGCCCACCTCGGCGCGGACGCCTGGCCCCGGGACTGGGAGGGCGGCATCGAGTACCGCGACGAACTCCTCGCCTTCGGCACCCTCTGGGACGCCTGAGCGGGACTCCGACGGCACGCCCTAGAGGGCCGACGCGCGGCGGGTGCGGTGGAGGAAGTCCGATACGCGGGGCAGGTCCGGGGCGGAGGGGAGGGGCGTGGAGGCGAGGGCGGATCCGGCTTCCTCCGTGAGGCGGGTCATCCAGGCGTCGACCTCCTCCCAGGTCCGCTCGCCCCGCTTCACCGCCAGGAGGCGGTCCCGGTACGGGGTGACGTCGATCTCCAGGCGGCCCGTGCGCAGCAGGTCGCGGCAGGACAGCAGCAGCCGCAGCAGGTGCATGGCGTGCTTCCAGCGCGGGGCGCCGTGCAGGCGGACGTCCGCGACGAGTTTGCGGTGCTGCCCGGCCGCGTACCGGGTGAAGGTGGAGTGGGCCCGGCGGGAGAGGAACGCCCCGCGCAGGGACACGAGTTCCTCTCCCACCGGGGTGATCCGGTCCACCAGGGGCGAGTGCAGGCACTCCAGGATGTTGGGGTTGGCACGCAGCGCGAGCTCGCAGAAGCGTTCCAGCTCCCAGGAGAACTCCTCCTCCCGCGGCCCCTCCACGTGGGTGGGCGGCTTGTCGAACCGCCAGAAGAGCGGCGTGGGAGCGAGGAAGACACCGCGCCGGTCGGTGTCGCTCGCCTCCGTGGCCAGCCCGAAGGCGCGGGAGCCCATCACGCAGGCGTAGATCGTGTGGTCCCGGACCAGGGTGAGGTCGTCCATGCGGGGGAGGGTAGGCGGCGGGGAACGGGCTAGGCGAGCGAGATTTCGCCGTTCGGGGCCACCACGATCTTCTTCTCCTCCAGGCCGCGGGTCGCCGGCCCGTGCGTCACCGCCCCGTCCGCGACCTGGAACCGGCTGCCGTGGCAGGGACAGTCGATGGTGCCGTCCGCCACCTTGTTCACCAGGCATCCCTGGTGCGGGCACACCGCCGAGAAGCAGCGGAAGGAGCCGGCCGTCGGCTGGGTCACCACCAGTTTCGCCTCCTTCAGGACCGTGCCGCCGCCGACCGGCACCTTCGAGGAGTCCACGAGCGGCTTCGCGGCCTGCTGCGGGGCGGACCCGGTCGGGGCGGAGGGCGGGGCGGAGGCGGCGGCGGACGGGGCCTGCGGACCCGTCGGCTCGGTGGCGGACTTGTTCTCTCCGCCACCGCACGCGGCGAGCGTGCCGCCTGCCAGGGCGGCCGCCCCGGCCGCGAGTACCGTGCGCCGGGCGGTCTGTGAATCGGTCATGGGAGCTCCGTGGTTCGTCGGTGGCGGGGATGGCGAGGAGCATCCTGGCGTGTGGGGGCCTCTGGTTGAAGCCCCCCACGCCGGGTCACCCGCCCGGGTGCCAGGGGGTCAGCTCCGCCGCACCGCCGCCGGGCGTGCGTACGACCTCCCACACGCGTACCACGGCGTCCCGGTTCAACGGCCCGTGGACGTGCGGGTACGGGTCGTCCGGGCCGCCGCTGCGGCGGACCTCCGCCGTCAGGGCCGCCTCGTCGAGCTCCACGGCGAGCAGCGGGCCCGGCACCTCCCGGTAGTGGGACCCCGCGATGGCCAGGACCGTCGGGCGGTCCGCCGAGCAGTGGACGAACCCCTCGGAGGCGAGCGAGGCGGGGGCGTACGGGAGCTCCGGGGCAGCGCTCCAGTCCGTGAGCGGGACGATGTGGAAGATCATGCCGATGGTTGTACCGCACCGGCGCCGACGGGCGTGCGCCAAGTGGCGTTGCGCGGCGATCCGGGCGACATTGTCCGTGTCTCGCAGCCCGGCCGGCGCCGACGCGCGGACGGCCCCCTCGAAAGGCACAGGACCATGGCGGGTAACGACCTCGGCTCCCTGCTCGGTGGACTCCTCGGCGGTGGCCGGGGCGGCAGCGGCGGCGCGGCGGGCGGCGGCGGGGGCGACCTCCTCGGCGCGCTGATCGGCGCCCTGGCGGGCGGCGGCGCGGGCGGCGGCCAGGCGGCCGGAGGGGCGGCCGCAGGGGCGGACAACCCCCTCGGGGGACTGCTGGACATGCTGACCAGGTCCGGCCTCGCCGACCAGGCCCGGTCCTGGATCGGCACCGGCGAGAACCAGCCCGTCAGCGGCGCCCAGATCAAGGAGGCGCTGCCCGACGACGCGCTCCGGCAGGCCGCCCGGCAGGCCGGCGTCAGCCCCGACGAGGCGGCCGACCAGCTGGCGCAGACCCTCCCGCAGGCCGTCGACAAGCTCACCCCGAACGGCCGGGTGCCGACCGAGTCACTGGAGGAGATCATGCGGCAGCAGAACCTCTGAGCCCCGGCCCGCGCTGCCACCAGGGCCCGGCCCCGTCCACAGGGCGGACCGCCGGGTCCTTCCGCGGTACCGGGTGGCTACCCTGAGTCAGGTCCAGCCCGCCGTTACGCGATCACCCTTGGAGCGCCCGTGAGAACCGCCGTCGTCATCGGAACCGGACTGATCGGCACCTCCGCGGCGCTCGCCCTGACCGCCCGCGGCGTCACCGTGCACCTCGTCGACCACGACGCGGCGCAGGCCCGTACCGCCGCCGCCCTGGGAGCGGGCACCGACGAGGCCCCCGAGGGCCAGGTCGACCTCGCGGTCGTCGCCGTACCGCCCGCCCACGTGGCCGCCGCACTGGCCGACGCCATCGGCCGCGGGCTGGCCCGGGCCTACGTGGACGTGGCCAGCGTCAAGGGCGGGCCGCGGCGCGAGCTCGCCGCCCTGGGCGCCGACACCTCCGCCTACATCGGCACCCACCCCATGGCGGGCAAGGAGAGCTCCGGCCCGCTGGCCGCGACGGCGGACCTCTTCGAGGGCCGCCCCTGGGTGCTGACCCCGACCCGCGACACCGACCACGAGGTGCTCAACCTGGCGCTGGAGCTCGTCGCCCTGTGCCGGGCCGTCCCCGTCGTCATGGACGCCGACGCCCACGACCGGGCGGTCGCCCTCGTCTCCCACACCCCGCAGCTGGTCTCCAGCATGGTCGCCGCCCGCCTGGAGGAGGCGGACGAGACGGCCGTGCGGCTGTGCGGCCAGGGCATCCGCGACGTGACCCGGATCGCCGCCTCCGACCCCCGGATGTGGGTGGAGATCCTCTCCGCCAACCCCGGACCGGTCGCCGACGTCCTGGCCGGTATCGCCGCCGACCTGGAGGAAACCGTGGAGGCCCTGCGCGGACTCCAGTCCTCCGACGAGGCCAAGCGCCGGGGCGGCGCCGCCGGCATCGAGGACGTGCTCAGGCGGGGCAACGCGGGACGGGTCCGCGTCCCCGGCAAGCACGGCGCGGCGCCCATGGCCTACGAGACGGTCGGGGTGTTCATCAGCGACAAGCCCGGCGAGCTGGCGCGGATCTTCGCCGACGCGGGCCGGGCCGGGGTCAACATCGAGGACGTGCGGATCGAGCACGCCACCGGCCAGCAGGCGGGCCTGGTGCAGCTCATGGTGGAGCCCAGGGCCGTCGCGGCCCTGGCCGCCGAGCTCCGCGAGCGCGGCTGGGCCCTGCGCCGGCAGTAGTCCCGGGGTCCCGGGCGGGGCCGGTACGGTCCCGCCGACCGCCCGGGACCGGCGGGCGCCCGGGCCCGGTAACCTGGTGAGGGGCGCTCTTGGCGCGCCCGGACACGTACGCGCAACCAGGAAGGTGCCCGCACCGTGGAATCCGCAGCTCCGTCCGCCGTGATCGTCGCCATCGACGGTCCCTCCGGCACGGGCAAGTCCAGCACCTCCAAGGCCGTGGCCGCCAAGCTCGGGCTGCGCTACCTGGACACCGGTGCCCAGTACCGGGCCATCACCTGGTGGATGATCACCAACGGCATCGACACCGACGACCCGCAGGCGATCGCCCTCGCCGCCGGAAAGCCGGTCATCGTCTCGGGTACGGACCCCTCCGCGCCCACCATCACCGTGGACGGCCAGGACGCCTCCGGCCCGATCCGCACCCAGGAGGTCACCTCCAAGGTCAGCGCCGTCAGCGCCGTCCCCGAGGTGCGCACCCTGATCACCGATCTCCAGCGCTCCATCGCCGCCGAGGCGGCCGAGCAGGCGGACGGGATCGTGGTCGAGGGCCGGGACATCGGCACCACCGTCCTCCCCGACGCCGACCTGAAGATCTTCCTGACCGCGTCCGCGGAGGCCCGCGCCGCCCGCCGCAGCGGCGAGCTGCGCGGCAAGGAGGCGACGGACCTCGCCGCCACCCGCGAAGCCCTGATCAAGCGGGACGCCGCCGACTCCGGCCGCAAGACCTCCCCGCTGGCCAAGGCCGCCGACGCCGTCGAGGTGGACACCACCGAGCTCACCCTCGACCAGGTCATCGAATGCGTCGTGACCCTGGTGGAAGAGCGGCGGGGCAAGTGAGCGATACGCCCTCCCTCAAGGGTGCGGCGGTCGGCAGACGCATCGGAATCGGGCTCATGTACGGGCTCTGGAAGCCGCGTGTGCTGGGTGCCTGGAAGGTACCCGCCACCGGCCCCGTGATCCTGGCCGTGAACCACTCCCACAACATCGACGGCCCCCTGGTCATGGGCACGGCCCCCCGGCCGCTGCACTTCCTGATCAAGAAGGAGGCGTTCGTCGGGCCCCTCGGTCCCTTCCTGGAGGGGATCGGGCAGGTGAAGGTGGACCGCTCCGGCACCGACCGGACCGCGATCACCCGCGCCCTGGACGTCCTCGACCGCGGCGGCGCCCTGGGGATATTCCCCGAGGGCACCCGGGGAGACGGGGACTTCGCGTCCCTGCGCGCCGGCCTCGCCTACTTCGCGGTCCGCAGCGGCGCGCCCATCGTGCCGGTCGCCGTCCTGGGCAGCACCGACGCCGGGGGCCGGCTCGTCAAGGGCCTGCCGCCGCTGCGCAGCCGCGTCGACGTCGTCTTCGGCTCCGCCTTCGAGGCCGGGGGCGGCACGGGCCGCCGGACGCGGACCGCGCTGGACGCCGCCACCGTACGCATCCAGGACCGGCTCACCGCCCACCTGTCGGACGCCAAGCGCCTCACCGGGCGCTGAGCGAGACTTGAACCAGTAGTGGCGCCCGCCGCGCGGGTACCACCGATCACCACGAACGACGAGGAACGGACTTCATGAACGACCAGCACGACCACGGAGCACTTGGCGACGCCGAGTACGCGGAGTTCATGGAGCTCGCCGCGGAGGAAGGCTTCGACCTGGAGGACGTCGAGGACGCCATCGGGGAAGCCGGCCACGGACCGCTCCCCGTCCTGGCCGTCGTCGGCCGCCCGAACGTCGGCAAGTCGACCCTGGTCAACCGCATCATCGGCCGCCGCGAGGCGGTCGTCGAGGACAAGCCGGGCGTCACCCGCGACCGCGTCACCTACGAGGCCGAGTGGGCCGGCCGCCGCTTCAAGGTCGTCGACACCGGCGGCTGGGAGCAGGACGTCCTCGGCATCGACGCCGCCGTCGCCGCCCAGGCCGAGTACGCCATCGAGACCGCCGACGCGGTCGTCTTCGTCGTGGACGCCAAGGTCGGCGCCACCGACAGCGACGAGGCCGTCGTCAAGCTGCTGCGCCGGGCCGGCAAGCCCGTCGTCCTGTGCGCCAACAAGGTCGACGGCCAGAGCGGCGAGGCGGACGCGGCGTACCTGTGGTCCCTGGGCCTGGGCCAGCCGTACCCGGTCTCCTCGCTCCACGGCCGCGGCACGGGCGACATGCTCGACGCCGTCCTGGACGTCCTGCCCGACGCCCCCGCGCAGACCTTCGGCGGCGCCCCGATCGGCGGCCCGCGCCGCATCGCCCTGATCGGCCGTCCCAACGTCGGCAAGTCCTCGCTCCTGAACAAGGTCGCCCGTGAGGACCGCGTCGTCGTCAACGAGCTGGCCGGCACCACCCGCGACCCGGTCGACGAGCTCATCGAGCTCGGCGGGGTCACCTGGAAGTTCGTCGACACCGCCGGCATCCGCAAGAAGGTCCACCTCCAGCAGGGCGCCGACTACTACGCCTCGCTGCGCACGGCCGCGGCCGTCGAGAAGGCGGAGGTGGCGGTCATCCTGATCGACACCACCGAGAGCATCAGCGTCCAGGACCAGCGCATCATCACCATGGCCGTCGAGGCCGGCCGCGCGATCGTGATCGCGTACAACAAGTGGGACGAGCTGGACGAGGAGCGCCGCTACTACCTGGAGCGCGAGATCGAGACCGAGATGCAGCAGGTCTCCTGGGCGCCCCGGGTCAACGTCTCGGCGAAGACCGGCCGCCACATGGAGAAGCTGGTCCCGGCGATCGAGACCGCCCTCGCGGGCTGGGAGACGCGCGTCCCCACCGGCCGCCTGAACGCCTTCCTCGGCGAGGTCGTCGCCGCGCACCCGCACCCCATCCGCGGCGGCAAGCAGCCCCGCATCCTGTTCGGTACCCAGGCGGGCAGCAAGCCGCCGCGGTTCGTCCTCTTCGCCTCCGGCTTCCTGGAGCACGGCTACCGGCGCTTCATCGAGCGCCGCCTGCGCGAGGAGTTCGGCTTCGAGGGCACCCCGCTGCACATCTCGGTGCGGGTGCGCGAGAAGCGCGGCGCCCAGTACAAGAAGAAGTAGCGGCGCGGACCGGGGTCAGTAGCCCCGGCGCGGAGCGGGCGGCAGGGCCGCCGGGATGTGCTGCATCCCGGTGTGGTGCTGCCGCCCGTCGCCGTATCCGGGGCCGTTCCCGGACGGCGGTACGGGGACGGCGGCCCCGGCGTGCGCGTAGAGGGGCTGTGGAACCACCGGCGCGGGCGGGTAGGCCGGCTGCCAGGAGTCGGCGCGCTGCCATGCGGAACCGTTCCAGCCGCCGGCGTACGAGCCGCTGCCGTACGCGACGGCGGAGGACCCGGTGTAGGAGCCGCCGTACGAGGAGCCGTACGAGGACCCGTACGAGAAGGCCGTGAAGCCGAGGTCCTCCTCGCCGGTCCGGTCGCCCGGCAGGGCGCGGAAGGAACGCAGGTACTCCGCGTACAGGGCGTCGAAGATCGGGGTGTGCGAGGCGGCCGGAGCGTGGTCCCGGTCCAGTGCGGGGCGCATCGCGGGGACGCTGCTCGGATGGGACGGGGCGCGGGAGGGGTCGTATGCATGCACGTATCAGCCAACGAAACGGGGGCCCTGCGGATGCGGGGTGACGGGGCGTAAAACGCAGATCGCCGGGGGTGCGCGGGACGGACCGCGCACCCCCGGCGCATGCCGCCCGGCCTCCTTCGTGGGGAGGACGGGCGGCCGTTCCGGCGGGGAGGGAAGGCTTCGGGCTCAGGCGCCCGCGGCACCCGCGAGGGGCATCGAGGCCGCGACGAGCTTGCCGTTGGACGCGGCCTTGTCCAGGGCGTCGCGGAGCAGGTCCTCGCGCGGCTGCTGGCCGATGGAGCCGACCGGGGCGGCGTAGACCAGGACCCGCTGCGTCTTGTTGACGGCAGCCCTCCAGCCGTCGGTGACCGACAGGGCCTGGTGCGCCTGCCACCAGGAGACCTGGGGACCGCCGCCCGCGCCGGGCTGGAGCACGGCGTGCAGCTGGCCGCCGGCGAGCAGTACCGACCAGCCTTCGAGGGCGGAGGGCACCTGGTTGGTGTCGGTGACGGGGATGAAGCCCTGCTCGATGAGGAGCGGCAGGAAGTCGTCGCCGGGGCCGGTGGTGCCGGGTCGGGCGATCGGCGCGGTGGGCTCGACGACGAGCGCCGGGTGCAGCTCGCCGTTGATCAGGATCAGGCCGCTGGTGATGCCGAGGACGGCCTGGCCGCCGGGAACGCTTTGCGGGACCTCGCCGCCGGGGGCCGCCTGTTCCGGGGCGGGGCTGTCACCGGTGATGCTGCGCACGGCGCCCTGGAGCTCGGCCTCGGAGACCGTGACGACCTGGGAGGGGATGCAGCCGGCGTGGGCGAAGGCGAGGACGGCCGTCTCCTCGCCCACGAACAGCACGGTGCTCGTCGGGTCGGTCTCGGGGTCGCCGGGGGTGCGGCAGGAGGTGCAGTCGTAACTGCCCGGGGCGTCGTCACCGGTGAGCAGCCTGTCGGCTTCTTCGTCACCGATCTCGGCACGTACCTCAAGACTGACGTCGAGCATGCGCGGCACGGGGGGGCTCCTCATTCATGCGGGGGCCGGGGGGTTCCCGGCTCGCCGGGCTCAACGGCCGAGGCTCGGCCGGGGTCACGCCGTTTGAGGGAACGGAATCGAACCGGCCACCCGAACGAGTGAACCGCTCGGCGGTGACTTCGGTTTTGTGGCAACTGTTGTGTGGTTGTGCGCAGTTGATGGTCGGAGCTGGCCGTTTGGAGGGTGGGGTGGTGGTCGGCCGTCCGGGTGGGGCGCGGGGGAGCGCCGCGTGGCGGGGCGGCCCGGGAAAAGGGGCCGCGTAGCGTGGCGCGATGCCCGATGTCTGCCTTCCGGTCCGCTTCCGGCGGGCCGCGTTCGCGGTCTGCGCCGCGCTGGTGCTCGTACTCCCGTGGGGCGCCGGCGCGGTCGCGGCGCCGCCCCCGCCGGCTCCCGGGCCGGCGGGGGCCGCGCATCCCGGTTCTCCGGGCGTCATCGGGAACGGGCCGGGGGACTGCGGACCGGGCGGCGAGTGGCCGTGGGACTGCGTCGCCGACTGCGAGAGCAGCGGGCGGTGGGCGGTGAACACGGGCAACGGGTTCTACGGGGGGCTCCAGTTCTGGCAGCCGACGTGGGAGGAGCACGGGGGGCTCGTCTACGCGGCGCGGGCGGACCTGGCGACGCGGGAGCAGCAGATCCGGGTGGCGGAGGACGTGCTGGGGATCCAGGGGTGGGAGGCGTGGCCGGTCTGCGCGAAGCGGTACGGGCTGGCGGGGCGGATGCACGTGGTGCGGGGCGGGGACACGCTCGACGGCATCGCGCGCCGGCGGCGCGTTCCCGGGGGGTGGCGGGCGCTGTACGAGGCGAACCGGGCTGTGGTGGGCCCGAACCCGGCCGCCCTGAAACCCGGCCTCCTCCTCATCCTCCCGGGCCGGGGCCCCCCCCCCCCCCCCCCCCCCCCCCCCCCCCCCCCCCCCCCCCCCCCCCCCCCCCCCGCCCCCCCCCCCCCCCCCC
>NZ_JBBDHD010000014.1:0-96893 GCF_044129415.1 Streptomyces racemochromogenes
CCCGGGCGGGGGGCCGGGGGGGGGGGGGGGCCCGCCGCCCCGCCCCCCGCGCCCGCGTTCGGGCCGGTGCCCGTGCTCGGGCTCGTGCTCGGGCCGGCGCTCGGGCCGGGGAAGGGCAGGTGCGCGTCCGTCAGCCGGCGCACGTACACCTGGCGCGCCTTGTCGTCGTCGCCGGCGGCGCGGTCGTAGGAGACGACCCGCTCGAAGGTGACCGACAGCAGCAGGGTCGCCTCGGGGGTCTGGGCGTTCCAGCGGCAGCCGACGTGCCGGTCGGCGTCGTACGAGGGCTCGGCCGTCCCGGCGTAGAGCTGTTCGCGCTGCTCGGTGGTGAGGGAGTCGGCGGCCGGGAGCATGGCCCGCAGCCGCTTGCCGTCGACGGCCTTGCAGGGCTGCGGGAGGCTGCGGTACTTGCCGGGCTGCGCGGGAGCGGCGGAGCTGCCGCCGTTCTTCGGGTCGCCGGCGCCGCCGATACCGCCGCCGCCGGTGCACGCGGTCGCGCCCGCGGCGAGCGCGGTGAGCAGCGCGACACCCGGCAGGAATCGGCGCCGCACCCGCGTGCGCTCCACGTCCATCGGCTTCACTCGCTCCCCTGGCTTCCTTGGCGTCCTCGGGAAATTCCGTTGCCGCGACTCGGGCACGGATGGACACAATGTCTATCGCACACGCTGGTGCCGGCGCCGGTTCCCTGTCTGATTTGGGGGTATGAGCGCGGCTTTTCGCGTACTCCTGCCTTTCTGCTGATTTCCGGGGGATCGTTCTGTTATGTCGTATGTAGAGGTGCCCGGGGCGAAGGTCCCGATCAGGATGTGGACGGACCCGGCGTCGGTCGAGGACAGCGCGATGCGCCAGCTCCAGAACACCGCCGGCCTGCCGTGGATCAAGGGCCTGGCCGTGATGCCGGACGTCCACTACGGCAAGGGCGCGACGGTCGGCTCGGTGATCGCGATGAAGGACGCGGTCTGCCCGGCGGCGGTCGGGGTGGACATCGGCTGCGGCATGTCGGCGGTGAAGACCTCCCTCACGGCGAACGACCTGCCCGGCGACCTGTCGAAGCTGCGCTCACGCATCGAGCAGGCGATCCCGGTGGGCGCGGGGATGCACCGGGAGGCGGTGGATCCGGGGAGGCTGTACGGGTTCTCGGAGACGGGGTACGCGGACCTCTGGCAGCGCTTCGACTACATCGCCGATGCGGTGAAGTTCCGGCGGGATCGGGCGCTGCGGCAAATGGGAAGCCTCGGCCAAGGGAATCACTTCTGGGAGCTTTGCATCGATATGCCCGATTCGGTGTGGATCATGCTCCACTCCGGTTCTCGGAACATCGGCAACGAGCTGGCGGACTTCCACATCAACGTCGCCCGAGGGCTCTCGCACAACCAGGGTCTTGTCGACCGGGACCTGGCGGTCTTCCTGGCGGCAACCCCGGAGATGCAGGCATACAGGGATGACCTCTTCTGGGCGCAGGAGTACGCGAAGTACAACCGCGCCGTGATGATGAGTCTGTCCAAGGAAGTCATCCGGCGGGAGTTCCGCAAGGCGAAGGTCTCCTTCGAGCAGGAGATCAGCTGCCACCACAACTACGTGGCGGAGGAACGGTACGACGGCATGGACCTGCTGGTCACCCGCAAGGGCGCGATCCGCGCCGGCAGCGGGGAGTACGGGATCATCCCCGGCTCGATGGGCACGGGCTCGTACATCGTGAAGGGCCTCGGCAACGAGAAGTCCTTCAACTCGGCCTCGCACGGCGCGGGCCGCAAGATGAGCCGCACGGCGGCGAAGAAGCGGTTCTCGGCGCGGGACCTGGCGGAGCAGACGCGGGGCGTGGAGTGCCGCAAGGACGCCGGCGTCGTGGATGAGATCCCGGGCGCCTACAAGTCGATCGAGCAGGTCATCGACCAGCAGACCGACCTGGTGCAGGTCGTGGCCAAGCTGAAGCAGGTCATCTGCGTCAAGGGCTGACGCGGGCGCGCGGGGGTCCGGACCGGTTGCGGTCCGGGCCCTTTCGTGTGTGCCGTCCGGCCCTCATTCGCCGTCGAGGAGGAGGTCCACCGGCAGGTCGAGCGTCACGCCGACGTACTCGGGGACGGTGATGGAGGTGCCGCGCTTGTGGGACGTGCGGAGGCGGTAGGTGCCGTTGCGCGGGTCGCGGCAGACGACGACCTCGTCGTGGCGGCGGTCGGCGATGACGTAGAAGGGGACGTCGGCCTTCGCGTAGGAATCGACCTTGGACCCGAGGTCGTCCGCCCAGTTCGAGGAGGTCACCTCGACGATCAGGCGGAATACCTCGGGGGAGTAGCAGTTGTTCCGCCCCTTGAAGTCCAGGAAGTCCTTGGTGACGAGCGCGAAGTCCGGGATGGCGTAGTCGTCGGGTCCGGTGGGCAGCCAGATGCCGATGCCCTGGAGGTAGCGCAGACCGGCCTCCTTGGCGCCGGCCTCGAAGAACCTTTCGGTCAGCCAGCTCAGAGTGAGAGCGTGTTTCCCGTCGGCAGGTGGTGTCACGGTGAGCCTTCCCTGGAGAATCTCCACTCGGTGCCTGGGAAGCTCCCTGGAGAGTCGACCGGCGGCTTCCGCGATCGTGGTCTCGTGCTGCATCACGGCCATGGCTTCCTCCCTTTCGCGGCTCACGCTTCCGGAGCGTAGCGGCGGCTGTCGGCGATTCGCATGGATTCACCCCTGCGACTTCCTTGTTGCGCGGGGGTTGACGTGCCGAGTTGGTCTAGACCAGGGTGGCCGCATGGGGAGAACTCGTGTGTTCGTCGCCGCTCTCGCGGCGTTGTCGCTGGGGGTCGGGGGCGCTGGGGCGGCTCAGGCCTCGGTGGGGTTGCCGGCCGTCGTGGCGCATGTGCCGACCTCCGAGAAGGTCGTCTTCATCACGATCGACGACGGGTGGACGCATGACGCCGACGCCGCCCGGACGCTGGTGGAGCGAAGGGTGCCGGCCTCGTTGTTCCTGCTGCCGGGGGCCACGGCGTACGACACCGGCTATTTCACCGACCTCGTCGACACCGGCCGGGTGGCGGTGGAGAACCACACCGTGAACCACCCTGACCTGACCACCCTCGACGCGGCCGGGAAGGACGCCGAGGTGTGCGGGGCCGGGGAGCGGCTGGAGGAGACGTTCGGGAGGGCGCCGAAGCTGCTGCGGCCGCCGTACGGGGCCGTCAACGACGACGTGCGGCTGGCGGCCAAGGCGTGCGGGGTGAAGGCGCTCGTCACCTGGACGTACGACTTCACCACCTGGGGCCAGACCCCGCCCACCCCGCAGCTGAAGGCCGGGGACATCGTGCTGCTGCACTTCACGCCGACGCTCGCGGCGGACCTGGACCGGGCGCTGGGTGCGGCCAGGGCCGCGGGGCTGAAGCCCGCGCCCCTGATGCCGTACCTCCGGAGTGCCGGGCTGGTCTAGAGCTCGCGGTGGACCTTCGTGTTCGAGGCCTGGGCGCGCGGGCGGACCACGAGGAGGTCGATGTTGACGTGGCTGGGGCGGGTCACCGCCCAGGTGATGGTGTCGGCCACGTCGTCGGCGGAGAGGGGGTGCGCGACTCCCGCGTACACCTTCTCCGCCTTCTCCGTGTCGCCGCGGAAGCGGGTGGTGGCGAACTCCTCGGTCTTGACCATGCCGGGTGCGATCTCGATGACGCGGACGGGCTGGCCGACGATCTCCAGGCGGAGGGTCTCGGCGAGGACGCGGGCGCCGTTCTTGGCGGCGACGTAGCCGGCGCCGCCCTCGTAGGTGGCGTGGCCGGCGGTGGAGGAGAGGACGACCACCGTGCCGTCGCCGCTCGCGGTGAGGGCGGGCAGCAGCGCCTGGGTCACGTTGAGGGTGCCGATGACGTTGACCTCGTACATCGTGCGCCAGTCGGCCGGGTCGCCGGTGGCGACGGGCTCGGCGCCGATGGCTCCGCCGGCGTTGTTCACCAGGACGTCGCAGCGCTCCAGGGAGGCGGCGAAGGCGTCCACGGCAGGGCGGTCGGTGACGTCGAGGGCGTGGGCGGTGGCCTCGTGGCCGGCGGCGGTGAGCTCGGCGGCGAGGGCCTCGATGCGGTCCTTGCGGCGGGCGGTGAGGACGACGTGGTAGCCGGCGGCGGCGAGCCGACGGGCGGTGGCCGCGCCGATGCCGCTGCTCGCGCCGGTGACTACGGCGGTTCGGGTGGCCGTGCGCGTGCTCATGGGCGGGGCTCCTCGTTCGGTCGCGGTGCGTACTCGTTCGTTCGTGCGGATCGCGCGCGAACGCTCGCCAGCATAGGCCGGGGCGCTGACGCGGCGCCTACGGGAGCGGTGGCGAATGGGGGGTGGGCTCGCCCTCGTTCGTGTGATGGTCCGACCGGCGGTGGGCCGGAGGCGGTTACCGTCCGCGCGAGGAGGTGGTGGCGGTGCGCCGTGGTGCCGTGCGGAGTGTGGTGGTGGCGGGCCTGCTGGTGCTGGCCGGGGCCGGGGCCGGGCCGGCGGGTGCCTGGGCGGGGCCGGAGGCGGACGTGGCCTACCACGGGCGGGTGTCCCTGGTGAAGGGGCAGCTGAGGGTGTGGATGGTGCCGCGGAACGAGGGGCCGTCGGCGCTGGAGAACGCGACGGTGCGGGTACGGCTGTCGGCGGACCTGGCGGACGTGCGGGCGCCGGCCGGCGGGTGCGCGCGGGCGGGGCAGCGCGAGGTGGTGTGCGAGACGGGGCCGCTCCCCGAGCACGGACCGGGCCGGCACATCGGGCTGGTGCTGGGGTTGCGGGAGAAGCCGGCGGAGGTGGCGGTGCGGATCGACACCTGGTGGAACGGCGGGGCGACGGACCGCAACCGCGGCAACAACGAACACGTGGTGCTGGCGCTGGACACCGGGGACGCCTACGCCTTCTGACGGGCGGCGACGGCGTCCCCCGGGGGCTGTCAGACGGTGGCGCCGTCGCCGAATTCGGCCAGGGCCTCGTCGACGATCCGCTCCAGACGGGAGTGGTGGGCGCCGCGCCAGTAGACGCGCTCGCAGTCGGCGCACTGGGCGAACACGTCGTACGAGCGCTGCGTGCCGTGCTCCAGGCGGTCGCCCACGCTGTCCTTGTCGGCCTCCCGCAGGGTGCCGTTGCAGGCGGTGCAGCGGGTCCAGGGGGCGAGGGCGGGGGCGAAGCGGCCGAGGACGTCGCGGAGTTGCTCGTCGGGGTTGTCGCTGTAGACGTAGGCGCCGGCGAAGATCTCGCGGCGGCGCAGCAGGCCCCGGTCGCGGGAGAGCAGGACGCGGCTCTCGGCGGCGGAGCGTGTGGCGAGGGCGGGGTCGCCGGGGTCCTCGTTGTCGTAGGCGGCGTCGACGCCGAGCAGGCGCAGGCGGCGGGCGAGGGTGCCGAGGTGGACGTCGAGGAGGAAGCGCAGGGGGGCGCCGGGGATCCGCTGGGGGCGGTCGACGCCGAAGACCTCGACGGACTGGCCGGCCCGGGGCACGTACGAGACGGGCACCTCGCTGCCGTCGACGAGGAGGCGGCCGACCTCGGTCAGGGGCACGCCGGCGGATTCGACGACGTGCCCGAGGCTGGAGGCGCCGTCGGTGGCGGTCGGGACGCGGTCCAGGCGCCGGCTGGGCGGCGCGAAGAGGCGTAGTTCAGGGGCGAGGGTGAGCTCAATACCGGGACCGTTCACGGTCCCAGCATGCCATCGGGGGTGGGGGCGGCGCGGCCGGATTACCGTCCTTCGTCGTAGGCCCGGCGGTGGGCGCTGACCGCGTCGAAGTGGTTCTCGGCCCAGCGCTTGACGGAGGAGAGGAGGCAGCCGAGGCTGCCGCCGAGTTCGGTGAGGCGGTAGTCGACCCGGACGGGGACGGAGGCGGTGACCGAGCGGGTGACGATGCCGTCGCGTTCGAGGGAGCGGAGGGTCTGGGTGAGCATCTTCTGGCTGACGCCGGGGATCTTGCGGCCGAGTTCGCTGTAGCGCAGGGAGCCGTTCTCGGCCTCGCCGAGGGCGCTGAGGACGAGGCCGACCCACTTGTCGCTGATGCGGGCCAGGAGCTGGGAGGTGGGGCAGTCCTTGACGAAGGCGTCGTAGGCGGCGCGCGCGTCCTCGCGGCGGGCGGCGGCGGTCTGGGTGGCCATGGGTGCCCACTTCCGGGTCGGGTACGCACTCCGAAGTGCGTACTTACGAAAAGAGAGTACCTCTCCCTAGGTTAGTGGTCATCGGAACGGATGAACGGGGAGAGACGATGACGGAGATCGAGACCATGCGGGCCGCGGTGGTGGACGGCTTCGGCGGGCCGGAGCAGGTGCGGGTGGCCGAGGTCGAGGCGCCGCGCCCGGCGGCCGGGCAGGTACGGGTACGGGTGCGGGCCGCCGGACTCAACCCGGTGGACGGCGCGGTGCGCGCGGGCGTCTTCGGCGGGGCCGGTCAGCGGATCGGGCTCGGCTGGGACGTGGCCGGGGAGATCGACGAGGTCGGGCCGGGGGTGGAGGAGTGGACCCCGGGCCGCCGGGTGGTCGGGCTGCACTACGGCACGGTCAAGCCGCTCGGCACGCACGCCGAGTACGCGGTGCTGGACGCCTCCGCGGTGGCGCCCGCGCCGGAGTCGGTCGACGCGACCGTCGCGGCGGCGCTCCCGCTGAGCGGGCTGACGGCCGCGCGGGCGCTGGCCCTGCTGGGGCTGGCCCCGGGCGACTCGGTGCTGATCACCGGCGCGGCCGGGTCGGTGGGCGGCATCGCGGTCCAGCTGGCCGCGCGGGCCGGGCTGACGGTGACGGCCCTCGCCGGGGAGGGCGACGAGGAGCTCGTACGGTCCCTGGGGGCGAAGGAGTTCGTACCGCGCGGGTCGGTGCCGGCGGAGCCCGTCGACGGGGTGCTGGACGCGGCGGTGCTGGGGGCCGCCGCGCTGGGGTTCGTCCGTGACGGCGGGGCGTACGTGGGGCTGATCCCGGGGGCGGCGCCGGCCGCCGAGCGGGGGGTCCGGGTGGCGGAGCAGGAGGTCGCGGCGGACGGTGCGGAGCTGGCGCGGCTGGCCGCGCTGGTCGACTCGGGCGCGCTGACGCTCCGCGTCGCCCGCACCTTCGGCCTCGCGGAGGCGGCCGAGGCGCACGCGGCCCTGGCGGCCCCGGGTACGCGGGGGCGCGTGGTCCTCACCGTTTCCTGACGCGGGGCCGGGCGCGGGCCGCTGCGCGGAGCGGCCCGCCCGCCCTTCCACCGTTCCCGGGGCTCCGCCCCGGGAAGCGGGCCGTCACGGCCAGACGAGGCAGTACGCCTGGTGGCCGTTCTCGTGGAGGCGGTGGGAGAAGTCCTGCCATTCGTGCAGCAGCTGGTAGACGTTGAAGGCGTCCCGGGGGCCGCCGCGGTCGGGGACCGTCGACCAGATGAAGGCGGCGGCGCCCACCGACTCCTCGCCCACGTCGCGCAGCGGGTCGACGACCGTCATCGGCAGCTTGACCACCGCGTAGTCCGGGTGCAGGACGACCAGTTCCAGCGGCGGCACCTTGTGCAGCGGTATGCCCTCGATGCCGGTGAGGACCATGGCGGCCATCGTCTCCGGCTTGATCTTGGTGAACATGCCGCCCATGCCGAGCTCGTCGCCGCCGAGCTCCTCCGGCCTCATGGTCACCGGCACGCGTGCGGCCGTCGCGCCGTCCGGGGCGCCGAAGTACTTGTACGTCACGCCCATGCCGCGGCCGCCCTTGGGCGTGCCGTCCGGCTCCGCGGCGTCGGAGGGGCCGGGCGCGTCCGCGGCGTCGGAGGGGGCGCGCTCCGGGCGGCCCCGGCCGTCCTTGCGCGGCCGGCCCTCCGCGCGCTCCCGGCGGTCCGCGCCGTAGCCGTCCCGGCGGTCCGGGGCGTCCCGGCGGTCCGGGTCCTCCGGGGGGCGGCCGGGGGCGGCGGCGGCTTCCGCGGCCTCGGCGGCGCGGCGGTGCCTGCCTCGGCGGCGGGCCTCACGGGCGCGCTGCGGGTCCAGGCCGTCCGTACCCTCGCCCGGTCCACCACCGCGTTGCATATCTCCACCCGACTGGTATTTCCTGCCCCGGCTTCGCGGCCCCCGCCACGCAGCCTGATCATCATGGCAGTGACCTCCCCCGAGGCGGCGCGGTGAAACGCCCCTCCGCAAGTCTGTCGCGGCCTCTGAGACCATGGCTGGTGTGAGCTACCCGTACCCGTATGAAGCCCCAGTTTCGCAGACGCTCTTCGAGCGCGCGTCCCTCGTGACCCCCGGCGGCGTGAACTCTCCCGTCCGCGCCTTCCGTGCCGTGGGCGGTACGCCCCGGTTCATGGTGTCCGGTACCGGTCCCTACCTGACCGATGCCGACGGGCGCGAGTACGTCGACCTGGTCTGCTCGTGGGGGCCGATGATCCTCGGCCACTCCCACCCCGAGGTGATCGAGGCCGTCCAGGCCGCGGTCGCCCGCGGTACCTCCTTCGGCACGCCCGGCGAGGGCGAGGTCGCCCTCGCCGAGGAGATCGTCGCCCGGATCGAGCCCGTCGAGCAGGTGCGCCTGGTGTCCTCCGGCACCGAGGCGACCATGTCGGCGATCCGGCTGGCCCGCGGCTTCACCGGCCGCGCCAAGGTCGTCAAGTTCGCCGGCTGCTACCACGGTCACGTCGACGCGCTGCTGGCCGCCGCCGGTTCCGGCCTGGCGACCTTCGCCCTGCCCGACACCCCCGGCGTGACGGGCGCGCAGGCCGGCGACACGATCGTGCTCCCCTACAACGACCTCGACGCGGTGCGGGCGGCGTTCGCCGCGCACCCCGGTGAGATCGCCTGCGTGATCACCGAGGCGGCGCCCGGCAACATGGGCGTGGTCACCCCCCTGGAGGGCTTCAACCAGGGTCTGGCCGACCTCTGCCGGGAGAACGGCGCGCTGTACATCTCCGACGAGGTGATGACCGGATTCCGTACCTCGCGGGCCGGCTGGTACGGGGTCGACGGCGTCAAGCCCGACCTGATGACCTTCGGCAAGGTCATGGGCGGCGGCTTCCCGGCGGCGGCGTTCGGCGGCCGCGCCGACGTCATGGGCCACCTGGCCCCGGCCGGTCCGGTGTACCAGGCGGGCACGCTTTCGGGTAACCCGATCGCCACCGCCGCCGGCCTCGCGCAGCTGCGGCTGCTGGACGCGGCGGCGTACGAGAAGGTCGACGCGGTGTCGAAGGAGATCCAGGGCCTGGTGACGGCCGCCCTCGCCAAGGAGGGCGTGGCGCACCGGCTGCAGACGGCCTCCAACATGTTCTCCGTCTTCTTCACCCCGGACGAGGTCCGCGACTACGACGACGCGAAGAAGCAGGAGGGCTTCCGCTTCAACGCGTTCTTCCACTCGATGCTGTCGCAGGGCGTCTACCTGCCGCCGTCGGCGTTCGAGTCCTGGTTCGTTTCCACCGCCCACGACGAGCGCGCGATCGAGCGCGTCGCGGCAGCGCTGCCCGCCGCCGCCCGAGCCGCCGCGGAGGCGACCGCATGAGCGACATCACCGTCGTCCACGTGATGCGGCACGGCGAGGTCCACAACCCCGACGGGGTCCTGTACGGGCGCCGCGCCGGCTACCACCTGTCCGAGCTGGGCCGGCAGATGGCCGACCGGGTCGCGGAGCACCTCCAGGACCGGGACGTCACCTATGTGGTGGCCTCCCCGCTGGAACGGGCGCAGGAGACGGCCGCGCCGATCGCGAAGACGCACGGCCTGGAGCTGGCGACCGACGGGCGGCTGATCGAGGCGGGCAACGTCTTCGAGGGCAAGACCTTCGGCGTGGGTGACGGCGCGCTGCGCAAGCCGGGCAACTGGAAGCACCTGACGAACCCGTTCAAGCCGTCGTGGGGCGAGCCGTACGTCGAGCAGGTCGTGCGGATGATGAGCGCGATCGAGGCGGCCCGGGACGCGGCCCGCGGGCACGAGGCGGTGGCGGTCAGCCACCAGCTGCCGATCTGGATCGTGCGCAGCTTCGCGGAGCGGCGCCGGCTGTGGCACGACCCGCGGCGCCGGCAGTGCACGCTGGCCTCGCTGACGTCCTTCACGTACCAGGACGACAAGCTGGTGTCGGTGGGCTACAGCGAGCCGGCGCGGGACCTGGTCCCGGCGCACCTGCTGGCCGGAGCGAAGCCGGTGAAGGGGAAGTCCAAGGCGTTCGGCGCGTAGCCGTGCGGCCTGACCTGGGCCTCGACGCCCCGTCGGGGGGTGCGGAAGATCCGCAAATCGCTCATGCGAAACTTTTCACATGAGCCTTAGCCGCGCCCCCCGTCGCCGCCGCTCGACCAGCGGCCGCGTCCTCCTGCCGACCGCGGTGACCCTCGTCGGCGCCCTGACCCTGACGGCGTGCGGCGACAGCGGCAGCACCTCGTCCGGGTCCGCCGGCGGCAACTACGTGACGGGCCCCAGCGGCATCTCCACCGTCGCCAAGGGCGACCGGGTCGACGCCCCCGGGCTCGACGGCGCGACGGTCGACGGCAAGACGCTGGACACCACCGCCCTCAAGGGCAAGGTCGTCGTCCTCAACGTCTGGGGCTCCTGGTGCCCGCCCTGCCGGGCGGAGGCCCCCTACTTCGCGAAGGTCTCCAAGGAGCTGGGCGACGCCGGCAAGGACGTGGCGTTCGTCGGGATCAACACCCGCGACACCAGCACGCAGAACGCCGCCGCCTTCGAACAGAACTTCGGGATCACCTACCCGAGCCTGTACGACCCGGACGGCAAGCTGATGCTGCGCTTCCCCAAGAACACCCTGAACCCGTCGGCGATCCCCTCCACCGTCGTCCTCGACAAGGAGGGCAAGATCGCGGCCCGGACCCTGGCCGCGGTCAACGAGGAGCAGCTGCGCTCGATGATCGACCCGCTCCTCGCGGAGCAGTGACCTCGTGGTCGAGCACCTCCTGGCCGCCGAGCCGACCGGCGTGAACACCACCGTGCTGACGGGCGGACTGCTGATCGCCCTGCCGATCGCCCTGCTCGCGGGGCTGGTCTCGTTCTTCTCCCCCTGCGTCCTGCCGCTCGTCCCCGGCTACCTGTCCTACGTGACCGGGGTCAGCGGAGCCGACCTCGCCGAGGCCCGGCGCGGGCGGATGGTGGCCGGCGCGGGGCTGTTCGTCCTCGGCTTCACCGCCGTCTTCGTCTCCACCGGCGCCCTCTTCGGCCAGTTCGGCCAGGTCTTCCAGGGCGAGAACAAGGAGACCATCACCCGGGTCATGGGCGCCCTGGTGATCGTGCTCGGCCTGTTCTTCATGGGCTGGATCCCGGGTCTGACGATGCGCGAGTTCCGCTTCCACAAGAAGCCGACCGCGGGTCTGCTCGGGGCGCCGCTGCTCGGTGTCCTCTTCGGCATCGGCTGGACGCCCTGCATGGGGCCGACCCTCGCGGCCGTCGGCACGCTCTCCATCAACGAGGCCACCGCCGGGCGCGGCGCCCTGCTGACCGCTGTCTACTGCCTCGGTCTCGGTGTGCCCTTCATCCTCGCGGCCGTCGCCTTCCGCAAGGCGCTCGGCGCGTTCGGATGGGTGAAGAAGCACTACGCGTGGGTGATGCGCATCGGTGGAGGCATGCTGATCGTGACCGGCCTGCTGCTCGTCACAGGAATGTGGTTCAGCATCGTGGGCGAGATGCAGAGCTGGACCAACGGCTTCACGGTGGGGATCTGAGGGACTACAGGCACATGAGTACGACCGACAAGGCGCCCACCGAGGCGCCGAACGAGGACGAGGCCGCCCGCGCGCAGCTGTCCACGGCCCCCGTCGAGGACGGCGCCGCCGCCCCCGTCGGCATCGGGGTCGTCGGCTGGGCCCGCTGGTTCTGGCGGCAGCTCACCTCCATGCGCGTGGCGCTGATCCTGCTGTTCCTGCTCTCCCTCGGCTCGATCCCCGGCTCCCTCATCCCGCAGACCCAGGTCGACGCGATGAAGGTCGCGGAGTGGAAGAAGACCCACGAGTTCTGGGTGCCGGTCGCGGAGAAGCTCCAGCTCTTCGACGTCTACAGCTCGGTGTGGTTCTCCGCGATCTACATCCTGCTGTTCGTGTCGCTGATCGGCTGCATCGTCCCGCGCACCTGGCAGTTCGTCGGCCAGCTCACCGGCCGCCCGCCGGGCGCGCCGCGCCGGCTGGACCGGCTGCCGGCCTACACCACCTGGCGGACGGAGACGGCCCCCGAGGAGGTCCTCGCCTCCGCGAAGACCCTGCTCGGCGGGCGCCGCTTCCGTACCGAGGCCTCGGGCGGCGCCGTCGCCGCCGAGAAGGGCTATCTGCGCGAGGCCGGGAACCTGGCCTTCCACATCGCCCTGATCGTGATGCTCGTGGCCTTCGCCTGCGGACAGCTGTTCAAGTCCGAGGGCGGCAAGCTCGTCCTGCGCGGCAAGGGCTTCTCGAACACGCTGACCCAGTACGACGACTTCAAGTCCGGCAGCCTCTTCTCCGCCGACGACCTCGCGCCGTTCTCGTTCACCCTGGACAGGTTCGACGCCAGCTACGAGAAGAGCGGCCCGCAGAAGGGCACCGCCCGCGACTTCAAGGCGTACGTCACCTACAGCGAGGGTGCCGAGGGCGCGCCGAAGAAGGCCGAGATCGAGGTCAACAAGCCGCTGGAGATCGACGGCTCGAAGATCTACCTGCTGGGCCACGGCTACGCCCCGGTCATCTCGGTGACCGACCCGACCGGCAAGGTGGTCTACCGGGACGCCGTCCCGATGCTTCCCTTCGACGGCAACCTCAGCTCGTCGGGTGCCGTGAAGGTCCCGGACGGCTACCGCAACAAGAACGGCGACAAGGAACAGCTCGGCTTCAACGCCATGTTCGTGCCGACGTTCGCGGGCGCAGGCAAGGGCACGATGCTCTCCCAGTTCCCGGACCTGGACTTCCCCGTCCTCGCCCTCAGCGCCTACCACGGCAGCCTCGGCGTGGACTCGGGCCTGCCGCAGAACGTCTACCAGCTGAACACCTCCAAGATGCAGGAGTTCAAGGACCCCGAGGGACAGCTGTTCAAGCAGCGGCTGCTGCCCGGCGAGACGATGACCCTCCCCGACGGCGCCGGCACGGTGAAGTTCGAGGGCATCGAGCGCTGGGCCACCTTCTCCGTCACCCACCAGCCCGCCTCCGGGCTGGCCCTCGGGGGCGCCGTGATCGCCATCGGCGGTCTGGCCGCGTCCCTGTTCGTCCAGCGCCGCCGGGTCTGGGTCCGCGCGGTGCGCGGCGAGGACGGCGTGACCGTCGTCGAGATGGCGGGCCTGGGCCGCAGCGAGTCCGCGAAGCTCCCCGAGGAGCTTTCGGTGCTCTCCGCCGCCCTCTACGAGACGGCGCCGAGCCCGGTGGAAGCCGAGCCCGCGGAAGCCGACACCACAACAGAAGAAGAAGGGGAGCGCGCATGACGCTGCTCGCTGCGGCGACGAACGAGAGCCTCGCCGATCTCAGCAACAAGCTGGTCTACGCGTCGATGGCGGTCTACATGCTCGCCTTCTTCGCGCACATCACGGAGTGGGTGTTCGGCAGCCGCAGCAAGGTCGGCCGTACGGCCGCCGCGCTGACCCCGGCCGCCGCGGCCGGTGCGGCGCCCGCCGTGCAGGTGCGGACCAAGGGCGGCGGCACGGCCGTCCTGGACAAGCCGAAGGTGGTCACCCGCGCCGCCGCGGGCGTCCGCGACGTACCGGACGGCCCCGGAGCGGCCGGCGGCACCGAGAAGGGCGACCTGTACGGGCGGATCGCGGTCTCGCTGACCGTCCTCGGCTTCCTCATCGAGGCGGCGGGCGTGGTCTCCCGCGCGCTGTCGGTGGAGCGTGCCCCCTGGGGCAACATGTACGAGTTCAACCTGACCTTCTCCACGGTCGCCGTCGGCGCCTACCTGGCGCTGCTGGCGCTGAAGAAGAACGTCCGCTGGCTCGGCCTGATCCTGGTCACCTCCGTCCTGCTGGACCTGGGCATCGCCACCACCTGGCTGTACACCGCCAGCGACCAGCTGGTGCCCGCCCTGCACTCGTACTGGCTGTGGATCCACGTCTCCACCGCCATCTTCTGCGGCGCCGTCTTCTACATCGGTGCGGCCGGAGCGGTCCTCTACCTCTTCCGCGACAGCTACGAGAGCCACCTGGAGGCCGGCAGGACGCCCGGCCGCTTCCGCACCTCGGTGCTGGAGCGGATGCCGTCGGCGGCCACCCTCGACAAGTTCTCGTACCGGATCAACGCGGCCGTCTTCCCGCTGTGGACGTTCACCATCGTCGCGGGCGCGATCTGGGCCGGCGACGCCTGGGGCCGCTACTGGGGCTGGGACCCCAAGGAGGTCTGGTCGTTCGTGACGTGGGTGGCGTACGCCTGCTACCTGCACGCGCGGGCCACCGCCGGCTGGAAGGGCCGCAAGGCCGCCTACCTGGCGCTCTTCGCCTTCGCCTGCTGGATCTGGAACTACTACGGCGTGAACATCCTGCTGAGCGGCAAGCACTCCTACGCGGGCGTCTGACCCCGGACGGTGGGACGCTGGTGGTATGTCTCCTGTGAGCCATGCCACCAGCGAGCCGCGCGGCCCCGGCCGCTGGCTGATCCGCTTCGAACTGCACGTCCCGTACGCCTACGAGGCCGTGTGGCCGTTCCTGACCACGGGCGACGGCCTGCGCAGCTGGCTGGCGGCGGCCGACGTACTGGAACGCCGCCTCGGCGGGGCCGTCACCCTGCGCTGGCTCAACTCCGGCACCCGGGTGTCGGGGGAGGTCACGGCCTGGGACACCGAGCGGGTGGTGGAGTACACCGTCTCCGAGCACGGCCGGATCCGCTTCCACCTGGAGGCCGTCGGCACCGACTCGACGGTGATCCGCTTCCTGAACGAGCGCGGCGGCGGCGACGAGGAGCGCCTGGACTGCCTGGCCGGCTGGCACGACCACTTCGAGATGCTGGAGGCCGCCCTCGCCGGGCACCCGGCGGACTGGCCGTCCTGGACCGACGCCCGCTGGTCGCAGCTGCGCGCCTCGTACGCGTCCTAGCCCTGGTCGTCCTTGTCCTTGTCCTTCTCCTCGTCCTTGCGCAGCGAGCGCAGGAACTCGGGGTTGTCGTCGGGCGCCACCCACTGCGTACGGCGCGCCCGGCCGCCTCCGCCGAAGCCGCCGCCGAAGCCGCCCCCGCCGCCGGCCGCCGTGCGCTTCTTGCCGGCGAGCAGCCACACCACCGGGCCGACGATCGAGAACAGCAGGATGATCAGTACCCACACCCCCTTCGGGAGGCTCTTGACCTCCTCCTCCGGGGTGTTCAGGCAGTCGATGAAGGCGTAGATGGTCAGCGCGAGGATCAGCAGGAACGGCAGATAGCGCAGCACGGTGTGGGACCGACTCCCGGGCAGTGGCGGCGGGCCCGCACGGGGCCCCGGTGACGCTCCCAGGGTATTCGGTGACGGATACTGGGGCCCATGGCTTACGACGATCTCCGCTCGCTGCTCCGGGCCCTGGAGCGGGAGGGCGACCTCAAGCGCATCAAGGCCGAAGTCGACCCGTACCTGGAGGTCGGGGAGATCGTCGACAGAGTGAACAAGGCGGGCGGCCCCGCGCTGCTCTTCGAGAACGTGCGCGGCTCGGCGATGCCGCTGGCGATGAACGTCTTCGGCACCGACCGCCGCCTCCTGAAGGCCCTGGGCCTGAAGTCGTACGGCGAGATCAGCGAGAAGATCGGCGGCCTGCTCAAGCCGGAGCTGCCGCAGGGCTTCATCGGCGTCCGCGAGGCGTTCGGCAAGCTCGGCTCGATGGTGCACGTGCCGCCGAAGAAGGTGAAGGGCGAGTCCGCGCCCGTCCAGGAGGTCGTCCTCACCGGCGACGACGTGGACCTGGACCGGCTGCCCGCGCTCTTCACCTGGCCCAAGGACGGCGGCGACTTCTTCAACCTGGGCCTGACCCACACCAAGCACCCCGAGACCGGCGTGCGCAACCTCGGGCTCTACCGCCTCCAGCGGCACGACAAGCGCACCATCGGCATGCACTGGCAGATCCACAAGGACAGCCGCAACCACTACGCCGTGGCCGCCGCGCGCGGCGAACGGCTGCCGGTCGCCATCGCCTTCGGCTGCCCGCCGGCCGTCACCTACGCCTCGACCGCGCCGCTGCCGGGCGACATCGACGAGTACCTGTTCGCCGGGTTCGTCGCGGGCAAGCGGATCGAGATGGTCGACTGCAAGACCGTCCCGCTCCAGGTCCCGGCCAACGCGGAGGTCGTGATCGAGGGCTGGCTGGAGCCGGGGGAGATGCTGCCGGAGGGTCCGTTCGGCGACCACACCGGCTTCTACACCCCGCAGGAGCCGTTCCCCGCGCTGAAGATCGACTGCGTGACGATGCGCAGGCGTCCGCTGCTCCAGTCGATCGTCGTCGGCCGTCCGCCGACGGAGGACGGCCCGCTGGGCCGGGCGACGGAACGCTTCTTCCTCCCGCTGCTGAAGATCATCGTCCCGGACATCGTGGACTACCACCTGCCCGAGTCCGGCGGCTTCCACAACTGCGCGATCGTCTCGATCGACAAGAAGTACCCCAAGCACGCCCAGAAGGTCATGCACGCCATCTGGGGCGCGCACATGATGTCGCTGACCAAGCTGATCATCGTGGTGGACAAGGACTGCGACGTCCACGACCTGCACGAGGTGTCCTGGCGGGCCCTCGGCAACACCGACTACTCCCGCGACCTCACCGTGGTCGAGGGGCCGGTGGACCACCTGGACCACGCCTCCTACCAGCAGTTCTGGGGCGGCAAGGCGGGCATCGACGCGACCAAGAAGCTGCCGGAGGAGGGCTACACCCGCGACGGCGGCTGGCCCGACATGGTCGAGTCCGACCCGGCGACGGCGGCCCTGGTGGACCGCCGCTGGAAGGAGTACGGCCTGTGAGCACGGCGATGGGCGGCCCCGCCCTCTTCATCGGCACCGACACGACGTACGTGGCCCTCGTGCGGCCGCGCCTGGACCCGGCCGATCCGGAGGTCCGGGAGGCGGCGGAGCAGGCGGGCGTGAGCCCGGAGGAGTTCGCCGGCCCCGGCACGGTCTGGGCCCTGATGTGGGAGCAGGACGGGGTGGACGGCGGCGGTTTCGAGCTGCCGGGCCTGCGGGACGCGGAGGCCGAGGACTTCGCCGACCGGCTGCTGGCCGAGCTGTCCTTCGAGAGCGGCCCGTTCACCGTCGGGGCGGGCGAGGTGCTGCAGCTGCGGGCCTACCCGGAGGGCGAGGGCTGCCGGTTCACGGCCGTGGTCACCCCGCCGGAGGGCGAGGAGCTCGCCCCCGTCACCCTCGACGTCCCGGCGGTGGACGCCGACGCGCTCCGCGCCGACCTGGCGGACTTCCGCGGGAGCCTCGCGTGATGGCCACCGCCGAAAGCGTGCTCGGCCCGGGACAGGCGCCGCGGCCCGCCGGCAAGGTGAAGGCCTTCCTGCGGCTGGTGATGATCGAGCACTCGGTCTTCGCGCTGCCGTTCGCCTACATCGCCGCGCTGACCGCCATGTTCCGCCTCGACGGGCGGATGCACTGGCGGGAGCTGCTGCTGGTCACCGTGTGCATGGTGGGCCTGCGGACCTTCGCGATGGCCGCGAACCGGATCATCGACCGCGAGATCGACGCCCGCAACCCGCGCACGGCCGGGCGCGAGCTGGTCACCGGCGCGGTGTCGGTGCGGTCGGCGTGGACGGGCGCGGGGATCGCCCTCGTCGTCTTCCTCGGGTCGGCCGCCCTCCTCAACCCGCTGTGCCTGGCGCTGGCACCGGTCGCGGTGGTGCCGATGGTGGTCTACCCGTACGGCAAGCGGTTCACGAACTTCCCGCAGGCCATCCTGGGCCTGGCCCAGGCGATGGGCCCGGTCGGCGCCTGGCTGGCGGTGACGGGGGAGTGGTCCTGGGAGGCCGTCGTCCTCGGCCTGGCCATCGGGGTGTGGATCGGCGGCTTCGACCTGATCTACGCCTGCCAGGACGTGGAGTCCGACCGCGCCGAGGGCGTCAAGTCGGTCCCGGCCCGCTTCGGCGTGCCGGGCGCCCTGTGGGGCGCCCGTGCCTGCCACGCCGTCACGACGGCCCTGCTGGCGGCGTACGCGGTCCTCACGGACGGCGGCGTGTTCCTGTGGCTGGGCCTGCTGATCGTCGCGGCGGCGTTCCTGTACGAGCACACGATCGTCAAGCCGCACGACCTGTCCCGGCTCAACCGGGCGTTCTTCACGGTCAACGGCTTCATCGGGATCGCGCTCTTCGTGTGCGCCCTGGCGGACCTGCTGATCCGGGGCCTGACGCTGTAGCCCGGACGGGTGGGCGCCGGTCGTCAGCTGGGCCGGGGGGCCGGGCGGCGGTACCAGAGGGCTGCCGCCACGCCCGCGGCCAGCCCTATGAGGTGGGCGTACCAGGCGATGCCGGAGTCCGTGGGCAGGATGCCGAAGAACATCGATCCGCCCCACCACGCGGCGATCACGACGCCCACCACCGCGTTCAGCGGCTTGCGTTCGACGAAGCCCCGGACGACCACGTAGCCGAAGAGGCCGTAGACCAGCCCGGAGGCGCCCGCCCCGAGGGTGTTCGGCGGGGCGACCAGCCAGGAGCCGACCCCGTCCGCCAGCATGATCAGCACGCTGACGGCGAGGAACCGGCGTATGCCGCTGAGGGCGGCGATGAAGCCGAAGACCAGCAGCGGGATGCTGTTGGAGGCGACGTGGCCGAAGCCGAAGTGCAGGAACGGGCACGCCGCGATGCCGATCAGATGGTCGGTGTCGCGCGGTCTGAGCCCGTACTGGTCGAGCGCATGGCCCGTCGCGTAGTCCACCGCTTCGATCGCCCACAGCAGCGCCACCCAGCCCAGCATCAGCTTGGCGGCGGCGAGCGCGCGTTCCCTCTGGCTCCACTCCGGAACCGTCGTGCTCACCGTGTTCGTACTCATGTGCCATGTCCCCCGGGGCGTGTCGTGCGTCCGGCACACCTTAACGAGTGGCCCCCGGGTGTGGCCGGATAGTCTCGGAGGTATGACTGAGCGCAAGCGCACCCCCTGGGTGGTGGGGGTTTCCGGGGCGTCCGGGACGCCGTACGCGGCCTCGGTGGTCCGAGGGCTGCTCGCGGCGGGCGAGGCGGTCGACCTGGTCGTCAGCCGGGCCTCGCGGCTGACCCTGCTGGACGAGACCGGGATCGCCTTCCGGGACGCGCACTGGCGCGACGACCTGGCCGAGTGGCTGGCGCGCGGCGCCGACGGCAAGCCGGGGACCTTCGAAGCCGGTGGCCTGGAGGACGTGCGGTACTGGGCGGCCGGGGACCTGGCCGCCGGGCCGAGTTCGGGGTCGTACCCGGTCAAGGGGATGTTGATCGTGCCCGCCTCCACGGCCTGCGTGGCCGGGGTGGCGCTCGGGCTGTCGAAGGACCTGCTCCAGCGCGTCGCGAGCGTGACGCTCAAGGAGCGGCGCCGGCTGGTGGTCGCGGTGCGGGAGACCCCGCTGAACGGGCAGACGCTGAAGCATCTGGTGGCGCTGGACGAGGCGGGCGCGGTCGTGCTGCCCGCCTCTCCGGCGTTCTACGCGGGTGCGACGCACATCCAGGACCTCGTGGACTTCGTCGCGGGGCGGGTGCTCGACGCGGCAGGGGTGCCGCACGGCCTGTACCGCCGTTGGGAGGGGGAGCTTGGCAGCGCCCGCCCCCGTGACTAGCGCTTCTTGGCGCGGAGCGGCCTGCGGGTCTTGTCGTTGCGGTAGGCGGCTGCGGGCTGGTCGGTGCGGGATCGGTTGGCCAGCTCCTGGAGCTGTCGCATGTGCGCGTAGGCCATCTCGATCGTGTACACGGTGAACCACTCCTGAAGATCGTCATTGATCTGTTGAAAGATTCACAGGGTGTTGACCCTGTGTGCCTTTGATTCTATACCTAAACTTGCAGGATCGCCGAATAATGGAAGGCTCCACGTAATGGACACGGTGGACAGGCAGCTCATCCAGGCACTCCGTGAGAACGGTCGTGCCTCGTACGCGGAGCTGGGCCGTCTCGTGGGCCTCTCCGGCCCCAGCGTCACCGACCGGATCAACCGTCTCGAATCGGCCGGTGTCATCACCGGCTACCGCGCGACCGTGGCCGCCGCCGAGCTCGGCCTCGGCGTCACCGCGCTGATCGGCATCTCCCTCTCCGACGCCGCCGACCACGAGGACGTGGCCCGCCGGCTGCGCGACCTCGCCGAGATCGAGGACTGCTGGTTCATCGCCGGCGACGACTCCTTCATGCTCAAGGTCCGCGCCAGCGACGTCGACGGCCTGGAGAAGATCATCCGCAAGCTCTCCGGCACCAAGGGCGTCTCGCGCACCCGCACCACGATCGTGCTCTCCACCAAGTGGGAGAACCGGGTCGGCGAGCTGCCCGAGGACGCCTGAGAGTACGGTGGGTGGCGGTTGCACACAGGCTGGGACAGGGAAAGAAAGACAGGGAGACACCGGCATGGACGCTGGGCTCAAGCGCGAGCTGGAGGAGAAGGTCCGCTCCGGCGAGCGGCTGACGCGTGAGGACGGCATCGCCCTCTACGAGTCGGACGACCTGGCGTGGCTGGGCGGTCTCGCCCACGAGGTGCGCACCCGCAAGAACGGTGACGTCGTCCACTTCAACGTCAACCGCCACCTCAACATGACGAACGTGTGCACCGCCTCCTGCGCGTACTGCTCGTTCCAGCGCAAGCCGGGCGAGAAGGACGCGTACACGATGCGCATCGAGGAGGCCGTCCGCCTGGCCAAGGCCATGGAGAACGAGAACCTCACCGAGCTGCACATCGTCAACGGCCTGCACCCGTCCCTCCCCTGGCGCTACTACCCGCGCTCGCTGTCGGCCCTCAAGGAGGCGCTGCCGAACGTCTCGCTGAAGGCGTTCACGGCGACGGAGATCCACCACTTCGAGACCATCTCGGGCCTGTCGGCCTCCGAGATCCTCGACGAGCTGATCGAGGCGGGGCTGGAGTCCCTGACCGGCGGCGGCGCGGAGATCTTCGACTGGGAGGTCCGCCAGCACATCGTCGACCACAACACCCACTGGGAGGACTGGTCGCGCATCCACCGTCTGGCGCACGAGAAGGGGCTCAAGACCCCGGCGACGATGCTCTACGGGCACATCGAGGAGCCGCGCCACCGCGTGGACCACGTGCTGCGGCTGCGCGAGCTCCAGGACGAGACCGGCGGCTTCCAGGTCTTCATCCCGCTGCGCTACCAGCACGACTTCGTGGACATGAAGGACGGCAAGGTCCGCAACAGGCTCCAGGCGCGCACGACGATGGCGACGGGCGCCGAGGCGCTCAAGACCTTCGCGGTCTCCCGCCTCCTCTTCGACAACGTGCCGCACGTGAAGGTCTTCTGGGTGATGCACGGCGTGCAGACCGCCCAGCTCGCCCTCCAGCACGGCGCGGACGACATGGACGGCTCGGTCGTCGAGTACAAGATCACGCACGACGCGGACAACTACGGCACCCCGAACAAGCTGACCCGCGACGACCTCCTCGAACTGATCCGCGAGGCCGGCTTCCGCCCGGTCGAGCGCAACACGCGCTACGAGGTCATCCGGGAGTACCCCGGCCCGGACGCCTCGCTGCGCGAGACCCCGCAGGCGATGCGCGTCTGACGGGCCCGGCGCGCAGTGCTCGTACGGAAGGCCCCGGTCCCTGGTGGACCGGGGCCTTCCGTATGTCCGGAAAGTCGTTGCCGAGGCGGTGGGTAATGGATACTCTTCATCGGTGACCCTTACCTTTACCTTCGATCCCGTCGTCGACCCCACCCTCCGCGACGGCATCGCGGAGCTGTGGACCGAGGTCTCCAACGCCGGTGGCGCCGTCGGGTTCGTCCCGCCCGTCACCATCGAGGACATCCGGCCCGAGCTGGTCAGGCACCTCGTGGCGATGGCCGAGGGCCGCCACCGGCTGCTCGTCGGACGGGACGGGGACGGGACCGTGGCCGCCGCGGCCTTCCTCGCCTTCAACACGCACCGCCTCATGAAGCACTGGGTGTACGCGTACACGGTCATGGTCCGCCCCGCCCTCCAGGGCCGCGGCGCCGGCCGGGCCCTGATGGCCGCCCTCGCCGACGCCGCCCGCACCCTGGAGGGCATCGAGGCCGTCGTCCTGGAGTGCCGCGGCGGCCTCGGGCTGGAGCACTTCTACGCCGCCTGCGGCTACAAGGAGGTCGGCCGCATCCCGGGAGCCATCCGCGTGGCCCCCGGCGACGACCGCGACGGCATCACGATGCTGCTGCCCCTGCACTGAGGCCCCCCGACGGCCGTGCGCGCAGCCCCGGCGTGCTTCACTGGACGGGTACGTGCCGACGTGTCCGACGTTTCCGATGAGAAAGAAGGGGTCATCGTGTCCCTCAAGCCGAGTGCGACGATCCGCTACACCGCGATGCGCCTGGTCATCTTCGTCGGATGCCTGGTCCTGGTCGCCCTCCTCGTCCACTTCGGCCTGGTGCCCGCCGGGCTCGGCGCCGCCAACCCCGCCTGGGTCGTGCTCCTGGCGCTCGTGCTCTCCGCGCCGCTGTCCTTCGTCCTGCTGCGCAAGCAGCGCGACGAGATGTCCCAGCAGATCTCCGGACGCGTCGCGGATGCGAAGCAGAAGCTCGCCGCGAACCGCAGCCAGGAGGACGCGGCCGACGACGCCGCCCGCGCCTGACCCCGCGCGCCCGGCGCGCCGCCCCTCTCCGCGAGCCCCAGCGACGGGAACTCCCCCCGCCACGCTGGGGCTTCGGCGTTCCCGGGATGCGGCGGACCCCGCGGCTCGACTCCTCCGCGATCCATGCTCAAAGCATCCCTTTGAGTTTCTCAAAGCAGAAGTGTTAGCGTGTTCAACATGTTGACCGCCGCAGCGCACCCGATGAGCCCGAGCTCCCCGCTCGTGGCGCGCCTGCACGTCGACCTCTGCCGCCGCGTGTCCGCGGCCTGTTGCTGTTGCCGCTGAGCGCCCGCAGCAGCGGTCGCCGGCCGGCCCGGCCCCTTTCCGGCTGCCGCCGTACCGCATCCCCCGCAGAAACCTTCCGCCGTACGTCCGCGCGTCCCCCGGAGATTGCCGTGTCCGCGTCCCCCCAGGCCCAGGCTCCCGCCAAGGCCTCGTTCAAGTTCCCGTTCTGGGCCCAGATCGTCGCCGGTCTCGCGCTCGGCGTCCTCTTCGGCTGGATAGCCCGCAGCCAGGACGTCAGCTGGCTGAAGACCACACTGGAGCAGGTCGGCGACATCTTCATCCAGCTGCTCAAGCTGGCCGTCGCCCCGCTCGTCTTCTTCGCGATCCTGGTGTCCATCACCAACCTGCGGAAGGTGAACAACGCCGCCCGCCTCGCCAGCCGCACCCTGCTCTGGTTCATGATCACCTCGCTGATCGCGGTGGGCATCGGCCTCGCGATCGGCCTGCTGACCGACCCGGGCGCCGGCACCGGCCTCACCCCGGCCGACGGCAAGGAGCCCAAGCGGCACGGCTCCTGGATCGACTTCCTGACCGGCATCGTGCCGAAGGACATCGTCACCCCGTTCACCGAGCTGAACGTCCTCCAGATCGTCTTCCTCGCCGCCGTCGCCGGCATCGCCGCCCTCCAGCTCGGCGCCAAGGCCCAGCCCGTCCTGAACCTCGCCGAGTCCGTCCTGGAGCTCCTCCAGAAGGCCCTGTGGTGGGTCATCCGCCTCGCGCCCATCGGCACCGTCGGCCTCATCGGCACCGCCATCGCCAGCTACGGCTGGGACCTGATCGGCAAGTACGCCACCTTCACCGCCGACATCTACATCGGCTGCGCGCTCGTCATGTTCGGCGTCTACCCGCTGCTCCTCGCCACGGTCGCCAAGGTCAACCCGCTCCAGTTCTTCAAGGGCGCCTGGCCCGCCATCCAGCTGGCCTTCGTCTCCCGCTCCTCGGTCGGCACCATGCCGGTCACCCAGAAGGTCACCGAGCGCCTCGGCGTCCCGAAGGCGTACGCCTCCTTCTCCGTCCCGTTCGGGGCCACCACCAAGATGGACGGCTGCGCCGCGATCTACCCGGCCCTCGCCGCGATCTTCATCGCCAACATCTTCGACGTGCAGCTGGGCATCAAGGAGTACCTGCTCATCGCGTTCGTCTCGGTCGTCGGCTCCGCCGCCACGGCCGGCCTGACCGGCGCGACGGTCATGCTCACCCTGACCCTCTCCACCCTGGGCCTGCCGCTCGCCGGCGTCGGCCTGCTGATGGCGATCGACCCGATCCTCGACATGATGCGCACGGCCACGAACGTCGCAGGCCAGGCCGTCGTGCCGGTCCTCGTCTCCGCCCGTGAGGGGATCCTGGACAAGGAGGCCTACGCCGCCGCCTCGTCCTCCCCGCTGGACGAGGCCACCGCCGCCCAGCCGGCCCCGGTCGCCGTCGCCGCCTGACGCGGCAGCGCCCGCAGCGCACCGCCCCCCGCGGCCCCCCGCCCCGTCCGGGCGGGGGGCCGCGGCGCGTTGCTCCGCGTGCCGGGGCCGGGGGCTTCGCGCATCATGAGGGCTGTGCACGACTCGCCCCGGGACGCGCCGACCCTGTCGGTCGTGGTTCCCGTCTTCAACGAGGAGGAGGTGCTGCCCGTCCTGGCGGCGCGGCTCCGGCCGGTGCTGGACGGGTGCGGCGAGGCGTACGAGGTCCTCGCCGTCGACGACGGCTCCACCGACCGGACCCCCCTCCTGCTGGAGCAGCTGCGCACCGCCTGGCCCCGGCTGCGCGTGCTCACCCTCCGCCGCAACAGCGGCCACCAGGCCGCCCTCACCGCCGGACTGCACCGGGCCCGCGGCGCCTACGTGGCCAGCATCGACGCGGACCTCCAGGACCCGCCGGAGCTCATCCCCGACATGCTCGCCCTCGCCCGGGCCGAGGCGCTGGACATCGTCTACGGCGTCCGGACCGACCGCTCCACCGACAGCCGCTTCAAACGCCGCACGGCCGGCGCCTACTACCGGCTCATGCGCCGCCTCGCAGGCTCCTACGTCCCCGCCCAGGCGGGCGACTTCCGGCTGCTGTCCCGCGCCGTCGTCGACACCCTCAAGACCCTCCCCGACCAGCAGCAGATCTACCGCCTGCTGATCCCGTGGCTGGGCTTCCCCAGCGGGCAGATCGCCTACCGGCGCGCCGAGCGGGCGGCGGGCACCTCCAAGTACCCCCTGCACAAGATGGTCCTGCTGGCCTTCGACAGCGTCACCGGCTTCTCCACCGTCCCGCTGCGGCTGGCCACCGCGATCGGCGCGCTCAGCTCCCTGGTCTGCCTCGCCTTCCTCGTCTGGGCCCTGACCGTCTACGCCACCGGCAACCCGCTGCCCGGCTGGAGCTCCCTGATCATCACCATGCTGTTCTTCGGTGCCGTCCAGCTCTTCTGCCTCGGCATGCTCGGCGAGTACGTCGCCCGCATCCACACCGCCGTCCAGGCCCGGCCGACGTACGTGGTGGCCCGTGACACGGGCGAGGAGGAGCGGTAGCGGCCCTCACACGAGCACACCGGCGAAGAACATCGCCCCCAGCAGGGCGTACTGCGCCGCGCAGGCGACCAGCAGCGGGACCTGCACCCACGGCGACATGCGGCGGACGAGGACCAGCCCGACGAACATCTGGGCGTGGTTGCGGTACCAGGACATCTGCGCCCCGGCCACGAACGGCACCAGGAACACCGCCACCGTCAGCACGAGTGCGGCCCACTCCACGACGGACAGCCGCCGCTCGCGGACGAGCAGGACGACGGCCGTCGCCACCACCAGCACCACGAAGACGGCGTCCAGCCAGAACTGCGGCCGGTGCGCGGCGAGGGAGTGCTCCACCAGCCACGGCAGACGTCCCTTCGGCGTGTACCAGTCGCGGAACGGGACCCGGTAGGCCCGGACCATCTCGGCGAAGGGCGGCCGCAGGTCCCCCTGTCCGTAGCTGGACCGCTGGATGGTCTCGTACGCGTCCCAGCGCCCCGTCACCTGCCACATCAGCCACTTGGCCCACAGCAGCCCGCACCCGGCGGCGACCGCCGCCGCCCCCGCCTTCGCCCACCGCACCGGCCACGCGTCCCCGCGCCAGGCGAACAGGGCGCTCGACAGCAGCATCACGACGGCGACGGCGCCGACCGGGTGACAGGCGACGGCCACGAAACCGCCCGCCGCGGCCGTCCACCAGGACCCGCGCCCCACCCCCGCGGCGCACACGAGCAGGGCCAGCGTGGCGAGGGCGACCGGGAACAGGGCGTGGAAGTAGACGCCGCCGGGGAAGACGGCGCCGATGGCGAGGGTCAGGGCGGTGGCCCGGGTGAGCCGGGCGCCGAGCAGCCACCACAGCACCGCGAACATGCCGAGCAGCGCCGCCTCGGTGACCACGGCGGCGGACAGCTCGTAGGACAGCCCGGTCGCGGACACCGCCCGCACGGCCATGGGGTAGCCGGGGAACCAGGCCACGTTCCCGCACACGACGTCGGGGAAGTCCGGGTAGCGGTCCCGGCAGCGGAACATCTCGTAGCCGCCGCGGGCGATGGAGAGGTAGTGCTCGGAGTCCCAGCGGCGGCGGGCGGCCGTGCTCCAGTAGGCCACCCGTGATCCGTCACCGGCGACGGAGGCGCCCGCCACCGCCCAGGTGACCAGGTGGGAGACCAGCCACGCGACGACCGGCGGCAGCGCGGCGCGGAGCCGGCCGGACCGGGGGGATCGGATCATCTCCCCGTCAGTCTGGCGACCCTCCCGCGGGGCCGCACCCGGAAGGCCGCCGGCCGGCCCCGCCCCTCAGGAGACCTCCCAGAGGCGGACGGTGCCGTCGCCGCTCGCGCTGGCGAGCAGCTTGCCGTCGGGGCTGAACGCCACCGACCACACGGGGCTGGTGTGCCCCTTGGCCGGGCCCGGAAGGGCTTTGCGGCCCAGGTCCCACACGCGTACCGCGTCGTCCCAGCTGCCGGTGGCGAGGACGGTGGTGCTGCCGGGCCGGAAGGCGACGGAGGCGACGTTGTAGGGGAGGTCGGGATGGTAGGCGGTCTGGGCGCGGGTCTTGGCGTTCCACACCCGGAGCTCGCCGAGGGGGCCGGCCATGGAGGTGTTCCCGAAGCTGCCGGAGTTGTCGGGCGGCGCGCCGGAACCGGAGTTCACCCCGCCGGCGACGAAGCCGCCGTCCGAGCTGAACGCCACCGACATCACGTCCCCCGTCGGCTCGGGCAGTACGACGCCCTTCCGCGAGGCCAGGTCCCACAGGCGCACCGACCGGTCTCCGCCGCCGCTGGCCAGCGTCGTGCCGTCGGGACTGAACGCCACGGACCAGACGCCCGAGGTGTGTCCGGCCAGCGCGTAGGCACGGCTCGCGGTGCGGACGTCCCAGATCCGGACGGCCATGTCCTCGCCGCCGCTGGCGACCGTCTTGCCGTCCGGGCTGAAGGCGACCGACCGGACCGGGCCCGTGTGGTCCTTCAGCCGCGCGAGGGGGGTCTGCTGGGAAGGCATCCACAGCAGTACGTTCGCGTCCTCGCCGCCGCTGACGAGGGTCTTGCCGTCCGGGGCGAAGGCGACCGAGCGGATGAGGGCGTCGTGGCGCAGGACGGCGGTGGCGGTGCGGGTGGTGAGGTCCCAGATCCGGACGGTGCGGTCGCGGCTGCCGGTGGCGAGGGTCCTGCCGTCGGGGCTGAAGGCCAGGGACTCGACGGAGGCCTCGTGGCCGGTGAGGGTGGCGCCGGGGCGGAGCGCGGGCGCCCCGCCGTCGCCTTCGTCGCCGAAGGAGAGGACGGCGGCCGTCCCGCCGGCGGCCGCCGCGAGCGCGGCGAGCCCGCCGAGGACGAGCGTGCGGCGGCGCGGGCCCCGGCGTGCGGAGGCCGGGCCGGGGGTTCCGCCGGGGGTGTGCCGCCCGGGGCCGTGCCCGGGGCCCTCGACGGTGGGGCCGGTGTGCCGCCCTGCCGTCGGGGCGGCGGTGACGGTGGGGGCGGAGGCGGCCTCGGGCACGGCTACGGGTACGGGCTCCGGCGCGGGCCTCGGTACGGGGACGGGCGCCGGATCCGGGGCCCGGGCCGGGGCGGGCGCGGGGGTGGGAGCCGCCTGCGGGGTGGGGTGGAGCAGGGCGCGGAGCCGGGTCGCGGTGGCCGGGGCGTCGGGGCGTTCGGCGGGGTCCTTGGACAGCAGGGCCCCCACCAGCGCCACCAGGTCCGCCGGCAGGCCCGCCCGTACGGAGTCCAGCGCCGGCGGGGCCTCGTCCAGGTGCCGCCGCATCAGCACCCACACCTGTTCGGCGGCCGGGAACGGCGGGGCCCCGGTCAGCAGGGCGAACAGCACGCACCCCAGGGCGTACAGGTCGCACCGGGCGTCGACGTGCTCGCCGCGCCACTGCTCGGGCGCCATGTAGGCGGGCGTGCCGAAGACCCGGCCGGTGACGGTGAGGCCGCCGGTGCTGTCGGCGGTGCGGGCGATGCCGAAGTCGCAGATCTTCAGGCGGCCGCCGGTGGTGAGGAGGAAGAGGTTCGCCGGCTTGAGGTCCCGGTGCACCACCTTCTGCGCGTGCGCGGCGGCCAGCGCCTCCGCAGCCTGGAGCGCCAGATCGAGCGCCTCGGGAACCGGTAGCCCGTCACCCGGCGTGCGGGCCAGGAGGTGGGCGAGGTCCTCGCCCTCCAGGAGCTCCATCACGATGAAGAGGCGGTTCTCGTGCTGGCCGATGTCGTGCACGACCGTGATTCCGGGGTGCTGGAGCCGCGCCCCGATGGCCGCCTCCCGCCGGAAGCGGCCCAGCAGCTCGTCCGACGCGTCGAACTCCAGCAGCACCTTGACGGCGACGGGCCGACCGAGGTCGGCGTCGAACGCCCGCCAGACCTCCCCGATCCCGCCCTGCCCGAGCCGCTCGTCCAGCCGGTACCGCCCGGCCAGGCGCTCCCCCGCCCTCATGGTTCCCCCCGGTTGAACAATGGCCCCTGTGGCAGGGGCCATTGTTCAACACGCGGTACGCCAGAGGCTGGCGGGATTCGAGACGAACCCGCTCCAGGCGGCGGGGCTGCCGGTGAGGTGGGGGAGCGCGGGCGCTCAAGGCGGACTTCGGGCGCCCGGGGCCGTGACGCGGGGAGTGGGGATCCGGTGGCGCCCGACGTCACCAACCAAGGTTGGTTGGTGGGTAAAACCCACCTACCCACCCCCCTGACCCCCCGGTCCGGCCCCGCTCACTCGCATGGGTGAACTGTGCCAACTCGGCTGGATTTGAGGGCGGTTGGCTGGCATATGCTCGCCGCGACAACCCCAGAAATGAGACGGCCCCCGTCGGGACTGGCATCCCGGGCGAGGGCCTGACCAAGTAGGAAGTAACCGGCTTCCCTATGGCTCCCAAGCAGCCTAACGCGCCCAAGCGCGCCGCGTCCCGTGTTCTCGCCGGGACCGTCCGATCAGGTGTCACCCACGTCAACGTGGAGGACGACGAACCCCCCATCGTGGTAACCCGCCGCCTCGCCGGGCAGTCCGGGCTGTCGCTGCTGGCGATCGGGCTCGCGGTGCACATCCAGTCCCTCCCCGAGGGCAGCCGGATCGGCATCAAGGCGCTGGCCGAGCGGTTCCCGGAGGGGGAGGTGAGGATCGCCGGCGGGCTGCGGGAGCTGGAGGCGGCCGGGTACCTGGAGCGCAGGCGGGTGCGGACCACCGACGGGCGCCTGGTCACCCGGACGGTGTTCCACGGCCGCCCGCAGACGGACCCGCCGCCGGACGGCCCACCCCCGCCGCCCACGCCTCCGCCGCCTCCGCCCCCGCCCCCGGCCGGTCGGGCACCGCTCCCCGAGCCCCCTCCCGCGCCCGCGCCAGTCCCCGCACCAGTCCCCGCGCCCGCGCCGGGCCCCGCGCGGGGGGCCGTGCTGCCCGAGGTGCCCCGGCCGAGCGGGCCCGTACGGGCGGAGGCGGTGGGGCTGCTCGTCCGGCTGCGCGAGCACGATCCCCGGCTGCTGCTCGGGGAGCGGGACGTGCACCGGCTCGCGCCCGGGGTGACCGCCTGGCTGGAGCGGGGGGCCGAGCCCGAGGCCGTCCGCCGGGTGCTCGCCGCCGGGCTGCCGGCCGACCTGCGCAGCCCCGTCGCGGTCCTCGGCTACCGGCTGCGGGCCGGGATCCCGCCCGAACTGCCGCGCGGGGCACCGACGCCGCAGGCGGGACGGCCACGGCCCGTTCCGATGCAGAACTGCGACGGCTGCGACCGCGCCTTCCGGGCCCCCGAACCCGGCCGGTGCAACGACTGCCCGCCCGAGCGACGGGACACCGCCGCCTAGGGAGATGCCGCCGGGCCGGTACGGGAACCGGCCCCTACCGCGCGAGGGGTGCGGGCGGGCGCCCGGCGAAGGCTGCGGCGAGGGCCTGCGCGAGGGCCTCGGCCCGGGGGTCGGGCGCGGTGGCGCGGCGGGCGGTGACGATGCGGCTCGGCGCGTGGCCGTCGACCGGGACGAAGGCGATGCCGGGGCGGGCGTGCCGGCGTGCGGCGCCGGCCGGGAGCAGGCCGACCGTGCCCTCCCAGAGGACGGCGTGCAGGCACTCCTCAGGGGAGGACACCACCGGACCCGGCACGTCGTCCGGGGCGCCGAGCCAGTACGCCCGCCACCGCGCGTCCGTACCCGGCGGCAGCCGGAAGCGCGGCCGGCCGGCGAGTTCGGCGACGTGCAGCCGCGGGCGGCCCGCCAGCGGGTCGTCCGCCGACAGGACGGCCACGAGCGGCTCCTCGCCGAGCAGGCGGACCGTCAGGCCGGAGGTGTCGAAGGGCAGGCGGGTCAGCGCCAGGTCCACCCGGCCCTCGCGCAGACCCGCGCTCGGATCCGTGATCGGCGCCTCGCGCAGCCGCACCCGCAACCCCGGCCGCTCCCTCCGCAGCGCGGCCAGCGCCGCCGCGCCGACGTCCAGCCCGGCGCCCGCGACCGTACCGAGGACGAGGACCCGCTCGGACTCGGCGCCCCGGACCCGTTCACGGGCGCGCTCGGCGCGCTCCAGCAGGTCCCGCGCCTCCGCGAGCAGCACCTCGCCGGCCGGGGTGAGCCGGGCGCCGGTCGGGATCCGGTCGAACAGCCGGCACCCGAGGTCGGCTTCCAGCTCCCGGATCCGGCGGCTCAGCGGCGGCTGCGCCAGATGCAGGCGCGCGGCGGCCCGGCCGAAGTGCCCCTCCTCGGCCACGGCGACGAAGCAGCGCAGCGCCCGCAGGTCCATGACCGGCCACGATACCGAGTGCGAACCCGGCCCCTCGAAACCGGTCTTGGACGCGGCCGCCCCCGCCGCGGTGGGGTGGAGCCACCAACGGATCCACCGCACCGCTCAAGGAGCCCCCGTGTACACAGACCCCGACGACCTCCGGCGCGCTCGTTCGGTCGGTGCCAACGCCCCCGTGGAGTTCGCGGCGTGGCGCGCCTTCCAGGCGGCCGTCGACCGGGAGGACGGCGCGGTCCCGCGCCGCTACCGCGAGCTGATCTCGGTGGCGGTGGCGCTGGTGACCCAGTGCGCGTACTGCCTCGACGTGCACACCGCCGCCGCCCGCCGGCACGGCGTCACCGCCGGGGAACTGGCCGAGACCGCCTTCGTCACGGCAGCGGTCCGCGCCGGCGGAACCATGGCCCACGCGCTCATGGCCGACCGCCTGTACGAGGGGCACGGGCACACGGCCTAGGCGTCGACGGGGTGCCAGGCCGGGCCGTCGGCGGTTTCGGCGACCCGGCCGAAGACCACGTCCGCGAAGTGGACGCCGAAGCCGAGGGTGTCCGGCTGCGCGAGTTCCGCCACCAGGCGGTGGCGGTGGGCGGCCGTGGTCGGGAGGTCGTGGTCGAAGCCCGAGGACCAGGCCGGGTGGGCGGCCTGGAGCGGTGAGTGCATCGCGTCGCCGAAGGCGATCAGGCGGCGGCCGCCGCCCGTGATGACGTACTCGGCGTGGCCGGCGGTGTGGCCCGGGGCGACGCGGACGCGGACGCCCGGGAAGACCTCCTCGTCGTGGGTGAGCGTGCGGACGTTCTTCGCGAGGGCCTCCGCCGCCCGGGCCTCCAGGGTGCCGCGGGCCGCCCACTCCGGCTCGGAGACGAGGAACTCCGCGTGGGCGAGGAGGGGTTCGCAGGCCCAGCCGAGGTGGTCGGCGTGGAGGTGGGTGAAGGCCACCGCCTCGATGTCCTCGGGCCGGCGGCCCAGTCGGGCCAGCCCGTCGGGGAGGGCGCCGCCGTGGGCCGAGTGCAGGGGGCCGTCCGGGCTCTCGAAGGCGTGCGGGCCGATGCCCGCGTCGATCAGGAGGGCGCGGCCGCCGTGCTCGACGAGGAGGGAGCCGACGCTGCCTGTCAGGAGGCCGGCCCCGTCCAGGTACTCCGGGTGTGCGGCCCAGGTCGCGTCGGTGGTGTCCGGGAGGAGGTCCAGGGGGCGCAGGCGTACGGCGCCGTCGGGCACGTAGGTCACCTTCGTCTCGCCCAGGTGGAGGGAGCGGACGCCCGACGGGCGGCGCAGGCGGGTGTCGTCCCGGTGGGCGGGTGCGGTCGAGTCGGCCATGTCTTCTCCCTGGTGAGGTGGCGGCGGCGACGGTGATCACCATAAGCATCAAGTTTGAATCATTCAAGCTGTAAATGTTTTGGCTTGATGGGGTTGTTAGGGTGGGCGCCATGACGAAGTCCCCCGAGCCGCAGTCGCAGGCCGTCGCCGAACGGCAGCTGTGCGGCCTGGTCGACGGGCTCGCCCAGCGGATCGCCGAGCACGTGCGGACGCGGGCGGCCGCCCTCGGGCTGACTGCGGCCCAGGCGACCGCGCTGCGGGAGATGAGCGGGCCGATGACCATGCGGGAACTCGCCGAGCGGATGAACTGCGAGCCCTCCAACGCCACCTTCGTCGTGGACCGGCTGGAGAAGAACGGCCTCGTCGAACGTCGGCCCCACCCCACCGACCGGCGCGCCAGGCTCCTCCTCCTGACGGACGAGGGCGCGGCGCAGCGGGCGCGGCTGCTCGACCTCCTCCACGTCGACTCGCCCGTGGCCTGCCTGGACCCGGAGGAGCAGCGGGTGCTGCGCGACCTGCTGGAACGGGCCGTCACCGGTTCCTGAGGGCGGGCGTCAGAGCGTCTGGCCGCGCAGGAAGGCGATCGAGGCCAGTACGAAGGGAGCCGCGTACCACCAGCGGCCCAGGGTGCGGTGGAAGACGGGCACGGCGGTGAGCAGCAGCCCCGCGAAGCACAGGGCCACGCACGCGTGCGCCGTGAACAGGGCGTCGTCGCGGATCGGGTCGTAGGGGCCGCCGTCGGGGCGCAGGGCGAACGACGCGGAGCAGAGGTAGGCGGCCGGCAGGTAGACCAGGACGGCCAGCGGGGTGCCCAGGACCCACCGCAGGCAGCCGCGGTCCCGCGGCAGGTCGATGCTGTCGTGGCGGCGGCGGTAGGTCATGCCCACATCATCACCCGCCGGGTCCCCGGGTCCCCGGGTCCCCGTGGCCCCGTGGCCCCGTGGCCCCAAGAAGATAATGGTGCTAGCGTCTTTGGCACCATGTTGCTGAGGCTGAACACCGCCGACACCCGCCCCCTGCACGAACAGGTGGCCGGGGCCGTCCGGCGCGCCATCGCCGACGGCGAGTGCGCGCCCGGGGACCGGATCCCGCCCGCCCGGGAGCTCGCGCAGGCGCTGGGGGTCAACGCCAACACCGTGCTGCGCGCCCTCCGGGCCCTGCGGGACGAGGGGTTGCTGGAGTTCCGGCGCGGGCGCGGGGTGACCGTGGCCGGCGCCGCCGACGGGCGCTCGGAACTGCTGGAGCGGGTACGCGCCCTGGTCGCCGACGGGGCGCGGCTGGGGTACGGCAGGGCCGAGCTCATCGAGATGATCAGGGGGGTGCCGTGAAGGACCGCGCGGTATGGGGAATCGCCGGCTGGGGGGCCGGGGTGCTGGCGCTGCTGGTGGGGCTGCCGTTGACGGCTGCCGGGCGGCTGCCGGATCCGGTGGCCACCCACTGGGGCGCGGACGCGGACGGGCCCGACGGGTCGATGCCGCTGTGGGCGGCCGTGGTCTTCCCGGCGCTGGTGTGGGTGGTCGTGGCGGCCGCCGCGGTGTTCGGGGCCCGGCGCGGGCCATGGCGTGCCTGGAGCTGCTCGGCGGCGGCCTTCGGCGGGGTGATGCTCGCGGGGGCGCAGGCCTCGATCGTACGGGCCAATCTGGACGCCCCCGACTGGCGCCGGGCCGCGGACGTGACGGGGTGGGGCGTGGCGGTCGTGGTCGCGGTGGCCCTGCTGGCCGGGGCGGGAGCGGGTCTGCTGGTGCGCCGGGGAGAGGCGGCGGAGCCGCCGGCCGCGGAAGGGCCGCGGATGGAGGTACCGGACGGGGAGCGGCTCGTCTGGCTTTCGAGCGCCGCCAATCCGTGGCTGCGGCTGCTGGGCGGCCTCCTCGCCCTGACCGCGCTGGGTGCGCTGCTCGCCGGGCTGGCGGGGACGGCCGAGGAGCCGTGGCCGACGGCCGGGGTCTTCGCGCTCGCCGCCGTGCTGGTGCTGGGCTGTTCCTCCGTACGGGTGCGGGTGACGCGGCGGGGGCTGGAGGTCGCCTTCGGCCCGCTCGGGTACCCGGTGCGGCGCTGGGCCGCCGAGGACATCGAGTCGGCCCGCGTCGAGGAGCGCGGCGCGGCCCGGGCCGGCGGCTGGGGCTACCGGATCAACGGGCTGGGCACCACGGTGATGCTGCGCGGCGGGGAATGCCTGGTCGTGCGCTCCGGGGGACGGGACTTCGCGGTCAGCGTGGACGACGCCGCGCGCGGCGCCGCCCTGCTGAACTCGCTGCGGGAGCTGCGGGATCAGCCCCGGGCGTAGGAGCCCAGGCCGACCAGGCAGTACACGTACTCGTTGATGACGCTCCCGTTGATCGTGTAGCGGTACGAGAACCCGTACTCCGTATCGGAGTTCTGGTCGCAGCGGCTCATGTCCGAGGTGCCGGGGAAGCGCTGGATCACCCGGTAGTGGGCGTCGTCGGCCTTGCAGGAGACCTCGTGGACCCCGGTGACGCGGGTCGCCGTCGTCGAGTCCGGCAACTGGCCGTTGAGGCAGGTCCCCTCCTCGAACGGCCGGGGGGCCTCGCTGGTCGGGGAGGGTGAGGGGAGTTCGTACGTGGGGGCGCCGGCCGGAGCCGTCGCCGGGTCGGGGGTGCGGTCCGGGGGGCTGTACGTCGGCGGGGTGTACGGGCTGTACGTCGACGAGGGCGTGGCCGAGGCGGACGCGGTGGGGCGGGCGTCGTCGTCACTGCTCGCCACGGCGATCCCGACGACCACCGCGACGATGACGCCGAGCGCGAGCAGACAGCCCACCGCGCCCGACTTCCCGGAGGGCGACGGGGACGGCTGGACCGTGACCGGGCCGAACGGTCCCGGCACCGTGAACCCGGCCGGACCCGGCGCCGCCGGGCCCGACACCCGTATGCGCAGCAGTACTTCCTCGTCGCCGATACGGGCCCGTACGAGGTCGCCGTCCCGGGCGGGCGGTATGCGCAGGCGCACGGTCCCGGACGGCAGCGGGACCGGCACGGTGGCTCCGGCGGCGGCCTGCGCGGGGGTGAGCGTCAACTGGATTTCCTCTGTCGACACCGGCTGCTCCTCAAGGTGGCGGTGCCCTGGCGGACGTCCGGAATTCTTCCCCCTCCGCCGTCGCCGACGCAGCCGTTCCGGCCCGCCGGAACCGGTTCGTGAGGTGTGCGCGCCCGGGGTGGAGATCGTTCGCGGGGTGTGGAGCTGTGGAGGAGGGCCGGTCACAGGGGTGTTCGCCGGGTGGTGGCGTGCGTAGATTACCGGCGGTAACCCGCGATCGACCGAGGAGAACGAGCCGTGGACGCTGCCCAGCCGCCGAAACTGGTCGAGCCCGTCAAGACGATCGTCGCCGGAGTGGTGCGCGAAGTGGCGGTACCCGCCCTCGCCGGGACGCCGACCGGCGGATCGCTCGGCGACCTGCCCTTCCTCAACGCCCGCGAGGCCCCCGGCGAGCCGGTCCTCGCCCGCAAGGAGCGCGACGGGACCTGGCGGGACGTCACCGCCGCAGAATTCGCCGCCGAGGTGCTCGCCGTCGCCAAGGGGCTGATCGCCGAGGGGCTCGCGGAGGGCGACCGCCTCGCGATCATGGCCCGGACCACCTACGAGTGGACCCTGCTGGACTTCGCCGGCTGGGCCGCCGGGCTGGTCACCGTCCCCATCTACCCCACCTCCTCCGCCCTCCAGGCCCGCTGGATCATCCACGACTCCGGCGCCGTCGCCTGCGCCGTCGAGGACACCGTCCAGGCCCGGCTCATCAGCGCCGAACGCGCCCACCTCCCCGGCCTCGCCCACCTGTGGGAGATCGACACCGGCGCCATCGCCCGCCTCGTCAAGGCCGGCGAACACCTCCCCGACGCGATCGTGCAGGCGCGCCGGGCCGCCCGCACCCCCGACTCCTACGCCACCCTCGTCTACACCTCCGGCACCACCGGACAGCCCAAGGGCTGCACGCTGACCCACGGCAACTTCTTCGCCGAGGTCGACAACGCCGTGGCCCTCCTCCACCCGGTCTTCACCTCCGTCAGCGAGGACCCCGCCTCCACCCTGCTCTTCCTGCCGCTGTCGCACGTCTTCGGCCGGATGGTCGCCGTCGGCTGCATGCGGGCCCGCGTCAAGCTCGGGCACGCGCCCAGCATCAAGACCGAGGACCTCCTCGCCGACCTCGCCGGCTTCCGGCCCACGTTCCTGCTGGCCATCCCCTACGTCCTGGAGAAGGTCCACAACACCGCCCGCGCCACCGCCGAACGGATGGGCCGCGCCGCCTCCTTCGACCGGGCCGCCCGCATCGCCCAGCGCTTCGGGGAGGCCACCGAGGGGGGCGACCGGCCCGGGCTGATGCTGCGGGCCGCCCACGCCCTCTACGACCCGCTGGTCTACCGGCGCATCCGCGCCGCGCTCGGCGGCCGCGTCCGCTACGTCCTCAGCGGCGGCTCGCCCCTGGGCCGGCGCCTCGCCGCGTTCTACACCGGCGCGGGCATCGAGGTCTTCGAGGGCTACGGGCTCACCGAGACGACGGCCGCCGCGACCGTCACCCCGCCGCAGCGGCCGCGCCTGGGCACGGTCGGCTGGCCGCTGCCGGGCACGGCCGTGCGGATCGCCGACGACGGGGAGGTGCTGCTGCGCGGCGGGCACGTCTTCGCCGGGTACTGGAACGTCTCCGCGCAGCCGCCCGGAAGCTGGCTGGCCACCGGTGACATCGGCGAGCTCGACGCCGACGGCTACCTCACCATCACCGGCCGCAAGAAGGACCTGATCATCACCTCGGGCGGCAAGAACGTCGCTCCCGCTCCGCTGGAGGACTGGCTGCGGGCGCACCCGCTGGTCGGCCAGTGCATGGTCATCGGCGACAACCGGCCCTACGTCGCCGCCCTCATCACCCTGGAACCGGAGGGGCTGGCGCACTGGCGGCAGATGCGGCGCAAGCAGGGAGTCCCGGTCCGCGACCTGGTCACCGACCCCGAGCTGCTCGACGAGCTCCAGCGTGCGGTCGACGAGGCGAACCAGCTGGTGTCGCGGGCCGAGTCGATACGCCGCTTCGCGGTCCTGCCGGGGGAGTTCACGCTGGAGCGGGGTCATATGACGCCGTCCATGAAGCTCAGGCGGGGCGCGGTCGCGCGGGACTACGCGGAGGAGATCGAGACCCTGTACCGGACCCCCCGCGAGCCCTGACCCCGCCGGGCGATTTCGGCCCCGCCGGCGTGTGAGGCGCGGGCGCGGTGGCGCCGTGGTGGGAGCCGCGCCCGGCGCATGGGGCGGGAACGGTGGAAGGGCGGGGAGGGGACGGCGCAGCGCAGCGGCCGGCCCCGGCTCGGCGGGCGGGGACGGCGGGGGCCGCTTATCGTGGGCTGACCCGTTCCGGGGGGCCACCCGAGGAGCGTGCCGTGCGCCGAGCCCGTACCCGCCCCCGCCCCCGCCTGCGGATACGTACAGCCGCCTGCGCCACCGCCCTGGCCGCCGCCCTGACGGCCGCCGCAGCCGGCCCCGGCCCCGGCACCGACCCCACCCCCGCAATCAGGTGGGGCGACTGCCCCGAGAAGCCCGTGCCGGCCGGGATGCGGTGTGCCACCCTGGCCGTCCCCCTCGACCACGACCACCCCGCCAAGGGCACCACCCGGGTGGTCCTCGCCAAGCTCCCCGCCACCGCCCCGGGGCGCGGCCGCCACGGTTCCCTCCTGCTGAACTACGGCGGCCCCGGCGCCCCCGGCATCGCCTCCCTCGCCGCCGACCCCGCCCTCTTCGCGAAACTCGGCGAACACCACGACCTCGTCGCCTTCGACCCGCGCGGCGTCGGCCTCAGCGACCCCGTCTCCTGCGGCGGCGTCCAGACGGCCGACTCCGGCTCCGGGGCAGACCCCGGCGACCCCGCCACCCAGCTGGCCGCCCTCCGCGCCGAGGCCCGCCGGTGCGAGCGGCACTCCGGGCCCGTCCTCCCGTACATGGGCACCGTCCAGGTCGCCCGCGACCTGGACACCATCCGGCGGGCCCTCGGCGAGGAGAAGCTGAACTACCTCGGCTTCTCCTACGGCACCCGGCTCGGCGCCGTCTACGCCGCCCTGTACCCGAAGAACACCGGCCGGATGGTCCTCGACGGGGTCGACACCCTCACCGAATCCTTCACCGAACAGGCCCTGGCCTCCGCACGCGGCCAGCAGCGCGCGCTGGACGACTTCCTGGTCTGGTGCGCCCACCAGGACGGCTGCGTCTACGGCACCAACACCCGTACCGCCAAGGAGAAGGTCGACGCCCTCGTCGCCCGCCTCGCCGAGCACCCCCTGACCGGGACCGGCGGCGCGCCCTTCACCGGCGACGACGCCGTCCTCGCCATCGGCTCCGCCCTCTACGCGCAGACGTCCTGGCCCGACCTGGCCGACGCCCTCGCCCGGGCCGAGGAGGACGACGACCCCGCCGGCCTGGAACGGCTCGCCGCACCCCCCGCGACCACCCCCGCCGGCACCCCGTCCAGGGTCCCCGCGGACAACGCCACGGCCGCCCTCACCGCCGTGAACTGCGCCGACGACCCGGACCGCAGGAGCGACAGGGACGACCCGGTGACCATCGCCAGGGAGATCGGCGGCCTGGCCACGGAGTTCCGTGCGGTCTCGGAGATCTTCGGGCCGCGCCGGCTGATGACCCTGCTGTCCTGCTACGGACGTCCCGCCGGCACCGACTTCATCCGCCGCATCGACCACCCCGGCGCCCCGCGCATGCTGCTCGTCGGCACCCGCGGCGACCCGGCGACCCCGTACGAGTGGACGGAGGAGACCGCCCGCCGCCTCGGCTCGGCGGTCGTCATCGACCACAAGGGCGACGGTCACACCGGCTATCCCTCCTCCCCCTGCGTCCGCGGCTACGTGGACGGGTTCCTGATCGACGGCCATCTCCCCTCCGGAACGCGCGCCTGCCCCGCCGGCGAGTGAACCGGCGGGGCGGGGAGCGCGGGAGGGGTCAGCAGTCGGGATGGGTGCGCCGGCCCGCGAAGCGGTCGGCCAGCCAGTCCGCGGCCGCCGGCGAGTGGGTGATCACCCCGCTGACGTGCTCGCCGAGCAGGATCGTGTCGAACTGGAGGTCCGCTCCCCGCGCGCACCAGTCCGCCCGAAGCTGCCGGCCCACCGCGTACGGGATGAGCTCGTCGCCCAGCGCGTGGTACTGGAGCACCGGCGCCGCCGGGGCCGTCCGGCCGAGCCGGCTCTGGTCCAGCCGGGCCTGCCAGTCGGGCTGGGCGAGCGGGTCACGGGTGGTCAGGTCGGAGATCCGCTTGAAGGAGCCGGCGATCGCGTCGATGGCCACGCAGCCCTCCTTCATGCCCTCGACCAGGGCCCGGCCCGCCGGGTTGAGGTAGGAGTCCAGCTTCAGCTCGGGGAAGGCCGCGTCCTGCCCGGCGGCCGCCATGAAGATCAGCCCGGAGCCGAAGGAGCCGTTGTTGGACGCGGCCACCTTCATCAGGTCCGCCGGGACCCCGCCCGTGGCCGTGCCCTTGACCCTCAGCTCAGGCGCGTACGACCCCTGGAGCTCGGCGGCCCAGCCGCCGGCCTGACCGCCCTGCGAGTAGCCCATGATCCCGACCGGGGTGTCCGCCCCCAGCCCCGCCTCCGGCAGCCGGATCGCGGCCCGGGCGGCGTCCAGGACGGCGTGCCCGGCCGAGGGGCCGACGGTGTAGGTGTGCAGGCCCGGGGTGCCGAGCCCCTCGTAGTCGGTGACGGCCACCGCCCAGCCGCGCAGGGTCAGCTGCTGGATCAGGTTGGCCTCCATGGAGGTGCCGTACGGCAGGTTGTCGCTCGGGGCGCAGGAGTCGCCCAGTCCGACCGTCCCGACGGCGTACGTGACCAGCGGGCGCGGTCCGGTGCGGCCGTCCTGCGGGACGATGACGGTGCCGGAGACCACGTTCGACGCGCCGTCGGCGGTGGTCGAGCGGTAGTGGACCTTCCACGCCCGGGTGCCGGTCGGCTGGCCGGGCAGCGGGTGGAAGGCGGAGGGGGCACTGCTGACGATGTCGCCGGGCCGGGGGGCGGAGCCCTGGTCGGCGGCCCGGGCGGCGGCCGGCGCCCAGGCCGAGAGGACCAGGGCGGCGACGGCGGCGGCCAGGGAGGTACGGCGCACAGGCATGGGCGGAACTCCCAACGTCCGTGGGGGGCAGGTGAGCCGACGGTAGTGACCGACCGCTCGGCATGTCGCTGACCGTGCAGCTCACCTTTCCTGACCGCGCCCGCCATCACCCGGACGGCGGAGCCCCACGGATGCGGGAGGGCGACGCCGCGGCCCGCGCGGGCGCCGCCCGGCCGGCCGGGCTACCTGCCCGAGGCGATCCGGTACGCGCCCGGCGTCGTGCCCGTCCAGCGGCGGAACGCGCGGTGGAAGGCGGTGTCCTCGGAGAAGCCCAGCCGGGCGGCGAGTTCGGCGATCGGCTCCCCGCTCTCGGCCAGCCCCGCGATGGCCGCGTCCCGTCGGACCTGGTCCTTCAGCCGCTGGAAGGTGGTCCCCTCCTGCCGGAGCCGGCGCCGCAGGGTCGCCGGGGAGACCGCCAGCCGGGCCGCCACCTCCCCGAGCTCCGGCAGCCCCGGCCCCGGCGCCCCGCGCAGGCCCCGCGCCAGGGAACGGCGCACCTGCTCCGCCACCGTGGTCCCGTACTCGGGGCGCGACAGCAGGTCGAACGGGGCCCGCCGCAGCATGCCGTCCAGCGCCGGCTCGTCGCGCACCAGCGGGGCGGTCAGCCAGTGCGCGTCGAACGCGGCCGCCGTCCGCTCGGCCCCGAACCGCACCGGGCAGTCGAACAGAACCGCGTACTCCGCCCGGTGCGGCGGTGCCGGATAGGCGAAGGAGGCGCCGCTCAGCGGGATGCGCCGGCCCACCATCCAGCTGCTGAGCCGGTGCCAGATCGCCAGCACGCACTCGGACAGGAACCGCTCCTCGTCGCGCCCGAGGTCCCCGTACACGGCGAACCGGGCCTGGTCGCCCTCCACTTCCAGCGCCAGCTCCGGCCCGCCCGGGAACAGCCCGTAGAAGGCCGCCGCCCGCTCCACCGCCGCTCCCAGGTCGCGGCAGCCGACGCAGGCGTAGCACATCATCGCGAAGGTCCCCGGCCGGCTGGGCACCTCCGACAGCCCGAGGAACTCGTCCCGCGTGGTCCGGTACAGCGCCCGGAACAGCCGTGCGAACTGCGCGGGCGTGACCCGCGCCCGGTCGTCGCCCAGCAGCAGCGGCGGGATCTGCGCCTCCTGGAGCAGCGGTACGAGGTCCACGCCGCCGCGCCGCGCCCCCGCGAGCACGGCGCGCACGTGGTGCACGCCGACCGTCCGCCTCCCCATGGCTCCGACGGTAGCCGCCGTGAGCTCCGGGGGCAGCGGGGGTGACGCTTCCGGTCGTGCGGCCGGGGGTCGGCGCAGGCCCGCCACGGCGAGGACGTCACTCGCCCCTACCGCAGGGCCGCCCGGAGCCGGTCCAGGCCGACGGCGATCTCGTCCGGGGTGTGCGTCGTGAAGGACAGCCGCAGGGTGCGCGGGTCCGGGGCGCCGGTGAAGAAGGGGGCGCCGGGGACGTACGCCACGTCGTGGGCGACGGCCGACTTCAGCAGGGCCGTGGCGTCGCAGCCCTCCGGGAGGCGGGCCCAGACGAACATGCCGCCCTGGGGGCGGTTCCACTCCGAGCCCTCCGGGAGCGCCGCGCCGAGGCCGGCCAGGAGGGCGTCGCGGCGGGCCCGGTAGGCCTCGCGGACCCGGGCGACGTGCGCGTCGAGGTCGTGGTCGGCGAGGTAGCGGGCGGCGGCCAGCTGGTCCACCGTCGAGGTGTGCAGGTCGGCCGCCTGCTTCGCGACCACCGCCGCCCGCCGCAGGCCCGCCGGGGCGCGCAGCCAGCCCAGGCGCAGGCCCGGCGCCATCACCTTGGAGAAGCTGCCGATGAGGGCGGTGCGGTCCTCGGCGCCCGGGTGGGCGGCCAGCCAGGGCTCGTGGGCGCCCTCGTAGCGCAGGTCCCCGTACGGGTCGTCCTCCACCAGCCACAGCCCGAGGCGGGCCGCGGTCCGTGCCACCTCCGCGCGGCGCGCGCCGGGCAGGGTGCGGCCCGTCGGGTTCTGGAAGGTCGGGACGGTGTAGAGCAGCTTGGGGCGCTCGCGGGCGGTGATCTCGGCGAGGGCGTCGGGCAGCAGCCCCTCCTCGTCGCAGGGGACGGGTATGACGCGGGCCCCGGCCATCCCGAAGCACTGGAGGGCCGCCAGGTAGGTGGGGTTCTCGACGAGGACGGTGTCGCCGGGCTCCACGAGGGTGGCGGTGATCAGGGTCAGGGCCTGCTGGGAGCCGGTGGTGATCAGGACGTCGTCCGCCGTGGTCGCCAGCCCGCGCGCGCCCGCCCGGGCGGCGACGGCCGCGCGCAGTTCCGGGGCGCCCTCGGTGGTGGAGTACTGGAGCGCGCGGGCGGCGGACGAGGCCCCGGTGAGGGCGCTGTCGTAGGCGGCGCGCAGCCCGGCGGTGTCGAAGAGCTCGGGGGCCGGCAGCCCGCCGGCGAAGGAGATCACCCCGGGGCGTTCGGTGAGCGCGAGGATCTCCCGTACGGGCGAACCGCCCACCGCGCGGGCGCGGGCGGCGAAGGCGGGCAGGGGGGCGGGACCGGCAGGGGACACGGGAGCTCCTTCGGGTGGCGGGTGGCCGCAGCCTAGCCAGGAAAGGTGCAGACGACACCTACCATTTCGAGGTGTGAACAGCCGCCGCCCCCTCCCGAACTGACGAGCCATCAGTTACACCGGTGCCATGACGAGCAGACACGAGCGGGATCCAGAGGACACCCGGGCCGGGGACTACGCCGAACTGGCGGCCGTCGGCCCGTACGGGGTCCGCCCCGGCCACGCCCTGATCACCATGGTCGAACCGCATCCGGGACACGAGTACGCGTACAACCGCTGGTACGAGGACGACCACTACTACGCGGGCGCGATGGCCATGCCCTGGATGTACGCGGGCCGCCGCTGGGTGGCCACCCGCGCACTCCAGGAGCTGCGCTACCCGGAGAAGTCGGCGGTGGCCCAGCCGGTGACGGCCGGCTGCTACCTGTCGACGTACTGGGTGACCGAGGGCCGCTACGACGAGCACATGAAGTGGACCGTCGGGATCAACAAGCGGCTCAACCGCGACGGCCGCGTCTACCAGGACCGTACGCACGTCTTCACCGCCTTCCAGGACCACGCGGCCACCGTCTACCGCGACGGGGCCGCAGGCCCCCGCGACTACCACGCCCTGGACCACCCCTACGCCGGGCTGGTCCTCCAGGTCGTCGACGCCGAGGGTCCCGAGCGGCGCGCGGAGCTGCTGGAGTGGCTGCGCTCCTGGGCCCTGCCGCGCCGGCTGCACGGCTCGCCGGCGGCGATGGTGACCGTCTTCCGGCCGACGCCGCTGCCGGGGGACCGGATGACCTACGTCAAGCAGGTCGAGGGGGTCGACAGCCGCCTCACCCTGCTGTGGTTCCTGGAGGCCGACCCGCGCGACTGCTGGGACCGCTTCCAGGGGCTGGACACGGAGGTCGCGGAGTCGGGGCTGGGGCGGGTGGAGCTGGTGGCCCCGTTCGTCCCGACCGTGCCGGGGACGGACCGGTACGTGGACCAGCTGCGCTGATCCCGGGCGCCGTACGGGGAGGGGGCCGGCCGTGCGTCCGTACGCGGACATGGCCGAGCCCCCTCGGCCAGGACGGCGGACCGGTCGAGAGGGCTCCAGTCAGGGGTGCGCGTCGACGGGCTCAGGCGAGCCGGCCCTCGACGACATCGGTCACGAAGGAGGTCCAGGAGCGGGGGGCGAAGGTGATCGACGGACCGTCCTGCACCTTGGAGTCGCGGACCGCGATCGCCTCGGTGACGGGGGACTTGACCTCGACGCAGGCGCCGTTTCCGCCGGAGTAGGAGGACTTGGTCCAGTTTTCGGTGCCGCCCTGACGAATGCCCATGGTTCTTCTCCGGTTCAGAGAGTGGTTCCGGGAGTTCCCGGCTGCGCGCCGGCACCATTTCCCGGGCCGACGTGATCGACGCTACCGGCAGCTCCCGATGGGAGAAGCAGGCATTCACTCGACCGGGTGGCATATTCCATTCAGGCCTTCTGTGGCCGGGGATCGACGGTGTACCGTGCCGGACCCCCGCCACCTCGCTACTTCGCCAGCTTCGCGTAGTCGTCGATGATCCCCGAGATGAACTGCCGGGTCTGTTCCACATTGAGGGCCTGGGCGCGAAGGTGCTCGTACATGACGCTGTATTTCTGTACGTCGTTCGCCTTCTCCAGGTACAAATCGCTCGTGACGCCCTCGATGTAGACCACCGTCGAGTCCGACGCGTCCGGGAATTCCAGAATCGCGTACTGGCCGTTCACGCCCGGATGGGCACCCATCGTGAACGGCATCACCTGCACGGTGATGTACGGCTGCTGCGACTGCTCTATCAGGAACTGCAACTGGCGGATCATCAACTGGGGGTCGCCCACGTGCCGGCGCAGCACCGCCTCGTCGATCACCGCCCACAGGCGCAGCGGTCCGACCTCCGCGTTGTTGTTGTCCGTCTCGGACAGCCGCTTCTGGCGGTGCATCCGGACCTGGACGCGCTTCTCCACGTCTGCGGGCGCCGTCTCCGGCAGCGCGCCGCGGATCAGCGCCTGGGCGTACTCGGGGGTCTGGAGCAGGCCCGGGACCATCTGGGGCTCGTACGTGCGCAGGCTGGCCGCGTCGGTCTCCAGGCCGATGTAGACGCTGTACGGGATGTCGCCGAAGGCGTGCCACCAGCCCTGCTGGCGGGAGTCCTTGGCCATCTGCATGAGCGAGTCCACCAGCCGGGGGTCCTCCACCTCGTACACCTCGCACAGGTCGCGGACGTCGCGCTGGCTGATGGAACGGCGGCCGTTCTCCAGCCTGCTGATCTTCGACTGGGAGACGAGGAGGCGCTCGGCGACCTGCTCGGCCGTCATGCCCTTGTCCTCGCGCAGCTTGCGCAACTCCATGCCCAGTCGGCGGCGTCGGACGGTGGGATTGACATTGGACGCCACGGGATCGGCACCTCCGCCTTCTTCGGTAGCTGTCTGTGCGTGTCTGCTGGTGAGCAGACTGCCACCGAAGGGTGCGACGGCGCTGGGGAACGGCGCGGAAAAGCGGACACGCGGGGCGGCGGGACCGGTTCTCCGGCCCCGCCGCCCCGCGTGCGGCGGCTCGCGTACCGGATTCTCTGGGGATGACCGGTCGCGGAGGTGGATCGTTTTCCCGCTGGTGGACCAAGGGGTGTGCGCGGGCCGTGCGGTGGTGCCGGTCGTGCGGGTGGTGTCGGTGGTGCAGGTCGTACGGGTGGCGCCGGTGGTACGGGTGGCGCCGGTGGTGCGCGCCGTGCGGTCAGTGCGCGGCCGCGCGGGCCATCGCACCCGTCCGGCGCGGCTGGAGCGGTACGCCGCCCGCCGTGGCCCGGACGGCCGGTTGCGGTGCCGGAGCACGGTCGCGGCGCGGCTGTGCGGCCACGCCGTTCTGGACGTCCATCACGGCGTGCGCCACGAGACCGCCCATGGGGTCGTGCCGGATCAGGTCCCGCAGCCGGGACCTGGACGAACGCCCCTCGTTGCCGGGGTACAGGTGCTTGCCGAGTCCGACCGCGTGGGCCAGTGCGGCGAGCGCCGCGGTCCGCGGGTCCGGCGGTACGCCGGTGCGGATCGCACTGTCGAGCCGGGCACGGATCTCCCGGCTGATCGCCGTGTCGGTCGCCTGGTAGCGAGTCGTCGGCAGCACCCCGCACATCTGGCCCGCGACGGCATGCACCATGCCGCAGCGCTCCAGGTGCGCGAGGTAAATCTGGCGGAGCCCCAGCCGGGGTCCGCCGATCCAGTGGACGGCCCGTACCGGGCTGCCGCGCCTGCGCAGCAGTTCCAGTGCGGAGTCCAGAGTCGGATCTCCTGTCGGCCGTGGCATCACCACGGCGATACGATCCCCGTCAGGGGCTATCCGTCCTGCCAGAGCCAGCTCCACTAGCTGTGCCCCGGCCAGGCCGAGGTCGAGCGACTGCGGCTGCGCCGTGGTACCCGTGGCCGGGTCCAGGGCGAGCAGCAGAAGCTCCTCTGGAATTGTTCTGCGGCTCCTGCCCATCCATGCCTCCCCGCGTGGATGAGTGACAGGGTGACGCCTCTCACATTCATCTGTCGAGAGCGCCTGGACGCTTTGTGGGGGAACCAGTAGCTATGTCGTTCTCGTCTAGCGGGTGGGCGAGGCCCCCGAGACGGGACACTGTTAGACGGTTCGGACAGTGGCCGGACGGCGATCGAGGAGGAACGGTGGCGGGCGAGTCCCCCGACAAGTCGGTAAGTGAAGGAGCGTCGGGGGCGGCGAAGTCCTCAGGGGCCGGGCAGCAGGACCCGAGGGTCTCGGTCTTCCAGCCGCGCGTCCCGCTGAAGGACGCGGTGACGCCGCGCCCGGTTCCCGGCGACGCCGTGGACGGTCCGGAGGACCGGGTCCAGGACGCGGGCCGGGGTCCCCAGGGTGTGGACGCCGACGGGCGGTCCCCCCGTCGGGTGGAACCCGGTCCGTCGGCGGCGAAGTCCGCGGCGGTCCGTCAGGGTTCCGTTTCCGAAGGCTCCGAGGACTCCGAGGACTCCGAGGGCTCCGAGAAGGCCGGCGAGAGCTCCGGCGCGGCGGACGGCGGCTCCGGCGCGGAGGCCGACGGCTCCGGCGCGGAGGCCGACGGCGGGAAGCCGTCCGGGCCGGACGCGCGCGGCTCCGAGCGCACCGCCGTCTTCCGCACCGTCAGGGCGGGCTCCGCTGCGGCGGAATCCGACCGGGACGCCGACGCCAAGCCGGGTTCCGGTTCCGCTTCGGCCGATGACAGGAAGTCCGGCGGGGGTTCGCGTACCACTGCCTTCGGAGTCGTCACCTCGGACCCCGCACCGGAGCCGGCCACCGGCTCCGACTCCGCTTCCGGTCGCGCCGACCGGGCCGCGGGCACGGACCGGTCCGCCTCCGCGGACAACGGGAAGCGGTCCGGCGAGCCGGGTTCCGCCACGGCCCCGGCCGAGTCGGAGCGCACGGCCGTCTTCCGCACCCTCACGCCGTCCTCCGCCGCGAAGGCGGCCGACGAGGACCGTCCGGCGGATGCCGAGCCGGGTTCCGCTTCCGCGCGCCCGGCAGGGGGTTCGCGGAACACCGGGTCCGGGGGCGCGACCTCCGGGTCCGCCCCGCGGGACTCCGGCTCCGCCGGGTCCGAGCGCACGGCCGTCTTCCGTGCCGTGAAGCCCGGTTCCGCTCCGGTGGACGCGGACGCCGACGAGGCGGCCGCGGCCGGGCCGGGGCGGCCCGCTGCCCGGGATCCGCGGGCCGCGAAGCAGGATCCGGCCTCCGCGGACGCCGGAAAGAAGGCTCCCGCAGAGGACGAGCCGGATTCCGCCGGACCGTCGGCGGAGCCGGACGAGCGCACCGCCGTCTTCCGCGCCCTCAGGCCCGGCTCGGCCGCGGCGGACTCCCGCCGGGACGCCGGCGCGGACCGCCCCGCCGGCGCCAAGCCGGGTTCCGGTTCTGCTCCCGCCGCGTCCGCACAGCCCGCCGGGCCGTCCGAGGACTCCGAGCGCACCGCCGTCTTCCGCGCCGCGAAGCCGGGTTCGGCGCCGGCGAAGGCCGGGGAGGAGGACCCGGCGGACGCGTCCGGGTCCGAAGCCGGGTCCGACAAGCGCACGGCCGTCTTCCGTACCGTCAAGCCGGGGACCCGTCCGGCGGACGGCGGCAGGGCCGTGCCCGGAAAGCCCGCCGGGACGGCGAAGCCCGCCGCGCGGGACCCGCGTGCCGCCGGGCCGTCCGAGGACTCGGAGCGCACCGCCGTCTTCCGCGCCGTCAAGCCGGGTACCGCCCCGGCCGGCGCCTCCGGCAAGGACGCCGCGCCCGGCAAGGACGCCGCGCCCGGCAAGGACGCCTCCGGCAAGGACGCCGCGCCCGCAAAGGACGCCGCCGGCAAGCCCGGCGCGCCCGGCAAGGAGGCCGAAGCCGGCCACCCGGGCGCCGCCGCGAAGCCCGCCGCCGGCAAGCCCGCCGCCGACAAGCCCGCCGCCGACAAGCCCGCGCCCGGGCAGAAGGCGGCCCCGGCCCCCGAGGCCCGCGTCAGCACCTTCGTCCCGCTGCGCGGCGAAGGCCGGCCGGCCCCGGCCGCGCCCAAGCCCGACCCCGCCACCGCCCCCACCGTGCGCGGGCTGGACCCCAGCGAGCGCACCACGCAGCAGCCGCTGCCGCCCCGGCCGCCGCTCGACATGCTGGCGGACCTCACCAACAACCCGCCGCCGCCGCCCAGCCCGATGCGGACGGTCGTACGGCGGGTCAAGATCTACGCGCCGCTCGTGGTGCTGCTGGCCGTCATCCTGGCCGTCGTGCAGCTGGTGCGCCCGCTGCCCGCGCCGAAGCTGGTCCTGACGGCGAAGTCGCAGTACACCTTCCCCGGCGGGGCTCCCGACCTGCCGTGGCCCTCGGAGGGCCAGGCGTCCATGGCCGCCGCCGGCCTCGGCACGATCGGCTCGTCCGGCGAGCAGAAGCCCGTGCCGATCGCCAGTGTCACCAAGTCGATGACGGCGTACATCATCATGCGCGACCACCCCTTCAAGAAGGGGGAGAAGGGCGCGATGATCGACGTCGACAAGACCGCCGAGACCGAGGGCCAGAAGGACAAGTCCGACAACGAGTCCACCCTCAACACGGTCAAGGAGGGTGACAAGATCTCCGAGTACGACGCGATCGCCGCCCTCATGATCCCGTCGGCCAACAACATCGCGCGGCTGCTGGCGCGCTGGGACTCCGGCTCCCAGGAGGCGTTCGTCAAGAAGATGAACGACACCGCCAGGCAGCTCGGCATGACGAACACGACCTACACCGACCCCTCGGGCCTGGACGCGACCACCGTCAGCACCGCCGAGGACCAGGTCAAGCTGGGTCTGAAGATCGTCGAGATGGACGCGCTGACGGACATCACCCGCAAGCCCTCCTGGACCGACCAGACCGGCAAGCCCTGGCGGAACTGGAACAGTCTGGTGCCGTACAACGAGTCCCTCGGCATCAAGACCGGTACGACCACCAAGGCCGGCGGAAACCTCCTCTTCGCCGCCTACAAGAAGGTCGGCGACACCAACCAGCTGATCGTCGGCGCGGTCCTCGGCCAGCACAAGCCGCCGATCATCGACACGGTCGTCGCGGTGAGCAAGAACCTCCTCGTCGCCACCCAGAAGTCGCTGGAAGGCGCGCCCGTCGTCAAGAAGGGCGACGTCGTCGGCTACGTGGACGACGGCGTCGGCGGCCGGACCAAGGTCGTCGCCACCGCGGACGTGCAGGCGGTCGGCTGGTCCTCGCTGACCGTCGACATCAAGCTCGGCGACGGAGGCACCAAGATCCCCGAGGCGGCGAAGGCCGGCACGGCGGTCGGCGTGCTGACCGTCGGCGACGGGGCCAGTCAGGTGAAGGTGCCGGTGGCGCTCCAGTCGGAGCTGGCCTCGCCGGGCATCGGCAGCAAGCTGACCCGTATCGGCTGATACGGGTCGGCGGCGCGGCGCGGCGCCCCGGGCGACCCCGGGGCGCCGCGCCGCGTCCAGGGAGCCGGTACGGGACGGTCGTGCCGTGCCGGAAAGAGAGCGTCGGTCGTGACCACAGCTGAGCAGCACAAGCCCGGACCCCGGGTGCCCGGGCAGAGGCGGCACCAGCCCGCCGGGGGCCCGGTGGGCGGTCCCCTGGGCTGGGCGCACCGCCACCCCGTGCCGGTCGCCGCCGCGGTGGCGGCCGCCCTGCACGTCGTCTGGTTCTTCTGCTTCGCCAACAGCGGCGGGGACCTCGCCGCGCAGGACGCGTGGGCGGAGTTCGTCGGCCGGCACCCCGACACGGCGTACAACCTCGCCTGGTACGGGGGGATGCACCCGGTCTCGTACAGCGTCGTGTCCCCGTACGTCATGCACGTGCTGGGCGTCCGGACCACGATGATGATCGCCGGGACCTGCTCGGCGGCGCTCCTCGCCCTGGTCCTGACCCGCTGCCGGGGTGCCGTCCGGCGCCCCCTGTGGCCCGCGCTGGCGGGGGTCTACGGGCTGTTCTGCAACGCCCTCTCGGGCCGGGTCACCTTCGGGCTCGGCACCCTGTTCGCGCTGGGGGCGGTCGCCGCGGTCTTCTGCTGGCCCCGCAAGTGGGCCCGGCGGCGCTGGGCCAAGGGCGCCGTGGCCGCGCCGCTGGCGGGGCTGGCGACCGCCGCGAGCCCGGTCGCGGGGCTGTTCCTCGGGGTGGTCGCGGCCGCGCTGTTCCTCAGTGGGCGGCGGCCGGGCGCGTACGCGCTGGGGCTGGCCCCGGCGGCGGTGGTCGGACTGTCGGCGTGGCTGTTCCCGTTCTCCGGGACGCAGCCGATGAAGATCGGCTCGGCCTGGCTGCCCTTCGTCTTCGGCCTGGCGATCGCCTTCCTCGTGCCCAAGCGGTGGAAGACGGTCCGGATCGCCGCCGCCGTCTACGCCCTCGGGGTGTTCCTGACCTGGGTGATCGACTCCCAGATCGGTTCGAACGTCACCCGCCTGGTCATGCTCTTCGGCGGGGCGGTGCTGCTCGCGGCCGTCCCGCACACGGTTCCGCGCACCCGGCGCCGGTACGCGGTGCTGCTGGCCTTCGTCGGCATCAACGTCTGGATCACCACCAACAGCATCACCGACATCGTCCGCACCACCCCCGTGGCCGCCTGGAACCGCGAGCTGGCCCCGCTGGTCGACCAGCTCCAGAAGGCCGGCGCCGACCGCGGCCGGGTCGAGGTGGTCCCGGCCAGCAGCCACCGCGAATCGTCGGCCTTCCCGGCGTACGTGAACCTGGCGCGCGGCTGGAACCGCCAGGCCGACCTGGAGCGCAACCCGCTCTTCTACGACGACACCCTCACCGCCGAGAGCTACCGGGACTGGCTGGAGCGCTGGGCCGTGCACTACGTGGTGCTGCCCGCCGACACACCCGACTCGGGCGGGGAGGCCGAGGCCGAGCTGCTGCGCGGGGGGCTGCCGTACCTGCGGCAGATCTGGGGCGACGCGAACTGGCGCCTCTTCCAGGTGGACGATCCCGCGAGCCTGGTGACCGGGCCGGCGCGGGTGGTGCGGGCGGGCGCGGACCAGCTGGTCCTCGACGTCTCGGCGCCCGGACGGGTGCTGGTGCGGATCCCGCACTCGCCCTGGCTGGGGCTGGTGGACGGCGCGGGGAAGGCCGTGGAGCCGCCGCAGGAGACCCCGGCGTCTAAGGCGCGGGGCGCGGCGGGGTCGAAGGCGCCGAAGGAGTACGTCAACACCGCCGGCTGCCTGTCCAAGGCGGCCGCCGACGGTGTGGGCGACGTGTGGACGGAGCTGCTGGCCCCGGCGCCGGGCGAGTACCGCATCGCGGCGAAGTACCAGCTCCCGCGGGGCACGCCCTGCCCGGAGGAGCTGCTGCGGGTGCCCGTTCCACCCCATCCGGGTGCATAGGTCGGCATATCTGCATACCATCCCATTAACCGGATCGACCCGATTGGTTGCTTGGCTTCCCGAGGGAGTTGACGACGGGATGAGCAAAGAGCAGAAGCAGGACGTCCAGGCCGCGGTCGCCAAGGCGGTGGAGCGGCTCCAGCTGCAGGCACGGCGCGACCAGGGCCACGGCCCCGGGCACGGCTTCGAGGGCCCCCTCCGCACGAAGGTGAAGGGCGGGGCGCACACGAAGCCGGACCTGAAACGGGCCGGAACCCCGCAGGGCGACCGCATCGGCGAACGCAGCCGCGGCCTGAGCTGACACGGCCCTCCACGCCCAGCCCTCCCCTCCCCGGGAGGGCTCTCCACCTCTCGCCCCGAAACCTCCCCGGCCCCGTTGCCGCCGGCCGGCACAGTCAAACGGCCCGGACCATGATCGGTCCGGGCCGTTTTCCCGTGTGCCCCCGGCAGGATTCGAACCTGCGACACCCGCTTTAGGAGAGCGGTCGCGCGGTCCGGATCGGGAGAAGGCCGGTACTGACGGCTACCGCGCACAGCCGGGTACGAACGCAGCCGTCCGCCGTCGTTGATGTCAGCCATGGATGTCAGACCTCCCTGACATCCTGCGCGCGTGACAATGACATGGGACGACTTCTGGGCACTGATAGCCACCCTGCACGGAGAGGCGACGGCGGAGCGCTGCGAGCGCCTCGCGGAGGAGCTGAGCCGCCGCCCCGTCGCAGACATCGTCGGCTTCGCGGAGCGCCATGCGGAGGCCCTCTACCGCTTGGACCAGGAGTTCGGCACCCTTCCGGTGATCGACCTGACGGCTCGGTTCGGCAGCCCGTTCCCCCAGTCGTCCGACGTGTTCCTGTACGCCCGCTGCGCCGTGGTGGCGGCGGGCCGGGCCGTGTGGGAGAGCGTCTTCTTCGACGCCGAGAAGTTCGCCCCGTACACCTCCAGCGAACGCGACGGCGAATGGCTCCTGTACGTGCCGGACAAGGCGTACGAGCTGGCCACCGGCAACGAGTGGGACCGCCGGACCCGCTACTGCTTCGAGAGCTACTCCAACCGGGACGGCTGGCCGCACCTGCGGGACTGAGCTACCGCTTGATGGGGATCTCGTAGACGACCTCGCACAGCGCTGCGGGGATGACGACGTCCGCCGTCTCCACGGGCCGGCCCTGGTCGCTGTAGTACGTCCGCCGGATATGGGTGACCAGCGCGCCCTTCTGGATCCCGAGGAGCGACGCCTCGTCGGCGCTCGCGTGCCGCGGCTCGGGCTGCTCGACGGCGTGGCTGACCGTGACACCGATCTCGGCCATCCGGTTCACGACGCCGACCCCGGCGTGGGGCCCACCCTCCGGGAGCACGACGAGGGTGCCGGCAGTGAGCTCGTACGGCTCCCAGCTCGTCGACAGCTGCACGGGCCGGCCGTCGGCGAGGAACTCGTAGACCGTCCGCACGCACAGATCGCCTTCGCCGATACCGAGCCGCGTGGCGATCTCCGCCGGGGCAGGCACCTTCGCCTCGGTCCGGCTCTCCCAGTGCCCCTGCTTCCCCAGGGCGTGCATGTCCGCCCGGAACGGGGAGCCGCCCGGCTGCTCACGCGCCGACGACCGGACCACACGTACCCGCCGACGGGGCTCGGCCACGTAGGTGCCCGAACCGGCCCGACCCTCCAGCACACCCTGCGAGATCAGCAGCTCCTGCGCCCTGCGGACCACGTTCTCGCCGACGCCGCACTCCTCGGCGATCTGGGCGCGGGAGGGGAGCCGATCGCCGGCCGTCCACTCCTGGTCCGCGATCCGCTGGCGCAGGACGTCGGCGATGCGGAGATACGGCGGCTTCTCAGGCATGTGGAAAATCTAGTCCACTAGCTCTAATCTAGTTAACTAGCTTCACTCAACGTGAGTGTTCCGCAACGGAGGCCGACCTGTGCCCGCTTCGGAAGCACGGGCCGAGGACCTCGCCGCCCGACTGTCGGCCCTTGGGCTGACCACGCGTGTGAAGCAGCACGCGACCTACACGTCAGTCGAGGCGGAGGTGCCGGAAACGCTGCCCGAAGCAACGTGGCGGGAGGTCCTGGAGGTGCTGACGCGCGCCGACCGGTTCGGGCTCCTCGCCGGCAGCTCGACCGGCCGCATCCTCTGGGCCGCCGTGCGCAAAGAGGCCGGCCATCAGCGATAGGAGCTGATCAGCGTGTTCCACCGTACGAGCCCCACCGCACAGCCGAGGAGGCGCACCCATGCCTGCTAACCGGCACCCGTCGACAGGGCACACGAGAACGCCCGCCTACCGGTCGGCCTCATGCGCGATCGGCACACACCACGAATGCGCCCACTCGTCGCCGGCCAAGGCCCCGATCGGCGTCCCCATCATCTACGAAGCGTGTGACTGCCCCTGCCACCCGGCAGCCAAGCCCCCGGAGGCACAGCAGTGAGAGGCTGGTCCCCTACTGGTGCACTCGCACTCACCATCGAAATCACCTCGCTCACCGTTCGGCGCGGCGACGTCATCCAGATCGGCGGCCGAGCGTGCCGGGTCACCGATCTCGTCCAGTTACCTGGCGGCGCGAAGAGGCTGTTCTTCGAGTCGGGCGAGGTGCTGACCCTCCACGCCCGGAGCCGGCTCGTCGCCCTCCGGATGACGAGGAGTTGGTGATCCGCGCCGTGCCTTCCCGCCGCAACTCCATCGCCGACGACCTCCGCCGCCAGATCACGGCGGGCCACCTCAAGCCCGGCGAACGCCTCCCCTCGGAGGCCAAGCTCGCCGCCCATTACACGGTCAGCACGCCCACGCTGCGGAACGCGCTCGCGCTCCTCCAGGGCGAAGGCCTGGTGGAGAAGATCCACGGCAGCGGCAACTTCGTCCGCCACCCCCGGCGCAGGACCACGTACACCGGCGGCCGACCCTCGGCCTGGACCACGCCCCCCGCGCCCCTCCGATCAACGGTCCACGCCAGACACCTCCGGGCCCACTCCCCCCTGACCACGCTCCTCAACGTGGCCCCCGGCACCCCACTCACCGAAGTCCTCTGCATCACCCACGAGGACCGGTCGCCGCACAGCCTGTCCCGCATCTACATCCCTCGCGACCTTGCACCGCCCAAGCTGCCGGCCCTTGCCGACATGGCGACCCACCTGACCGAACTCCCCTCGCCCCTGGCCGAAGTCCGGGAGACGGCCCGCTCCCGCCTCCCCACCCACGAAGAAGCGACCACCCTCCGGATCAGCGCATCGCTGGCGGTCCTCTCGATCACCCGAGTAGCGATCGACACCACCGGCCGCGTGGTCGAGGCGGCCCTCCTCGTCTACCCCGGCGACAGAGCGGACGCCCTCTTCATCACCAACTACCCGCCGGAAGAGAGGCCCCCAAGCCCATGACCGAGCACACCCAACTCCGTCTTCTCCCTTGGTCGGGCCCCGAAGGAAAGCCCTGCTTCCTCAGCACCGACGACGCCAACAGCCACCTCTCCCGCCTGGCCGACAACACGGAGGAGATACAGCTCGGCCTGGGCGCCGAACTCCTGGACCACGCACACGAGGTACTCGCCGCCCCCGAGGCAGACCCGGAGGAACTCCACCTCCTGGCCACAGACCTCACGAGCGCCCTCCACGCCGCAATCCGAGTAGCCAACAGCCGAGGCCACCGCCTCCCCCACGCCACCCTCGCCGACCCTGAAGAGCCCTCCACATCCCTCCATCTGTCAGCGCTGCATTAGCAGCAGCCCTCCTCAACCGGCGGCAGAGCGGCCCCAAGAACCCCACAGGGCCGCTCTGCTGTCGTGCGCATACGGTTCGGGAGGAGGCCCCGTGAGCCTCGCGTGTTTCTGCAGCTCGGGAGCTTGCATGCTCCACGAAATCCCCCACCGGTCCACGCATAGGCCGTGCGCCTTCTTAGCTGCGGCGGGGGAAGGGCAGCTTGCCACTGTCGAACGAGAGTCCACGGTCGTCCTCCCGGGTTGCCGAAGCGCATCGATGAGCTCTCTACCGCAGACCAGAGCGATCGGACGGTGGTCCTCGTGCACCTCTTCCTGCAGAGGCTCAGTGGTGTGAATCCGCCCCCTTGCGGCCAGTTGGCCTAGTACGATCATCAAAGCGCCGTCAGAGGTGGGTCGCCGCGAGCAGGCTTACCTTTACCCATTATAGGGAGTGACCCTTGAAGCTGATCTCATTCTTCAATCACAAAGGCGGCGTCGGGAAGACGACTCTTGTTTACAATATCGGTCTCGCCCTGGCGGCCAAAGGGAAAAGGGTAGCCTTTCTCGATCTAGATGCGCAGGCGAACCTGACCGCTGCGGCACTCTCCCCGACTCGGATTGTCGACGGATGGAGCAAAGGAAACACGGTCTGGAAGTGCGTTAAGCCAGTCGTGGACCGCTCCGGAGAACTGGAAATTATCGAGCTCGCACAGATTCGAGACACCGCCTGGATCCTCCCCGGAGACATCAGGCTGAGCGAGTTCGAAGAAGTCTGCCCGCAGGGATGGACCGAAGCTCTAGCAGGTAATGCGGGCGGTTTCCGGGTAAGCGCTACCATTCACCGACTCGCACAGCTCGCAGGAGCGCAAGTCTCCGCCGATTACGTTTTGGCAGACCTGGGCCCTAACGTTGGAGCCATGAACCGAACGGCCCTGCTGGCCTCGGATGGCTTCGTTATTCCGATGGCGCCCGATCTGTTCTCCATTACGGCACTCCCTAGTGTAGGCAAGAGTACTTCACTGTGGGTTGAGGAGTGGCGAGCGGCGAAGGGGTCGGCAGAGAGGCGCGAAATTTCCCTGAACTTCCCCCTTCCGCTCGGAGAGCCTTCTCCCCTCGGATACATCAGCCAGCAATTCACGACTTATCGTCAGGCCCCGGCGGCGGCATATAAGCAATGGATTGATCGAATGCCAAGTGAATATGAACGTGGCGTCGCCGCGCCGTTGAAAAAGGCTGGAGTGTCTGTGCCCGCCGGGGATCCGCACATTGGCGAAGTTCGTAACCTTTCAAGCTTGATCCCAATGGCGCAAAAGTCGCAGAGTGCGGTATTTGAGCTGAGTGGCACCGAAGCGCGAGGGTCCCAGTACACCCGCGCCCGAGACACTTTTACTCTCTTCGACAACCTGGCGGCCAGCATCCTGGGGCGACTGGAGGGGGAACCTAGCCAGTGATCCTCCTCGATACAAATGTTTTTCCTCGAACTGGCCGACTTCGGAATGTCTTGATGTCCGCTGTCTTAAAGGTCGCCGCACATCGAGGGATCCGGGTGGGAATATCTGACATTGTGCTTGAGGAGTCGATAAATGCCCGAGGCCAGGCCGTCGACGACGCAACGCAGAAACTCCAGGAAGCGCTAAGTCAGGCATCCAAGCTGATGCAGTTGGAGTCTCTCTACATTCCCGACCGTCGCCACGTTATGGACGAGTGGCGTAGGGAATTGACTGAGGCGTTCGAGGTCCTGACCACAAGAGGAGAAGATGCGCTAGAGGCGTTGCGCCGGGAGGCGGCTAGGGAGCTCCCGGCGAGGCTGGGAAAGGGGGCCAGGGATAGCGCTATCTGGCTGTGCACACTCAGGTGTGCAGCCGCACTTGGCGAAGCCGTGCACTTCGTATCAGACAATCGCGAGGACTTTGCCGATCCCGCGAACGGAGGATCTCTTCATCCGCAACTTATGGATGAGTGCGCCCGGACTGGCGTAGTCGTCATTTACCACCGCAACCTAGATTCGCTGCTCTCCTCCTTGTCGAGTCGCTCGAATCACGAACCGTCAATCGATCAATTCGATGGACCGGAGATGGGCGCCCTGCTGAATGACAGGCTGATGGAAAGTGAGGATTTCCGGAACGCCCTTTCAGTGATAGACGGGGGCGGTGCGCGCTTCTTTGAGTGTAGACCCCTTGCAATTAGAAGGATCAAGTCGTACGTCGTGGATGGCGAGATCCTGGTGCTTGCAGATCTACGTGTTTGTGTGGACGTCACCGCGTTTGAGGAACCTGCCGTTTCAGGGTCCTACGTTGTTCCGGTCCAAGCGTGGGTGGTCTGCGAGTCTGAAGGGGATGTATCGGACTTGTCGGTGGAGAGCGTCGGTGAACTTGCCCTATCGGCAGCGGACTAGGCACTGCACTAATCTGTAAGGACCCACCAGCTGTCATCCCGTCTGCCGTCGACCCACACGTATGTGGAGCGGGCGCGGGTCGTGGCGTCCAGGTGGAGCGCCCTGCTGGACGTACGACCTGGACGCCAGGACTCGCGCCTGCTCGGCTTGCCTGGGTCGACGGCAGGCGGGATGACAGCCCCACCGCAACCACGAACCCGCCGGCAGACGCAGGACGGGCCCCGTCCATCCCGGAGCCTGAGCGCCCCCGCCGGAGGCATTCGTTCTGACCGGCAGTCGGCGGATCGGCTTGGTTCACCCCATCGAGCCTTGAGCCACAGTGGCGCGCGGCCGGCGGGCCGGGCCAGGAGCGGGGCGGAGACAGGAGCGCAGGCCCGGGGCGGCGGGCGCGCGACGCCGCCTTGGCGGCGGAAGCGCCCTTGATGAAGTAGGGAAACTCTTACCGCGCCGACTGGTTCAGAGTGCGAAGGGCTCGTAAGCCATGGCTCGGTCCACGATCTTCTCGGCGCTCAGTTCGGGGTCGAAGTCCCAGTAGATGTAGTCGCTGATGTGGGGGCACCCGAGTCCTGCTTTGAGGGTGGTCAGGGCTGTGTCGGCTTCGGACTCGTCGGTGATGCTGCCGTCCATGAGGCGGGCGACAAGGGCTACCGCTTCTTCGCGGTTCACGCCGTGAGGAGCTGGCGGCCGTCGTGGCTGCGGACGTGGGGGCCCGCTTCGTCCAGGGCATCCAGGAGGCGGATCGCGTAGACCTCGGACATCTGCGCGGAGACCTCCTCCGGGGTGAGCCACGCGACCGCGGTCGATTCCTCCGAGGTGCGTTCCGTGCCACCGGTCGGCGTGCAGCGGAAGACCAGGGCCACGATGCCGCGGGTGGTGTTCTTGTAGACCCCCGTCAGGTCGTTGACCTCGACCTCGATGCCCGTCTCTTCCAGGACCTCGCGGCGGACGCCGGCCTCCGGGGATTCGGTGAGTTCGAGCACTCCGCCCGGCAGTTCCCAAGTCCCGTTGTCCGCGCGGCGGATTGCCAGGAGTCGGCCGTCCTCGCGCAGTACGGCCCCGGCTACGGACACGGAGTGCAGTGGCGTTGACTTGACCTGCGGGGAACCCGTACTCATGTACAGGAGCATAGGAGGAAGAGAAGGACTATGGGAACCGCAGTGGGAGGTGGGCGAGGGGCTGTGCCGCGCTACGTGCAGATCGCCGACGACATCGTGCAGCAGATCCGGGCGGGCGCGCTCAAGGCCGGGGACATGGTGCCGAGCGAAGCCGAGCTGGTGGAGCGCTACGGCGTCGCCGGCGGGACGGTACGCAAGGCCATGGTCGAGGTGCGGGCCAGCGGGCTCGTCGAGACCCGGCACGGCAAGGGGTCCATCGTGAAGGCCCGGCCGCCGGTACGGCACCGGTCCTCGGACCGCTTTCGGCGTACCCATCGCCAGGAGGGCAGGGCCGCGTACCTCGCCGAGTCGGCGCAGTCCGGGGCCGAGGCCAAGGTGAGCGTGCTGTTCATCGGGCCCATGGAGGCGCCGGAGGGGATCGCGGAGCGGCTCGGGGTGACCGCAGGGACGCAGGTGCTCGCTCGCCGCCGGCTGTACTTCCGGAACGGGACTCCCGTCGAGACGGCTACCTCGTACTTGCCGTGGGACGTCGTGAAGGACATCCCGGAGCTGTTCGCCGAGAACCCTGGACCCGGCGGGATCTACGCCCGGCTGGAGGACCACGGCCACGTCTTCGCCGAGTACGTGGAGACGCTTCAGGCCCGGCCGGCCGCCAAGGCCGAAGCGACGGAGCTGTCGTTGACGCCCGGCGCCCCCGTGGTGCACCTGCTGCGGGACGCGGTCACCACGGAAGGCCGTGTGGTCGAGGTCTGCGACACCCTCATGGCCGCTGACCAGTTCGTCTTCGAGTACCGGATCCCCGCGCGCGACTGACGTCCACTCAACTCCTCACAGCCCGCCGCGAGTTTCTCTTCGCGGCGGGTTGACTCATGTATAGGAGTCGGGCACTCTTCTTCATGTCACTCCTATACAGGAGTGGCGGAGTCGTACCTCTGTAGAGGAGTGATCTGCTGTGCGTCAGATTCCCGTCGACACCAACGCCGCGACCGTGATGGTCGCCCAGCCCCCGCAGCTCAAGATGCGCGACAAGAAGACCGGTCAGGTCGCCGTCGACGCCGAGACCGGCCACAACCTGATGACCGTCGACGTGCTGTTCGTGATGAACGGGAACGCCGAGGTGGTCTCCGTGACCGTGGCGGAGCCCGACATCTCCGGTGAGCTGACCATGGGCACCCCCGTGGCCCTGACCGGCCTGGTCGCCCGCCCCTGGGAGAACGAGTTCAACGGCCAGAAGCGGCACGGGCTCAGCTTCCGCGCCGTCGCCGTCACCTCCCTCGCCGCCAAGGCGGGTTGAGCATGAGCGCCTTATGGCTCACGCCCGGCGTGGTCCTGGTCGCCGTACTCGTTCTGCGCCGGCTGCGACCCACCTGGTACTGGATGGCCTTCGGGGTCACCTTCGCGGCGATCCGCGTCCTGGTCCGCTATCGCTCGGTGATGGACGCCTGTGGGCTCACGGTCCCGCCCTCCCGCTGGCGACTGGCGCTCGCCCGGATGGCCAACCGCCCGGTTCCCGAACCCCGTTCCCCGCGCATCCTGCGGCTGCGGCCCACCGCGACCGGTCTGGTCCTCAGGCTGAAGCTCCGGCCCGGTCAGGACGCGTTCGACTTCTCCGCCTCCTCCGACCGGCTACGGCACTCCTTCGCCCTCCACAACGTTGTCTCCCGGGAGATCCGCTCCGGTGTGGTCGAGCTGCGGATGACCGGCTACGACGTCCTCAAGCGGGTACGCATGCCGCCGGCCGAACCCGAAACCGAACCCGGTGCGGCACTCCGGATCCCGGTGGCCCTGCGGGAGGACGGGGAGGTCCACCACCGGGACTACCGGGAGGTCCCGCACGCCCTGAACGTCGGCGCGACCAAGTCAGGGAAGTCCGTCTACCAACGCACCCTCGTCGTCGGCCTCGCGCCGCGCAACGTCGCGCTCGTCGGCATCGACTGCAAGAACGGCGTCGAACTCTCCCCGCTGGCCGCGCGGTTCACCGCCCTGGCGGACAACCCCGGCGAGGCTGCCGAACTGCTCGACGCACTTGTCGCCTACATGGGACGGGTCTACGAGCTGATCCGGGCCGAACAGCGGATCAGCGTCGGCCTGCCGGACGCGGAGATCACCGCCGACATCTGGGACCTTCCCGCGCACCTGCGCCCCGTTCCCGTCGTGCTCCTGGTGGACGAGGTCGCGGAGCTCGCCCTCGCCGCGAACAAGGCGGAGGAAGCCCGCCGGGACCAGATCGTCACGAACCTGGTCCGCCTCTCCCAGCTCGGCCGCGCCGCGGGCATCCACCTGGCGGTCTGCGGACAGCGCTTCGGCTCCGAACTCGGCAAGGGCATCACCATGCTCCGCGCCCAGCTCACCGGCCGTACCGCCCACCGCGTCAACGACGAGACCTCGGCGAACATGGCCTTCGGGGACATCTCCCCGGACGCCGTCCTCGCCGCCGTCCAGATCGACAAGGACCGCCCCGGCACCGCCGTGGCCGGTGACTCCTCCGGCGGCTGGTCCCGGATCCGGGCCCCGCACACCACGCTCCGCAAGGCCGTGGACATCTGCAACGCCCACGCGCACCGCACCCCGGAGATCCCGGAGCTGGCACCCTTCCGGCCCCAGCTGCCGGCCCGCGTCCTGGTCGGCGAGGTCCACCCGCCCAAGCCCGCGGCAGCAAGCGCCTTCTAAGCGCTTGGCCCACCCCCGGTCGGCGCGGCCCATCGCGCCACGTCCCTACCCCACCCATGCCTGAAAGGAGGTGAACACCATGACCCGCCGCCCGGTCCGCCCGGACGCCGTCCTCGTCCAGGCCGTCATCGCCGGAGCCCTCTCCTTCGCCCACCTGCACGACCTCGCCGAAGCCGCGGGGCAGACCGGCTGGAAGGCCTGGGCCTACCCGGTCAGCGTGGACCTGCTCCTCGTCGCGGCCTGGCACCGCCTCCGCGCCCTTCGGGACTCGGGAGAACCGGCGCGCTCGGCCTGGTCCTGGTTCGCCGTCGCCCTGGCGGCCTCGCTCGGCGCGAACGTCGCGACCGCCGGCCTCCTCGACCTCGGCGACGTCCCGGACTGGCTCCGGATCGTCGTCGCCGGCTGGCCCGCGCTCGCCTTCCTCGGCGGCACGCTCCTGGTCCACCGGCCTACGCCGCCCAGCGAGCCGACCCCCGAGCCAGAGCCGTCCCCGGAACCCCTGCCCATGGTCGAGCGGGAGCCGGAGCCCGAACCTGAAGCGCCGACTGTTCCGGCCCTATCGGCCGCTCCGGCGCCGGTCACCGCTCCGCCGGCCCTCGTCACCCACGCCCGGAAGATCGCTGCCGATCACCGCGCCCGTACCGGCTCGGACATCGACGCCGAGACCCTGCGCTCCCGGCTCGGTGTCCCGCACCCCCTCGCCGAAGCCATCGCCGCCCAGCTCGCCTGACGACAGGAGATCGCCATGCCCGCCCGGATCAACTTCCGCTCGCTCCTGAAGATCGGCCCCGTCCAGATCGGCACCTACCGCGACCGGCAGGGCCGCACGAAGGACGCCGCGGTCTGCACCGCCGACTCCTGCGGCTGGTCCGCCGACTACAGCTCCTCGACCGCCGCCCAGCTCGCCGCCCGCTCCCACCGCTGCCGCGTCAGCTGACCCGAAAGGCCAACCCATGGACGTCCCGCTCTGGCTCGCCCTGATCGTCGTCGGGGTCCTCGGCTACAGGCTCGTCCGCCCGCCGCTGTGGCTCGTCGCCGTGATCCTCCTCGGCGGATTCCTCCTGGCGGACAGCTTCCTCGCCCCGGCCATCGACACCGCGATCAACAAGTAACCCGTCCCGGAAGGAGTACGCCCGTGTTCAAGCCCCAGTACCCGCGCCCCGACACCTACACCCCGGCGACGATCCGCCCGGCCCCGACCCCGGCGCCCGTCGAGCACTCCGCCCCGGCTCCGGCGCCCACCACCGCGCCGTCCGCCCTCGCCGGTCTGGGCCGGCAGTCGCCCGGAACCCTGCTGGCCCTCGCCGCGGGCGGAGTCGCAGGCGTTCTCGCGCTGGCCTCGGTCGCCGTCTCACTGCTCTTGGCCGTCGCGGTCACCGCGGTCGCTCTGTCCGTCAGCAGCGTCGTCCTGCTCTTCCTCGTCCGGGCCCTGCGCCAGGAGTTCAAGGGCCGCTGACCGAACGCAGTCCGGGCGGCAGTCGCGCTCTCCGCCGCTGTCGTCCCGGGCCCGCCCTGAAAGGAACGCCCTTCATGACCCACCCCCGCCGGTCGGTGACGCCGTGACCGCCCCCGCGTCCGTCACCGGCCTGGACCCCCGTCTCCTCGACGACGTGCTGAAGGTGGCCTGCGCCCCCGGATACACCCGCTGGGAAGACCAGGTCCGCCGTACGGGCGGCTGCTCCGACCCGATCCACATCACCGGCTGGACCGTGGCCAAGGACAAGGCTTCGGGCGAGGTGCTGCACCGCTACACCACCGCCGACGAACCCGGCGCCCGCCTCCGGATCGCCTGCGGCAACCGGCGCGCGTCCCGCTGCCCTGCCTGCGCCTGGACGTACTCCGGCGACACCTACCACCTCATCCGGGCCGGCCTCGCCGGAGACGACCGCCGCGAGATCCCGGCCACCGTCCGCGAACACCCCCGCGTCTTCGCCACCCTCACCGCCCCCTCCTTCGGCCCGGTCCACAACCGCCCCGCCGGCCGGCCCTGCCGCTGCGGCACGCACCACCAGGAGGACGCCGCCGAACTGGGCACCGCCCTCGACCCGACCACGTACGACTACGCCGCCGCCGTCCTCTTCAACAACCACGCCGGCCAGCTCTGGCAGCGCTTCACCACCCGGCTCCGCCGCGAGATCGCCGCCCACGCCGGGCTCACTCAGCGGGAGCTGACGGAAGTGGCCCGTATCTCCTACGGCAAGGTCGCCGAGTTCCAGAAGCGCGGGGCCGTCCACTTCCACGCCGTGATCCGCCTCGACGGACCCGACGGGCCCGGCAGCCCACCGCCCTCCTGGGCCACCACCGAACTTCTCGACCGCTCGATCAGGGCCGCGGTGGCCCATGCCTACACGTCGGTCACCGTCCCGGCGGCGGGCGACCAGCCAGCCCGCACCTTCCGGTGGGGCGCCCAGCTCGACGTCCGCACCATCAAGGCCTTCGGCGACGGCTCCGACATCACCGAACAGGCCGTGGCCTCGTACATCGCCAAGTACGCGACCAAGGCCGCCGAGAACACCGGCACCCTCGACCGCCGCATCGGCAACCGCGAGGCACTCGTCCTCCTCGACGTCCCGGCGCACACCGCCCGCCTGGTCGAAGCCTGCCTCGACCTGGACCCGCTGTACCCGGACCGCCGTCTGGCGGCCTGGGCCCACATGCTCGGCTTCCGGGGCCACTTCTCCACGAAGTCGAGGCGGTACTCGACCACCCTCGGCGCCCTCCGCCAGACCCGCGCCGACTACCGCGCCGCCCAGGAACGCCAAGCCCGGGGCCTCGACGACATCGAGCCGGACACCGTCCTCGTCCTGGCCTCCTGGCAGTACGCCGGCCACGGCCATACCCCCGGCGAAGCCGTCCTCGCCGCCACCATCGCGCGCGGCATCCAGCTCAACCGCCAGACCGCCCGCGAAGCACTCCCCGACCAACTCGCCCTGGAAGGAGCCGCCCCATGACCACCGCCGCCCCGGAACTGCTGACCGTGCCCGAGGTCATGGGGCGGCTCAAGCTCGGCCGCTCGACCGTCTACGACCTCATCCGCTCCCGGCGGCTCGTATCCATCACCATCGGCCGCGCGCGCCGCATCCCCGCCGAATCCGTCCGGAAGTTCATCGACCACGAGATCGAGGAGGCCGTCTGATGGCCGCCCCGCGCAAGCGCAACCCCAACGGCGCCGGAACGATCACCCAGCGCAAGGACGGCCGTTACCAGGCCGCCGTGTACGTCCTCCAGCCCGACGGGACCCGGGCCCGGAAGTTCGCCTACGGCAAGACCTGGGCCGAGTGCGACGTGAAGCGTCGGGATCTGCTCGCCAAGGTGGACCAGGGCGTGCCGGTGCCCACCCGGTCGGCCAAGCTCTCCGAGTGGCTGCCGTACTGGCTGGACCAGTACATCCAGCCGCCCCGGCGGACTCCCGCCACCTACGAGAAGTACGAGTCGCACGTCCGTCTCTACCTGGCTCCCATGATCGGATCGAAGCGGCTCGAATCCCTGGGCGTGACGGACGTTCGGAGCTTCCTCAAGCGGCTGGAGGCGCGGACCACGGCCGCTACGGCGAAGGAGTCCCATCGGGTGCTGCGCTCCGCGTTGACGGCCGCCTGCCGGGAGGAGCTGATCACACGGAACGTGGCCAAGCTGGTCGAGCCGCCCAGGGCGGCTGCGCGAGAGTTGTCCCCGTGGTCCCTGGACGAGACGCTCGACTTCCTCGCCGCCTCCCGCCGGGACCCGCTCTACGCGGCCTTCGTCCTCGCCATTGCCATGGGACTTCGTCGGGGTGAGATCGTCGGGCTCCGATGGTCGGACCTCGACCTCGACAAGAGGGTGCTCCACGTCCGCAACCAGACCCAGCGCCGGCGCGGCGTCCTGTACGACGGCGATCCGAAGAGCCGACGCCGACGGGTCGTGCCGCTTCCCGCGCTGTGCGTCGCCCCGCTCCGCTGGCACCGCATGCGGCAGGCAGAGATCCGGGCCAAGGCGGGGGAGAGTTGGCAGGACTCGGGCCACGTCTTCGTCACCCGGAACGGTCGCCCGGTCGAGCCGCGGAACGTCTACCGCTCCTTCACCCGGATCGCCCAGACCGCCGGCCTGCGAGTGATCCGGCTCCACGACGCCCGGCACGGCACCGCGACGCTCCTCACGGCTGCCGGCGTCGCGCCCCGCGTCGTGATGGAGATCCTCGGGCACAGCCAGATCAGCGTCACCATGAACGTCTACACGCACGTCGTCCAGGACACGCAGCGCGAGGCCATCAGCCACATGGACCGGCTGCTCAAGAGGCGGCCCGGCCGTCCCTGACCGACGCCGTTGATGTCAGGCATAGATGTCAGAGGGGGACCACTTCCCGAATTCGGGAAGTGGTCCCCCTCTGAGCTGGTGCCCCCGGCAGGATTCGAACCTGCGACACCCGCTTTAGGAGAGCGGTGCTCTATCCCCTGAGCTACGAAGGCGGGGGCTTGCTGAAAACCCTGCCGAAAACCCCAGTGGGGGATCATCGGCCGGCACGGCAAACCTCCAGGTCAGCTGACGCCCGGGCGTAGTCGGGGCGGAGTCCGAGCGGACACTTTCCCGAGCAACGGCCTGGTAGCCGACTGACCGCAGACAGCCTAGCGGATCGAGGTCCGCGGGTGCGCCCCCATAACGCTTCCTGGCCAGGAGGTTGTCTTGCAGGTCTCCTGATCTGCGGAAACGCGGCTGCCGCCTGTGGTGGCGCTGCTGACTGACGGGGCGGCGCGGTGGCCGCGATGTCCGTTCCGTCCCGAGGGTGCCTGGGTCGCGGGCGGTGGCGGGGGCTTGAGGTCGAGCCTTCGGATGTTTCTTATAATTTCTGCGCCACGTTCGCGGTATGATCCTTATAAGATTGCTGTCGGCAGCGGAGGTTCCATGGCACTGTCCCTCGTTACGCCCGCACCTGAACCGGGCGATGTCCACGCGCGGTTAGCCGAGCTCGGCACAAAGGTCGACTACCTCCAGCCCGCGCTGTACGCCGGCGAGGCGGCGAGGCGGACGGCCACCCCCAACCACCCGGCGAACACGGCCGGCACCCGCGCCTACCAGGAGCACGTACGGGCGATACGTGAGGAGCACATCCGCAACGCGAGGTGGAAGCGGCTGCTGCACGACCACCTCGAGCTGGTCTACAACCCCGAGAAGTCGCTTGCGATAGGCGTGATGATCGGTGACGCGGCCACGGGGAACGCCCGCCTGCACCCGAAGAACCTGCGCAAGCGGGGAGCCGCGACCGCGCGCGCCGCAGCAAGCAACGACATGCAACTCGCCCTCTTCTCCCCCCGGATGGACTCTGACGTGGTGCGCCTCGCGCCTGTCGAAGCGTCCGATCTCAAGACCTGGTTCCTGGTCTCCTACCGGGTTCGGGTGGGCGACGTGGTCCGGATCCACAGCGAGCTCTCGCTTCCGCGCAAGTTCAAGCGCGGATTCGTCGCGAAGTGGGATCAGCGCATCCCGCTACCCGTCCTCGAGATGGACGGAATCGAACGCATGGACGATGATGGACCTGGTGAGATCGACATCCCGGTCGACTTCCGCTGAGGCCCGTAGGGTGGGGTGACGGGCGACCGCCGCCCCACTACGCACCACCGATCACTGAGGCAGCTCCCACCATGGTGACCCCGTCCCGCATCACGCTGGCCCGCAAGCGCCGGGGCATGACGCTCGCCGAGCTCTCCGACCTGGCGGGGGTCTCGCTGCAGAGCCTGTCCAACTACGAGACGGGCCGCACCGCCCCCCGCCGCACCACCACCGCCCGGATCGCCGAGGCGCTGGACTTCCCGTTGTCTTTCTTCGAGGGGCCCGAGCTCGATGAGCTCCCGGCGGACGGCATCTCCTGGCGGGCACGGAGCAAGACCTCGGCTCGGACGTTGGACGCCGCACGCTCGGCCGGCACGCTCGCCGCGCTGCTGTACGACTGGATCGACGAGCGCTTCCGCCTTCCCGCCCCGGACGTCCCTTCGCTGGGCAAGCCGGACCCCGAGACCGCGGCCGGGATGGTCCGTGCACGCTGGGACCTGGGCGTGGCGCCGGCGCCGAACATGGTGCACCTGCTGGAGGCCCACGGAGTGCGGGTCTTCTCGCTTGCGCCCGAGTACGCGGACGTGGACGCCTTCGCCGTGTGGCGGAACGGTACGCCGTTCGTGTTCCTGAACACCATGAAGTCCGCGGAGCGCGGCCGCTTCGACGCGGCACACGAGCTCGGCCACCTGGTGATGCACGGCAGCGACCGGGAATGCTCGGGTCCCGGGGCGGAGCGCCAGGCCAACGACTTCGCGAGCGCGTTCTTGATGCCGGCGTCGAGCGTCTTGGGACACATGCCGTCCGGTGCCCATGTCGACCAGATCATCCAGGCGAAGAGCATCTGGAAGGTCTCGGCCATGGCCCTTACCTACCGCATGCACGACCTGGGGCTCCTGACGGACTGGCAGTACAGGTCGGCCTGCACGGAGCTGAGCAACCGCGGCTACCGTAAGGACGAGCCGCACGGCATGAAGAAGCGGGAAGCCTCGCAGGTGCTGACCAAGGTCTTCCAGGGACTCCGGGCCAAGGGAGTACGCCCTGGCGCGGTGGCCGCGGAGATCGGGGTGACCGGGGACGAGCTGAACAAGATGCTCTTCGGCCTGACCCTCACCACCGTCGAAGGCGGCGGTGAGCAGGCCGAGAGCGCACCGCGACGGGCACTGTCCCTGGTGCACTGACAGCGCCCGCCCAAGACGGGTTCAAGCGGTACGGGTCGCCGACAGGATCGCGCTCTGCCGCTCCTTGTGCAGCTGGTGACTGGTGGCGCTCTGGGCCAGCGAGAAACCGAGCACGAGATCTTCTGGCGCTCGACGCCGTAGGCGATCATGCGTCGGTTCCACAGGCTCTGGTCGAACTGTGAGTGGACGGACTCGGAGTCGGCTCGGTAGGGGTAGACGAGCTGGTGGGCCAGCGTCGACTGCGGGATCTGCTGGAGCAGCTCCGCGCGATGAAATCCGCGTTCGCTGTCGCTCCTGAGCGGCTTGCCGGTGTCTACATTGCGAAGGGACCGGTCCTCAGGGGTGGTGGTGATACCCACGGGGACGCGGTGCGTGTGGTCCCCGTGGCGGCACGGAATGCGCAGGACGTGGTACCAGCGGCTCTTGGTGGTACCGAAGCGCCGTTCCAACTTGGCGATGGGGACGGGCGCGAGAATGCGTGTGCCGTCATCCAGGGGCACGCTCTCCGTGATCCGCCCATCACTGCACCACAGTTCGCGCCCACTCCGGCAGACCTTGAGGTGCTCGTAGAACACCGGCTTGGTGGAACCGTGCTGCTTGTTGATCGCCAGCATGCCGCGGCGGGCGATGGCATCACGGTGCACCCCGCGAAGGGCGCCGTCGTACACAATGCCCATGCAGTCGGGCAGGGCGTCCTTGAGCATGAGGAACTGGCGCACCGCGACGGCCGCCTCGTCCTCGTACTGGCCGCCGGCGACGTGGGCGAAGGACAGGATGACGCGGGTCCAGTACCCGTCGGACCGCCCTGACGCGAAGAACCACTTGCTGCCGCGGACCTGCTTCTTCTTCGTCTCGCCGTTCTCGTAGTACAACCGCGCGGCCGGATCGACGCGGTGAATACGGCGCCTGCCGCTCTCGTCCACGGTCACCGCACTGCGCGCCTTCGAGATCGCCTTGGGGACAGTGGCGTCGCCGACCACGAGTTGCCGGCGCTCGGGACGGCTCCAGATCTTGGGAGCGTCTGAGGGAAACAGGCCCTGTTCGAGTGCCTGACGTGCTGCGTAGGTGCGAAACGCTTCTTCCAGCGCGTCACTGCTCGGGACCAGCAGCTTGTCGACGGCGTCCTGGTACTGATTGCGGGAGGGCCCGTTCAGGGGCAGTGCTGCGGCCGCCCGACGCCCCAGGTGGCGCCGCACGTGCGCACGCACGCTACGCCAGTCCTGCGGGGCGATGAGGAGTCCGACCGCTCCGCGCTTCGACCCGGCGACGGGTGTCAGAGCGACGAGGAGCAGGTACACGATCGCCGGGTACTCGCGAGGGCATCCGACGTTCGAGGGGGCGGGAAGCAGCTCGGCCATCTCGTACAGCAACGGGTAGTCCAGGCAGTCCCGAAGACGCCGGTCGAGCTTGCGCTGGTCCGCGTCGGAGAGCTGCCGCTTACGGCTGGAGCGGCTCCCCTCGGGCAAGGGAGCGCCGAAGATGTCGTCAGGCACGGGGGGCCACCCCATCGGTGTAGGCGGGGTCGCAGCGCCAGTCGTAGCCGACGACGGCGGCTGCCCGGTCCAGTGAGCGGAGGCCGATGCTGCGGGCGGCGTCCTCGATCCTGCCGGTCGCCTCGAAGGCAGCGACTGCGGCGGCGGCGGTCATCGAGGCCGGCTTGACGTCAGGCTCGCCGCCGAGTCCGATCCGGCGCAGAAGGTCCCGGAGCGCGACGCAGGCGCGGGCCTGTAGCGCGGCATCCGAGGTCGGACGGCTCGACACGGCCAGGCGGGGCGGTTGCGGGATCCGGATTCTCTGTGGTGACGTGACGGGCTCGCTCGGCCAGTACGTGTCGGCCCCAGGCATCCAGTCGGCACCAGCGAGGCTCGTACTTGATGGAGCCGTGCATCCACACCCTCCTGTGGGGCAGGTCGAGGTCTGCGATGACGATGTGGCCGACCTCGCCGCTGTGTCCGCCTGCGAGAGCCAGCGCAGCGGCCGCAGCGTGCCGAGTGGGACGGCTCGTGAAGGAGGCGTGGTGGCGCAGATCCACGATCTCGTCCTCGGTCAGGGCCCGGACGCCTTCGTGGGTCCGGGCCGGCAGGACGATGTCCCTGGCCGGATCCTGATCGCTCAGTCCGAGCTCGCGCAGGACGCGGAAGGCCGAGCGTACGACGCTGCGCCTCAGGAGCCGGGTGGCAACCGCGGCGTCAGACACGTAGCCGTGTCGGCTGTGGCCCTTGGCGTTGATGAAGTCATCGACGAGACCCGGCTCGACATCGGCGATCAGGAGCGCGCCTCGAACGCCGGCGTACAGGCCGAACCGCCGCAGCAGGAGGCCGAACTTGTCATAGGTCTGATGCGACATCTCGTTCTGTGCGGTCATTTGCTGCCAGACCTGGAGAACACTGTCGATGCCGTGTGTGAGTGAGAGGTCTGTTCCCACGATGGGCGTCCTCCGATGGGCGGGGCAGGGTGGGGAAGCCGCTCCACGCCACATGGGCAAGGGGCGGACCGAAAGATTTGCGATGTTCCTTACATGCAACACGTTGGGCATGAGTGACCTCCGCGGCAACATGACGAGGGCGAAAGGGGTGAAGGCGTGGTGCATCTCGGCGCCGGGGACGTCTCCGGCGCTGGAATGTCCGGCCGCTATGCGTGCTGCTGGTCCCGAGGGGAGGTTTCGGCGGGCTGTGGCGACGGGCTCAGCGCTCGGGTGATCGTGCGGTAGGCGTCCATCACCTTGAGGAATCGCTCTCGCGGCAGCCCAGCCACGGCTTCGCTGGTGACCATGAATGAGAGAGACGGCGGCGGTGTGAGCGTCTCGCGGACCAGCGTCATTCGACCGTCCTCGCCCTTGCGGACGACCAGTGCGTACTCGAGCCAGTGCACCAGGTGCAGCCCGCGCTCGATCCGGCGGCTCACGCCACGGATCAGATGTTCGGCAAGGGCGGTGGCGTCGTGGGGGCAGGGCCGCAGCAATCCCACCGCGGCCGTGGTGAACCAGGCGGACGCCCACAATTCCCGCAGGTAGAGGCGGGCATGGGCGGAGTCCAAAGCGCGGAGCTCCGCCAGCCGTCGACCGGCGGGGGTGAGGGTGAAGGTCTGGCAGCCTGCCTCGAAGAGGCCATTCTGCCGCAGGAACCCATGCGCATCGGCGATCGTCCTCTCAGCAACGCCGAGGGCTTTGCTCACAGCTCCGATGGGCACCCCGTCCGCTGCGGGCCCGATTCGCGCGCTGACGTCTACGAGCTCGAGCTGGCGTCGAGGGGCCACGGCCTCAGTGGGCAGGATGCGGGTGGCTTCGGAATGGCGAGCCGCCCTGCGGCTCATCGGCCGCCCCCGCCGAGGGGGTGGGTTGTACGCCAGGCGGGTACCCTCAGATGGGCGTAATGGTGCATTGATGCACGAAAACTCATGGTGGGCCCTCAGCTGACGTGTCATCGGCGCCGCCTCGGGTCTAGCCACCCGGGCGGCGCCTCTTCGTCTGTGCGAGGGGTGAGACCTCTACGTATGCGCCTCCGGCGGTAGGAGTTGGTACAGCCCGCGTCCCACGGCTGCTACTCCGTCGCTCGGGCCCATGTTGGCGAGGGTCGAGCGGACAGAGTTCGCCTTCGTGTCTGGCCGTGATTGACGGACGCGGTCGATGATCAGGGCGAGCGGCGTGGCATCGCCGTCGGCCAGTGCCTGAAGGACAAGCGCCTTCAAAGTGGGCGCGGCCGAGTCGGCCGGCTGCGCTGGGCGGCTCCGACTGCTTGCCGGAGGCTCTTGGCGGACCGGGTCTTCGCTTTCAGGCTCGGTCGCCGCAGCATCTCCCGGCTGCGCAAGGAACTGCTCTGCGCTGGAGATCGTGTCGCGTACAGCGGAGAGTCGCTCCGTGGCCACCGTCCGGTTGTGCTCTGCGGCGACGAGCTCCTGCTCTGCGTCGGCGAGGCGCTGACGCAGCTCGCTCACGTTGTACTCAGCCTTGCTGCACGCTTCGCCGGCCGCGACCCACCGGTCCTGCTCGATGGCCTCCACCTGACGCAGGTGCTCGACAAGGGGGTTCACTGCATCGCCCGGATTCGTACGCACGCTTCGCCTCCCCCTTGAGTGATCCGTACACAAGCTAGCGATCAGAAGCTTGCGCCGCAGGGGAACGGCAACACTCGAAGCACTTCGTCGTTTGCCTGCCGTGCAGGCTCAAACTTTTATGTGTCCAGGCGCAGTTGGTGCGAGCGCACGAGCGCGCTCGGCGCTGCGGCTCCCGGTGTGACCGCAGCGCACGGATGGAGGTGCCTCGATGCCGAGCGTGCGACCACCCATCCGTGCGATACGCACGTCGCGAGCTCGTCGCCGCCGGCTTCGGACGAGCCCTGGAGCGAGGCCGCGGTCCGGATGTGACCGCCTTGCGAGTTCCCCAAAGGCGCCTCGCGCGGTTGCCTGAAATCACGCTATGACGCCTCCCCTGACCCTATGAGGTTCCGTACTTGCAACATTTGCTGAGTGTCCCTGACGGGATCCCGGATGAGGGAAGGGTCGGTCCCATGGGTACGTGGGATGATTTCGGCATGCCCCGGAGCAGCAACGACAAGCAGCCGCGCGACTACGTCGTGGATGGCGCTTGGCCTCACGCTGCCCTCGCTCCGGATGCTCCGGTGAGCGCCTACTACGGTCAGTCGCTCTCGCGGAACCTTCAGAGGGCTATGACCTCTACGGGATACACGCTTCGCAGCCTTGCGGAAGTCACAGGCATCAACCACTCGACGGTCAGCCGCGTTCTCAATGGCAAGGTCATGCCGGACCTGGGCACCCTCGCCCGCCTAGAGGCTGCGTTCGGGTTTCAGCTCTGGCCCGGGCCGGCGGCTCTGCCGCCGCAGTCGCCGAAGTCCTGAACCGGTCGGCCGTCCACCGTTCGGCCTGTCCGGAATGCGCACTGAGGCTGGCCGGTCATTCTTTTTCTTGTGACCATGTATGCACCAACGACGCCTCGTGAGGTCTACCTGCTGTGCTTCGACGAGGGTCACCGAGTGGGGCTCGTGCGAAGGCGCTCTCCGCAGTGCGTCAGCCTGCCGACGACGCGGTGTGCGCCGGGAGAGTCTTACAAGGCGGCGATCCGTCGCCTCGGCGCTGGATCAGTCATGCGGTTCGGCGGGCTCGTAGCTCGGTTGGACGCCGCATCTCACGGTGACGGCCGCCGCGGGAAGGTGCGCTTGTTCACGGCCCACGCCGAGGGGCAGGTCCGTTCGATGGCCCTGTGGGTGCCTTGGCGTCAAGCCATCCGGGACGTGGCGCACCTTGATCTGCCGGAACTCGAACAATTCGTCGAGGGCTACCTCGCAGGCTGGATCCCGGACGGCTGGATCACACTGACCCCGGATCGGGGTGCCCGGGAGGCCAGGGCGAGGAGCGCCGCGGGTAGGGATGCCGCAGCCAGGACGCCGAACCCAAGCAGCGACATTGCTCTGAACGGTGGATGCAGCAGGCAGCATGCCTCGACACTCGCGGGCTGAGGTGAAGAAACCCCGACGGTGCCGCTTGGGTGCAGGCTCGGCCTCGGTCGTCTCAGGTGCGGGGGATGGCGGCTCCGGCTCGGTCGTCGGGGTTGTCGTCTCGACCGCCTGAGGGTTTTCGGAGGCGGTGGGCGGGTTCCCCGTAGCATCCTTGCCGTTCGCCCCGATCGCGGTGCCGATCAGTAGCGCGACGATGCCTGTTGCGCTGTGGGCCAGCCACGCCTTGCGGCGGGCCGGTTTCGTGGCGGAGAACGGCTGAGCGGGCCCAGGCCCCCCAGCTGCCGGGGGAGGGCTGCGGCGGATGCTGAGTACTCATGGTCAGGTTCTCCAGAGGCGAAGTGCTGGGCAGGCCGGGGCCCGGTAGCCACACCGGGCCCCGTAGGGAGGGGCGGGCTACCAGCCGCGGATCTTGCGCCCGAAGTCGGTGTCGGGCCCGAGCAGCGCGTCGGCGACCCGGCCGCCGGAGTCCTTGGCGCCGCCGCCGAAGTTCAGGACACCGGCCGCGTTGGCGCTGGCGGCCACGCCGTCCCAGTAGCGTGCCTCGCGCTCGAAGCGGACCGGCTCCAGCAGCCGCAGCAGCTCCTCGACGCTCAGCCGGCTGCCACCGTTCGCCCAGCTGGTCGCCTGGTGAGCGGCGATCCCGAGGCCGGCGAGCACGGCGGGGGCCGAGACAGCATCGCGCGCCGCGAAGTGCGGGAAGAGCGCCGAGATTACCTGGGACAGCATCGGGACGAGCTCGCGCTCGGCCTGTTCGGCGCTCACGCACTCCGGCAGGTCGCCCTCGTGGACCGTCGCCGAGGACAGCCCGAGTCCGCTCCGCCCGTGCAGCGCCGTGATCACCAAGACCCGCAACGCGGAGAGCGTCACAAGCTCCGGGTCGGTCTTGGTCAGCTGGCGCTTGCGGCCCTGCACCAGCTTGCTGAACGGGATGATCTTCCCGTCGTGCTCGACCTTCACCGTCTCAGAGATCCGGTGCGCGATCTGGGTGCCGATGTCCCGCTGGTCCATTGACATCGCCAGGTTTTTAGCCACAGGCACGCCCTCGACGTTGCGGTCGTAGAAGATCTGCCGGGCGTCCTCGACAGTAAGCCCGAAGTACAGCTCGAACGGCACCCGGACCTGGCCGAGCTTCTCGTACGTCGTCCCGAACCGCTCCGGGTTGTCGTACAGCTCGTGCCACGCCGTGACCTGCGTCTCTCCGTCGATGGCGACGACGGGGGAGCCGGGCAGCACCGTGATCGTGCGGATGCCCGTACCCGCGATCAGCTCCTCGCCGACCGAGGCCGGGTGGCCGTCGAGCCACAGCGTGATCGGCGGCGTGGACCAGGCGGCGCCGTGGCCGCCGCTGATGCCGGTGGCGATGTAGGAGGCGTACGAGGTGACGTTCCGCCCCTTCTGCGTCGCCTTCAGCATCCGCTGAACCAGCCCGCGCACCTCTGCGTGCCGGCGCAGGGTGCCCGAGGCGTACTTCAGGGCGCGCTTGTCCTCCTCCGCCTTCGGCGAGGGGACGAGCTGCAGCAGGGTCGGCAGCCCCATGGTCCCGATCACGGCGTCCGGGCGGAACGGGGTCACGGTCAGCTGGATGCCCTCGACGGCGGCGGTCGGCATGGTGATGGTCATCGGTGGATCCCTCTCGGCGTGGAGTCGATCAGCCACACGGGGTGGTGGCCGCTGCCGCCCCTGTCTGACGACTGAGGCGATGTGTTCCGAGAGTGGCGACGCGATCAAAGTAAGTACAGTGAAATTGTGATAACCCCAGTTATCGGGTTCGTGCTGATGCTGCGATGTTGATGTCGTCTAAGGTGTGAATCACTGCCGGAAGCTCCCGGGCCACTCGGCACCGGGCAACTAAGTCACCGAGTACGTCATCTAGGGGGACGCCATGGCCAACGTGCCTTTCCGTCGCCCTTCAGGCGTCACTGTCGCCGCGGCACCTTTGCTCTCGATGCCCGAGATCGCTGCACTGGCGCAGGTCAAGCGGCCGGTCGTTTCCACCTGGCGCCGACGGTACGCGGACTTCCCTACCCCCGTGGCCGAAACGACAGGACGGCTTCAATTCGACGGTGACCAGATCGTGGACTGGCTGCTCGCGACCGGCTTGGGCAACGTGAATCCCGATCATCTGCGCGCCGAGCTCGTCCTCTACAGCATCGCCGCCTACGCGGACCACTCGGATCCGTTGCGCACCATCGAGACCCTCGGCGCCCTGATCTCCTTGCGGCATCTCGACGAGAAGCCCTTGGTCGGAGACCTGGGGGAGGAGGCGCCCGAGCCCGACGATGTCTGGGGCGCGATCTTGCGGCGAGCTGAACGCATCGACTCAGAGGACGAGTTCCTCCTGCGCGAGCTTCAGACTGCCGGCACGGAAGCCGTACCGCTCGTCCACCTTGCCGAAGACATGATCGAGGCCGCCTACAGTGAGCGCGGGGCGTTCGAGCGGCTGCTTGCCGCTCGATCGAGGCTCGGTGCGACCTTGCTCACCGCCGATGCGCCGACGCCCGAACTCCTGACGCTCCTGGTTCACCTCGCCGATCTTCGCACCCGCCTTGAAGGGGGCACGCGAGTCGCCGTGGCCGACCCGTACGCCCGCGCGGGCGATCTCTTGGCCGCCCTCATCCGCGGGGCGGAGGATCCGGAGATCATCACCGTGCTGGCCGCCGACCCCGACGAGCGCCTGGCCCGTATAGTCCGGCGGCGTCTCCTTCTGGCCGGCGTCGACGAGCTTGCTCTCGATGTGCAGACCGGCACAGAGGTAGAGGAAGGGCTCGCCGAACCGCAGCTTGTCGTCACCCAGCTTCCGTACCGTCCTCGCGAAGAGCGGTCCGTTCTGACTGTGCTGACGGAGGTGGAGCGGATCGCGGATTCGCTCGGTCCTGGGTGCACCGCCGTCGTGCTCGGCCCCGCCGACGCCCTTGTCGACGCACTGCCTGGCACGGAGGAGTCCAAGCTGCGGTCGGCCCTGCTCCGGAGCAACGTCGTGGAGGCCGTTCTCATGCTTCCTGCCGGCGCGCTGCCCTACAGGCCTGGCTACCGGCCGGCAGTCTGGGTCCTCACCCGTGGCCCGGTCCCGGCCGCGGAGGGCAACGTCCTGCTCGCGGACGTCAGCTCCGAGGCACTCACCGAGCATGTACGAGTTCGCCTCACCGAAGACGTGTTGCTGTGGCGCGCTGAGGGGTTCCGAGCGTTGGACGGGCACGACCCCCGTTACGGGCGAATCGCACGTGTCGCGGACCTTGACCGGGCATTCGGTGGCCCGCTCACGCCCTCTGGGCCGCCCGCCTCCCAGATCCTTGCACGCACGGTCAGGGAGCGTCCCGCCTTGATCGCCGATGCCGAGACGAGAATGGAGCGCACTGCCGAGGAAGCGCGAAGGTACGACGAAGCGCACGGCCCGTACCGAGGCCGCGTCCTGCGACGCACGGGCCGCCTGCCTGGGCCTACGACCCTGGGAGCGCTGATCAAGCAGCGGCGGGTGGCGAAGGTCAAGGGCCACCGTGTCGATGAGACGGACATCGATGGTGCGGGCCACCATGTAGTGATCGGCCCAGGGGAGATCGCCGGATCCAGCCCGATCGGAGCCCGCCGAATCGACCGGCTCGTACTGGCCAAGAAGTACGACTATGTGGCACTGACTGAGCCTGGCGACCTCGTCTACACTGTGGCCCCCGAACTCGGCCTCTACGTTGACCATGAGGGCTTCAAGGTCGTCACCTTTCCGGCGCGTGTGCTGCGGGTCAGTGGTGACGGTGAGCAGCCTTTGACGCCGCGTGTGCTGGCCGCGCTGCTCCGCTCCGCCCGTGCGACCAGGCGCAGCCCGAGTGCAGTGCGCCCCCGTCGCATCGAGGACTACCAGCTACCCGACCTCGACCCGGACGACATCGAGCGCTTCGACGCGCTCCTGTTGGAGACGGAACGGCGCGGGAAGCTGCTGCAGGCCCAAGTCGACGCGCTGGACGAGGCGAGGCGGCTGGTAATCGCCGGCTTCGCCGACGGCACGCTCACCATCGACGAAGCCGCCCCGAACCTCATTGCTGTAACCCGTTGAACTTCTGAAATCCGACGTCACCAGAACCAGGAAGAGGGAACGATGCCCCCGCGCAAGCGAGCCACCGCCGGCCAGGGCGAACTGCCCGGCGTCTCCAGCACCAAGGAGATCCAGGACATCCTGTGGAAGGCCGCCGACAAGCTCCGCGGCTCCATGGACGCCGCCCAGTACAAGGAGTTCGTCCTCGGACTGGTCTTCCTGAAGTACGTCTCCGACGCCTTCGCGGAGCGGCGTGCCGAGCTGGCCGCCGACCCCGAACTCGCCGAGATCCCTGAGCATCGCCGTGGCGCCTTCCTGGAGGAGCGCGACGAGTACACCAAGAAGGACGTCTTCTGGGTGCCGCAGACCGCCCGCTGGGACTACATCGCCGAGAACGCGGCCAGCGCGGAGGGCGGCGTCGGCAAGCTTCTCGACGACGCGATGGAGGAGGTGATGAAGGCTAACAAGGCCCTTACCGGCGTCCTCCCGAAGATCTTCAACCGCGACAACGTCGACCAGAGCCGGCTGAAGCAGCTCGTCGACCTGATCAGCGACGCCCGCTTCACCGGGCACGGTGACCGCCCGGCCCAGGACGTGCTCGGCGAGGTCTACGAGTATTTTTTGGAGAAGTTCGCGAGGGCCGAGGGCAAGCGCGCGGGCGAGTTCTACACCCCGGCGAGTGTGGTGCGCCTCATCGTGGAGGTCCTGGAGCCGTACGAGGGCCGTGTTTATGACCCGGCCTGTGGCTCTGGCGGCATGTTCGTCCAGTCAGGCAAGTTCGTCACCAAGAGGCGAGGGCGCGACCACAGCCACGACATTGCCGTCTACGGCCAGGAGGCCAATGAGCGCACCTGGCGTCTGGCGAAGATGAACCTCGCCATCCATGGCATGGACCCCAAGGGCGTAGGCGACCGCTGGGGCGACACGTTCGACGATGACAAGCTGCCTGACCTCAAGGCCGACTTCGTCATGGCCAACCCGCCGTTCAACATGTCCGACTGGGAGCGGAAGACGGACGACCCGCGCTGGAGGTACGGCGTCCCGCCGCAGTCCAACGCCAACTACGCCTGGCTGCAGCACATCGTGTCGAAGCTGGGGGACCGTGGTTCGGCCGGCGTTGTCCTATCGAACGGGTCCATGGCCTCGAAGCAGTCAGGTGAGGGAGAGATCCGGGCTGCGCTGGTCGAAGCTGACCTGATCGCGTGCATGATCGCCCTCCCCGGGAACCTGTTCCGGACAACGGCTATCCCGGCATGCCTGTGGTTCCTCACGAAGGACAAGACGCCGCAGGGAGCTAAAGCCCTGGAGGACCGGCGCAGCCAGGTGCTTTTTATCGACGCTCGCGCGATGGGCACCATGATCGACCGCACCGAGCGCATCCTCACGGACGAGGACCTGGAGAAGATCTCCGATACGTACCACGCATGGCGTGGCACCAAGTCCGCCAGGAGGAAGGGTCTTTCGTACGAGAACGTGCCGGGCTACTGCTACAGCGCCACGCTGGAGGAGATTGCTAAGCACGACCATGTGCTCGCGCCTGGACGATACGTCGGTGTACCCGAGGTTGAGGAAGACCCGGACGGGGAGCCGGTGGAGGAGCGCATTGAGCGCTTGACGAAGGAACTCTTCGCGCATCTCGATGAGTCCGCACGGCTCGATGCCGTCCTGCGCGAGCAGCTGGGGAGGATCGATGGGTGACTGGCGGCGTACGGTCAAGGATCTCGAGAAAGAGGGGACTCTTCTGGTCCAGGATGGTAATCATGGCGAGTATCGTCCTCGTCCAGCAGAGTTCGGTGACGTGGGTACAGCCTTCATTCGTGCCGCGGACTTGAAGGAGGGGAGGATCCTCTTCGAGTCTGCGCAGAAAATCAACGGAATCGCGAGAGATCGAGTCCGCAAGGGAATTGGGGCCTCGAACGATGTGATCCTTTCGCATAAGGGCACGGTTGGGAAGGTTTCCTTCGCTCCCGCTGGAAGCCCGCCCTTTGTGTGTTCGCCGCAAACGACTTTCTGGCGGAGTATGGATCATGACGTAATTGATCCAATGTATCTTTACGCGTTTCTTCGATCAGACTCATTTCAGGTGCAACTCCGTTCCCGAGAAAATGAGTCCGATATGGCGGGCTACGTCTCTCTGACTGAGCAGCGGCGGCTGCAAGTTACCGTTCCGCCTATCGACCTTCAGCGAGCGATCGCAGGTGTGCTTGAGGTGCTGGATGGGAGGATCAACGCCAGTGAGCGAATCGCTTCCATCGCCGACGAGCTGATTCGATGCATTTACAGTTCTGCTCTGGCTGCGCCAGGCGCTCGCGAAATGGCGCTTTTTGATGCGATGGATATCGCATTCGGCGCCCCTTTCGCATCTTCTGATTTTAATTCAAAGGGAAACGGGCGTCCCTTGCTTCGCATCCGCGATCTGAAGACATTTCGGCCTCAAGTCTGGACGACTCAGCAACTGGACAAGGAGCTAATGGTCGCTCCTGGGGATACTGTGGCGGGGATGGATGCAGAGTTTCGCCCGACCTTCTGGCTGGGTGAGTCGGCTCTACTCAATCAGCGAGTGCTGCATGCTCGATCTCTCGTCGGAGGGGGAGAGTCGCTCTGCCGCGAAGCCCTACGCGGCCCCTTGGCTATGGTGGAGGGCTACAAGACCGGAACGACAGTAGCGCACTTGAATAAGCGTGATCTGGCCACGGTGCTCCTGGAAATCCCGAGCGCCGACGCTATTTCCTCGTTTGAGGCCGCTACTAAGCCGCTTCATGAGCGAATTGTGGCCTGTGCTGCCGAAGCCCGCGCGGCTGCCGCCCTCCGCGACACCCTGCTCCCCCAACTGATGTCTGGCAAGCTCCGCGTCCGTGACGCGGAGCGGATCGTGGAGGACGCCGTATGACGAGCGACCGCGCGAAGCGCGACAGCAAGATGACCGAGGCCACGTGGGAGGGCTCGGCCATGGAGCAGCTTGCCGAGCTCGCCTGGGAGGTGAAGGAGAGCGAGGACATCGCTCCCGGAACCGGACACCGGGCGGACTGGGATGACCTCGTCCTGCACGACGAGCTCAAAGCCGCGATCGAGCGACTGAATCCCGAGCTGCCGCCCAAGGCCGTCCGTGACGCTCTTCGCATCGCGACCGACGTGCGGTCGGCGGAGGCGTACCCGGAGAACAAGCAGGCGCACGCCTACATGGTCTCTGGTATCCGCCTCACGTACACCGACGACTTCGGCGCCGAGCAGTCCCCGACGGTCCGCCTCGTCGACTTCAACAACGCTGACGCGAACACGTACTTCGTCGTCAACCAGGTCACACTGCGGGACAGCAACGGCGGACACCGCCGCTTTGACGTCGTCCTCTACGTCAACGGCCTTCCCCTTGCAGTCGTCGAGCTGAAGAGCGCCGCCGCCGAGAGCGCCACGCTCAAGGACGCGCACGCGCAGATCCAGACGTACGTCGCCGAGTTCCCGATCGCGTTCCGCTACAACGTCCTGTGCCTCATCTCGGACGGCATCACCGCGAAGTACGGGACGGTTTTCACGCCGTACGAGCACTTCGCTCCGTGGAACGTGGACGAGAACGGCGAGCGCGTCGACACCAACGCTCCCGACTACGACGGTCTGGAGGCACTGAACCTTGCCCTCTACGGGCTGTTCACCCAGCCCCGCTTCCTCTCTCTCGCGGCCAACTTCGTCAACTTCACGCCGACCGGCAAGCGGATCGCCAAGCCGCACCAGTACTACGCCGTCACCAAGGCCGTGAACGCGATCGTCGAGGCGTCCCGCAGCAACGGCCAAGCCGGCGTCGTCTGGCACACGCAGGGCGCAGGCAAGTCCGAGGAGATGGTGGAGACCTCCGCGCTGGTGTCCCGGCACCCGGCGCTGAACAACCCCACCATCGTCGTGGTCACCGACCGCAACGACCTCGACGACCAGCTGTACGAGACGTTCCAGGACAGCACAACCCTCCTCCGCCAGGCACCCCTCCAGGTGACCACCCGCGAGGAGCTGCGCACCGAGCTGTCGAGTCGACGCACCGGCGGGATCATCTTCACGACGCTGCAGAAGTTCGGGCTCACCCCTGAGGAGAGGGCCACCGGCGTCAGCCATCCGCGGCTCTCCGAGCGCCGCAACATCCTGGTCGTCGTCGATGAGGCGCACCGTTCCCACTACGACAGTCTTGATGGATATGCCCGCCACCTGCGCGACGCGCTCCCGTATGCCACGTTCATCGCCTTTACTGGCACTCCGATCTCCAAGGCCGAAGCCGACACCTGGGCAGTGTTCGGGACGGAGATCGACCGCTACGACCTCAAGCGGGCCGTGGACGACGACGCCACCGTGCGCGTGTACCACGAGCCGCGGGTCATCGACGTCTCCCTCCCGCCTGGCATCGACCCCGACGTGCTCGACGAGCAGGCAAACGCCTTGACCGAGGGCATGGACGACGCCGAGCGCCGCCGTGCCATGCAGAGCGCCGCCACCATGAACACGGTGTACGGTGCCGACGACCGCATAGCGACGCTCGCCGACGACCTGATCGAACACTGGGAGCAGCGCCGTGAGCTCATGAAGCCGCAGATCGGCGGCCCGGGCAAGGCGATGGTCGTATGCGCCACCCGCGAGATCTGCGTGCGGCTGTACGACGCGCTCGCGGAGCGGCGCCCCGACTGGGCGAGCGACAAGGTCGACGAGGGCGTCATGAAGATCGTCTTTCACAGCGACCCTACCGACCCGGAACTCCTCCGCAAGCACGGTCTGCGCAAGTCTCAGCAGAAGACGGTGCAGAAGCGCGCCAAGAACCCCGATGACGCACTCGAACTACTTATCGTCCACTCGATGCTGCTCACCGGGTATGACGCCCCGCCCATCCACACCCTCTACATGGACCGCCCGATGCAGGGCGCGAACCTGATGCAGGCCCTCGCCCGCGTCAACCGTCGCTTCCGCGGCAAGCAGGACGGCCTCCTCGTCGGCTACGCCCCGCTGACCGACCATCTCACGAAGGCGCTCGGCGAATACTCGTCCGGCGATCAGCGGGACAAGACGCTCGGCGCGGACATCGAGCGAGCGATCACTCACGTCAAGAACGAACTCAACGAGATCAAGGGGCTTCTGGCCGGCAGCCGCTGGAAGGAGTTCCTCGCTGACACCACGTACCCGGAGCCCCGCAAGCGTGCCCTGCGGCTGGTCTCCAACTACCTCCGCGACCCGAAGACCCCCGGCAACCAGGTGGAGGGCGACGCCAAGCCGTTGTCCACGAAGTTCAAGGAAAGTGCCTACCGCCTGGAGCGCTACTACCGGATCTGCTCCATGAGCCGGGAGATCGTCGAGCGCTGTGAGGACCTGGAGGACTGGCGGCGCGACATCGCCTTCTTCACCGAGGTCCGTGCCTGGATGGTCAAACTCGACGCTGCCGACCGGGAGGCGAAGGGCGAACCCCTCTCCGCGGAGGTCCAGCTCTACCTTAAGCAGCTCGCGGCCTCCGTCGTTGACGCCGACGACATCACCGACCTGTACGAACAGGCCGGCATAGGCAGACTCGACATCACCCACCTCAACGAGGCGCAGCTGCGGAAGCTGGAGAACTCCGAGACGCCGCACCTCGTCGCCGAGGCTCTGCGGCGCCTGATCCAGCAGAAGATGCGCGAGGTCACCAAGCACAACATCGTCCGCCACGAGAGCTTCGCTAAGCGCCTGGACGACCTGATGAGGCGCTACATGCTCCAGCAACTCACCAGTGCCCAGGTGATCGCCGGACTTGCTGCCATGGCGGCTGAGATCTCGGCGGAGGCCCGCCGCGGCGAACGTTTTGACCCGCCGTTGAGCCATGCCGAGCTCGCCTTCTACGACGCCGTCGCGCACCGCAACATGGCTGAGCTCATCGCGGGCGGAGGTGACACCCTCGCCCGGATCGCCCGCGCGCTCGTGACGGACATTCGGGAGAACCTGTCCGTCGACTGGCTTTCCCGGGAACCCGTCCGAGCGAAGCTCCGCTCCCGTATCCGCCGCGTGCTCGCGAAGTTCGACTACCCCCCGAAGGGGGAGCACGACGCCGTCGACCTGGTCCTCAAGCAGATGGAGACCTTCGCGCAGGAGTGGGCGCCCAAGGCGAAGTAGGTATGGCCCCCGGCATGGTTGGCGGGGGTCGAGGAGGGATCCGGTCGCGCGGTACGCCAAGCGGCCGGATCAGTCCTGACCATCAGCGTCAGGAGCATCGCGCCGCCATTGCTCCAGCACCAGCCAGAAGTCACGGGGCCAGGACATGGCCCGAGGGTCGAAGGAGTAGTTCTCGAGCGTTGTCGATCTCCACAGGATCTCGGCGTGCTCTGCTTCGTCCCCAAGGAGTCGGGCGGTCGCTAGGTGGCCGCGCGCTGCGCCGTAGTTTCGGTGCTCCGCGGCGTTCACGAGAGCGGGCCAGAGCTCCCACACCAGGAACTGTTGCAGGGCTCGCAGGTGATCGCCGGCCTTCTGACAGAGCGAGTCGGCAACGTTCCGGTCCACCTCGTCTGCCTGATGGTCGAGTTCATAGAGCTTGTCGTCATCCCAACCGTGCTTTTCGACGAGCTCCTTCCAGAAGGTCCAGGAGCGCTCTGCCTTGGCACGCGCGTAATCTTCCAGCTCCTCCCGAGTGAGTCGGGGAACGTCCAGATCACCTCGCGTCTCTAGGTCGGAAGTGCTCGACGTCGGACTGGCCTCGTCGCCGTACCTGATCTGCGTGAGGACTTCCAGCAGGCGGAGCGAGGACTCGACCTCCTCCTCACGGACCAGACCGCAGATGTCGGCGATGTCCTGGGCAACCTGGTTCCAGTCGCTCTCTGCGATGTGGTTGTCGAGATCATCGGCCAGCCAGTCCGCCGAGCCGCGGCCACGGAGATCGTCCAGAAGCTTCTCCACCTTGGAATCGAGGCGCTCTTTGACCGCCACAGGGGTCTCCCGCTCGCGCCGCGCTGCCGCCTCCTGCTCCGCGCGCGCAGCGGCGTCTCGCTGTTGGTCACGAGACGTCCGGGCGGAGGGAAGGCGGGTTTGCAGGGCCCGCATCTCCTCAGCCTTCACCGGGTCGATCTCGTCCAACAATTCAATGGCCTGCATCCGGTGGCCGGCTTGAACGATCGAGTCGGACGCGACGCAGCACAGCAGACCCGTCGCGTCCTTGGGGGCGCGCTGCCCCACGGCGACGGCCAGGGCGAGACGATCTTTGCTTGCCGCACCCGGGTGTGCTGCAAGCCGCTCCAGAGCTGTCGGTACGTAGCCGGCAGGATGGTCGTGCTCGGCGAGGGCCAGACCGACTCGCATACGTGTGGTGAGCGGGGCCGTCTCGTCCTGGGCGAAGAGGTGAGCGGTCCACACGGCCCATCCCTCACGCACCGCGTCCGCCAACCAGCTCCAGCCATTCTTGGGCAGCAGGTGTCGGGCTTCCGCGTAGCCGACGTCGTTCGCGCGGTGCACCAGGGCGTCAGCTGCGCGGTGCCGCAGACCTGCCGGGAGGCCCTTGGTGCCTGCGACGTAGCAGAGGCCGACGGTGTAGTCGGCGCTGGAGTACGCCGGCCGATCGACATTGACCCCGGACAACCGCAGGATGCGTCGCAAGTCCTCGTACCAGGGGCCTGGAGCCTGAACCATGAACGTCGCCGCAGCGAGTGCAGAACCTCCACGAACCATGCACGCTGTCAGAGCGGATGTCCGCCAGGCGTCACCGAGTGACTCGTCGGCCAGGCGGACAAGGCAGGTCGTGACGAAGTCATCTGGCTGCCTGCGCTGGGTCGGCACGTCGCAGTCCGGCAGTAGCTCGGGCCTCTCCGCCCCCACCATGTCGTACCCCCTTGATCGACAGCCGTGGGCATCCTAGCTCTGTAGTGCTCGGCCTTGTCACGACGATGTTCGTGAGGCGCGTGACGGATACAGCGGCCGAGCGATCCCTTGGTCCGGACGGGTGGGGTGGTTACGAGCTTCCCGGAGCCGTGCTCGTGTCGCGCGGCAGCGCGCAGGAGAGTGAAGAGGTGCCTCCCGCTCACTTGATCGACGGGACTCCGGGGCCGGGAGGCGGTCTTCGTGGGTGCATGAACGGATGCCCTCGCTGACCTGCAGCGATTCGCTGAGCGTTCTCAGGTCGGGAGTCATGCGTTCTGAGTGAGGCTGGTGATTACCCGCTGACCTGCAGTGATGGGGTTTTCTCCAAGCCCCACGAAGGCGGGGCCCGTGAGGGGCCCTGGGTCGCCGTGGAGGCGGCCCAGGCACAGCGTAGCGGATCAGGTAGCGGCTCCGCGGGTCGGTTTCCCGCCGGGGTGGGCGGGCGGCGCGGCGGCGCCGTCCGCTGCGGGCTGCCCGGCCCCTCGGATCCGCCGGGCAAGATCACGGCGGTGGGGGCGGGCCCGCATAATCGGCTCGGGAGCGGTGCGCTCGCACGCGAGGGGGGAAGCATGGCCGAGGCCGTCGAGGTGTTCGGGGACGGGTTCCGGGAGGATCCGTACGGGGTCTACGCGCGGCTGCGCGCCGAGGGGTCCGTGCACCGGGTCGCGCTGCCCGACGGGTCGCCGGTGTGGCTCGTCACGCACGAGGCCGATGTGCGCGCGGGGCTGGCAGACGGCCGGTTCTCCGTCGACAAGCGGCACTCCCGGGGCGGCTTCCAGGGGTTCTCGCTGCCGCCCGCGCTGGACGTGAACCTGCTGAACGTCGGCCCCGAGGACCATCTGCGGCTGCGCCGCCTCGTCGCGCAGGGGTTCACGCCCCGCCACGTCGAGCGGATGCGCACGGCGGTACAGGCGGCGGTCGACGCCTGCGCGGACCGGCTCGTCGCGCGGCTGGAGGCGGACGGGGTGGCCGACCTGGTCGCCGAGTTCGCCGGCCCGCTGCCGCTGAAGGTCATCGGCGACCTGCTGGCCGTGCCGGAGGAGGCGTACGAGCGGTTCGCCGGGTGGATCGGTTCCATGCTCCTGCCCCGCGGCCGCGAGGAGCCGGCGGGGGCGGTGCGCAACGTGCACGGGTTCCTCGTGCGGCTGGTCGCCGACCGCCGCGCCGCGCCCGGGGACGACGTCCTGTCGGGGCTGATCGCCGCCCGCGACCGCGGTGACCGGCTCAGCGAGGACGAGCTCGTCTCCCTCGCCTTCCTGATCCTCATGGCCGGCAGCGAGACCGTCCAGCACCTGATCAGCGGTGGCCTGCTCACCCTCCTGACGCACGAGGAACAGCTGGCCGCGCTCCGGGAGCGCCCGGAGCTGCTGCCGGAGGCGGTCGAGGAGCTCTTCCGGTACGCGGTCCCCAACCACACCGCCATCCGCCGCTTCCCGACCGAGCCCGTCGAGATCGGCGGCGTACGGATCCCCGCGGGTGACACCGTGCTCTTCTCGCTGGCCTCCGCCCACCGGGACCCGGCCCGCTACCCCGAGCCGGACCGCTTCGACATCGGCCGCGCCGACAAGGCCCACCTGGCGCTCGGGCACGGGGTCCACTACTGCCTCGGCGCCCCGCTGGCCCGGATGCAGGTCACCCTGGCCCTGGAGACGCTGCTGCGGCGGCTGCCCGGGCTGCGGCCGGCGGTGCCCGCGCGGGAGCTGGAGTGGAGCACCACGTTCAGGTTCCGCGCGCTGCGCGCGCTGCCCGTCACCGGCGGGGGAGGGGCACGGGCGGGGGTGTGACCCGGGGACTCAGACCCCCATCGGGGTGTGCAGTTCCACCGTGAGCTCCACCTCCACCGGGGCGTCCAGCGGCAGCACCGCCACCCCGACCGCGCTGCGCGCGTGGATGCCCGCGTCGCCGAAGGCGGTGCCGAGCAGCTCGCTCGCGCCGTTGACCACGCCCGGCTGGCCGGTGAAGTCCGGGGTGGAGGCCACGAAGCCGACCACCTTGACCACCCTCTTCACCGCCGACAGGTCCCCGGCCACCGAGGCCACGGCGGCCAGCGCGTTCAGCGCGCACTGCCGGGCCAGCTCGGCGCCCTGCTCCGGGGTGACCTCGCCGCCCACCTTGCCGGTGCGCGGCAGTGCCCCGTCCACCATGGGCAGCTGGCCGGAGGTGTACACGTAGTGGCCGCTCACCACCGCCGGCACGTACACGGCGACGGGCGGGGCGACCGGCGGCAGTTTCAGTCCGGCGGCCGCCAGGCGTTCCTCGGGGGTCGCGTTCATGGGTGGCTCCTCTGGGGGGGGAAGGGGTCAGGGGCGGGTGACGCGGACCCGGAAGCCGCCGTCGGGCAGCGCCGCGACCACCGCGATGGTGAGGCGCGCCTTCTCGTCCGTGAAGGTCTCGCCCGGCCGGAACGGCGCGTCCGACAGCTCGGCGTGCACGTTGGGCCGGCGGGTGCAGCCGCCGCTGCCGGTCATGCTGTCCGAGACCGTCACGGGCCCGCGCCCGGTGTCCACGTCCGAGTCGACCTTGTAGATCAGCACTCCGGGCTTGCAGACGGCCTCGTCGTTCCCGGCCCGCGTCCGCACCTCGATCGCGTAGCCGGCGCTCTCCGAGAGGGGGACGAAGGCCAGCTTGGTGCCGCCCTGGACGGCGAGCGGGGTGAGCACGTGCTCGCTGACGCCCGGCTTCGAGGCGCAGCTGATCTGGGACCCGTCGAGCCAGCCCAGCTTCCACTTGTGCCAGCCGAGGAGGTCGTTGTTGGCGCCCCAGTCCTCGCTCATGATGTCCCAGTGCCCGACCGTCCCGCCGCCGTCGGAGGTGTAGAGGTCGGGCAGGCCGAAGACGTGCCCGTTCTCGTGCGGCAGTACCCGGTAGCCGGTCTCCCGGTAGGAGCCGGAGCCGTCGTCCTGCCGGCTGTAGACGAAGGAGGTGTTCGCCAGCGGCACCCCGTCCGCCATCGGGGCCTCCCCGTTGCCGGAGAAGGTGACCGACAGGACGGTGTCGAGGGCGGAGGGTCCGGCGTTCGGGGTGACCAGGATGTTGATCAGGTCGTACCGGCTGAAGTCGACCTCGGGGTCGGCGGCGCGCGCGATGTGCTCGACGAGCTGCCGGTAGCCCGGCTCGTACGGGGAGCCGCGCTCGATCCCGTACGCCGCGAAGGGCATCGGCATCCGCAGCCAGGTGCGTATCGGGGCTTCGGCCCGGTAGGTCAGCCGGCCGTAGGAGCTGGTGCGGAACCAGTCCGCGGTCTGGGGGAAGAACTCCGCCAGCCGGTCCATGGCCGAGCCCTCGCCCTTGGCGTCGGGGAAGTCGATCATCAGGTTGAGCGCGCGGACCTCGCCCGTCGAGCGGGAGTACCCGGGGGCCGTGGGCAGGCCCTCCGACAGCTGGACGCCCATGGTGGCCGAGATCCGGCACGGGGCCAGGACGGATTCGGCGCTGGCGGCCTTGGGGCCGGAGGTGGTGGGGCCCCGGCCCTGGATGCCGTCGCCGGCGGTGGCGGTGACGCCCAGGGCCAGCGCGGTGAGGCCGATGAACGCGCCGGTGCGGCAGGGTCTGCGTATCCGGTGGCGGGTCTGCGGCATGGAGATCGCCTTCGGGTGCGCGGCAGCCGGCCGGGTCCGGACTGCTCTCTGTGCGCTCACCCTCCGACGGCTGCGACACGCCCGCCCGTCGAAAGCGGCCAAACGGGAGGAAACAGCAGGATTCGGGTGTGACGCAGGTCACTCGGGCGAGTGAAATAACCGGGGACTGGCTCCCCGTTTGGAAGAGAGTCCCCCTAAGCGGGGAACGAGTCCCCGGTTCGGGGTCCCGCCGTCAGTCCGTACGAGTTCCAGCTCAGGGAGGCCCGGAATGCAGAGCGCCACCGCCACCGCCCCGGCCGCCGCCGCCCGGATGCCCAAGCCGCGCGCCGACGCGGTGCGCAACCGGGAGCGGATCCTGGGCGCGGCCCGCGAGATGTTCGTGGAGTTCGGCGCGGACGCCCCCCTCGACGAGATCGCCCGCCGGGCCGGCATCGGCAACGCCACCCTGTACCGGCACTTCCCCGACCGGGCCGACCTCGTCCACCACGTGGTGCTCTACGTGATGGACCGGGTCACCGCCCAGGCCGAGGACGCGCTCGCCGAGGAGCCCGACGCCTTCGCGGCCCTGTGCCGCTTCACGCACGCCGCCGCCGACGAGCGGATCGGGGCCCTGTGCCCGATGCTCTCGGACGACTTCGACCACGACCACCCCGAACTCCTCGCCGCCCGCGAGGCCTTGGGGGCAGCCGTGGACGCCCTGGTCGGCGCCGGCCGGCAGGCGGGCCTGCTCCGCGCCGACATCGGCACCGGCGACCTGATGCTCGCCCTGTCCCAGCTCGCCCGTCCCCTCCCCGGGACGAACTGCGCGATGGTGGGCGGGCTCGTCCACCGCCACCTCCAGCTCTTCCTCGACGGGCTGCGGGCCCCGGCCCGCTCCCAACTCCCCGGTACGGCCGTCACGTTGCAGGACATCAGCCGGAAAACCATGTGACGCGGCGCCCCCTCCTTCCGTAGTCTGAAAAACCGCCTCTTTTCATTCCATCACCGCTTTTTTTCGGTCATTCCGTTTTCTTCGTTCAGTGAAGTGGGTACCCCCATGTCCAAAACAGCCGCGTCCGCCTCGCCGGCTGCCGCTGCCGCCGCCGATCCCAGTCGCTGGAAGGCCCTGGTCTTCATCGCGCTGGCGCAGCTGATGGTCGTCCTCGACGCGACCATCGTGAACATCGCCCTGCCCTCCGCGCAGACCGACCTCGGGATATCCGACGGAAACCGCCAGTGGGTCATCACCGCCTACGCGCTGGCCTTCGGCGGACTGCTCCTCTTCGGCGGCCGCATCGCCGACAAGTGGGGCCGCAAGAACGCCTTCATCACCGGACTCGCCGGCTTCGCCCTGGCCTCCGCGCTCGGCGGCGCCGCGACCGGTGAGGCGATGATGCTGGGCGCCCGCGCCCTCCAGGGCGCCTTCGGCGCGCTGCTCGCCCCGGCCGCGCTCTCGCTGCTGGCGGTCACCTTCACCGACGCCAAGGAGCGCGCCAAGGCCTTCGGCATCTACGGCGCGATCGCGGGCGGCGGCGGCGCCGTCGGCCTGATCCTCGGCGGCTTCCTGACCGAGTACCTCAACTGGCGCTGGACGTTCTTCGTCAACATCCCCTTCGCGGTCGTCGCGGCCGCCGGCGCCTGGATGGTCATCCGCGAGCCGGCCGGCTCGCGCAACGGCGCCCGCCTCGACATCCCCGGCGTGGTCCTTTCGACCCTGGGTCTGGTCTCGCTCGTGTACGGCTTCACCCGCGCCGAGTCGGCCGGCTGGACGGACGGCGTCACCCTCGCCCTGTTCGTGGCCTCCGCCGTGCTGCTCGCCGCCTTCGTCGCCGTCGAGGCCAAGGTGAAGTCCCCGCTGCTGCCGCTGCGCGTCCTGCTGGAGCGCAACCGCGGCGGTGTCTACCTCTCGCTGGGCCTCGCCGTCATCGCGATGTTCGGCCTGTTCCTCTTCCTCACGTACTACCTCCAGGTCGTGAAGGGCTTCTCGCCCGTCAAGACCGGCTTCGCCTTCCTGCCGATGATCGCGGGCATGATCACGGGCTCCACCCAGATCGGCGCCCGCCTGATGACCCGGGTCGCGCCGCGGCTGCTGATGGGCCCGGGCTTCCTGCTCGCCGGCGTCGGCATGCTGCTGCTGACCCAGCTGGAGGTCGGCTCCTCCTACCCGGCGCTGATCCTGCCGGCGCAGCTGCTGCTGGGCCTCGGCATGGGCACCGCGTTCATGCCGGCCATGTCCCTGGCCACGTACGGGGTGAACCCGGCCGACGCCGGTGTGGCCTCGGCCATGGTCAACACCTCGCAGCAGGTCGGCGGCGCGATCGGCACCGCCCTGCTGAACACCATCGCCGCCTCGGCGACCACGGCGTACCTGACCGACCACGCGGCCGAGGCGGCGGCGGGCGGCACCGCGGGCCGGCTGATCCAGGCGCAGGCCATGGTGGAGGGCTACTCCTCGGCGATCTGGTGGGCCGTGGGCATCCTCGCGGTCAGCGCGACCATCGCCTTCACCCTGATCACCACGGGCCGTCCGGGCCAGGGCGGCCCGGTGGCCGGCGGTTCCGGCGCCGGCGCGGAGGACGCGGAGCTCCGGGTGCCGGTGATCGCCCACTGACGGGGGCGCCGGTACGGGAATGACCGAGGACCCCGCTTCGTTCAAATTTGAACGAAGCGGGGTTAGTCTTTTCGGGTGAACCGAGTACGCCCTCCCCGCGGACGACGTACGACGTACGCCGACGACCGGTCCGACGGCCCGAGGAGCGCCCGATGAACCCGCCCACCGCCCCCGCCCGCATGCCGGCGCTGTACCTCAGCCACGGTGCGCCCCCGCTCGCCGACGACCCGCTCTGGCCGTCCGAGCTCGCCGCCTGGTCGGCGGTACTGCCCCGGCCGCGCGCGATCCTGATGGTCTCCGCCCACTGGGAGGAGGCCCCGCTGGCCCTCGGCGCCACCGTGCCCGCCCCGCTCGTCTACGACTTCTGGGGCTTCCCCGAGCACTACTACCGGGTCCGCTACGACGCCCCCGGCGCCCCGGAGCTCGCCGCCTCGGTCCGCGCCCTGCTCAAGGCCCCCGGCACCCCCGTCCAGGACATCCCGGACCGCGGGCTGGACCACGGGGCGTACGTCCCCCTCGTCGAGATGTACCCGGAGGCCGACATACCGGTCCTCCAGATCTCCCTGCCCACCCTGGACCCCACCCGGCTGATGGACCTCGGCCGCAGGCTCGCCCCGCTGCGCGACGAGGGCGTCCTGATCGTCGGCAGCGGCTTCTTCACCCACAACCTGGCCGCCCTGCGCCACACGGGCCCCGGGGTGCCGGGCTGGTCGGCGGAGTTCGACGCCTGGGGCCGCGAGGCCCTGGCCGCCGGGGACGTCGACGCCCTGCTGGACTTCGAGGCCAAGTCCCCGGCGGGCCGCCTGGCCCACCCCCGCACGGAGCACTTCGCCCCCCTCTTCGTCACCCTCGGCGCGGCCGGACCGGACCTGGGCGCGCAGAGCACGCCGGTGGACGGGTTCTGGATGGGCCTGTCGAAGCGGTCCCTGCAGTTCGGCTGAGGCCCCCGCCCGGACGGGTGACGGGCAGGCAACCAGAACCCGGCGCGGGCCGTCCTGGAGGGTGGGAGTGCAGCCCGCGGACAGCGCCGGGGCGGCCGTGACGGATGTGACGGCCATCTCATCGGCGCTGCGCCCGCGGGGACCGGCCGGCGGCTCCGACCCCCGGCCTGACCTGCACGTCCACGGGTTCTCGCGGACCGCCGGGACCGCCCGGGCGGGATGGTGGCGGGGCAGGATACTGCAAGATCCCGGAGAAGAGGGAGGCGTGTGGGAATTCTGTCCCGATTCCAGTCGTTGTTTCCCTCGGAAGCGGCCACTCGGGAGAGTGTCCGAAGACGCACCGCGACCGTTCATCGCATCGCAAGGGAGCACCGCATGGCAACCCGCGCCGTCGCCCGTCGTCAGTCCACGAGCAGCGCCCGCGCCGCGGGCGGCGAGATCGTCGACCGCGACCTGGTCGGCATGTACCTGGACGAGATCGCGCGCACCCCGCTGCTCGACGCCGCCCGGGAAGTGGAGCTCTCGCAGATCATCGAGGCGGGCGTCTACGCCCGGCAGATCCTCGACGGAGAGGTCGAGCGCGGCGGGGAGACCCCGGCGCGCGAGGAGCTGGAGGTCCTGGCCGCCGAGGGCGAGCGGGCCAAGGAGGTCTTCATCCGGTCCAACCTCCGCCTCGTCGTCGCCGTCGCGCGGCGCTACCCGCGCAGCGGACTGCCGCTCCTCGACCTGATCCAGGAGGGCAACGCCGGCCTGGTCCGCGCCGTGGAGAAGTTCGACTACACCAAGGGCTTCAAGTTCTCCACGTACGCCACGTGGTGGATCCGCCAGGCCATCACCCGTTCCATCGCCGACCAGTCCCGCACCATCCGCCTCCCCGTCCACCTGGTGGAGGAGCTCGGCCGGATCCGCCGGATCCAGCGCGAGTTCAACCGTGAGAACGGCCGCGACCCGGAGCACGCCGAGATCGCCGCCGAGCTCGGCTCCACCGAGAAGCGCGTCGGCGACGTCCTGGACTGGGCGCGCGACCCGGTCAGCCTCAACATGTCGGTGGACGACGAGGGTGACACCCAGTTCGGCGACCTGCTGGAGGACACCGCCGCGATCTCCCCCGAGCAGTCCGTGCTCGCGCTGCTGCGCAGCGAGGAGCTGGAGGACCTCCTCGGCAAGCTGGACCAGCGCACGGCGTCGATCATCAAGATGCGCTACGGCATCGAGGACGGCCGCGAGCGGACCCTGACGGAGGTCGGCAAGCAGCACGGGCTCACCCGCGAGCGGATCCGCCAGATCGAGAAGCACGCGCTGCTGGAACTGAAGCGGATGGCCCGCGACACGGGCTTCGACGCCGTGGCCTGACGCCCCACCCGCCCCCCGAGCCGAGCCCCGGCACCCACCCCCCCGGGTGCCGGGGCTCCCCCCTGCCCGGAACCCCGCCCCGGCGGCTCGCCGCCTACGCCGTTTCGCCCCCCGGCGTCGATGACGCACCGGTCAGTCGGGCCGCCAGGGTGGCCGCCGCGCGGCTCAGGAACTCCGGTCCCCGGACCGTGAACTCCAGCCCCGTCAGCGCCATCCGGGCCGCCAGCCACTCCGGCGCGTCCCCGCTCTCGAACCGCACCCGCGACCCCGGCCCCTCCGCCACCGCCCCCTCCCGAAGCCACCCCGGCAGCTCCTGCGGCGCGGCCGCGAAGCAGACGTCCACCGGGTAGGTCTCCCCGCCCCGCAGCCCCCGCCGGACGAGCTCGGCCGCCTCCATCGGCAGCGGCCGCGGGCTGAACCGCGCCCCCGTCGGGAACGGCTCGCTCACCCGGTCCACCCGGAACGTGCGCCAGTCCTCCCGCTCCAGGTCGTAGGCCACCAGGTACCAGCGGCTGCCCGTGCTGACGAGCCGGTACGGCTCCACCAGCCGCCGCGAGTCCGCCCCGTCCCGCGCCCGGTAGGCGAACCGCAGCCGCTCCGGCCCCGCCACCGCCGCGGCCATCGCCGTCAGCGTCCGCGGGTCCACGCTCGGCCCGTCCCCCCGGGTCACCGCCACCGTGGCGGACTGCAACGCGCCCACCCGGCGGCGCAGCCGGGCCGGCAGCACCTGCTCCAGCTTGGCCAGGGCCCGTACGGAGGCCTCCTCGACCCCCTCGATCGCATGCCCGGCCCCCGCCCGCAGCCCCACCGCGATGGCCACGGCCTCCTCGTCGTCCAGCAGCAGCGGCGGCATCGCCGCCCCCGCCACCAGCCGGTACCCGCCGATCGCGCCCAGCGTGGCCTCCACCGGGTAGCCCAGGTCCCGCAGCCGCTCGATGTCCCGCCGGATCGTCCGCGCGCTCACGCCCAGCCGCTCCGCCAGCTCGCTGCCGGGCCACTCGCGCGGGGTCTGGAGCAGGGACAGCAGGGTGAGCAGCCGGGCGGGTGTGTCGTTCATCCTTCAAGATTGCCAGGTAAATAGGACACGATCTGGCCTAGATCCCGTCTACGTTTCTCCCCATGAGCACCGAGACGCCCACAGCATCGCCCGAAAGAGAGAACGGCCCCGAACGAGAAGAGGGGCAGGCGCCCGCCGCAGCGGCACCGGACGCCGCCGGCCCCGCCGCCCCCGACGCCCCGGCCGACCGCCTGCGCTGGCTGGCGCTGGCCATCGTGATGACCGCGTCCTTCATGGACCTGGTCGACGTCACGATCGTCAACATCGCGATACCCAGCATGCGCCAGGACTTCGGCGCCTCGACCAGCGCGATCCAGTGGATCACCGCGGGCTACGCCCTCGCCTTCGCCGCGGGCCTGATCACCGGCGGCCGTCTCGGTGACATCTACGGCCGCAAGCGGCTCTTCCTCGTCGGCGTCGCCGGCTTCACCGCCGCCTCGCTGCTCTGCGGCATCGCGGCCGACCCGTCCATGCTGGTCGCCTCCCGCCTCCTCCAGGGCGGCATGGCGGCGATGATGGTCCCGCAGGTCCTCGCGATCATCCACGTCACCTTCCCCCCGCACGAGCGCGGCAAGGTCTTCGGCATGTTCGGCGCGATCGTCGGCCTCGGCGCGGTCTCCGGACCGCTGCTGGGCGCGCTGCTCACCGAGTGGAACCTCTTCGGCCTCGAATGGCGCACGATCTTCCTGATCAACCTGCCCGTCGGCATCGCCGCCGTGATCCTCGGCCGCAGGTTCATCTCCGAGTCCAAGGCCCCCAAGGCCCTGCGCCTCGACCTGGTGGGCGTCGTCCTCGCGACCCTCGCGCTCGTCCTGCTGATCTACCCCCTCACCCAGGGCCGGGAGAACGACTGGCCGCTGTGGGGCTTCGCCTGCATGATCGCGTCGCCGGTCGTCTTCGCCGTCTTCATCGCGTACGAGAAGTACAAGATCAAGAAGGACGGCTCCCCGCTCGTCGAGCTCTCCCTCTTCCAGGTCAAGAGCTTCGCCGGCGGCATCACCGTCCAGCTGGCCTTCGGCCTGGCGACCGGCATCTTCTTCCTGGTGTGGACGCTCTACATGCAGATGGGCCTCGGCTGGACCCCGCTGCACGCGGGCAGCACCGGCATCCCCTTCTCCATCGCCGTCTCCGTCGCCGCCGGCCTCTCCGTCGAGAAGCTCGTCCCCCGCTTCGGCCGCAAGGTGCTCCAGGCCGGAGCGCTGGTCATGGCCGCGGGTCTGCTGCTCTACATCTGGGAGTCCCAGCGCTACGGGATGGAGATCGCCTCCTGGCAGATGGCCGCCCCGCTGATCGTCATGGGTGCCGGCATGGGTCTGATCGTCGCCCCGCTCAACGACACCATCCTGTCCCAGGTGCCGCGCGAGCACGCCGGTTCGGCCTCCGGCCTGATCAACACCACCGGCCAGATGGGCAACGCCCTCGGCCTCGCCCTGACCTCCGTGGTCTTCTTCGGGTCGATCGACGACGACCGCGTCCTCGGCGCCCCCTACGTCGAGGCCTTCCGGGGCGCGCTGTGGTGGGTCGTGGCGGTACTCGTCGTGATCTTCGCGGTGATGTTCGTCCTGCCGCGCAAGCAGGTCCCGCTCTCGGAGCGCGAGGGGGCCGTCGAGCAGGCCGCCCAGGCCTGAGGCCGCGGCCCCGCGGACCGGCCGGCCTCCCGATCGCCGGGGGAGCCGGCCCGGCGGCCCCCCCCCCCCGCCCGGGGGGGGGCGGGGGGGCGGCCGTCGGCGGGGGGGAAAGGCGGTGGCTCAGTCCTGGGCGCGGGCGGTGACGGGCGCGTCGGTCCGGTCGCCGAGGAA
>NZ_JBBDHD010000140.1:0-16165 GCF_044129415.1 Streptomyces racemochromogenes
GGGGCGCGGGGGGGCGGCGGGGGGGCGCGCGCCCCCCCCCCCCCCCCCCCCCCGGCCCGCCCGGTCAGCTGACGCGGAAGGCGAGCGCCTCCGGTTCCCGGTGGAAGGTGACCCGGTCCCAGCCGGGGAAGGCCAGGTCGGTGACGGCCAGCAGCCGGCCGGAGGCGTCGTGCACGGTGCGGCGTACGGAGAGCCCGCGGGCGGGGGACGCGGCGACGGGGTGGCTGGTGCGCGTCATGGTGATGGTCTCGGCGGTGCGGCCCCCGGCCGTGGCCCGGGCCAGCCAGCGGTGCAGCGGCCCCAGGTCCTCCTCACGGGCGGCGGCCGGCCGCTCCAGGTAGGCCGCGAGCTCGGGGGTGCGCGCGACGGTGCGCGGGCAGAGGTAGGTGACGGTGTGCTGGAGGGTGCGCCCGTCGGAGCCGTACACCCGGTGGTGGTGGACCAGGGTGCGGTCCCCGCCGCCCATCCCGAGCAGCGCCGCGAGCGAGGGCGGCACGGTGACCAGGGCGAGCCGGGCCCGGGCCGAGCGGGCCGGGCCGCGGGCGTGCGGGGCCGGGTACGAGGGCCCGTGCGCGGCCTCCGGGCCGGCGGGGCGGGGCGGCCGCGGGGGCGGGACGGCCCGGGTGCCCCGGCGGCCGGTGACGACCAGTCCGTCGGCGCGCAGCTCCTGGAGGGCGGCGCGGACGGTCTGCCGGTTGACCTCGTAGCGGGCGGCGAGGGTGCGTTCGGAGGGCAGTCTTCCTCCGGCGGTCCGGGCGGCGTGGTCGAGTTCGTCCCGCAGCGCTGCGGCGATGCGCTGGTACTTGGGCGTGGCGGCCGGGCCGCCGCCCCGCGAAGGGGAGGGCATGGCTTCTCCTCTGACGGGTGGTCAAGGACTGCGCGGTCTGCCCCACCAACCTAGCATTGGTCTATACCTTTCTCCACGGGTCCGTGCAGGCCGGCGCCACGTTGGCCGAATCCGGCACCGGCCCGGCGGGCGCCCCTATCCGCGCAGCGGGTTCGGCAGGTCCAGGTAACGCGCGTCCGCCCCGTCCGCCCGGGTCCAGCGCAGCAGCAGGTTCGTCTTGGCCGGAAGCGCGGGGGCGTCCAGGAGCGCCGCGATCTCCGGCAGGCCGTGCTCGGCGTCGTAGCGCAGCAGCTCCTCCCGCACCGCCGGCCACAGCCCGCCGGCCGCTTCCGGGTGGTGCGCGGCCAGGGTCGCGGCCACCTCCGCCAGGTGGTTGACGACCAGGCAGTACACGAGCCGCTCCCAGGCCGCCGCGCGCGGCAGGTCCTGCGGGAGTTTGACCCCCTCCGCGTCCCGGAAGAGGGCCTGCACGGGCACCCCCCGGCCGTCCACGGCGACCAGGCAGTTCTGGAGGTGGGCCTCCAGCACGATCCCGTGGCGCGCGAACAGGTCGAGCACCGGGGGCACGACGTGCCGCAGGTACGCCCGCCACCACCCCGCCGGGTCGGGCGCACCCTCCAGCGGGCTGCCGGGAAAGCCCTCGGCGAGCGCCGCGCACAGCAGCGGCACGGCTCCCGGGAGCACCCGCCCGCGCAGCCCGTCGCGCACCAGCACGGCGAGCTCCTCGAAGGCGAACGCGGCGGTGCGGTAGCCGCGGTCGCACAGCCAGACCGCGCTCGCCCCGGTACGGCGGCGCAGGTCGGCGAAGCCCTCCTCCACGGCGGCGTCGGTACGGCGCAGCCCCAGCAGGTCGTGGCGCCACAGCCGGCGCACGTCGTTGGTGATGCGGACGTCGAGGCTGAACTTCGCGAACAGGTCGGCGTCCGGGCCCGGCGCGTGCACGGTCCGGATCGAGGCGGTCGGCCACACCGGCAGGCGGGTCGGGCCGAGCCGCAGCAGCCGCCCGTCGGCGAGGGCCTCGCGCACCTCGCGCCGCCCGGCGACGAGGTCGAGCTGCCAGGGGTGGGCCGGCAGTGCCCGGTAGCCGGCCGGCGGGCGGGGGCCGTCGAGGAGCCCGGAGAGCGCGTCGACCGCTTCGGCGGCGGCGGGTCCGCCCTCCTCGGCCACCTGGTCCTCGCGCAGGCCCAGCATGACGAGCGGGAAGCGCGCGTGCGCCTCCGGGGCGTACGGCAGCCAGCTCGCGGCGGGGCCGCCGCCGCGGGTCTTGGGCGCGGGGTGGTGCGGATGGCCCATGAGCAGGGCCTGCTCGGAGCGGACGTAGGGGTCCTCGGGCGCGTCGGCCACGGCCCGCGCGGCCAGCAGCGCGGCGACGGCGGCCCGGCTGTCGGCCATCTCCACCGGCAGCTCGTCGTTGGAGACGCCGGTGTGGCGCAGCAGCTCGTCGGCGGTGAGCTTGACCAGTTCGGCGTGGCTGAGCGGGTGCCAGCCGTCCGCGGTGCGCAGCTCCGGGTCCGCCGGCCGGCGGCCGCCGCCCACCCGCAGGAGCCGGCCGCTGCCGCGCAGCCGGTGGACGCGCCCGCCCTGGGCGTCGGCCACCTCCCGCAGCAGACAGTTCAGGAGCGGGGCGGCGGCGTAGGCGTCCGCGTCGGCGGCGTTGAGGTCCACTGGATCCATTCGGGGGATTCGGAGCTTCGGTGCTTCGGCGCTTCGGTGCGGCGGTGCGGCCGGGGTCCGCGGTGGGGGCCACCGGCCGTGATCTTCAGTATCCGGGATGATGACGTGATCATCGGGTAGACCCCTCAGTCGAAGCCATCCGAAAGGAACGGGACCCTGGACCGCAGCACGCACCTTCCCCCGCCCGCCCCCGGCCCCTCCCCGGCGGGCGCCGCCGAGGAGGCCGTCGCCGCCGCGCTGGCCGGCGTACGCCCCGGGCTCGGGTCGGCGTACGAGGCGGCGCTGGAGGGCGCCCGCTCCGCCGTGCTGACCCGGCTCTGGCGGTCGCTGGCCTTCGAACCGCTGCCGTGGGTCCTGGGGCGGGAGCACGGGACGGACTCGCTCCGGTTGCTGCTGGCCGGGGGCGGGCGGCTGGAGGGGCCGAGACCGGACCCGTACGCCACGGACGCCTACGTCACCGAGGTACGGCTCGACGGGCGTCCGTACCGGCAGGCGGCCCGGCTGGTCGAGGCGCTGCGGGTGCCGCACGGCGCGGCCGGGCCGCTGGGCGCGGCGTTCGCCTCCTTCGCCGCCGAGCTGGACGACAGCACCGCCTCCCTCGCCCTGTCCCGCGCCGGGCAGCCGGCCGGGGAGCGGGCCGGGCCGGCCACCGGATGGGAGTGGGAGCAGCGAGTGGTCGACGGGCACCCGTACCACCCCAACTGCCGCTCCCGCCCCGGTTTCTCGGTGGCGGAGCAGCTGGCGTACGCACCGGAGCACGGGCCCCTGGTGCGGCTCGGGCTGGTCCCCGTACGGGCGCGGGAGTGCCTGGTCTCCGGCGAGTGGCCGCAGGAGCTGCGCGACGGGGACCGGGTCCTGGTCCCCGTGCACCCCTGGCAGGCCGAGCACGTCCTCAAGGGCGAGGAGGTCCTGCCCGGTGCGGCGGCGCACCCGCTGATGGCCCTGCGCACGCTCGCACCGGCGGCCGGGGGCGCCCACGTGAAGACGGCCCTGAGCACGCGGCTGACCTCGTCGGTGCGGGACATCTCCGCCTATTCGGTCGAGACGGCCGCCGTGGTGTCGGCGTTCGCGCACGCGCTGGCCGAGCGGCTGGACGGCCGTCTGCACGTCACCCGCACCCTGGGCGCGGCCACCGCCTACAGCCCGGACCTGGCGGCGGTGCTCCGCGAGCCCCCGGAGGCGTACGCGCGGGCCGGGGAACAGGTCGTCGCGGTGGCGGCGCTGGCGGGGAGCCCGCTCGCCCGGTCGGAGCAGTGGCGCGCGCGGTTCGCCCGGCTGGCGCTGTCGGTGTGCCTGCGGGTGCTGGAGCTCGGGGTGGCGCTGGAGGCCCACGGGCAGAACCTCCTCGTGGTCCTGGCCCCCGACGGCACCCCGCTGCGGCTGGTCTACCGCGACCTGGCCGACATCCGGATCAGCCCGGCCCGGCTGGCCCGGCACGGCCTGCCGGTGCCGCCGCTGTCGGGACGACTGGTGACGGACGACGAGACGGTGCTGCGGCGCAAGGCGTTCGGCTCGCTGGCGGCCGGGGCGCTCGCCGCGACGGCCGGCTCCGCGGAGGCGTTCGGGGCGGCGCTGGCGGCGGGCCTGGACGGGCTCGCGCCCACCGCCGACTCCGCGGCGCTGCGGGGGCCGCTGCCGGTGAAGGCGCTGACCCTGATGCGGCTGAGCCCCGGGGTGCCCGGGGACCAGTGGACGGAGCTGCCGGCTCCGCCGGCCGGAGGGTGACGGTCAGGGGGAGGGGGGCGGTGAATCCGGCGGTCCGCCCCGCTAGTGTGCAGGAGCATGACAGCCGTCTCGCGTGATCCCGCCGTACGGGCCTCCCACGACCTCGTCGCCGTGGACCACGCCCGGCGGCTGCGGGAGGACCCGGTGGCCCGGCCGCTGGACCGGGCGATGCTCGACGCCTTCGCCGCGCACGCGCGTGACGCGGGCGGCGCGGTCGCCGATCTGGGCTGCGGCCCGGGACGGGTGACGGCGTACCTGGCCCGGCGCGGGCTGCGGGCCTTCGGCGTCGACCTCTCCCCGGCGATGGTGGCGGTGGCCCGGCGCACGTACCCGGGACTGCGGTTCGAGGTCGGACGGATGGCCGCGCTGGACGTGCCGGACGGCGCCCTGGGCGGGGTGGTCGCCTGGCACGGGACCGCCCATCTGCCCCAGCGGGAACTCCCCGACGTCTTCGCCGAGTTCGCCCGGGTCCTGGCCCCCGGCGGGCACGCCCTGGTCGCCTTCGACGCCGAGACCGTCCGGGACCGTCCGGAACCCGCCGCGCACGCCCCCGAGCCGCTGGCCGGCCTCCTGGCGGAGGCGGGGCTGCCAGAGGCGGCCCGCATGGTCCGGGAGCCGGCCGAAGGCGAGCCGGGGCCCCGGGGCTTCGTCCTGGCCCGCAAACCCCGGACCCCGTGACGCCCCCGGTGCCCGGACGCCCTCCCCGCTGATCCGGCGACCCGCCCGACGCGACCGCGGCCGCCGTCCCCTCCGGGAAACGGCGCCCCGCACCGCCGGGGCCCCGCGGCCCGCACCCCCGACCGGTCTCCCCCGCCGGCGCCCGCACCCCCTGGGCCGGGCCGTACACCGGGGACGTCGCCGCGACGGCGGCCGCCGTGTGCCAGGGCCCGGCTCGGCCGGGGCGTGAGGCCGGCCCTGGACGAGCCCCGCGCCCGGCACCGCGCCCCCTCGTGGGACTGACGCCGCGCCAGGGCGTCGCGCGCCGAACCTCGTTCGTCCACGGGCGTCGGCGAGGGGAGCGGCACGGCGGAAGCCGGTTTCGGCCGGGGTTCGAACAGTGTCCGCCGTTCGGGGGACAACACGGGTCCGGCGGGCCCGCCTTCGCCTCCTTCGGGGCGGACGGTGGCAGGAAGGAAGTATGAAGATTCCACGCCGCCGGGTCCTGGCGGGCGCGGCCGCCGCCGTGCTCGGCGCCGCCGGGGCGGGCGCGTCGGGCACCTCCCCCGGGGCCGCCGCCGACCGTGCGCGGGGCCGGTGGCCGGGTGTCGCGGCCGGCCCCGACTTCGCGGCGCTGGCCCGGGCGGTGGACGGGCGGGTGGTCCTTCCGGGGGACGGGGACTACGCCGAGGCCCGGCAGCTGTTCCAGCCCCGCTACGACTCCGTCGCCCCCGGCGCGGTGGCCTATCCGGCGCACGCCGGAGACGTGGCCGTCTGCCTGGACTTCGCCCGCCGCTCGGCCGCCCCGGTCGTGCCGCGCGGCGGCGGCCACGGCTACGCGGGGTGGTCCACGGTGGAGGCCGGACTGGTGGTCGACGTCGGGGCGATGGCCGGGGTGGCGGTCACGGGCGACGAGGCCCACGTCGGCGCGGGTGCCCGGCTGGCCGACGTGCACGCCGCGCTCAGCGGGCGCGGCCTGGGCGTGCCCGCCGGGCTCTGTCCCTCCGTCGGCATCGCCGGGCTCACCCTCGGCGGCGGCCTGGGCCTCGCCTCCCGGGCCCACGGCACCACCTCCGACCGGCTCACCGGCGCCCGCGTGGTGACCCCGGACGGGGAGGTCCGCGAGGTCGGCCCCGACCGGGATCCGGAGCTGTTCTGGGCGCTGCGCGGCGGCGGTGGCGGCAACTTCGGGGTGGTCACCGAGTTCCGGCTGCGCACCCATCCGGTCGGGGACGCCGCCTTCGCCGAACTGCACTGGCCCGCCGCGGACTCGGCGGCGGTGGTGCACGGCTGGCAGCGCTGGCTGGCCGCGCTGCCGGACCCGTTCTGGAGCCAGGCCGAGTTCACGGTGGAGGCCGGCTCCACGGCGGCCCTGGCCGTCCGGGCGGTGTGCCTCGACGGCCGCGGGGAGCTGGAGCGCGAAGCCGGCCGGCTGATCGGCCTGGTGGGGCGGGAGCCCCGGGACTCCTGGACCACCGTGCGCGGTTGGGAGGACACCGTGCGGGCCATGGCGGGCTGCCCCGACGGCGGCCCCGAGCGGTGCCGGCTGCCGGGACGGCTGCCCGGCCGGGACCCGCGGGGCGTCCTGGGCCGGGACTCGTACGCGGCCCGCTCCGACTTCTGGCACGGGCCCGGGCTCCCGGACGCGGCGGTCGGCGCGGTCCTCGACGCCCTCGGCCGGTACGGGCGCGAGGTGCCGTCCGGCGGGCTGGGCGTGGTCCAGTTCGACGGGGTGTGCGGCGGGGCCGTCAACCGGGTGCCGGCCGGCGCCACCGCCTTCGTGCACCGCGACAGCGCCTTCCTCGCCCAGTACCTCGCGTACTGGCCGGCGTCCGCGACCCCCGCCGCGGCGGCCCGGCACCAGGACTGGCTCGACGGGCTGTGGCGGGCGCTGCGCCCGTGGGCGGGCGGCCGGGCCTACCAGAACTACGCCGACCCGAAGCTGACCGGCTGGCGCGAGGCCTACTACGGACCGAACCTCCCCCGCCTGGAAGGGGTCCGGCGCGCCTACGACCCGGACCGGCTGCTGCGTTTCCCCCAGGCCGTCTGAACCGCCGTCACCCCCTTGTCCCCCAGCCCCTCCGGGCCGTCACGAACAGGAACGAGACATGCTGCGTACGTTCACGTTGGCGGCGGCGACCGCCGCCCTGCTGCTGCCGGGCGGGCCGCTGCCCGGTCTGCACCCCGGCAACGCCGAGGCCTCGGCCGGGCGCTGGACCGCCAGGGAGGCAGCCGCGTTCTGGACCCCCGCGCGGATGGCCTCGGCGCTGCCCGTCCCCGGCCCGCCCGCCCCGGGCGTCCCGGCCTCCCCCGCACCCGGGGCGGCGCCGTCCGCCGCGCCCGGGGCGGGGGACGCGGCGGCCGCGACGCCGGTGCCCGCGGGGGCGCCGGCCGCGACCGCCGCTGCGGGCACCCTTCCGGCTCCCCCGACGGAACCTTTCTCCTCCGCCTCCCCCACTCCCGCCGCCTCCGCCCCCGCGGCCCCGGCTTCTGCGGCCCCGGCCCCCGCCCCTGCCGCCTCGGCCGCCGCCGCGTCGGCGGTCCCGGTTCCCGCGCCGGCCGCGCCCGCCCTGCCCGCCGCCGGGCCGGTGCTCCCGTCCGCCCCCGCCGGAGTGGGCAAGGACTTCGACGGGATCCCGGTCGTCGGCCGGATGTTCGTGATGCAGGGCTCCGGCGCCTACTTCTGCACGGCCAGCGTGGTCTCCTCCCCCGGCCGGAACATGGTGCTCAGCGCGGCGCACTGCCTGCTGGGCAGCGACACCCGTCAGGTGGCCTTCGTACCGCAGTACACGCGCGCCAACCCGCGCCCGTACGGGATGTTCCCGGTCCTGCGGGACGCGGCGGGCCGCTCGAAGGTGTGGATCGCCTCCCGCTACCGCACCGAGGGCGCCGCGAAGGCCGCCACCCTCGACGTGGCCTTCGCCCAGGTCGGCCCGGACGCCGAAGGTGAGGAGGTCGAGGACGTGGTCGGGGCGAACCGGCTCGTCACCGGGGCCACCTTCAACCACCCCAAGGTGGTCCTCATCGGCCACCCGGCGCCGGCGCCCCGTCCGCGCGCGTGCGTCAACAAGACGACCAAGTTCACCAGCACCGACCCGGGCAGCCCCGGATCGTTCCTGCGGATCGACTGCACCGGCTACCCGGGCGGGACCAGCGGCGGCCCGTTCATCACCCGCTTCGACGAGGACACCGCGACCGGCGACGTGGTCGGGGTGATCGGCGGCTGGGAGACCGGCGGGCCCACGGCCGACACCTCGTACAGCGCCTACTTCGGCGCGGAGATCAGGAAGCTGTACCAGTCGGCGGTCGCCGGGGTGCGGGCGGAGTGAGCACCCGCACCCAGCGGGTCCGGCGCGGGTTGCCGACCGTCCGGGGGGTCATCGGGACCCCCTCGGCGGTCAGCGGATCGGCCGGGGGCAGTTCGAGCTGACGGCGCAGATCGGCGAGGGCCGCGTGGACGGGCGCCAGGATGACCTCGGCGCGCGGGTGGATGCGCGCGAGGGCGTGCGCGGTGGTCTCGATCGTCTCGGCGGCGTCCTCGGCGGCGGTCCGGCTCCAGCCTCCGGGCCCGCCGTTCCAGGGCGCGACGGCGTCGTAGAGGTGGCAGGCGGCATCGGCCGCGGCGTCGGCCCGTTCGCCGACGCCCGGCGCCGCGATCTTCGGCAGCAGCTCCATGCCCCGCTCAACGAGCGGAGGCCCCGAGGGGGAACGAGCCGCGGGCGGGGCGCCGGCCGCGTTCACGGTCACGGTCACGGTCAGGAGGCGACGGTCTGGAGCCAGAGGGGCAGCAGGAGCAGGGAGACCACCGAGCTCTTGATCACGACGGAGGCGGAGAGGTCGACGCCGATGTCGTAGCGCTGGGCGAAGATGAAGAGGTTCTGCGGCGTCGGCATCGCGGCGATCACGACGAGGTAGGCGAGCCACTGGCCCCGTATCCCGAAGAGGCCCGCGCACACCGCCCAGGCCAGCAGCGGGAAGGCCAGGCACTTGAAGGCGATCAGCGCGGCCTCCTCCCGGGTGGTGCCGCGGACGTCCAGGCCCGTGCCGCCGAGGTGCAGGCCGAGGGCGAACAGGGCCACCGGCGAGGCGCTGTCGCCGACGAACGCGGCGCCGTCGAGGAGCACCTTGGGGAGGTGCACCGAGGACAGGTTGAGCAGGATGCCGGCGTTGCAGGCCAGGACGAGCGGGGTGGCGAGGGAGGCGGCCAGGGCCCGGCCGAGCCGGGCGGCGGGGCCGCCGGCGCCCGCGCGGCCCAGTTCCATGAGGGCGATGACCACGAGCGAGAGCACGCACACCTGGAACAGCAGCACCGGGAAGATCGGCGCGGCCGTCCCGAAGACGGTGATGAAGACGGGCACGGCGAAGTAGGCGGTGTTGACCTGGACGCCCGCCATCACGCGCAGCGCCACGGCGCGGGGCTCCCGTACGCCGTACGCGGCGGCGCCGAGGGCCACCGCGAGGACGGCGAGAACGGCGGCGGCCGCGTAGCCGCCGATGGCCCTCCAGTCGAACAGCGCGGCGAGGTCGGCGGCGTAGATGTTGCCGAAGAGGTAGCAGGGGACGGCGAAGAGGAAGGCGTAGTCGGAGAAGGCCTTGGAGGCCTCCGCCGGGACGGTCTTGCGCCGGGCGAGCAGGACCCCGCCGCCGAAGGCCAGCAGTACCGGTACCAGCTTTTCGAGTGCGGCCGCCCCGCCCATGCCACCGGCTCCCCTCGTTCGCTGTCCGGACGCCGCGCAGCCTATCCGTCCGCCCTCCACCGCCCGAGGGGCGCCGGGCGCCTACGCTGGCGGATCATGAGGTTCACACCGCGCGTCCCGGGCCGCGCCCGGAAGACCCCGCCGACCGACGCACCGGGCCCGGGCTCCGGGGCCCGGGGCCCGAGCGCCGGCGGGCGGGACTCCGGCGGCGGGTTCGCCGGACTCGCGGTGGCGCTGCGCACCCCGGCCAGGGCGGGCGAGCCCCTGCTGGCGCGGGCGCCGCGCCGCTGGCAGCGACTGGCACCCTTCGCCGTCACGGCCGTCTTCGTGGTGGTGCTGCTCCCCGTGACCATCGCGGTGCTGACCAACGACTACCGGCTGGGCGGCGGCTGGGCAGGGGCCTTGGGCGTGGCGCAGACGGTGCCGCTGCTGCTGGCGGTGACCCGGCCGGTGCCGGCCTGGGCGGTGGTGCTGGCGGCGGACGTGACCGGGGCCGTACTGCTGGCGTCCGCCGGCGGGGTGGCGGGGCGTTCGTGGCCGTGGCCGCCGATGACCGTGGTCGGGTACCTGGTGCTGATGGCCTGCCTGGGGCTGCGGGAGTCGGTGCGGACCCTCGTCGGGGTGTGGCTGGTGACGGGCGCGGCGGGGGTGGTGCTCGGCTTCTTCGCACCGGACGGGGTGACGAACACCGGGGCCGTGCAGTTCGTGCTGAGCGGGGTGGTGCTGGCGCTGACCGGGGCGCTGCGCGGGCTGGGAGACGCCCGGCAGCGGATCGCGGAGCAGGAGAGCATCAGCGGGGCCGAGCGGGCGCGGCGCACCCTGCTGGAGGAACGGGCGCGCATCGCACGGGAGTTGCACGACGTGGTGGCCCACCACATGTCGGTGATCACCGTGCAGGCCGACTCCGCGCCGTACCGGCTGCCGGGCATGGCGGAGCCGGTGCGCGAGGAGTTCGCGGCCATCGCGGCGAGCGCCCGTGAGTCCCTGGGCGAGATGCGGCGGCTGCTGACGGTGCTGCGCGGGGACGGCTCCGAGGGCGGGGACACGGCGGGCGGCGGGGAGCGTGCCCCTCAGCCGGGGGTCGGGCGGATCCAGCAGCTGGTGGAGGCGACCGTACGGGCCGGGCAGCCGGTGGAGCTGTCGCTGGCGGCGGGCGTGGCCGAGGCGGCGCGGGCGGTCCCGGCCGTGGACCTGTCGGCGTACCGCATCGTGCAGGAGGCCCTGGCGAACGTGGTGCGGCACGCGCCGGGAGCGCGGACCCGGGTGTCGGTGACCCGCTCCGCGGAGGACGGCGAGGTGCTCGTGCTGGTGGTCAACGGCCCGGCGCGGGACGCCGTGGTGGCGCTGGAGGGCGCGGGGACGGGGCACGGTCTCGTGGGGATGCGCGAGCGCGTACGGTTGACCGGCGGGACCCTGGACGCGGGCCCGCTGCCCGAGGGCGGTTTCCGGGTCGCCGCCCGGCTGCCGCTCGATGCCCGGACCGGGGGATCCAGTTGACCATCCGCGTGATCATCGTCGACGACCAGGCCATGGTGCGGGCGGGGTTCGCCGCCCTGCTGTCGGCGCAGGCCGACATCGACGTGGTGGGCGAGGCGCCCGACGGCCGGGAGGGCGTACGGCTCTCCCGCACCGTGCACCCGGACGTGGTGCTGATGGACGTGCGGATGCCCGAGCTGGACGGGCTGTCGGCGGCCCGGGAGCTGCTGGACCCGCCGCCGGGGGTGATCCACCGGCCGAAGGTGCTGATGCTGACCACCTTCGACATCGACGACTACGTGTACGAGGCGCTGCGCGCGGGCGCGTCGGGGTTCCTGCTGAAGGACGCCCCGCCCGCCGACCTGATCGCGGCGGTGCGGGTGGTGGCCTCCGGCGAGGCGCTGCTGGCGCCGTCGGTGACGCGCCGGCTGATCGCGGACTTCGTCCGGCACCGTCCGAAGCCGCGCAAGGACCCGGCGTTGCGGCTGAACGGCCTGACCCCGCGCGAGACGGAGGTGCTGGAGCTGATCGCGCGCGGGCTGTCGAACCAGGAGATCGCCGCGCACCTGGTGCTGGCGGAGCAGACGGTCAAGACCCACGTCGGGCGGGTCCTGGGCAAGCTGGACCTGCGCGACCGGGCACAGGCGGTGGTCTTCGCGTACGAGGCAGGGCTGGTCCGCCCCGGCGACTCCGCTTAGCGGCGCGGGCCCGCCGGCGTCCCGGAGGCGCTCTGCCCGGGCCCGATAGACTCGCGGGGGTTGTGCCGAGCGTCGAGGGAGTCCAGCGGTCATGACGGAAGACGACCAGGATCACGGCGGCGCCGGGCAGCGGTCGGCCGCGCAGCAGGAGAAGTGGAAGGCGAAGGGCGTCGCGCTGCGCGCCTTCTTCTACATCGCCGGCACGCACGTGTTCGCCGCCTTCGTGATGCTGCTGTTCTACCTCGGCGAGCACGCGCAGAAGTGACGCGGCCGGCGGGACGCCCCCGCGGCGGCCGCCTCCTCCACCCCCTACCGGGGTATGACACGCGGCTTGGCTCTCCGGTCCGACGTGCGGCCGGGTACCGCCTTCCTACCTTCCTCTCCGTCACGAGGAGAGAGGGGACAGGGCATGCGCCGCTTCGGGAGGACGACGGTCACGGCCGCGCGGGCGGGGGCCGTCGCCGCGCTGCGCCGGGCCGCCGGGCGGATCGACCGGAAGACGCCCGGCCACCGGGACCGGGCGGTGGACGGGCTGCGGGCGCTGGCCCTGCTCGCGGTGCCGACCGGGCACTGGCTGCTCGGCGGTTTCACCGTCGACCGGGAGGGCGGGCTGCACAACGCCAGCCCGCTGTCGTCCGTCGGCGCCCTCGCCCCGGCGAGCTGGGTGCTCCAGATGCTCGGCGTCTTCTTCCTCGTCGGCGGCTACGCGTCGGTGCTCTCCTTCCGCCGCCGCACGGGCTCGACCCGGGCCTGGCTCGCGGGGCGGATGGTGCGTCTGGGCCGGCCGGTGCTGGGGGTGACGGCGGTGTGGGCGGTGGCCGCGCCGGTGCTGTACGCGGCGGGGGTGCCGGAGGCCACGCTGCGGACGGCGGCGACCCTGGTGGTGCAGCCGCTGTGGTTCGTCGGGGTGTACGCGGTGGTGACGGCGCTGACCCCGTACTGCGTGCGGGCGGGGGGGCGGCTCGGCGGCTGGGCGGCGGCCCCGCTGCTGGTGTCCGTGGCGGTGGTCGACTTCCTGCGGTACGGGCCGTTCGCCGCCTCGGTGCCGTCCTGGCTGTCCCTGCTGAACGTCCTGCCGGGCTGGCTCTTCGCCTATCAGCTGGGCGTGGCCTGGGGTGAGGGGCGGATCGGCCGGCGCGGGGCCCGGCTGCTGCTGGTGGGCGGGGCGGCGCTGTTCGCGGTGCTGCTGGCGGCCTTCCACTACCCGGCGTCGATGGTCGGGGTGCCGGGGGCGGCGCGGACCAACTCGCACCCGCCGTCGCTGCTGGTCCTGGCCCTGGCCGCGGCCCAGTCCGGTGCGGCGATGCTGCTGCGGGACCGGCTGGCGCGGCTGCTGGAGCGGCCGGCGCTGTGGGCGCCGGTGGTGGTGGTCAACCTGTCGGCGATGACCGTCCTGTGCTGGCACCAGACGGCGATGCTGGCGGCGGCCGTGCCGGCTTCGTTCTCCGGCGGCGCCGTGGCCGGGCTGACGACGGCGCCCGAGGGACTGGACTGGGTCGGGGCACGGGCGCTGTGGCTGCCGGTGTTCGCGCTCGTGCTGGTGGGGATCGCCCGCCACGCACGCCGGTTCGAGGCGCCGCCGGGCGCCCGGCGCCGGGGGGCGGCGGTCCGCGGGGCCGTGGCGGGGGTGCTGGCGGCCGGGTTCGGGGCGTTCGCGCTGGGTCTGGCGTAGGGGGTGCATCCCGGGGCACCCGGACACGGCGGAGCGCCGCCCCCGGAGGGGAGCGGCGCTCTCTCGTCGGAGCGGCGCGGACGCCGGGGGTCAGGCGATGGAGGCGGCCACGATCGCGGCGACCGCGAGGTTGCAGCAGGCCGTGACCCAGACGGCCGGGTGCGGCTCCGGGTCGACCACGATGGCGCCGAGCCTGCCCGGGGTCACCAGGTCCAGCACCAGGAAGGCCACGGCCATCAGGACCAGGCCGAGCAGGCCGAAGGCGGCCGTCGACAGCAGGCCCTTGCCGAAGTCCTCGTACGTCGTCCAGATCGAGGTGAAGACGATGCCGCCGATGCCGAGGAGCGCGGAGCTGAGCAGGAGGGCCGCGTTGCGGTTGCGCTCCTCCCAGATCTGCTTCGGGAGCTTGCCCGGCGTCAGCACGTCCACCAGGACGATGCCGAGGACCAGCAGGACCAGCCCGACGGCGCCGTAGGCGGTCGTACGGCCGAGTCCGTTGACGATGTCGCTCATGGGGAAGCCTGCCTGACGGGGGGTGGGGCGGTGGACGAGGATGGGCCCAGGACGGGCCGGGGACGCGCCGTGGGGAGGCCGAATCTATCGCACGGCCCTGCCCCGGACCATGGGGAGGTCAGGAGATGGCAAAGACCAGGCCCGCGCGGCCCGGTGAGGCGGTGGCGCTGTCCGCGCTGGTCATGCGGTCCAAGGCGCACTGGGGGTACGGCGCGGAGTTCCTCGACGCGTGCGCACCGCAGCTGCGGATCGCGGAGGAGGAGCTGACGGCCCGGCGGATCACGGTGGCCGAGAACGCCCGCGGAGAGCTGCTGGGTTGTGCCTCCCTGGAGGGCGGCGGGCGGGGCTCCGCCGGGCCGGCGCGGCTCGGGCTGCTGTTCGTGGAGCCCTCGGCCATCGGCCGGGGCGTCGGGCGGCTGCTGTACCTGGACGCCGTGCGCCGGGCCGCCGGGCTCGGCTTCCGGCGGATGCTGATCGACGCGGACCCCCATGCGGAGGGCTTCTACCGGGCGATGGGCGCCGTCCCGGCGGCCGGTTCCCCGCCGGGACTGGTCCGGTTCGAGGTGGCCCCCGCGCCCCCGGCCGGGTGGGCGCGGGCCTGGACGGGCGGGGAGGCCGCGGTGCACGTGGGCAACGTCGCCGAGTTCAACGCCCAGTTCGCCGACGCCTCCCTCGACGGGGGGCAGCGGCCCGCGCACGACTACGCCTGCCTGGCCGCCTTCTACAGCCCCAGCCCGGCCGCGCTGGTCCTGCCGCGGCCGGTGCCGCGCTGGTGGACCGGCGCCCTCGGACGGACGCTGGACTGGGGGCCGGGGGTGGAGGTGTACGACGGCCTGGCGGAGCGGGGCCCGGGTCTGTCGGAGGCGGTGCTGGCCCGGCCGGCGCTGGCCCGGCGGGTGAGGGGGCGCGGGCTGCCGCTCGTGCCGTGGGGGCGGACCGAGCCGTACGCGCGGCTCGCCGTTCTGCCGTGGCGGCCGGAGGCGCTGCGGTACGAGTCCAAGTCCCGGGCACACGCCCTGTTCGCGCGGATCCTGGCGGGGGGCGGCCATCCGGCGGTCGTCCTGCCCGCGCAGGGGCGGGCGGCCACCCGCTGGGCGGCGGTGCGGCGCGCGACGGCGCGGGCGCGGGCCGGCGAGAGCACCGTTCTCAAATCGGAGCACGGCGTGGGCGGTTCGGGCACCACCGTGGTGACCCCCGCGGGCCTGCGGGCGGCCGGCGGGGCCCGGGCCCTGTCGCGCCGGCTGCCGCGCGGCCCGCTGCTGGTGGAGGAGTACGTGCACGGGCCGACGGAGCCCGGTATTCCGCGGGATCTGACCTATGACGGCTTCGTGGACGGCGCGGGCCGCCCGCACCGGGTCGGCGCGGCCCTGATGGACGTGGCGGACGGCGGGTACCGCGGGGCCACCGTGGGCCCCGGGGTGGTGCCGGCCCCGTTGGAGGGCCCGCTGCTGGCCTTCGGCGATGCGGTGGGCCGGGAGTTGGCGGCGGCCGGCCACCGGGGCTGGTTCGACGTGGACTTCGTCGTCGACGCCGCGGGGCGGCTCGCACCGACCGAGGCCAACCTGCGGCTCACCGGCCCGTCGGCCGCGTTCATGGTGGCCGCCCGGCTGGATGCGGTGCGGGGCGCGGGGCACCTCGTACGGATCGCGGACCGGGTGGAGCTGGGGGCCCGGCTGCCGGAGGCCCGGCTGGAGGAGGTGTGCGCCGGGCTTTCGCGGGACTGCGCCGGGGTCGGGGCCGTGTTCCTGCCGGCGATCCCGACGGGGGCCTTCGACCCGGCGCCCTGGATGGGAGTGCTGGTGGCCGCGCACAGCCGCGAGGTGCTGGACGCGGCCGACGCCCTGGTGCGGGAACGGGCCCTGGCGGTGGGCGCGGACTTCGCCGGGGACGGGCGGGGTCAGCCGTCGGAGGCGGAGGACGGGGACGGCCTGCGGGTGAGGTAGAGGGCGACCACCGCGCCCGCGATCATCAGGGGCACGTTGAAGGCGTAGACGAGGGCCGCCTGCCGGGGCCAGTCGTGCTTGCCCGCGAGCCGGTAGAGGTTGTCCTGCGGCCACCAGGCCATCAGCAGGTAGGCCACGGCCAGATGGGCGGCCGCCGTCAGGCGCCGCCCCGGGCCCGGGGGGGGGGGGCCCGCCCCGCCCCGCCCCCCCCCGCCCCACCCCCCCCCCCGCCGGCCCGGCCCGCCCGGATCACCTGAGGGGGT
>NZ_JBBDHD010000141.1:0-16105 GCF_044129415.1 Streptomyces racemochromogenes
CGCGGGCCCCGCGCCGCAACGCGCTCGCGGCCGCCGCCGCGGGCCTGGCGCTCGTCCTGGCCCTGCCCGCGACCGCGTTCGGCGCCGCGGGCGACCTCGACCCCACCTTCGACGGGGACGGCAAGGTCGTCACCGACTTCGGGGGCGGCGGCTACGACGAGAGCCGCGGCATGGTCATCAGGCGGACGGCAAGATCGTCACGGTCGGCACCACCGTCCCCGCGGCGGGCGGCTACTCCGACATGGCGCTGGCCCGCTACAACCCCGACGGCAGCCTCGACCCCACCTTCAACGGCGACGGCGACAACGACGGCATGATCACGACCGACCTCCGCGGCGGCGACGACGCTGCCGACGCGGTGGCGGTGCAGCCGGACGGAAAGCTCGTGGTGGCGGGCTACAGCTCCGAAGCCGACACCGCCGGGTTCTTCACCGTCGCCCGCTTCAACCCCGACGGCAGCATCGACCCGACCTTCGGCAACGGAGGCTCCACCTACACCGACTTCGGCACCCGCGGCCCGCAGGAGGCCTACGCCGTGGTGATCCAGCCCGGCGGGGCCATCGTGGCCGCGGGCGAGAGCGGCACCGACGTCGCGCTGGCCCGCTACAACCCCCTCGACGGCAGCCTCGACCCCACCTTCGACGGGGACGGGAAGGTCACCACCGCCTTTGCCGGGGGCTCCGCCGGCGCGCGCGACGTGACGCTCCAGTCCGACAACAAGATCGTCATCTCGGGCCGCTCCGGGTACAACTACCCCTCCAACGCCTCCGACTTCACGCTCGCCCGCTACAACCCGGACGGTAGCCTCGACACGTCCTTCGACGGCGACGGCAGGGTCACCACCCCCTTCCCCGGGCCCGGCGTGGCCAACGGGGTCAAGGTCCAGCCCAACGGGAAGATCGTCGCGGCGGGCAACAGCGGCTTCGACGTCGCGCTGGCCCGCTACAACCCCCTCGACGGCAGCCTCGACACGTCCTTCGACGGTGACGGCACGGTCATCACCGACTTCGGCGCCAACACCCTGGACGGAGCCGCCGACCTGGTCCTCCAGACCGACGGCAAGATCGTCACCGCCGGCATCAGCCAGGCCGACTTCGGCGTGGCCCGCTACAACCCCGACGGCTCGCCGGACAGCGGCTTCGGCACCGGCGGCACGGTCCACACCGACGTCTCCTTCGGGTACTACGACACCGCCAACGCGGTGTCCCTCCAGACCGACGGGAAGATCGTCGTCTCCGGAAACACCGGCGACGACCGGGGCCTGGTCCGCTACCAGGCGACCACGCCGCCGCCCCCGCCCGGCGTGGACCTCGCCGTCACCAAGAGCGGCCCCGCCTCCGTCAGCATCGGCGACCAGGCCACGTACACCGTGACGGTGACCAACACGAGCCCCACCACCACGGCCACCGGCGTCACCCTGGCCGACACCCTCACCGGCCCCGGCTCCCTCCTGTCCGCCACCCCGGCCCAGGGCACCTGCACCCTCACCGCCACCAGCGCCAACTGCGCCCTCGGCACCCTCGCCCCGGGCGCCCAGACCACCGTCAAGGTCGTCGCCGAACCCCGTGCCACCGGCACCCTCTCGGACAAGGCCACCGCCTCCGCCACCCAGACCGACCCGTCGACCGGCAACAACACGGCCACGGCCACGAGCACCGTCAACAACGCCCACGGCTGCACGATCATCGGCACGAGCGGCGCCGACACCCTGAGCGGCGGCTTCGGCAACGACGTCATCTGCGCCCTGAGCGGCAACGACACCGTCCGCGCGGGCTACGGCAACGACACCGTCTACGCCGGCCCCGGCAACGACAACGTCGACGGCGGCTACGGCAACGACTACCTGATCGGCGGCCCCGGCAACGACATCCTGACCGGCAACTTCGGCAGCGACCGCCTCGACAGCGTGGACGGCGTCTCCGGCAACGACCGTGCCGACGGCGGCTACAACACCGACACCTGCACCACCGACCCTGGCGACACGCGCGTCAGCTGCCCGTAGCCCCATGCCCCGGGCGGCGCCCCTCGGGCGCCGCTCAGGCGCGGACCCGTACCCACGCGTCCCCGGCCCGGAGCCACAGGACCCCGTCACGGCCCTGACCGCACCGCATGCGGACGGGCCCGGGCATGCGCAGCCGTTCCTCGCCGCCGACGGTCCACACGCCGTCGGCGCCGAGTCCGGCGCGGATCAGGGTGGTGGAGTGCTTGCCGTGGTCCCGGCGGCTGACGACGGCCCGGTCGCCGCACACGGCGATCCCGTCGATGCCGTGCGCCGGACTGCGGAAGGTCGCGACCTCCCCGGTCGCGGGGGTGACCCGGCTCAGGTGGGTGCCCTCTCCGCCGCCGCTGTACCAGGCCAGCCACACCGCCTCCCGCTCCGTGGCGGCGGCGAGCCCTTCGAGGGGCCACGCCGGAAGACGCCCGTCCGGCCCCCACGTGTGGCGTCCCCTGCCGCTCCAGCCGGCCAGTCCCGCGGCGGTCTGCGGGTGGTTCCCGTAGATGCCCTCGTCACCGTACGCGGCCCAGATGCCGCCCCGCCGGTCGGTGACCAGCGCCGGGATGTCGTCCCCGACGCAGAACGCGCGCTCGACCGTGGCCCCGTCGGCGCCGTGGACCACCGCATTCGGTTCCCACCGGCCCTCCGCACCCTCGTGCGAGCGGCCCCGCACCAGCAGGAACCGGTCTCCCGGCAGCACGGCGAAGTGCGCGGCCCCGGGTTCGACGCCACGCAGCGGGACGCGCCGCTGCACGGCCCCCTCCCCGGACACGAACACCACCTCGGCGTCGAAGCGTTCCCGCGCGTGCCACACGCCGTAATCCCGCCGGAGGAACCGTTCCTGCGCCAGCAGTACGGCGATCCCGCCCTCGACCCGAACGGTCCACAACAGGGCCCGCCACCCGGCGGCCGCATCCGCACCCGGCAGGCTCCACACGACGTCGGGTTCACCCACAGCAGCCACAGCCGCCCACCTTCAGGACTCCGGCGACCACCGCCACCGAAGATCCCCACGCTACCGTGGCCTTGATCCGCTGCCCGAGGAGGAGGTGCGCCATCGCTTCGCTCGTGTACTTCCGCATGCTCGCCGAGGACGCGGAGGCGGTGCGTTACGCGTTCGGGGACGCCCCCGACCGCCTCACCCGAAGATTGACGGTGCCCCGGGGCCCGGGCACCGCCCTGGCCGACGACGGCCTGACGGACCACCTCTTCCTGAAGGCCGCGCGCCGGATCAGCGCGATGCGCGCCGCGGCGGGCGGTCGCCGGCCGGAGCGCGGCATGAGCGCGAGCTGACCGTCACCCGGCCGCCACGCCCCAGCGGTGGAGGGTCTGCGCCGCGTCGTCGTAGGTCAGCCAGGTGCCGTCGCCGAGCGGGAGCACCCCGCTGCCGTCGGCCGCCCCGTCGGGGTACGAGACCCGGCCGCGCTCCTCCAGGGTCCGCGCGTCGAGGAGCCGGTGGCCGGCCAGGGCGGGGAATTCCTCGCAGTCCGAGACCGAGACGATGACGGTGTCGGCGTCGACGAAACCGCACCCGTAGTCCCAGCACGGCCGGTCGTCGAACTCGTCGGCCGGTGGCCGCGCCGTGGCGAGGACGTCACCGTCGAGGGCGTGGAGCTCCAGGTCGGCCCCGTAGTGCTCGATGGTGAGGAAGCCCGCGTGCGCCGGATGGACGTCCGCCAGGATCCGGTCCAGGTTCTCGTTCAGGTCCCATGCGGTCAGCCTCTCGCCGTCCCAGCGGGCCCAGTGCAGCAGGATGCCGTCCTGGCCCATGCCGATGGACAGGCGCATGTGGATCCCGTCCGGATGGGAGACGTGGTACGAGCCGGCCGCCGCGCTGTCCAGCGGCAGCCGGGCCAGTTCCCGGCCGTCGGCGGCGTCCAGGACGCGGATGCCCGAGCTCGGGCCCCCAGCAGCCGTGCCGGTACTCCCACGGCACCTCCCCGCCCACCCCGACGGCCCGCTGCCCGCAGAACACGGCGAATCCCCCGTCGGGACTGACGGAGTGCACCCCCCGCTCCCACCCCGGCCAGGGCAACGCGAACACGGCCTCGGGCGCCCGCTCCCCAAGACCCGCCGCCCCCACCCCTCGAACCCGAACCGATTGACGAGCGCCCCGCCCCCGACCAACCCCACCGAACCCCGCAACTCCACACCGACCGACATCCCCCGAACCTGACGACCCCCACTGACAGGTCCGCAGGCATCCGGCCCAGGGGTGTCCTCAGCCTGAGTGCAGTCAGAGATCCAGAGCGATGATCCAGTAGTCGTATTCCTCTGCGGTGACGCCGCAGATGTGTCGACCGGACGTGGACCGGGAGATGAATTCGATTCTCCCCTGGTCATCGATGAGGCGAGAGACATCGGTGGTATCGGTGAGGCGTACGAGTACCCAGCCGATCTCGGAGCTTCCGGTCACGACAGCGGTGACGAGGAACGTTCCGTCGTCAGCGATGACATTCCCCTGGCGGGCGTAGTCAAGCCACAGTCCATGGACCTCTCTGAGGTCTCCTTTGAGGGGAACTGAAGCCTTCGGCTCCACGCCGAATCCCGCCATGGCGCGCCAAGCTGTTTCGACCGTCGGGCCGGGATCGTTGCCCTGAACTGATTTCACCTCAAGGCCGCTGTTCCGGATCAGCTCAAGCAGGCTGTCCTTGCTGGTCCGCATCTAGTTCCCCTCGTAGAAAAAGTGGTGGTCGCCGCCCGGCTTGTCTATTGCTCGGTACCGTTCCATGGTCTCGTAGCCCTCTGCGGAATTGTCCCATCCGAAATTCACTCCAGATCTTGCCTGGTCCTCCAGTGAACTCCCCTTCGGTCCGCCCGCGTGGAAATGTGGGCCGGCCGGATCGTGGGTGTGTTCGACAACGACACGAGAGCCGTTTGGTGTTTCGAACTGCCGGAAATTTCCCCAGTGGGTCGGGTCGCTGGAGTAGACGTGTCCAGGCATGTTCCTCAGTGTTCTATCACCCATGACGACCCATTCGGCATCAGGAGTGGTTCCGAAGGGAACTCCAGCAGCCTCGAAGGCCGCGCGCTCGGCATCTCCCCGCAGCTTGAACGGGTTGCTCTTTTCACCCTTGGGCGGGCAGGCGGTGAGACCCAGGGGGTCGGACCACGTATGAGGGTTGTGGATGTACGTGGCCGGGTTGGGGTCCGGTTTGAGGCCGAGGGGGTCGGAGGTCAGGTAGCGGGCGGTCTCCGGGTCATAGGCACGGAAGACGTTCTGGTGGAGGCCGGATTCCGGGTCGTAGTACTGGCCCGGGAAGCGGAGGGGGGTGTAGGCCGCTGCCGTGCGGTTCCAGGTTGTGGTGCCCCACAGGGTCGTGCGGGTGTGCCACGCCGTGGTGCCGTCCTCGGCCAGGAGATGGGTCGGGGTGCCGATCAGGTCGGTGACGATCGCGAAGAAGCGGTCGTCTACCTCGGCCTGGTCGATGCGTTCCGTCTGGGTGACGGGATGCAGGCCCTGGTGGGTCCAGGTCAGGGTGACCCGGCCGGTGGTCTCCTCGCAGAGGGTGGCGTCGTCCCAGCTGAAGAGGGTCTCCTTGGCGATCTCGCCCGACTCGGAAAGGCGTTGCTTGGACGTGCGCCGACCCAAGGGGTCGTACGTGTAGCGCCAGCGCGTGCCGTCCGGGGTGGTGACGGCCGTCAGGCGGTCCTCCGTGTTCCACTCGTACCGCCAGGTGTCCGGCTTGTGGGAGAGGCGGGTCTTCTGGCGGAGGGTGACGCGGCCCAGGGCGTCGTGTTCGTAGCGGACCGCGCCGGCGTGGGTGATGCGGGTGCCGGTGTAGGCACGGGCGCCCCGGGCGTCCGCACCGGGGTGCTGCGTCGGCCAGGAGGCGCTCGTCTGGTTGCCGGCCTCGTCGTACGCGTAGCGCTCCGACCAGTTCGCGGCCTCCACGGCCGTGACGCGGGCGGCCGCGTCCAGGGTGAAGGTGCGGGGGCCGGTGACGGAGTCGTCGATGCCGGTCAGGTAGCCGTCGGCGCGGTAACTGTAGCCGCGCCGCTGCAGGGTCCGGCCGTCCTCGCCGATGACCGACTGGGCGGTGCGGCGGCCCGTCACGTCGTACTCGTGGGTGAGGGACAGGGAGGGGCCCAGGGCGCGGGTCAGCTCCTGGCCCGCCGCGTCGCGCTCGAACGTGAGGGTGCGGCCCGCCGTGGTCAGGGACGTGCGGTGGCCGGCGGCGTCGTACGTCCAGTGGGACGTGGAGCCGGACGGGGTCGTGCGGGTGGTGCGGCGGCCCAGGGGGTCGTAGCCGTACGCGACGGTGCGGCCGTTCACCGTCTCCGTGAGGAGGCGGCCCGTGGCGGCGTCGCGGAGCCAGGTGGCGGTGGACTCAGGGGAGGTGGCCGTGGCCAGGGCGTCGAACGCGTCGTATGCGTACGTGGTGACCAGGCCCGCCGCGTCCTTGCGGACCGGCTGGCCGAGGGCGTTGTGGGTGTAGGTGGTCGTTTCGCCGAGGGCGTTGGTGCGGGCGGTCAGGCGGCCCGCCGCGTCGTACGCGTACGTGAGCGTCCGGTCGTCGAAGTCCGTTTCCGAGACGAGGCGGCCGGCCGGGTCGTAGGTGTAGTGCCAGGTGAGGCCCTGGGGGTTGGTGACGCCGGTGAGGCGGAGTTGGGTGTCGTGGGTGAAGGTGTGGCGGGTGCCGTCCGGGCCCGTGCGGGCGGTGAGCAGGTCGAAGTCGCCGTACTCGCAGACCGTGACCCCGCCGATCTCGTCGGTGTGGGTGAGGCAGTTGCCCTCGCCGTCGTAGGTCCACGACTCCTCCGTGCCGTCGGGGTTCAGACGGTGCACGAGGCGGCCTTCGACGCTCCAGGTCAGGCGGGTGGTGCGGCCCAGGGGGTCCGTGAGGGCAACGGGGCGGCCGAAGGCGTCGCGTTCGTAGGCGGTCGTGGCGCCCAGGGGGTCCGTCGCCGAGACGATCCTGCCCGCCCGGTCGCAGACCACCGTGGTCGTGTGGCCCAGGGCGTCCGTCACCGAGGAGAGGTGGTTGCGGCCGTCGTACCCGAAGCGGGTGGTCGTACCGTCCGGGGCGGTCACCGAGGTGCGGTTGCCGACGGCGTCATACGTGGTGGTGACGGTGCGGCCGTCCGGCCGGGTCACCCGGACCGGCAGGCCGAGCGCGTCGTACTCCGCCCAGGTCTCGCGACCGTCCGGCCGGATCACGTGCGTGAGGCGGCCGTCCTCGTCGTAGGTGAAGCGCGTCGTGTGGCCGAGGGGGTCCGTGCGCGTCAGGAGCCGGTTGTAGGCGTCGTAGGCGGACCGGGTCGTTCCGCCCGTGGGGTCGATCTCCGCCGTGACCTGCGCCCGGTCGTTGATCAGGTAGCGGGTGGTGTGGCCGAGGGAGTCGGTGAGGGCGGTGACACCATCCCCGTACGCGAACCGGATGTTCAGGTGCCCGTTGGTGCCGGACTGGGCGACGCAGCGGTGCCGTTCGTCGTAGACGTAGTCGAAGTGACGGTCGTTGGTGTCGGTCCAGGAGGTGATCCGGCCGAGCTCGTCGTAGCCGAAGCGGAGCGGACGGCCGGAGGAGTTGGTGACCGACGTGAGGTGGCCGTCCGTGTAGCCGTACCGGAGCACCTCCGTGCCGTCGGCGAGGGACAGGGCAGTGATCCGGCCTGCGGAGGAGGAGAGGCGCAGCTCGTGGCCGCCGCTGTGGGTGAGGGTCGTCGGGGCGCCTGACTCGTCGTAGCCGAAGGCGATCCAGGCGCCGGAGCGGTCCTCCAGCTGGATGAGGGCGCCGTCGTCCGCGAAGTGGCGGACCTGTCCGGACTCGGGGTCCGTGACCGTGTAGCCGCCGTCGGCGTCCGCGGTCAGCGGCCAGCGCTGACCGTGGGAGGGGAGCACGGCGGCGCCCGGCTCGGGGTGCGGGTAGGCGAGCAGGCTGCCGTCCTCGCGGACGAGGACCAGCCCTTCGGCGTCGCGCACCAGCCGCTGGTCGACCGTGGAGGCCCAGGTCGGCCCGAACCAGCGGCCGGCGCGGTACGAGGACTCGAAGGTCCGGGAGAAGACCAGGGGCAGCGAGCCGGGGATGACCAGGTCGGTCTGGGGCAGCACCATGCGCCCCGTCGCCACGTCGACCGGATCCCCGTCGCACTTCTTCTGGTCCTGGGAGCGGGCCGAGGCTTCCGGCTCCGCCTGCTGGGCGGCCCGGGCCTCCTTGTTCGCCGGGCTCTCCGCGGCCTCTTCCGCCACCCGGGTCCCGGACCGCGTGCCCGCCTTCGCCGCGCCGCCGAAGCCCTCCGTGCCGATGAGTTCGGGCAGGAGCCGGCCCGTTCCCTCGGCGAAGTCCTTGCGGAAGGGGTCGAGCAGGGCGCCGGCGACGCGGTCCGGGTGCGCGGGGGCGGCGACCAGGCCCGCCAGGGTCATGCTGACGTGCTGCTGGTACGCGGCGGGGTGGGTGATGTTGTACGTGTCGTACGGCGTGATCCCGCGCAGGAAGTCCACCACCCCGGCGGTGCCCTTGACGACCCCGCCGGCGAGGTGGGTCAGTTCCGTGTTGCCGGCGGCCGCCGCGTCGAGGGCCAGTGCCATGGCCTGCTCGTGGGGCGGTGGCTTGGCCGGGGCGTGCTCCAGGGCGGCCGTCAGGGCGCGGCCGGCGTCGGTGGCGGCGTCGTCGCGCTGGCGGCGGGCCTCCGTGAGGATCTCCTGGGCCTGCTTGGCCTCGGCGGCGCCCGCGTTGTCGGGTTTGGCGGGCACGGGTCCCGGGTTCTTCCCGGCCAGAGCGGTGGCGTTGTAGGTGTCCACGGCCTTGGCGTACGCGTCGGCGGCGTCCTGATGGATCTTGAGCGCCTTCTTGTGGAGCACGACGGCCCGCACGGCTTCCTTCTGCGCCCACTCCACCGTGTCGGCGTACCGGGTCAGCGCGTCGCCGGCCTTCTGGCAGGCGTCGGCCGCGTGCAGCCACTGTGTCGGGTGCACGGCGAAGGCCTTGCGGAACGCGTCGGCGGCCGCCCCCTTCCAACTGTCGGCGTCCAGGCCCTTCATGCCCTGGCCGACCCGGTCGAAGGCGGCCCGGAAGTCCTTCAGGTGCGCCGCGGTGGCGCGGATGTCGGCCGCAGAACCGTGGACGAGCTCGTCGGCCTGCTCGGTCTGGCCCAACTGCTGTTCCGCGACGGACGCGCCGAGGTGGGAGGCGACGCTGTCACCGAGGTCCTCGACGTCGTCGGCCCAGCGGTCCTTGCCGACCTTGTGCAGGATGCCGCCGATCTCGTCGGTGGCCTTGTCGATGCCCTCGCCGGCCTTCTTCTTCGCGGCCGTCCAGGTGTGCTCCAGCGCGCCCAGACCCTTGTCGGCCAGCGACTCCCAGTCCGTCACCGGTCCTCACCGCCCGCCTGGTCGTGGTGGGGGGTGAGGTCGGCGAGCTTCCGGTCGACGTCGGGGTTCGGGTCGACCTCGTCCCAGGTCTGCTGCCACGCCTGGTCGGTGTTCACGGCCGAGGTGAGGGCGGACTCCGCGCTGTAGTCGGCGTCCCGCAGGTTCGTGTACGGGTTGGTGCCGAGGATCTGTCCCCAGTCCTTGTCCGTGACCTCCTGCTCGGAGGCGTACGGGTTGCCGCCGAGAACGGCGTTGGCCAGCACCTTGAAACCGCCCTGGACGTACTGGTCCTGCTCGTGCACGAGCCCGGCCGACAGGCCCACACCCGCCGCGAACCGGTTGGCCTCCTGGACCAGGGAGCGCACGCCCCAGCCCCACCGTTCGCAGAAGGCGTCCAACTGCGAGGTCAGCGCTTGGTGTCCGCTCTGCAGACCGGTCAGCTTCAGCTGGGTGAAGCCGCCGCCCGTGTTCCCCAGTCCGGCCGGACCGAGCTCCCGCAGCTCCGCCAGCGTGTCCGTGATGCCCTTGGCGATCTGCGCGAGTGCCGCCTTCGACACGTCGAGCTCGCCCTGTTCCCCGCTCACGCGGCCGTCCCTGCGTCCAGCGCGGCGGAATCCGGGACGACGCCGCGGACCGGCGGGAACAGCACGCCGTCCGGGCCCGCCGCGTCCCACGCGACTCCGCACCCGAAGTCCAGCGCCGGTATCACCTCGTCCAGCAGGCGCGCGCCGAGCACCCGGTGGTACTCCCAGGCGCGGTCCGTCTCGCCCCTCGCCCGGGCGAACCCGGCCAGCGTCTCCTCGTCCGAGAACGCGCAGATCCAGTCCAGCCCACCGAGCCGGGACGTCCACAGTCCGCCCCGCTCGTCGAACGGCACCAGCACGGGCCGTTCCCGGAACTCGGCCAGCCGCCCGGCGAACTCCGCCACCCGGTTCCGTTCCGGTGCTTCCGCCGCGGCGGTCGGGCCGGCAGCTTCGGCGGCGCCCTCGCGCAGCTGCCGCCATTCCTCGTCGAACCCCACCCGAACTCCCCCCAACCTGTGTGAATCGAACGCACTTTTGCACGGTGGGGCCGTAGCGGCAAACGCGGCTCGGGGGGCAATACACAGATCCGGCCAGGGAACGCCGCAGGGGGCGGCGGGCCTGGGCCTGCCGCCCCCTGCGGGGAGGGTGGGGGGTCAGCCCTTGCTGACCGCCGTCAGGATTTCCGGGAGCTTGCGCGCGACCGTCGGCGCCGCCAGGCGCAGACCCGTCCACGCGGCCAGGGTGCCCCAGGCGAGGCCCGCCGGGAGGGTCAGCCAGACCAGGCCGGCGGGGGCGTCCGACAGGCTGACGTAGATCGCCAGGGCGATCACGGGCGAGGAGACCACCGCCGAAGTGAGCATGCCGCCGAAGATGCCCAGCCACGCCAGGCCCGCCTGGCCCGGGGCCACGTTCTTGAAGGCGCCGTCTGTCGGGATGGAGTACGGGAAGCGGGCCGAGGCCAGCGCGCCCGTGCACAGCATGGCGCCCAGCAGGCCCAGCCCCAGGCCCAGAGCGGCCGGGAACTGCGCCCAGTCGCCCACCAGCGCGGCGGTGACGACCGTGACGAGGACGGTGTACGGGACGGTGACCAGGGCCAGCGCCCCGGCTCGGGCGCGGAGTTCCACGAAGGCGTCGCGCGGGGAGGAGATCGTCTGCGCCACCATCCAGAAGGCGGAGGTGTCCTGACCGAACTGGTTGTACATCTGCACGCCGAGCATGCCCGCGCCGAAGCAGGCCAGGTAGACGGATCCGGTGCCCTGGACGGCGTTGAGGACGGGGACGATCATGCCGACGGCCAGCGCCGACACCCACGCCGCCTTCGTCTTCGGGTCGCGCACCACGTAGCGCAGGGTGCGCTGCATCGCCGCGCCGGTGCGCCCGCCCGGGAGGAAGGCCCAGAAGCCGCCGGTGCCGCGGTCCTTCTCCGGCTTGGCCGCCGCGAGGGTCGAGCCGTCCGGGGTGACCATCAGCTTGGTCAGGCTCCGTTCCCAGAACCAGAGGAGGAGGCCGAGGGCGGCCAGGGTGAGGGCGAGTTGGGCGGCGGCCCGCGCGTAGGCTCCCTCGCTCGCCGAGTCGACCATGCCGATCGCCGTCGCCGGCGGCAGCCAGCGGACGACCGCCTCGACCGGCTCCAGCGCCGACAGCCCGCCCTGCTGGAAGAGCCGCTGGCTGGCGAAGTTGGCCAGCTGGGCGCCGATCGCGATCAGCAGACCGCTGAGGAGGGCGAGGTCGCGGCCCTTGCGGCTGGTCAGCAGCCGTACGTTCGCCGTGGCCACCGCCCGGGCGAGGGCCACGCAGCCGAGCAGGAGCAGCGGGGCGCCGAGCACCGCCGCCACGACGCCGGCGGCGCCGGACGCCACCGCGGCCGCCGAGCCGACGGCCAGGCAGAGCGTGAACAGCGGGCCGATCCCGACCAGCGAGGAGGCCAGCAGGGCCCGTACGAGCGGACGCGGGCGCAGCGGGAGCATCACCAGCCGGCTCGGGTCGAGGGTCTCGTCGCCGGTCGGGAAGAACAGCGGCATCACGGTCCAGGCCAGCGCGAGGATCGCGCCCATCAGGACGACGGCCGTGCTCGCGTGGGCGTGCCCGTGCAGGAGGGCCAGGCCCAGGGTGGCGGCGGCGGAGAAGGCCAGCGAGATCACCAGGCTGATGATCCAGACGGCCTTGCGCTTCGAGGACCCCTTCAGGCCGTTGCGCATCAGCGAGAGCTTGAGGCGCACGAAGAGGGGGGTGAGGGACGCCTCGGCGGTGGCGCTCATCGGGCGCCGCCGAGCCAGTCGAGGGAGTCGCCGGCGGCGTGGTCGCGGGCGCCGACGAGTTCGAGGAAGGCGCTCTGCAGGGAGGGCGCGGAGCCGCGTACGTCGGCCAGCGGACCGGCCGCGCGGATCTGGCCGGCCGCCATGACGGCCACCCAGTCGCAGAGCGATTCGACGAGCTCCATCACGTGGGAGGAGAAGACGACGGTCGCGCCGGACGCGGTGTAACGTTCCAGCACCCTGCGGATGGTCTGCGCCGACACCGGGTCGACGCCCTCGAACGGCTCGTCCAGGAAGAGGACGTCCGGGTTGTGCAGCAGGGCGGCCGCCAGGCCGATCTTCTTGCGCATGCCCGTCGAGTAGTCGACGACCAGCTTGTGCTGCGAGCCCGCGAGGTCGAGGACGTCCAGCAGCTGGGTGGCCCGCTTGTCGGTCTCCTCGCCCGGCAGTCCGCGCATGCGGCCCATGTAGCCGAGGAGTTCACGGCCCGAGAGGCGCTCGAACATGCGCAGGCCCTCGGGCAGCACGCCGATGCGCCGCTTCACCTCGACCGGGTCGGCCCACACGTCGTGCCCGGCGACCGTCACCCTGCCCATGTCCGGGCGCAGCAGTCCGGTCACCATCGAGAGCGTGGTGGTCTTGCCGGCACCGTTCGGACCGACGAGGCCGATGAAGCGGCCGGCCGGCAGCTCCAGGTCGATCCCCCCGACGGCGACCTGCTCGCCGAAGCGCTTCCACAGTCCCTCTATCCGCACGGCCGCGGCCGCCGGCGCGGATCGCGCGCCGTCCGTCCCGCCCGTACCGCTACCGCCCGCCGCATAGCCCTGGTCCGGCATGCGCCTGCCTCTCGTTCTCGTCCCCGTGGTCGTACTTTCCTCACCATAGGAGGACGGGGAGAGGGCGCAGCAGTTACGAATGTCATGAACTTGCGGACACGAATGTCAGCGGGTGACGCGGCCGCAGGCTAAGCCTTGCGGCGGCCCCGGGCCCCGGCCGCCTCGCTGCCGCACGCGTACGCGAGGGCGTCGATCAGCTCCTCGGTGTCGGGCAGCCACCGGTTCGCGGGCGTGGGCTTGCGGGCCCACTGCACCGGGCCCTTGCCGCCGTAGCGGGTCGGCGGCGCCGCCACGTACTCGCCCTCGCCGCGCGTGGTCAGGTCGAGGGCGTGCGGCAGCCAGCCCAGCTTGCGCACCAGGTCCGGCACCTTCGCCCCGGCGCCCGGCAGGACGAAGAAGAGCATGCGGTGGTCGGGGGTGAGGGTGACCGGGCCGAGGGTGCGCTGCATCCGCTCCAGCCGGGCCAGCGCGAGGAAGCCGGCGGAGTCCGGCACGTCGAGGGCGTCGAAGGTGCGGCCCGTCGGCAGCAGGATGGAGGCGCCCGGGTGCTTGCCCCAGATCCGCCGCACCCCGACGGCGCTGCCGGAGGCCAGGGAGCGCCAGTCCTTCACCGCCGGGTGCGCGCCGGGCGCCGGGCAGTCCGCGACCCCGCAGGAGCACAGCTCCCGGCCGTCGCCGGGCTCCAGCCAGGTACCGGCGAAGACGTCCCAGTGCCGCTCTTCCACGTACCGCACGGCATGGTCGAGCAGCAGCTCGCCGCGCTGCTGGGGGATGGGTGCGGTCTCCGTGACTCCGATGGTCTCTTCCACGTGCAGCACAACTCCCGGGGTCACCGGGGGTTACGGGGATAAACGCGCGGGCCCGCGGTGCATCGATCCTGCACGCGGGGCGCACGGGTGCACGCGCGGGGGCGCGTAGGAGGCCGGGGCGCGGCCGGTGGGTAACGACACGTCGCAGAGAGGAAGATTCTCCGCACTTCAGGCGGGAAGTGATCATTCCAACGATCACCCGCGTCTCAGGGGGTTTTCATGGCAGCCAGGCCTCTCGTCGCCCGCCAGCCCAACGAACGGCTGCAGGCGCTCATCCAGGAAGCCGGGTGCTCCAATGCCGGGCTCGCCCGGCGCGTCAACATGTGCGGGGCCGAGCACGGCCTCGATCTCCGCTACGACAAGACCTCCGTGGCCCGCTGGCTGCGCGGCCAGCAGCCGCGCGGCCGGGCGCCCGGCATCATCGCCGAGGCGCTGGGGCGCAAACTCGGCCGGACCGTCACCATCGACGAGATCGGCATGGCCAACGGCAAGAACCTCGCCTCCGGGGTCGGCCTGCAGTTCTCCCCGACCGTGGTCGGCGCCATCGAGCAGGTCTGCGAGCTGTGGCGCAGCGACGTCGGACGCCGCGACTTCCTCTCCGGGTCGAGCGTGGCCGCGTCCGCGCTCGTCGAGCCCAGCCGCGACTGGCTGATCACCGGGGCCGATCCGCAGGTGGCCCGCAACGGCGGCTCGCGCGTCGGGATGTCCGACGTGGAGGCCGTCCGGGCCACGACGCAGGCGCTGACCGACCTCGACCACCGCTTCGGCAGCGGGCACGTGCGGCCGGTGGTCGTGCACTACCTCAACTCCGTGGTCTCCGGGCTGATCGGCGGCTCGTACCGGGAGCCGGTGGGCCGCGCCCTGTTCGCGGCGGTGGCCCGGCTCACCGAACTCGCCGGGTACATGGCGGTGGACACCGGCCAGCCGGGGCTCGCCCAGCGCTACTACATCCAGGCGCTGCGGATGGCCCAGGCGGCGGGTGACCGTGCGTACGGGGGCTACGTGCTGGCCGCGTCGATGAGCCACCTCGCGGCCGAGCTGGGCAACCCGAGGGAGATCGCGCAGCTGGCGCGGGCCGCGCAGGAGGGCACGCGCGGGCAGGTCACCCCGAGGGTGGAGGCCATGTTCTACGCGGCGGAGGCGCGCGGGCACGCGCTGCTCGGCGACGCCCGCTCCACGGCGGTGCTGTCGGGCCGGGCGGTGACGGCGCTGGAGCGGGCCGAGCCGGAGTCCGGGGACGACCCGGTGTGGATCCGCCACTTCGACCAGGCCTATCTCGCGGACGAGCTCGCCCACTGCCACCGCGACCTCGGCCAGGCCGACGCGGCCGGCAAGCGGGCCGAGGAGGCGCTGCGCGGGCTGCCCGTGACGAAGGCCCGCCGGCGGGCCATCGGCCTGCTGTTGCTGGCCGCGGCCCAGGTGCAGCAGCGGGAGGTCGAGCAGGCCTGCCAGACGGCGGCGAAGGCCGCCGAACTGCTGGGGACGCTGCGCTCGCGGCGGGGCGCGGAGTACCTGGACGACTTCCGGGCGCGGCTGGAGCCGTACCGGGAGGAACCGGCGGTGCGGGAGTTCGGGGCGAGGCTGGAGGTTCAGGTGGCCTGACGTCGGCACGCGGTGACCGGGTAGCGTGACCCGACGGCTGCGCGGATCGCCCACGGAGCGCGGACGTCGGAGAAGGCGAGAGGGAGTCCCGGTGACGGAGAACGGACAAGGGGGCGTCCCCCAGCCCGGGGCGCCGCAGGCCGGGCAGCCCTGGGCGGCGCCCGCGTACGGGACGCCGCAGCAGCCGGCGCAGGACCAGTCCGGCTACGACCGGCGGGGCGGGCCGGTCCAGCCCGCCTACGTCCCGCCGCCGGAGCCCGGCGGCCCGGCGTACGGCTACCCGCAGACCGGGCCGGGCTACGAGGGGCCGGGTGCCCCGCACGGCTACGGCTACCCGCCGGTGCCCGACGCGGCGACGCAGTACGTGCCGCCGGTCCCGGGTGCCGCCGCGCCGTACGCCCCGCCGGTGGCGGAGGCGGCCACCCAGTACGTGCCCCAGGTGGGCCCCGCCGCACCCGCGCCCCCGTACGCCCCGCCCGCCCCGGCGGGCCCGGGTGTGCCGGGGGCCATGGTGGCGGGGGCCGAGACCCAGGTCGTCCCGACGCTGACGGGAACCCCGGCCGCGCCCCCGTACCCCGGCACCCCGGCTCCGTTCGCCCCGCCGGCCCCGAGCCCGGGCGGCGGCCGGCCGGCGGACGCGGCGACGCAGTACGTCCCGCCCGTCCCGGCAGGCCCGACGGGCGGCGCGGCCGACGCCGCGACGCAGTACATTCCGCCGGTTCCTGCGGGTCCGGGTGGTGGTGCGGGTGATGCGGCCACGCAGTACATTCC
>NZ_JBBDHD010000142.1:0-16027 GCF_044129415.1 Streptomyces racemochromogenes
TGGCAGTGGTGATCGTTGTTGTTTTAGAGTTGTGTCAGGGGCAAGTGTTCCGGTGGCTGGTGGGGCTGTTTTGTATACAGGCTTTTTTTTTTTTTTGGTGGGGGGGGGGGGGGGCGCCGGCCGGCCCCACCACCGACGCGCCCCGTACCCTGCTGGCCCGGCTGGCGGCCGAGGACTACCTGACGCCTGACCGGAAGCCTCCGTTCCTGCATCTGGAGGCGCGGTACTACGCCGATCTCGCGCGCGCCCCGCACCGGTTCGCCCCGTACGAGGAGCTGTACGAGGCGAGTCCGCTGCCCCTCGCCGCCACGCTGCCCGTGGCCGACCTGGACGCCTGCCAGGTCGCGCACACCCTCTTCTACCTCAGCGACTTCGGCCTGTGCGACCTCTTCCTGCCCGAGGCGGAACGGGCGCGGGCCCTGCGCGTGGTGGAACGCCTGACGGACCACTGCGTGGGGCTGGGCGACTGGGACGTCGTGCCGAAGCTGATGATCGCCCAGTTCTGCCTGGGCGCGGATCCGCTGCGCACCCCTTCCGGGGCGGCCGGCCTGCGGATGCTCGCCTCGGCCCAGGCCCCTGACGGGGCGATCCCCGGCCGCTCCGCCGGCGAGCGGCTCCCGGCGGACGCCACGCCCGTCGAGTACTTCCGCAAGTCCTACAAAGTGACCCTGGTCGTGGCGCTGATGACGCTGATCGTCACCAGCGGCCGGACCAAAGAGCCCGCCCTGACGGCGGCAACCGCCCTACGGGAGACCCTGTGAGCATCGACCAAGCAGTGAGCATCGGCCTCCCCGTGAGGCTCGGACCGGCCACGGGCCCGGCAGCGGCGGAGCCGGACACCCGGAACCCCGCGCCCCTCCCCTCCGGCGCCCGCCTCCTGAAGGGCGAGCGGAACTGGTGGTTCCTGGGTCCGGGCGGGGTCGCCCGCCTCCGCGACCGGCACGTCACCGCCGACGGGGGCCTGCGACCCGAGGCCGAACGGCGGCTGCACGAGACCGGCATGCTCACCCCGGGGCGGATCGGCTCCTACGCGCTGACCGTCCTCACCAGCACCCACTGCAACCTGGGCTGCGGGTACTGCTTCCAGAACACCGCCCAGGACGAGGCGGGCGGGAGCCGGCCGCCCCGGATCGGCCGCACCCGCCTCACCTCGGAGACCATCACCGACATCCTCGCCTTCACCGAGCGGCAGATGGCCGCCGTCGGCCTGGAGAAGCTGAAGATCCTGCTCTTCGGCGGGGAGCCCCTGCTCAACCCGCGCGGCTGCCTGGAACTGCTGGAGCGGGCTGCGGAGATCGCGCCGACCTCGGCCTGGATGATCTCCAATGCCACGCTGCTCACCCCGTCCCTCGCCCGCAAGCTCACCGACCGCGGACTGACCTCCGTCCAGGTCACCTTCGACGGCGACCGCGCCGACCACGACCGGATCCGGATCGGCCGGGCGGACGGCGGCGCCACCTTCGACAAGATCGTCGGCAACATCGCCAAGGCCACCGAGGCCACGCCGCTCCAGTGGATGCTGCGGGTGAACGTCTCCCAGGAGACCTTCCACGGCGTCGACGCCCTGATCGAACGGCTCGCGGCCTCGCTCGACCCCGCCCGGTGCACGCTGTACTTCGCCCGGATCGGCGACGTGGGCGTCGGCTACACCAACAGCCTGCTGCACACCGGTGAACTGCCGGCCGCCTTCACCCGCTGGCAGCGCCGCGCGCTCGACCTCGGCTTCACCGTGGGCCGCCCCGGCGCCCGCCAGACGTGCGTGACCTGTGGTCACACCGACGGACGCTACGGCGCGGTGGTGAGCGCGGACGGCACCCTGGCCAGCTGCTGGGAGACGGCGGGCAAGCCCGACTGGGAGGTCGGCACGGTCACGGACGGCTACAAGCCGGGCGAGGAGACCCGCGACCGCTGGATCGCCTGCCAGGACCTCTACCGCTACGACGAGGACGCGCGGACGCTCGCGAGGTTCCGCGACTCCGTCGACACGGCGCTGCTCGACTACCTGCAAGAGACGGGGCGCCTGTAACCATGTCCGCACCCCTGGAGCGGCTCGCCGCCGGCGCGCTCGGCTGGCTGGGCGCGAACGTGGACCACTTCGACCCGTTCTCCGCGAGCGCCCCGCCGACGGCCCTCGCCAAGGCCAAGGCGGCGCTCGAACTGGCGCTGCTCTGCCACTGCGCGTCCCGCCTGCCCGAGCCCACGCAGGCACTGGACGGCGCGCGGGCCCTGGTGCGGGGGCTCTGGCAGGACCCGGGCCTGCCGCGGCTGCTCGCCGAGGTCCCGGCGTACGCGTCCACCTACGCGCTGATCTACGGCGCGCTGGCCCCCGACGCGATCGACGGGACCCAGGTCCGGGCGACGCTCGCGGCCCTCCACCCCGGCTTCCTCTCGCCGCAGGGGAAGTCCGCCTACCAGCGCGTCGAGATCCGCCACTACGCCGACAAGGCGGGCGTCCGCCACACCGTCGAGCCGTACGCCGAACTCCTCCCGCTCAGCCCGCTGGTCGCCTACCGCGCCGCCGAGCCGGCGGACACGGCCGCGCAGGACGGGGCCCCGCTCACCGAGCCGCAGGCGTACGCCCTGACGCACACCGCCTTCTACCTCGGCGACTTCGGCCGCACCGCCCCGGGGCTGGCCGGACAGGACCTGGAGCACGCCCGGGACCTGGTCGACCGGATGCTGCGCCACTGCGTCGCGCACCACCGGTGGGACCTGGCCGCCGAGCTGGTCCTCACCCAGTACATCCTGGGGAGCGAACCGCTGGAGACGTCGTCGGGGGCCGCGGCCGTGGAGTGCCTGGTGCGGGCCCAGCGGCCCGGCGGGGCGATCCCCGGCCGGTCGGCGGCGCTGGCGGCGCACCCGTCGGCCCCGGCCGGGGAGTCGTTCGCGAAGGCGTACCACACGACCCTGGTCACCGCCCTCATGGCACTCGTCGTCTCCTCGCCGAGGCCGTCATGAGGCCGCGGCTGACGCTGATCAACCGCGACTACACCCGGCTCTGGTTCGGGCAGGCCGTCTCGTCCGTCGGGGACGCCGTCTTCAGCACGACTCTGGTGCTGTGGGTGGCGACCGTGCTGGCGAAGGACGAGTCGTGGGCGCCGGTGGCGGTCAGCGGCATCGTGATGGCCTCGGGCGTCTCCGTCCTGGTCATCGGCCCCCTCGCGGGCGTGTTCGTCGACCGCTGGGACAAGCGGGCCACGATGCTGCGCTCCGAGGTGCTGCGCGGCGCCCTGGTGGCCGTGCTGACCGCCCTCACCCTGCTGCCGGCCGGCACGCTGCCCACCGGTGTGTGGCTGGCCCTGATCTACACGACCGTGCTCGTGCTCAACGCGGCCGGCCAGTTCTTCTCCCCGGCGCGCTTCGCGGTCCTCGCGGACCTGGTGTCCGGGGACGCCGACCGGGCACGGGCGGCCGGCATCGGGCAGGCGACCGGTGAGACGGCCTGGATCATCGGCCCACCCCTCGCCGCGCCGCTGCTGTTCACCGCCGGACTCCAGTGGGCCCTGCTGCTCAACGGCCTCTCGTACGCGGTGTCCTACCTCGCGATCCGCTCCGTCGGCGCGCGCGGGGACGGCCGGGTGCCCGCCGCGGCGGGCGGGGCCCGCGAACCCGCCGCCCGGCCACGGGGCAGCTGGGCGCGGGAGTTCGCGGACGGGGTGCGCTTCTTCGCGGGCAGCAGGTTCCTGGTCGCGCTGCTCCTGCTCACCGTCATCGGGCAGTTCGGGATGGGCGCGCTGGGCACCCTCAACGTCTTCTTCGCCACCGGCAACCTCCACGCGGACGCGCACCTCTACGGATATCTCGGCATGGCGATGGGCGTGGGCGGCATCACGGGAGCGCTGAGCGGAGGCCGGGTGGTGCAGTGGCTCGGCGCGCGCAGGACCACCTGGCTCAGCCTGCTGGTGAGCGGTGTCCTGCTGGTCGCCTACTCCCGGCAGACCGGCTTCCCGGGCGGTGTCGTCCTGCTCTTCGTGTTCACCGTTCCGCTCACCCTGCTGAACACCGCGATGTCGCCGCTGCTGCTCGCGGCGGCGCCCCCGGACTACCGGGGGCGGGTCGTGGCCGTGTTCTACCCGGTGACCAGACTGGCGTCGATCCTCTCCGCCGCCCTGTCCGGCTGGCTCGCCGGATCCGTGCTGCGGGGCACCGAGGTCTCGCTCGGCGGGCTCCGGTTCGGTCCCGTCGACACGGTCATCGCGGCGGCGGGGCTGGTCCTCCTGCTGGCGGGCGGCTGCGCGTGGGCCGCCCTCCCCGGAGCGGAAAGAGCCGGGGAAACGGCCGCGCGGACGCGGACGCGGCCGAAGCGGAGGGCGGGCGCCGAGGTCGTCGCGCACCACGACGACGGCGAGCCCGCCGCCTGACCTCCCGGGCCGGTCCCGGCCGCCCGTGTGGGGGGACGGCCGGGACCGGCCGGGGGCACCGCTCAGCCCGGGGCCAGGACGGGGGTCCCGAGTCCGGAGGCGCGCGCGTAGAGACGTATCAGGTGCGGCAGTTCGTACTGGGCCGCGTGCGCGGTGACCTCGCCGCAGGGCGAGGTCACCATTCCCGCGTCGATGAGCGCCTCCACCACCCGTACGGCGTGCCGTTCGTCGCAGCCGAGGGCCTCGGCCGCCTCGGTCACGCCGAAGGGGCCCTCCCCGGTGCCCGCCGCCAGTCGTCCCGCCTCCCGGCCCCACTCCCGCGGCAGCGCCTCCCAGCCGTTGGCCAGCCACCGCCGCACGGACACGTCCCCGGAGGTCAGTTCGTCCAGCGCCCCCGCCGGGTCGGTCAGCCGGTCCGCGAACTCCCGCAGCGGCAGGTGGCGGAGCACGGCGAGCCGCATCCCGCTCACCCGGACCGCGAGCGGCGAGCCGCCGCAGGCCCGCACGATGCGCAGGGCCGACTCCCGGTCGGCCCGCACCCGGTCCCGGCCGACGAGCCCCGCGAGCAGTTGCAGCGACTCGGCGGTGCCGAGCGGCGGGACGGAGATCCGGTGCACCGGCGCCAGACCGCCGAGCTGACCGCGGGCGGTGAGCAGCAGCCTGCCCCGCCCGCCGTGCGGGAGCAGGGGCCGGACCGCGCTCTCGTCGGGCACGTCGTCCAGGACCACCAGCACGCGGTGCTCCGCCAGCCACTCCCGCCACGCCTCGGGCCCGGACGGCCCGCCGCGGCCGGTCCGTTCGCCGAGTTCCGCGAGCACCGCCGGCAGCGGGCGGGGACGGCCCTCCGCGTCACGCAGGGAGAGGCAGATCCGCCCGTCGGGGAACCGGTCGCCGAGCCGGTGGGCGGCCCGTACGGCGAGGGTGGTCTTCCCGGCCCCGGCGGGGCCCGACACCAGGACGACCCGGCCGGCCACGTCGTCCTCCAGGAGGTCGACGAGGTCGCGCAGTTCCCCGCCGTGTCCGGTGAAGTCGACGAGGTCGGGCGGCAGCACGGCCGGCGGCCGGGCGGCCCGCCGGGGGGCGGCCGCGCCCGCCCGCGACCGGTCGTCGCCCGCGAGGATCCTCCGGTAGCGCGCCGCCATGGCGCCGCCCGGCTCCAGGCCCAGCTCCCGGGCGAGGAGCTGGCGGTAGTCGTCGTAGGCCGCGAGCGCCTCGGCCTGCCGGCCGGCCGCGCTCAGGGCGCCCATCCAGGCGGACCGGAGCCGCTCCCGCAGCGGGTGGCGCTCCACGAGGTCGCGCAGCCCCTCGGCCACCGCCGGCGCGCCGCCGACCTCCAGCTCCGCCTCCGCCCAGCTCTCGTAGGCGGTCAGACGGCGCAGCTCCAGCCGCTCGGCCTCCTCGGCCAGCCGGGGCGACTGCCTCAGGTCGTCGCCCAGCGGCGGTCCCTGCCACAGATCGAGGGCCTGGCGCAGCAGTCGTGCGGCCTCGCGGGGCGCCTGCGTCTCGGCGTCGCGCACCAGGGAGAGGAACCGCAGCAGGTCGAGCTCGTCCTCCGCCACGCGCAGCACGTATCCGCCGCCCGTGTGGGTGAGGCGCGGCCGGTCCGGCCCGTCGTCGGCGAGCAGCGTGCGCAGGGCGCTCACGTACACCTGGAGGTTCTTGCGGGCGGTGCGCGGCGGGTCCTCCTGCCAGACCGCGTCGGTCAGCGCGTCCACGGACACCGGGCTGTTGACGGAGCCGAGCAGGGTCGCCAGCACGACCCGCTGCTTCAACGGGCCGAGGGGCAGCGCCCGGCCGTCGCGGTGGACCGCGAGCGGGCCGAGGACGGAGAACCTGAGCGCGGCGGACGAGGCTGCGGGGTGCGCGAACGGACGCGGCATCGGGCGGACCTCCGTGGGGTGGCGGGAGCGGGTCGGTCCCCTCGATGATCCGCGGCACCGTACGCGTCCCACATCGGTGCCGGGCCCGCACAGTCGTGCCGCCCGTGACCGGGTCATGGGGGGCCGGGCCCCCACAGGAGGGGGCGGGACCCCCACATTGACGGGGGTGCCCCCCATGACCGGCGCGGTCCGGGCCGGCGGCTAGGGGGTGTCCGCGCACTCCGTCGACAGGGCGCACAAGGCGGCGCGGTCCGCGGAGCCGGTCTTGACCATCAGGCTGGCCATGTGCTTCTCCACCGTGCGGGGCGAGATGGACAGGCGCTGGGCGATCTGCTGGTTGCCGGGCCGCTCCGCGAGCAGGACGAACACCTCGTACTCGCGCGGGGTGACGCCCGCGGCGCGCAGGCCCGCGGGGATCCTTTCGCGGCCGCCCCGGCGCTGGCGGACGCTGGCCCCGGCCTGCCTCAGGACGGCCCGGCAGGCCCCGGCCACCGCCGGTACGCCCGCCTCGTGGAAGTACTCCTCGGCGGTCCGCAGCCAGGCGACCGGCTCGCCCCAGGCATCGGCCAGCGCCGCCTCGGCGGTCAGCCGCAGGGCGAGGTGCCAGGCCTGCGGGAACACCGCCGCCGCACGGCCGGCCCGCTCCACGGCGCGCCCCGCGCCGTCCGGGTCTCCGTCCCGGCCGCGCAGCACCGCCTCCGCCATGCCGAGGAACATCCGGTTCCAGGCCAGCTGCCCGCCCGGCGAGGCCAGTGCCTCCCGGTACGCCTGCGGGCCGCCGTCCTCGCCGTCGAGGATCCGCAGCAGGGGGCCGAGCCCGTAGCGGCCGCTGAGGTAGAAGAAGCTCGGGTGCTCCCGCTCCCAGGCCAGCGCCGCGTCGAGCTCGGCCTTCGCCCGGGGGCGGTCCTCCGCCATCAGCGCGCCCACGGCCTGGCACAGGCCGCGCTGGAGGGGCACAAGCATGGACTCCTCGCCGCCCGCCCGGCGGAACCGGAGCAGGGCCCGGTCCTGCTCGCGGGCCCGGCCCTGGTGGGCGGCGAGGGTGGCGTCCACGAGGAGCAGGTAGCGGTGGGTCGACAGGTTCTGCAGGCGGGCGCTGGCCTCCACCGACCGCTCGACGATGCCCCGGGCCCGCTCCCATCGCCCGCCCAGCACGCTCTGCATGGCGAGGAACCCGTCGACGGCCTGGAGCAGCGCCAGCGAACCGAGTTCGTGGGCCGCGGTGCGGGCGGTCTCCAGGCGGGTCGCCTCGCCGGTGCGCATGAACGCGTTGGTTCCCAGCCGTACCAGGGCCTCCGCCCGGTACACCGCGAGCCGGTGCTGCTCGGCGACGGCCAGCATCCGTTCCAGGCAGGCGTCGGCCTCGTCGAAGCCGCGTTCCCGCGACAGCATGGCCAGCAGCTGCCAGGCCTGGCAGGCCACCACGGGCCGGCCGCGCTGCTCCGCGGTGAGCGCGGCGGACCGGGCGGAACGTTCCGCCTCCTCCAGGAGCCCGAGGCCGTCCTCGCCGCCCCGGCCGTCCTGCTCCGGCAGCAGCGCGAGGTGCCCCTCGACGACCGCGAGCGCGGCCTCCTGCTCCGGGCGCGGGGAGGTCCCGAGGAGCGCGCGGGCCGCCCGGATCCGGCGGCGGGCCTCCTCCTGCTGCTCCGCCATGGTCGCCACCCACGCGACCTGGGTGTGCGCCTGGGCCCGTTCCTCCGCGGCACGCGACCCGACGGGGGCCGGCGGGAGGTCGTCGAGCAGGGCGGCCGCCTCGTCGAGCCGCCCGGACTCGGCCTGGGCGATGGCCAGCTGCACGGTGACCTCGTCCCGGTCCTCGTCGGCCGCGAGCCCCCGGGCCCGCTCCAGCAGCACGGCGGCCGAGCCCGACGCCCCGGCGTCCAGCATCTGCCGCCCGACCTGGGCGAACTCCCGGGACGCGGCCACCGTGTCGCCCGCCGCCAGTCTCAGGGTGGCCAGCAACTGACGCTTCTCACCGGTGAGTTCGCAGGCCGACTGCTCGATGGCCGAGGCGGCGCGCCCGGCCAGCGCGGCCTGCTCGGCTGGCGGCAGCGAGGCCCTCAGGGCGTCGGCCGTCAGGGCGTGACGGAAGGTGTAGTGGTCGTGGGCGGCCCCGTCCGGGGCGATGATCCCCACCTCGGAGGCCGACCGCAGGTGGGCGAAGAGCGCCCGGTCGTCGAGTCCGGTCACCGCCCTGAGGGCCCCGACGGAGAACCGGCCGCCGAGCGTCGCCGCGACGAGCAGCAGTTCGCGGACCGGTTCGTCGAGCCGGTCCAGCCGGCGCGCCCAGCTGCGGACCGCGCCCGCCGGCACCGGCGCCCCGCCGTGCTCCGCGAGCCGCCACCCGTCATCGGCCCTGCTCAGCCGTCCCGTGTCCAGCAGGTCGGCCAGGAGCACCTCCACCAGGTACGGGTTCCCGCCGGCCCACTGCGCGAGGTGCCGGTGCGCGGCCGGGGGCACCTCGCCCGGTCCGACGTCCAGGCACGCCGCCGCCATGTCCTGTACGGCGGCCTCGTCCAGCGGCCCCAGTTCCCTCAGCGCGGCGGTGTTGCGCAGCTCGGCGGCGAGCGCGAGGTCCAGCGCCGGGCCGGGGTCGGGACGGAGGGTGCCGACGAGGAGGACCGGGAGCTCCGCCAGGTTGTCCACGAGGTACTCGACGACCGCGATCGTCTCGGTGTCGGAGTCGTGCAGGTCCTCCAGCAGGATGACGCAGCCGCGCTCGCGGCCGAGCACCGCCAGCAGCCTGAGCAGCGCCTCGGCGAGTTCGACCAGCGAGATGACGTACCCGGGCGCCACCGCGTCGGCCCGCCATTCGGGCACCAGCCCGGCCAACGCGGGCCGATAGGGCTGGAGTTCGGGGTCATCCGGCGCGCCCGCCGCCCGGAACCGCGAGGACAGCGCCTCGACCAGGGGCCGGAAGGGCACGACGAGCCCGGTGGACGTGGCGCGGCCGCGCAGCACCGGCATGCCCCGGCCGTACGCGCGGAGGGCGGACTCGCCGGCCAGCCGGGACTTGCCGATCCCCGCCTCGCCGATCAGGAACACCGCCCGTCCGGCACCCGTCCTGACGCTCTCCAGAGCCTGGTCCAGCAGCCGGATCTCGGAGTCCCGCCCCACGGTGACGGACGACGTCGCACGCATGGACGAAGGCTACTTGATCATGTTTGCGCACGGCAAAGGCCGGGGAATCCCCGGCCGTTGCCCGATCCGCCGGCTTCCTCGCTCAGAACCAGTTGTGGGAGCCGGTGGTCCAGGGGGTGTCCATGGTGGCGGCGGCGTCGGAGTCCGCCGACCTGAGCAGCCGGCTGCGCAGCCCCAGCGTCCCGCTCGTTGCGAACACCACCTCGCCCACCGGGTGCTCGTGCGCCCGCACCTCCGCGCCGGCGCCGCCGTCGAGGTACTTCACCGAGTCGTCGATCTGCTTGGTCATCTTCCGTCCTTCGTGTCCGCAGGGGTGGTGGTCGTACTGAGGTGTGCGGTGGTACGGGTGTGTGCAGGGGTGCGGTGTGTCCGGTGTCGGCCGGCCCCCAGGCCTACCGCAGGAGGAGCAGGGACGGCACGTGTTCCGGGAACCCCGCCCGCAGGAGTCCGTGCCCGATGCCCGCCAGCCCGGTCAGCAGGCCGGGATGCGGGACCCCGTCCGGGGCGCCGCTGCGGGCGCCCGTCTCCTCGACCGAGGCGAGGAGCGCTCCGGCCCGGCGGATCCAGTGCGGGCGGGCCTCGGGGACCGCGGCGTGGCCCAGGAGTTCGCACAGGCCGGCCTCGCCGTGGCAGAGGCTGTCGTCGGCCGCGGGCCGGCCCCGGCCCAGCTCTTCCACGGTCCTGCGGGACCAGGCCGCGAGGTGCGGGTCGTCCAGGGCGCCCGGCGCGTCCAGCACCGCGAGCGCGATGCCGGCGCGCCCCCGGCACCAGGCCGAGGCCCGGGCCCCGTCCCCGGCCCCCTCCCCGGGCCCGTCGGCCGGCTCCGCGCCCGCGGCCGCCCGCAGTGCGGACAGGCCCGCGAGCCGGTACCGCCCGCCGTCCTCGGACGCCCCGCCCCCGGCCGCCCCGCCGGCGGACTCCGCGGCGGCCTCGGCGAACCGCAGCAGGGCCCATCCGAGCCCGGCGGCCCCCGTGGTGAAGCCCCGCCCGCCGGCCGTGGGGTCCACGGCGGCCAGCCGGTCCGCGCAGACCCGCGCGTCCCGCCAGACCCGCTGCCCCGCCTCGCCGGCGCCGGCCCCCGCCCGGTGGGCGGCCAGCAGCGCGGCGAGCCCGCCCGCCACGCCCGCGCCCACCCCGAACTCCCCCTCGGAGGCGGCCGCCGCGCCCGCCAGCCGCAGCGTGGCGGCCGCCCACGAGCCGACCTCCGGATCGTCCAGCAGCCGTGCCGTCTCGGCGAGCGCGTACGCGATCCCGCCGAGGCCGGAGAAGGCCCCCGAGCCCACCGCGCGGACGTCCTCGGGCCGGGCGCGCAGCGCGTCCAGCAGCCCGGGCACCGGCGCGAGGGCCGTACGGGCCACCTCCGCGTAGTGTCCGGCCCCGGTGAGCGCCGCCAACTGGGCCAGGAACAGGGCCGATCCGGTGTACCCGCCGGCCAGGTCGGCCGGCATCGGGCCGATCCGCCAGTAGCGGTCGTCCAGCAGCTCCAGGCCGATCCAGTTGCTGCGCCGCCCTTCGCGGTACGCGAGGGAGACCAGCCGGTCCCCGACGGACCGGGCCGCCGACAGCAGCCGGTCCGGCTCCGGGGCGCGCTCCGCCGTGGGGGCGCGCCGGTCCTCGGCGGGCCGGTGCGCGGGTGCCCGGGAGGCCGTCGCCATCGCCGCCCGCACGATCCACTCCTGGTCCTGGCGGTCGACGGTGTCCAGGGCGGCGAGCCTCGCGGCGACCCGGGCGGTTCCCGAGAGGTCGGTACGGCCGGCCAGCGGCCGCTCCGAAAACGCACCCCACAGGCGGTCCCGGCCCGGACGGGCGGTGAACAGCGGTACGTCCCCCGCCCAGAGCTGGGCGATCTCCTCGTCCACCAGGTCGGGTGCGAGGACCTGCCCGAGCACGTCGGTGCGCAGGCTCTCCAGGACCCGCTGCCGCTCGGCCGCGTCCTTCAGCAGACCGGGATGCGTCGACTCGTCGAGCAGCGTGCTGTACACCCAGGTGGGACGGATCAGCACCCGTACCTCGTCCTCGGCGAACGCCTTCAACAGGTCGGTACCGTGCAGCAGTTCCTCCCTGGCCGCGCCGATCGCCGTGTACCCGGCGCGGAATCCGGCGCACAGGGCCTCGATGTGGGCCGCCGGATCGACGGGGTCGCCCCCCGCGAGCCGCGGCCGGTTGGCGGACTCGCGGAACCTCCCGGCCCTGCGCACCAGGCGCATCCGGTCGGTGCCGGCGTCGGCCCAGTCCGCCCGGGCCACGGGCGACACCGCTTCGCGGCCGCCGCCGACCGCGGACACGTCCAGGGCGCTGTCGTCGCCCACCAGCAGCTGGGGCAGCAGCCCGACGCGGTACACCGAGTCGTGGAGGGCGCGGGCGGCGGGGTCCTCCGTGGCGGTGCCCGCCAAGGGCGGGTGGAACAGGGTCTCGACGTCGACCAGCACCGGGTGCGCGCCGGCGGCGATCAGGTTCTCGTGGTGCAGGTCGGTCCCGTCGATCAGGTGCAGCAGGGCCAGCAGCGCGCCCTGGCGGCGGTAGAACGACTCGATGTCGGCGGCACGGGCGCAGGGGCCCGCGACGACGAACTCCACCCACCCGTAGTCGCCCCGGTCGAGCAGTCGCAGGGTACGCAGGTCCACCGAGCCCGGCAGCCGGTTGAACCAGGTGACGAGGTCGTTGAAGTGGCGGTGCACGGAGAGCGGCCGCGGCTTGTACACCAGGCGGGTCCCGTCGGCGAAGCGCAGGAGCATCACGCTCCGCCCGCCCCGGTGCCCGTCGCCGGCGCCCGGTTCGAGGCCCACGAGCAGCCCCGGGCCCCCGGCGGGGCCGGCCAGGAGGCCGGCGGTCAGCCGGGGGTGGTCGTCCGCCAGCCGCTCCAGCGCCTCCGCGACGGCGTCCGCCGCGTCCAGCGCCGCCCGCCCCAGGATCCGCGCGAGTACCGGCCGGCCCGCCAGCAGGGCCGTCAGACCACGCCGGGAGGCGGTACGCCCCAGGAAATCCCGGAACCGGGCCCGCGTGTCGTCCCCGTCGAGCCGCCCGGCGCTCCGCGCCTCGTACAGCTCCAGCACCAGGGTCCGTGCCGCCGCCCGGGCGAGCCGGACGCCGAGGTGACGCTCCAGGTCCTGCCGTACGGCGGTCAGGTCCACCAGCCCGCGCGCCCGCGCGGACAGGGCCCGCTCCAGCCGGTCCCCCGCGCCGGCGGTGAAGGGCCGCAGGACCCACTCGAAGCCGCTCAGCCCCGGATGGTCCCCTTCGGGCGCCACGGCCTCCTCGGGTGCGAGGGCGAACGCCTCCTCGGCGAACGCGGCCCAGTCCGGCCGCCCTTCCTCCCCGCCGCCGACGAGCCCGGCGTCCCACCACCGCTCGACCGCCGGCAGCGGAACCCCTGCCGGCCCCTGCCCAGCCACCATCGCCCCTCCTCGGCCCCGGCCCACCGCTCCGGGCCACGCCCGATCCTGGTACGCGGGGCGCCCCGCCACATGGGGAAGAGTCCCCCATGTTTTCCACCCGGTCTCCACCGGGCCTTGAGCGGGTCGGTGATCGCGCCCGATACCGGTCGCATGCCGGCGGCGAACCGTTTCCATACCCGCCGGTCCTAGCGTCCGCAACGACCGTCGTGGCCGCCCACCACCGCCCCGTTCACCACCCCGTGAGGAGATCCCGTGCTCGAAGGCTTCGCCGAAGCGCTCGCGGACCGGGAGTACTACCTGCCGCTGACCAGCGTGGCCGACCCCGGGCCGCGCTTCTCTCCGGGAGAGGTGCCGGCCGGCCTGCGTGGCACCGCCCAGGGCATCTGGACGGTCTGGGGCGGGCCGCGGGCCGGGCTCGCCGAGGAGGGCTGGAAGATCCACGTCTCGGCACGGCTGGACCGGGCGCAGCACGTGCTCGACACGGTCGCCGGCATCTGCTTCGCCGAGGGCGTGCCGTTCAAGCACCTGAGCGCCCGGCTGTTCTTCCTGTTCCTCCACCACAAGCACGCCGGGCGGGCCCAGTCGGGCAAGTTCTGCGCCGTCTACCCGCCGGACACGGAGACCGCACGCCGGCTGCTGGAACGGCTGCGCGACGCGCTCGACGGGGAGGAGGGGCCGTACGTCCTCACCGACCGGCGCTTCCGCGACTCGCGGACGGTGCACTACCGCTACGGCTCCTTCGGTTCCCGCAGCCGGCTGCGGGCCGACGGCACCCGTGAGGGGCTGGTCCGCGACGGCTCCGGCCGCGAGGTCGTCGATCTGCGCGGGCCCGCGTTCCAGCTGCCGGCGGGCATCACGGACCCCTTCGTCGAGCAGGAGGAGCAGCCGCACGCCGGCCCGATCCTGATCCGCGACTACGAGGTGACCCGCGCGGTGCGCCTGAGCAACGCCGGCGGCACCTACCAGGCGCGGGACCGGCGGACGGGCCGCACCGTCTTCCTCAAGGAGGCCCGCGCCCACAACGGCCTGGTCTTCGACGGGACCGACGCACAGCAGCGGCTGCGGCACGAGTACCGCGTGCTGCGCGCACTGCACGCCGCCGCCCCCGGGGTGGCGCCGGAGCCGCTGGAGCACTTCACCGAGTGGGAGCACGACTTCCTCGTCACCGAGTACGTCGAGGGGCAGCCGCTGGTGGGCTGGCTGAGCCGGTCCACCCCGCTGGCCCGCGCCGACCGCACGCGGGAGTCGGTCGACGCGTACCACGCGGCGTGCCGGCACCTGCTGGCCTCGCTGGACGCCTCGCTGGGGCGGCTGCACGCCGCCGGCCACCGCTTCGGCGACCTCAGCCCGGGCAACGTCATGGTCACCCCCGCGGGCGGGGTCCGGCTGGTCGACTTCGAGACGGCCTCGGCCCTGTCCGACGCCCCCTCCGGGATCGCAACCCCGGGGTTCACGCCGCCGCCCGGCCTGCTGCGGGCCGACGCCGATCCGCTGCTGCGGGACCGGTACGGCCTGGCGGCGCTCGCGCTCTCCTTCCTGGCTCCGTTCAACGAGACCGCCGAGCACGCCCCCGCCAACCTCGGGCTGCTGCGCCGCGACCTGGCGGACGTGGCCCCGCCGGCGGACCTGTGGCAGCGGGCGACCGCCTTCCACCCGGCGCCCGGCCGGGAGCGCGACCAGGACGGTCCCGGCCGCCCGCCCTCCCCCGCCGAGTTGGAGGCCGATCCGCGCGGCTGCCTGGCCCGGCTGGCCGGGGAGGTGGCCGAGGGGCTGTTGGAGACGGCCGACGCGGACCGGCCGGAGTGGGTCTTCCCGCCCTCGCCCGAGGCGTTCCGGACCAACAACGTCTGCCTGGCCTACGGCACGGCCGGGGTGGTGCACGCCCTGGACCGCGCCGGGGTGGCGGTGCCGGAGGAGATCCGGGAACGGCTGCGCCGCGACGCGCTGGCGCTGCGCGACGCCCTGCCGCCCGGCCTGCTCGTCGGCTCGGCCGGCATCGCCGGGGTGCTGGCCCGCCTCGGCCTGCTGGACGAGGCCGTCGACCTGCTGCGGGACGCCGACCGCCATCCGCTCACCGCCTCCTGCGCCACCCTGGCCGGCGGGCGGGCCGGAGTCGGCCTGGGCTGGCTCGGCCTGTACCGGCTGACCGGGGAGAGCGGCCACCTGGAGCGGGCCGCCGCCGCTGGCAGCGGCCTGCTGCGCACTCCCGACCTCCAGGCGGCCCTGGGCGAGCACGACGCCCGCGGCCTGCTCCACGGCCGCTCGGGACTCGCCCTCTTCCTGCACCGTCTGGCCCGCGACACCGGCGAGGCCCGCTGGCGGGAGGCGGGCCGCCTGCTGCTCCACCAGGAGCTGGACCGCACGTTCACGCTGGACGACGGCGCCGTGTCGATCTCCGACGACGCGCGGCTCACCCGTGCCATGCCGTACCTGGCCACGGGCGCGGCCGGAGTCGCGGCGGTGCTCACCCGCTACGTGGCCACCGCGCCGGACGAACGCTGCGCCGCGGCCCTGCCGCGGCTGGTCGCCGGCGTCCGGGTCTCCTGCGCCACGAAGGAGGCGGGCCTGTACCGGGGGCTGGCCGGACTGACCTGGTTCCTGACCGGGCACGCCGAGCTCACCGGCACGGACGCCGCCCGCGAGGACGCCGTGCGCGCCGGGACGGGCCTGCTGAAGTACGCGGTCCCGTACCGCCGCGGCGTCCGCTTCCTCGGAGCGGGGTCGCAGCGGTTCACCGCCGACCTGTCCAGTGGCGGGGCCGGTGTGCTGCTGGCCCTGCACCGCCTGCTGGCCGGCCCCCTCCTGACGGAGCCCCGGCACGCGCGTCCGCACGTCCCGGCGGCCGGCTGACGGCACCGGGCGGACGCCCCACGAACGCCTGGGCACGGCGGCGGACAGCTCCGTGCCGAGGTTCGCAGTGACCGACCGACACCCTCCCGAGAAGAAGACGGAGAACACCCATGAGCCAGATCCTCGCGCTCCAGGCACTGGACACCGAGCCGGAGTCCCTTTCCTTCCCGCCCTGCTTCAGTGTCGCCTGGAGCATCAGCGACATCTTCCCCGAGCCGATGTAACGAGCCCGTACCCGGAAGGGGGGGGGGGGGGGGGGGGGGGGGGGGGGGGCGGGCGGGCGGGGGGGGGGGGGGGGGGGGGGGGGGGGGGGGGGGGGGGGCGGGGTGGGGGGGGGGGGGGGGGGGGGGGGGGGGGGGGGGGGGGGGGGGGGGGGGGGGGGGGGGGGGGGGGGGGGGGG
>NZ_JBBDHD010000143.1:0-15851 GCF_044129415.1 Streptomyces racemochromogenes
CCCCCCCCCCCCCCCCCCCCCCCCCCCCCCCCCCCCCCCCCCCCCCCCGCGCGCCGCCCCCCCCCCCCCCCCGCCCCACCCGGGCCCCCCCCCCCCCCGGCGGGCCCGCCGGCCGCCCCCCCCCCCGGCCCTCCGCGCGCTGTGCCCGTCAGCGCTGCTGGCGGCGCACGGTGTCGCCCCAGTAGCCGCCGACCTCCCGGTGGTAGTCGGCGTCGCCGAGGTGCTTTTCCTTGACGAAGTCCGGTGAGTCCTTGACCTGTTCCCTGGTCCGGTCGACGTAGACCTTCTCCTCGGCGGTGTCCACCCGGGTGATCGTGCCGGCCGGCAGGAGCACCTCCCTGCCGAAGATCCAGGGGCCGGTGTCCACGACGATCCAGGACGCGTCGGTGTCGTACGAGTGCTTGTCGACCTTGCCGATGGTGCCGTCCAGGGCCTCCACCTTGTAGCCGGTGAGGTCCCGGTCCTCGAAGTGGGCGACGGTCAGGTGGTAGGCCCAGATGTTGTCGTTCACGGGTGCGGGTTCCTTTCTCCGTGGCGGGTCAGTACGCGGACGCCCAGGCCGAGAAGACCGGCCGCGGCGGCCAGGAGGGCCGCGCGGCCGGGTGCCGCCGTACGGGGGCGGGGGCCGGGTTTCGGGCGCGCCGCATGGTGGGCGACCGCGGTGGGCCCGTGGCGGGCCGGGCGGGCCGGCCGGGGCAACACGGGCAGGAGACGGCGCAGTTGGCGCGGAATCGTGCCGGCTCCGGAGGGGTACCGCCGGCGGCTCGCGCCGGGAGGGAGGGTCGCCATGCGGCTCGCCTGCCCCGGATCGGCGGATCGACGCACACCGGTTTCCCGGTCCCGCCGCGCGGCGGGACGAGCACCGTGCGGCCGCTACGCGGTGGCCTGGGGCTCCCGGTCCGCGGGTCCGGCGGCCGCCGGCCCGTCCGCGGAGGGCAGGGGCACGGCCTGCGGTGCGGCGAGGTAGGCCAGCAGGCCGGCGATCTCCCGGCCGGCCTCCGCCGGGTGGCGGAAGCGCGCGCCGGGGGCGATGACGTAGCGGTTGCGCCGGCCGTCGCGGGTGCGGGTGAGGTACCCGTCCGCCTGGAGGTCGGTGACGATCGCCTGCACGGTGCGTTCGGTGAGTCCGCAGACCGCGGCGATGTCGCGCAGGCGGACTCCCGGGTCCCGCGCGATGGCGATCAGAACCCGTGCGTGGTTGGTCAGGAAGGTCCAGCGGTTCCGGCGGGACCCCAGGTGCTCGCTCTCCACGCAGCCATTTTCGAGACCTTACCCACGAAAGGCAAATCCCGAAATGTTTTTCCTGTATCGCTTGACGTGTGTCCGCTCTCCAGGCAGGGTGCATGGTGAGCGGAACCGAACTTCCATGTGATCGGAACGATCGAGCCACCTGATCGGAACGATCGAGCCACGCACCGCAAGCACCCGTGCTCAAGGAGTGGAGACGATGACCCTGACGGCTACTGCCGAGGTGACGACCCCCACGACGCCGGCCACGGCGGCCACACCCGCCGCGGCGACCCCCGGACTCGACGGCCTTCCGGACGTCCCGTGCCCGCGGGAGGTGGACCCGGTCGAGGCCCGTCAGCTGACGCGGGTGTTCTTCGAGCGGCTGAGGAGCCTGGAAGAGGGCACCCGCGAGTACCAGTACGTACGCAACACGCTGATCGAGATGAACATCTCCCTGGTGAACTTCGCGGCCCGCCCGTTCCGGGACCGTCCCGGCGGACCGGAGAACGAGGACATCGTGCAGGTCGGCATCATCGGCCTGATCAAGGCGATCGACCGGTACGAACTCGACCGCAACACCCAGTTCTCCACCCTCGCCCTGCCGTACATCACGGGCGAGATCAAGCGGCACTTCCGCGACACCACCTGGGCCGTACGGGTTCCCCGCCGCCTCCAGGAGCTGCGCTCACTGCTGGCCAGGTCCACCGAGGACCTGACCTCGGCGACGGGCCGCGCGCCGACCCCCGCCGAGCTGGCGGCGCACCTGGACCTGGACGAGGAGGAGGTCCGCCAGGGCCTGGTCGCGGCGAACGGCTACACCACGCAGTCCATCGACGCCCCCGTGGGCTCCGCCGAGGGCCGCGAGGCGGCGCCCGGGTCCGCCGGACCGGCGCAGACGCTCGCCGAGACCCTGGGCGAGACCGACCACGCCCTGGAGGCCGTCGAGGACCTGCACGCCCTCGCGCCCCTGCTGTCGGAGCTGGACGAACGCACCACGCGCATCCTGGAGTTGCGCTTCGGCCAGGAGATGACGCAGCGTCAGATCGGTGAGGAGATCGGCATGTCGCAGATGCACGTGTCGCGCCTGCTCACGCGCACCCTGGGCGCCCTGCGCGAGGAGCTGTTGCGGGACTGAGTCCCGCCTCCGTTCCCCGCAACGCGGACGGCCCGCCTCACGGCGGGCCGTCGCGGCGTTCCGTCCCGTGGAGGTCCGTCCCGTCGCGGTGTTGCGTCCCGCCGGGCGGCCGGAAACAGGCCGTGATCGTCTTCCGGTGTTCGCCCGGGTGCACGTCCCAGGTGTCGGCGAGGGCCGCGACGATCGCCAGGCCGCGCCCGGACGTCGCCCGCTCGTCGGACCGCCGCGGCCGTGGCAGGTTCGGGTCGGCGTCCGCCACGCTGACGTGCAGGCAGCGGCCGTCCCAGGTCAGCACGAGATGCGCGGTGCTCGCGGCGTGCACATGGGCGTTCGTCACCAGCTCGGACACGGCGAGCAGGACGGAGTGCACCGTGTCCGGGGCGTCCCGGGCCCAGTCCAGGGACTCCAGGTGCCCGGCGGTCCACACCCGGGCCGCGCGGGCCCCCGCGGCCACCGGAAAGGAATGGGCCCAGCCCACCGCTCGCAGCTCCAACACCCTCACCATCCGCGTTCCGACGTCGTGCACGTCCGCGCCTACCCGGCGCTCCCCCCGGTACTCACCTCGCCCCGGACCCCGCTCCGGATCCCCGCTGGTGGCGCAGCCACGCCGTCAGGGCGGCCTGGAGTTCGGCCACTTCGCGGTGGGAGAGGGTCTCGCCGACGCGGCCGACGTTCAGGCGCACGCCCGTACCCGTGACGGTCCAGCCCGCTCCGCGCCGGGGCCGGGAGGTGAGGGTGCGCCCCTCGGCGAGGCTGCGCAGGGCCTCGCGGACCGCCGGGGGCGCGCCGGCCCGGCCGGCCGGGAGGGCGGACCCGGCGCGGGGGACGAGGCCGATCGAGGCGTAGAAGTCGCTCAGGGCGTCCTCCAGCACCCCGGGGCCCGCGGGGGCCGCGCCCGTGAACTCGGCGATCAGCTCCGGATGCGCCCGCGGCGCGTGCTCGCCCCACGGGCGGGAGTGGAGGGGGTGCTCGTCGGTGTCGAGGCGGACGCAGGCCGGGGTGATCAACTCCCGCGTGTAGCCCTGATGGTGGAGGTCGGCGTACAGCTTGCGCAGCGTCGCGGCCTGGCGCGGGACCGGGTGCGGATCCCGGCCGACCGGCGCGTGCGGCCGGGCGGGCCGCACCTCCATGCCGAGGAGGCCGCCGCTGTGGTGCAGCACGCCCGCCTGGGTGAGCACCACCGTCGCCTGCCGGCCCTTCCTGTCGCAGCCGAGCCTGAACCCCACCACCATGGTCCCCATCGGGCCCGCTCCTCCCCGGCCGCCGCTTGGCCCGGCCGTGCGCACCACGGTAGTCAGGACGGCCCCGGCCGGGGCCGACATGACGGAGCTTCACCTCCGCCCGGCCCGGATGTGCTACGGCGGGGCCGGCCCCCGCGAGGACGTGGGGCTCGGCGCGGGGCGCTCGGGCGGCCGGTCCGCGACGCGGGCGGGGTCAGGCGTCAGACGTCAGGGGTCACCGTGTCGCCGTGGCGGTGGGCCACCCGCCACTCGCCGTCCTCCCTGCGGTACACCTGGGTGGCCCGCAGGGTGTAGGTGCGCGGCTCGCCGTCGACGGAGGCGGAGACGTGCTCCAGCGCCGCCGTGTAGGCCATGTCACCGGCTACGTCGTACGCCTGGAGTTCGAAGGCGTACGACGTGCAGTCGGAGAAGCTCTCCTCCAGGGCGGAGAAGAGCTCCTCGACCTCCCGCCGTCCGACGGCGTTGCGCCACGCCCCCAGGACGCTCACCGGTTCCTCGTGCGACCACAGCTCCCGGCGCTGCGCGGCGTCACCGTCGTGCAGCGCGCGCTCCGCCCGGTACAGGGCGGTCTCGACCCAGAGCCTGAAGTCCTCGCGGTCGCTCATCCCCTCATCATGCACCCGGGGGAGCCGGGGCGGCGGAGTCCGCGGCCGAGGCGATGAGGGCCTGGGCGAGGTTCTCCTTGCGCATGCGCTGGTCGACGTAGAGCAGGGCCAGGACCAGTTGGGAGTAGCCGAGCTGGAGGACGGAGCCGATGACGGAGCCGAGCAGGACGCAGGCCATGTAGCCCATGAGGCCGAACACCAGCGTGCTCGGCTGCGCCGCGTCGCCCGTCGCCGTGACGGCGGGGATGAGGGCGAAGAGGCCGATGAAGGTGAACGGCAGCTGGACGACGGAGCCGACCACCGCCGCCAGGAGGTAGGCGAGGGCCCCGATGCCGCACGTGCGCCACCAGGCACCCTCGACCAGCCGCGAGGAGCGCCGCATCGCCGCGACCGGGCCGAGCCCCTCGCACACCGCGACGGCGGGCGCCAGGCTGAAGCGGACGGTGAGCCACACCGCGAAGGGCATCCACAGCAGCATCCCGACCGGCAGCAGGAACACGCCGACCGGCGGGGCCGCGTCGTGGGCCACGGCCGTGAGGGCCGGCAGGACGCAGGCCGCGTAGAGGAGCAGCAGCGGCCCGCCCGTGAGCAGCCCCACGCACAGCACGACGCCGAGGACGGCGGGCAGCCGCGACCAGCAGCGCCGCCACAGCGCCGAGAACGTCACGGGGCGGCCGAGCACCGCCTCCTGGATCACGGCGGGGCACAGGGCCCCGATCATCGCCGTGAGCAGGACCATGGTGACCGTGAACAGGACCACGACCGGTGCCAGCCACAGGAGCAGGGCCGCCACGTCGCCCGCGGCGGGGGTTTCCCCCGCCGGCAGGTCGAACACGGCGGCGAACTCGTTCCGCACTCCGATGGCGGCGAGCCCGATCGCCGCGGCGACCAGCAGGATCCCGATGCCCTGGACCAGGAGGACGGCTCCGGTCAGGGGCTTCCAGTGGCGGCGGAACGCGGTGAAGGCCCCGCCCAGCACCTCGCCCGTCCGCAGCGGCCGGAGCGGGATGACTCCCGGCTGCGGCGCGGGCGGCGCCCACCCTCCCCACGGCGGCACGGGCTGTCCGGGATATCCCGGGTGGGGCTGTCCCCACCCCGCGTTGTGCGACATCGCTGTGTCCCCCCTCGAAAAGGGTCACCGTAACCCGGCGCCGCGCGCCCGGGTACGGCGGCCCCGGCCGCGCGGCGTTGCGCCCGGCCCGTACGGGGTCCAGGCTCGGAGGGGCGGATCGGAAGGCGCGCTGCATCCCGCGCGCCACCGCAACAGGGACGGGAGCCAGCCATGACCGGTGACGGACGAAGCCCCGGGAGGTGCCGGCCGTGACGGGTGGTCTGTGCCTGGTGACCGGTGCGACCGGCTACATCGGCGGCCGGCTGGTGCCCGAGCTCCTGAACGCCGGCTACCGGGTCCGGGCGCTGGCCCGGTCACCCGAACGGCTGCGCGACCACCCCTGGGCCGGACGCGTCGAGGTGGCGCGCGGCGACGTCACCGACGGGGACTCGCTGGACCGGGCCCTGCGCGGGGTGGACGTCGCCTACTACCTGGTGCACGCCCTCAGCGCCGGTCCCGGCTTCGAGGAGCGCGACCGGGCCGCCGCCCGCCTGTTCGCCGACCGGGCCCGGCGGGCGGGTGTACGGCGCATCGTCTACCTGGGCGGTCTCACCCCGGCCGGACCGTCCTGCGAGGAGCTCTCCCCGCACCTGCGCTCCCGGGCCGAGGTGGGCCGCATCCTGCTGGCCTCCGGGGTCCCCTGCACGGTCCTGCGGGCGGCCGTGGTCATCGGCTCGGGCTCGGCCTCGTTCGAGATGCTGCGCTACCTGACGGAACGGCTGCCCGTCATGATCACACCGAGCTGGGTGGGCACCCGGGTGCAGCCCATCGCGGTGCGCGACGTGCTCCGCTACCTCGTCGGGAGCGCCGCGATGCCGCCCGAGGTCAACCGGGCCTTCGACATCGGCGGACCGGACGTCCTCACGTACGAGGAGATGATGCACCGCTACGCGGAGGTGGCCCGGCTCCCGCAGCGGCGGATCCTGCGCGTGCCCATGCTCAGCCCGGGCCTCTCCAGCCTGTGGATCGGCCTGGTCACCCCGGTGCCGCGGGCGCTGGCCCGGCCGCTGGCGGAGTCGCTGCGGCACGAGGTGGTGTGCGCGGAGCACGACATCACCCGCTGGGTGCCCGATCCGCCCGGCGCCCCGCTGGGCTTCGACCGGGCCCTCGCCCTGGCCCTGGAGCGGGTCCGCGAGGCCCGGGTGAGCACCCGGTGGTCCTCCGCGTCCCTGCCCGGCGCACCGAGCGACCCCCTGCCCACCGACCCGGACTGGGCGGGCGGCAGCCTCTACACCGACGACCGCGGCACGGAGGTGGCGGCACCGCCGGAAGCGCTGTGGCGGGTGGTGGAGGGCATCGGCGGGGAGAACGGCTGGTACTCCTTCCCGCTGGCGTGGGCGGTGCGCGGCTGGCTGGACCGGCTGGTCGGCGGCGCCGGTATCCGCCGGGGCCGCCGCGACGCCAGCCGGCTGCGGGTCGGCGACGCCCTCGACTTCTGGCGCGTCGAGGAGATCGAGCCGGGCCGGCTGCTGCGGCTGCGCGCCGAGATGCGGGTGCCGGGGCTGGCCTGGCTGGAGATGTACGCCGAACCCGACCCGGTCCACGAGGGCCGCTCGCACTACCGGCAGCGCGCCCTCTTCCACCCGCGCGGCCTGCTCGGCCACATGTACTGGTGGGCCGTCAGCCCCTTCCACGCGGTGGTCTTCGGCGGCATGGCCCGCAACATCGCCCACGCGGCCGAACAGCTCCCCGCCGCCCCCGGCTCCCCCTCCCCCTCCCTGCCCGCCCCGTCCGGTCCGGTGCCCCGTCCCTGAGCAGCGCCCCGCGGCGGCGCGCTACGGGCGGCCCCGCCCGTCCCCGCTCGGGCCGCCCGCCCCCGCCGGGGCGGGACCGGACGCCTCCGGGGCGGGGTCCCGGCGTGGCAGCAGCAGGGGGGTGGCCAGCAGGAACACGCCGGCCAGGGCGATGGCCGGACGCGGGCCGAGGAGGGTGCCCAGGACGCCCCAGACGGCGGTGAACAGGGCCGTGGCGGCCTTCGTCGTCACCGACCAGGCGGAGAGCGTACGGGCGACGCGCTCGGACGGGGTGCGCCGGAGGCGGTAGGCGGCGCTGACGGGGTTGAAGACCCCGCAGCAGAGGATGAGCCCGCATTCGACGCCCATGACCAGCAGCAGACCGCCGGTGCCCGGCCCCACGAAGGCCAGGCCCACGGACCACAGCGCGCGCAGCGACCCGGACAGGGTCAGGACCCGGTGCTCCCCGTACCGGGTGACCAGCGGGCGGGCCAGCCGCGCGCCGAGGAGCCCGCCGAGCGAGGGCGCGGCGAAGGCGAGGCCGTACTGCCAGGGCTCGAACCCCAGGCGGCCGAGCATCAGGACGGCCAGCAGCGGCGAGGTGGCCATCACCAGGCCGTTGAACAGGGCGGCGTTGAGGAACAGGGGGCGCAGGGCGGTGTCGGCGAGCAGGTGGCGCCAGCCGTCGAGGAGGTCCCGGGCCCGCGGGCGCCCGCCCTCCCGGGGCGGGGGCGGCGGTTCGTGGCCGCCCATCGCGCCCAGGCACAGGGCGGAGAGCAGGTAGCCGGCCGCGTCCGCCACCACCGTCGCCACGGGGCCGAGGAGACCGGTCACCAAGCCGCCGAGCGGCGGCCCGACGATGGTGGTCGTCCAGGTGGTGGACTCGAACCGGGCGTTGGCGACGAGCAGGTCCCCGGCCGGGAGCAGGTTCTTCAGGTAGGCGCCGGAGGCGGTGCGGAAGGTGATGTCGGCCGCCGCGACGACCACGGACACCAGCAGGAGCTGGAGGAAGGTGAGGACTCCGAGCGCGTACCCGGCGGGGACCGTCAGCAGGGCCGCGCACCGCACCAGGTCCGTCGCGATCAGCACCGGCCGCTTGCGCCGGAACTCCACCCACGGCCCGAGCGGCACCGCCGCGGCCGCGCCCACCGCGGCTCCGGCGCAGGCGAGCGCGGCGACCTCGGCCGGCCCGGCGTGCAGCACCCGGACGGCGATCAGGGGGAACGCTCCGAAGGCGAGCCAGGTGCCGAGGGCGCTGGTCCCGTACGCTCCCCACAGCCACCCGAACGGACGCCCCGGCCGCTGCCGGCGCGGCCTTCCCGGCCCCCGCAGCCCGCCGCTCTTCGTGTCCGTCACCGCACGCCCCCGCTCCCGTCCGCACAACCGATCGGTGTGCGGCAGCATCAAAGCGGGAGCCGTGGCCCGGGATCAAACAACCGGAGGGGCACCGGTCACAACTGCCGGTTGTGGCCCTAGGGTGGGTCCATGGACCTCGACACCGTCCGGACCTTCGTCGCCGCCGCCGACGCGGGGCGGTTCCAGGAGGCGGCCGCCGAGCTGGGGGTCACCCAGCAGGCCGTCTCCAAGCGCGTCGCCGCGCTGGAGCGGGCCCTCGGGGTGCGGCTGTTCACCCGTACCCCGCGCGGCGCCGAACTGACCATCGACGGGCAGGCCTTCCTGCCCCACGCCCGCGAACTGCTGCGCACCGCCGAGCGGGCGGTCGCGGCCGTCCGTGCGGACCGCCGCCCGCTGCGCGTCGACGTGATCAACTCGCGCGGAGCGGTGACGGGCCTGATGCGCGAGTTCCACCGCGCGCACCCCGAGGTCGAGCTCGACGTGGTGATGCTGGTCGAGATCGACGCGGCCGTGGCCGCCATCCGCTCCGGTGCGATCGACGCGTCCTTCCGGGCCGTCACCGCGCCCGGCCGGCCGCTCCCGGAGGACGTGGAGGCGGTACGGGTGCTCGACGAGCCGCTCCAGCTCCTCACCGGTCCCGCCCACGCGCTGGCGGGCGCCCGGTCGGTCACGCTCGCCGAACTGGCAGGGCACCGGATCTGGATGCCCGGGGTGGTGCCCGGCACCGAGTGGACCGCCTACTACGACGACCTGGTCGCCCGGTTCGGGCTCACCCTGGAGGCGACGGGGCCCAACTTCGGCTCCGACGCGCTCCTCGACACGATCGCCGACACCCCGGCCCTGGCCACCTTCATGGGCGGGGGAACCCGGCTCGTCTGGCCGGCCGGCCACGGTCTGCGCCGCATCCCGGTGACCGGTCCGACACCGGTCTACCCGCACGCGCTGCTCTGGCGCCGCGGCAACCCGCACCCGGGGCTGGCGTCCCTTCGGGCACATCTCGCCGGTGTGGCGGTCGGAGGGGACACCGACGACGGGACCTGGATGCCGGACTGGGTGATCCCGCGCTGACGCCGGACGCGGCCCCGGCACACCCGGAGGCCGCCCGGGCCGACCCCCTGCGGGGGCGCGGCCGGGCGGCCCGGGGAGGAGGTCAGCAGGGGCGGATGTGGTAGACCGGGGTCCAGGAGGCCGTGCCGCTGTCCTTGGCCACGTTGGACCAGCGCTCGCTGCCGTTCTGGTTGTAGAAACGGGCCCGGGTGCCCGAGCTCTGGTTGTTGTTGAACGTGCCGTCGCCGACACCGCCGAAGTCGTAGTAGCCGCAGTAGTAGTAGTCGTAGTTGTTGCCGAGCCCGTCCCTGATGCACAGGTGCCCGTTGGCGCAGTCCAGCGCCTGGCCGGGGGCGGCCAGGTCCCGCGTCTCGCTCTGGCCGGGGGCCCTGAGGACCAGGTCGCCGCCGGCGATGGAGAGCTTGTTCGCGGAGGTCTGGCGCGCCTGCGGGTCGGACGCGAGGACGGAGTCGACCCGCTGCTGGAGTGCGGCCGCCTGCGCGGCGGACAGTCCCGCGGCGCGGGCCTGCCGGGTGAAGGTGCTCTGGGGTGAGGTCGAGGCCTGGGCGGTCAGTACCGGGCCCGCGATCAGTGCCGCGGTAACGGTCGTCATCGCCAGGATCCTGCGCGGTGCCATGCGTTTCCCCTCTTGTTTCGGCAGCCAGGATGCCGACCGCTCGTGGCGGCGGCCTGGGAGTCGTGGAACCCATCGTTCCCAAGCGGGGCGGGGGGTTGAAGAGCGGAATCAGCCGGATCGCGGCTCTTGTACGGATACCTCGGGTGCGTCCCGGCCCCAGCAGGCACGGACGTATCCGATCAGATGTGTGGCCAATGCATCATTGCGCCTGGCGGGGTCGGGTTTCCCGGCGTCCGACGGCCGGACCGGGGCGGGTGGCTCGATGGGACGCGCCGCGCCGCCACCACCCGGACGGCTCGGGTGGCGGCGACGCGGGGGAAGCGTTTCGCTGGCCGGGCCAACCCGTTCCGCTCCTCCTCCGCCGGAGTCACCATGCCCCCCACCCGGGACGCGCCCCGGCCGCGCCGCTCCAGGACCTCGCTCCTGCCGGTCCTGATCCCCATCGCGGTCCTGATCGTGGCCGCGGTGGGCGTCGGGTCGTGGCTTCAGTACGCGGAGCGGCAGGCCGGCGACACGGTCCACACCGTCGGTTCCACCGCCGCCGACCGGGTGGACGTGGTGGCCACCGTCCAGCGGGTCGACGCCTCCGCCCGGGAGCTGGTGCTCCGGGTCCGGGTCGTCCCGCGCGGCGGCCTCGGCGAGGAGGACGCGAGCGCCCCGGTGGCCGCCCTCGTCCTCCAGACCTCCGCGGCGACGCTGGGCGATCTGGCGTTCAAGGCACACGAACGGCTCACGACCCGGGACGTGCAGGTCGCCCTCACGGGCGGGTCGATCGGCGACTACCCGTTCGACACCTACGAGACCGACGTGGAGTTCCGGGCCGTACTGGGGGACCGGCAGGTGCCGGTGCGGCTGCTGTTCTCCAACAACGACCCGCTCTTCTCGGTCACCGCCGACCCCCTCTCCTCCCGGCAGGAGGCCGTCTTCGGGCTGTCGGTGGCCCGTTCCGGCAGCCTGCTCGTCTTCGCGGGGTTCATGATGGTGGTGATGTGGGCGCTGGCCGCGTCGGTGATCATCGGAACGTGGTACCTGATGACGCGGGGCGAGGGCCTGGTCTGGCCGGCCCTGTCCTGGATGGCCGCCACCCTGTTCGCCCTCTCGGCCTTCCGCAACACCGCTCCCGGCTCACCGCCGATCGGCTGCGTGGTGGACTGGTTCGCCTTCCTGTGGGCCGAGACCGTCATCGCCCTCTGCCTGATCGCCGTCGTCGTCACCGGCGTCCGCTCCGCCCTCCGCCCCGACGACACCGGGCACACCCCCTGACGGGGGCCGGTGTCGGGGAGCCGGGTGGGGTGCCGGGGGTCCGGGGGCGGCCGCTGCGGCAGCGGCTCGCCACGCACGTGGCGACCCTGGTGCTCGGGGCCGGCGCGGTGCTGGCGCTGGGCGGGGGCTCCCCCGCCGGAGCCGCGGGCGGGTCTCCCGTGGAGGAGCGGACCTGCCGGTCCCCCGGCGCGCACCCGCACCCCTCGCTGTGGGCGCCGGCGGCGGGAGCGGCCCGTACGGCGAAGGAGCCGTCCTCATGGGCGGGCAGGGTCACCCCCGGACAGGAGCGCCTCACCGGTACCGACGCGTGCTGCCGGTGCTGAATCCGGTGACCGAGGGGGACGCGCTGGTGGTCGACATCACGCTGACGGGTTCCTGCCCCGGCCCGGTCGCGGTCACCGACACGCAGGGGGACACGTTCCGCGTCGTCGCGGACGAGACCGACGCCGCCCGGCACCGGACCCTGGTCCTGACCGCCTCCGGGGCCCACCCGCTCGGCACGGCCGACTCGCCGCACGCGACGTTCCCGCACGCGAGCGGATACCAGATCGCCGTCGACGCGTTCCGCGGCGTCAGCGCGGCCGTCCGCGCAGGCCCACGACGGCACCGCCTACCGGGTGGACCCGGCGGCGCGGCCCCGCCGGAGGGGCTCAGCAGCCGGTGGTCCATGTGTGGGAGCCGCCCTGGTCGTTGGCGCCGGCGTTGTAGCCCACCTCCTGCCCGGGCGCCAGACAGAGCGTGACCCGGCCCAGCAGCTCACGGCCCTCGTACACCTTGACGTGGTCGGGCACGCCCGGGCCGGAGACGCCGTGGTTGGCCCAGGAGGAGTCGTGCTTGAACATGTCGCCCTCCCACCAGTGGTCGTCGCCGCTGTGCTCGATCTTCAAGCCGTCGAAGTTCGCGTCGGTCCAGACGCAGAAGTAGCCGCTGCGGCAGTCGGCCGCCTCGGCGGCGGCCGAGGTGGCCAGCACCGCGCCGGTCGTGAGCAGGGCGGCCGCGAGGAGGGTGGTGAAGCGCTTCATGCGGGTGGGTTTCCTTTCGGTGGCGGGGTTTCTTCGAGCAGGTGCGTGGCTTCGGTGAGGGCGTGGGCGCGCAGCCGCTCCCAGTCGGCGATCTCGGCGCGGTGCCGGGCCCGGACCTCGGCGAGGTCCCGGTGGGTGTGGTCGGCTTCGGGCCGCAGGTTGTTGACGACGACCGAGGCGCGGAACCAGCCGGGCTGGTCCCCGTACAGCCGCTGCTGGGCGGCGGCGAGGCAGCCGTCGGTGTGGGCGCGTACGACGTAGCCGGTGGGCAGGGTGAGGGACAGCTCGGCCGGGCCCGTGCCGAAGAGGGCCGCGCTGACCCGCGCGTCGTCGGTCCCCGACGGCCGGGCCGCTCCGCTGCGGGGCGGGACGAGCCCCCGGCGGGTCAGGCACGCGTCGGTGAGGCGCTGGGTGGCGGCCTTGATCACCTCGTCCGGGTCGGCGGCGCGCCCCGCGGGCGCGGCGGTGCAGCCGGCCAGCAGCGCGCAGACGGCGGCCGCCGCCGCACCGCGGTGCCCTCGCGGCCGGGACCCGGACAGTTCCTTGATCACAGTCCCGTTGTCTAGCCGCCCGGCCCCGCGGGGCGACAGGGCGGGCGCCCCCGGCTCACCCGATCGGCGGTGCGTTTCACCCGGGAAAACGTTCCGCCGGGGCCGGCCGGGACGGGCAGCGTCTGGGGAACGCGCGCCGCACACCCGGCAGCCCGGATCCAAGCGGCGGACAGGACGACGTCGCGGGGCCGGCAGCGGCGTCCGGGCCGATCCCTTCGAGGACCTGCGGCTCGAAGGACGGGACGCGCCGGCCTGCGAGGGGTCGTCACCCACCTGTCCCAGGGACTCCGACAGCCCCTCCCCGTGCCCCGGGCGAACCGGTGCAGCCGCGGCGCCAAGGCCGCCGTCGCAGCCGAGCGGCGGGAGCCAACCGATCCCTTCGAGGGCCTGCGGCCCGCGCAGAATGGGACGCACCGTCCTCCCCTGTCCCAGGGGCTCCGACAGCCCCTCCGCGCCCCCGGGCGAACCGGTCGGGCCGCCGGGAAACCCGCACCGCGCGGCGAGTGCCCGGCCGTGCTCGGACACGGTGTGGTGCACGGACCGGACGTCACCGCCGCCCTGGGGGCCGCCGGCGCGTCCCCGAGGAGCGGCTGCGCGTCCTGTCGGAGGACGTGCGGCCCACCGGGCTGAGGGTCTCTGGCAGCGACCTGCGCGGGGGCCGCCTCCTCGGCCGAGAGCCGCCCGCACCGGCTCAGGCCTGCGCCGCGGACGTGGACCGGCCCTGCGGGACGGGGCGCCCCGGTACGGAGCCGCCCGGGACCGCTCCTCGCCGGCTTCGGCCGGCGGGTGCCGCCCGGCCGCCCGCGCCACCGGACGGTGAGCGCGGCGGCGTCCGTGCGGACCGGCCCACGGGCCTGCCGGACGGTGCCGGGGGGTCCGGCCGTGGCCCCCTTGCCCCTCCCCCGGGCGGACCGTCCCGTCCGGCGGCCGGATCGGGCAGGGGGCCGTCCCTGCGGCCCGGGGCGGGAACGGCCGGGCGCGGGGCGGCCTACTCGTGGCGGCTGCCGTATGCGCCGAGGCGGACGCACGTGTCGCGGTCCGCCGTCACGGGACGTTCGCGCAGGATCCCCCGGGCGCGGTACTCACCGAGGCTGGTCGCGTACCAGGGCGAGCCGCCGCCGTGGCCGAGGTCGTCGCGGATCTCCATCAGGGCGCAGGAGCGCAGGGGTTCGGGCAGCCGGTCCAGGGCGGGGGCGGCGTCGGCCGAGAGCCCGCGGAGGTAGGCCAGGTCGATCCGGCCGTGCTGCCGGTGGCGGGTGACACCGCTCTCGGCGATGGTCCCGTCGGGTGAGAGCAGTCCGAAGGCGAGTACGGAGGCGGCCGCGCTGGCGACCACCGCGCGGGCCAGCCAGCGTCCGCCGGCCACCCCGGCCGCCATCACCAGCACGATCACCAGGCCCAGCCACAGCTCCGCGGCGACCACGGACAGCCGCAGCCTGGTCAGCCCGTACGCCTCGACGTACAGGTCCATCCGGCGCACCGCGGAGGCGACGACGACCAGGGTCAGCAGGCACAGCGTTCCCAGCACCGCCCGGACCAGGCGCCGGTCTCCGGCCGTGCCCCGGGGGGCCCAGCGCAGGGCGAGGGCGATCACCGCGAGGACGAAGAGGGTGGCCCACAGCAGCTGCCAGAAGCCCTGGCGCGCGTACTCGGCATGGGTGAGCCCGGTGCTCTCCAGCACCTTGTCGTAACCGCCGAACAGCACGGCCAGCTGTACCGCGTTGAAGCCGGCGAAGAGCAGGTTCAGCAGGATCAGCGGCAGGCTCCACTCCAGCCGCGAACGGGCGGTGCCCGGGCGGGACTTGACCGCGTCCCAGCGGTGCGGGGCGGCCGCGCTGCGGGCGGCGGCGAGGGCCAGGACCGTGCCGGCGAGGAAGAGCAGGATCCGCAGCGGCCCCTCCCCCACGGGGACGTCGGGGACCAGGCCGCCCAGCAGGTCGGCGAAGGCCGCGTCGGCGGAGGCGAACAGCGCCCCGAACACCAGCAGCAGGGCCGCGGCCGCCACGACGCCCTTGAGCAGGGGCAGCCAGCGGTCCCGGCCCACTCCCCCGCCGCGCGCCCGGACGCCCTCCCAGGCCCAGCCGACGCCCGTGACGGCGCTGCCGAGCAAGCCGAGCGGGCTGAGCAGCACCCCGGGCCAGCGGCGTGTGCCGTGCAGGGCCAGGGCGGCCGACAGGACGGCGGTGAGGACCACCGGCGTGGACAACCAGGCGGAGTCCCGCAGCGCCGGCACCGCGAGCAGCGCCACGCAGCCCGCGGCCCACACCAGGCTCCAGGGGCGGGCCTTGCGGCCGGCCGCGCGGGCCGAGGCGTACGCGGCCGCCATGGCGGGGAGGGCGGCGAGGAGTAGCCCGGGGCCCACGCCGTCCCCGAGGACGACGGCGGCGGTCAGCCCGGCGGCGAGGGCGGCCATCAGGGTGGCGGTGCGGACGGGAGCGGCCTCGGCGGGCCGGACGCGGCGCCACACGGAGCGCTCCGCCTTCGCGGCGGCCGCCTCAAGGGCCTGACGTTGCCTCAGTTGCCGTTGGTACGCCGGCCAGTCGACCGGATCGTGACCCGGCAACCCGGGCGCGGGTGGCGCGAACGGAGCCCGCGCGGGCCCTCCCGGGTCAGCCTGCCGGCCTCGTTCCGCCTGCTCGGCGTCGTCGGTGGCCTTCTCGGACATCGGTCCCTCCCCTGTTGCGGAGGGGACAGGTTAGGCCTGCGCCACAAGGTTTTGAACACATTCAACTGCCCCTTGTGGCAGGACCGTGACAATCCGCGGCAGGGCGGACGACCCCGGGGTACACCGCGGGGGGGGGCCCGGGCCGGCCGCCGCGCGCCCCCCCCCCCCCCGGCGGGCCCCGCCCACCGCCCCACGCGGCTGGCCCTGCTCCCCACCCAGACGCCCCGCCGCGGCCCCGGGGAGTCGTAGTACCCG
>NZ_JBBDHD010000144.1:0-15846 GCF_044129415.1 Streptomyces racemochromogenes
CGAGAAGCAGGGGAACCATGATTATCAACCTCCGAGCCGTCGTCTGCCCGGCCCCCCGCCGCCCATGCACGCGAACTCCACGCGTTTCCCGTGGCAGTTGAGGGGTACCCGAGGCGGCCGCATCAGCGCAGGCCCAGGGGCAGGTTCGGGCCGGCTGAGCCCGGTGGCCCGGGCGGCCGCCGACAGCTCCGCCAGGCCTCCCGTGCGTCACCGATTCCGGCCCGGCGTCGATCTCCGGACCCGGCAGGGCCGCCCGGCGTTTCGGCAGGGGTGTGAGGGCGGAGCGTGTCGGCCGCTCCCTCTTGCTCACCCCGGTCTACGGTGTGACACAAGATCCAGCCCCGCGTCATCCCGAGCGGCACCAAGGGCGGCCGGTACGACCGCGACAGCCCGGCGCCTGACCGTGACGGACACGGCGATCCGATCGACCACCGAGCCCCGGAAGCCGTGGGCCGTGACCGGACAGAACCCCGAGATGAACCGTATGACCCGTGCGCGCGAGCAGGAGCTGGAGCCGCGTCCTGCCGTCCCTCCCGAGACCCGCTGGCCGATGGCCGCAGCCGTCATCGCCTCCGCCGCGCTGACCCTGTTCCTGCCCGACTACCTGCGCCTCGGGCCCCGATGGGCGCTTCCCCTCGCCGAAGGGCTCTTGCTGGTGGCGCTGGTCTCGGGCGACCCCGTGCGGATCAGCCGCCGCTCCTCCGCCCTGCGCTGCGTGTCGATCGCCCTGGTCGTCCTGCTCGTGTGCAGCGCGACCTGGTCGACCATCCGGCTGATCGACGATCTCATCCACGGCGGAGCCGAGACCAACTCCGCGACGGCCCTCCTGTACGCCGGCAGCAGCGTCTGGATCTCCACCGTCCTCGCGTTCTCGCTCCTGTACTTCGAACTCGACAGCGGCGGCCCGGCCGCCCGGGCCCACCACATGCCCGCCGCCCCCGCGCTCGCCTTTCCCCAGCAGCTCAGTCCCGGACTGGCCGCCCCGAACTGGCGCCCCCGCTATGTCGACTACCTCTACCTCGGGTACACCAATTCCACCGCACTGAGCCCCACCGACGTGATGCCGCTCGCTCCCTGGGCGAAGTGCGTCATGACCCTCCAGTCCATCGTCTCCCTGATGATCCTCGGGCTCGTCGTCGCCCGGGCCGTGAACGTTTTCGCCTGACGTCCCGGACACCGCGGCAGCGGGATCGGATACCGCGCGGGCGGCGGTGGTCACGCGGCGGGTGGTTGCGCCTGTGGACGCGCTTCGGGCGCAGCCCCCGCCGGGAGCCGGCCGAGGCGGAGCGTCACGACGTACGAGGTCACCACGGCGACGATCACCAGCGGCATCACGGTGAGACCGTCCGCGCCGAGCAGCAGGGTGGCCAGCATGACGGCGGTGAGGGGAAGTTTCAGCATCGCCACGGTCATCGCGCCGATCCCCATGGCGAACCCGGCGGTGCCGCCCAGTCCGGGCAGATGGGAGAGGGCGAGGCCGCCGGTCGCTCCGACGAAGACCGCGGGGAAGACCGGGCCGCCGCGGAAGGCGCTCATGGAGGCGCTGTAGGCCAGGGTCTTGCACACCAGCAGGACGACGAGGGTGGCCGCGGTGTAGCCCGCGCTGCCGGCGAGCAGGGGTGCGAGGGCGTCCTGGCCGGAGAACAGCACGCCGGTGGCCGGCCGGTCCGTCATCACCGCGTACAGCAGCGCGATGACGCCGACGGCCACGCCCATCAGGACGGTGAGCGGCAGCCGGTGACGCTCGACGACGGCCTGGAGGGAGAGCGAGGAGCGGCGGATCGCTTCCCCCAGGAAGGCGGCGGCGACGCCCGCGACGACCGCCCACGCGAACTCGCCGACCGTGGGGGAGCCGGCGGGCGGCACGTGGGTCAGCGCCAGCGAGTAGGTGCCGAGGCCGGTCCAGCTCCCCAGGCCGGTGAAGATCAGCGATCCGACGCCGGCGGAGAGCAGGCCCGGGACCAGCACCACGCCCATCATCGGGCCGCCCAGACCGGCGGCCTCCATGAGGAGGAAGGCCCCGACGAGCGGGGATCCCAGCAGTTCGCTGACGGCCGCGAAACTGCCGGCCGCCCCGATGACGCCCACGGCGCTGGGCGGGGCGTCGCGCTTGATGAGCTTGGCCGCGCCGACGGCGAGCCCGCCGCCGAGCGCGATCAGCGGGGCCTCCGGACCGAGGACGGCGCCCAGGCTGAGCGTGGCGAGCGCGGCGATCACCACACCGGGCACCATGGCGAACGAGGGTGTGCCGCCGGCCTTGAAACCCTCGGCCGGCTTGTGGCCGCCGCCGCCCGGCAGGTACCGGATCGTCAGGGCGACCAGGACCCCGGCGATCGCGAGCGGCCCGATCGCCCACCAGTCGGGGGTCCCGTGGAAGCCGAGGTTCTCGGGCAGGTCGTGGTAGATCAGCGACTGGAGTTCGGACACCAGGGCGAGGAATCCGAACGCGACGGCCGAGATCGGCACGCCGAGCAGTGCCGAGATCACCAGCACCGACACGTAGCCGCGGCTGCGGACGATCGCCAGTGCGTCCTGCGGCGTTGCGGTGCCCGCGGTGGGTGGTCCGGCTGACATGCGCATCATCTCCTTGAGATCCGGCCCGCATCCCTCCTGCGCATCATCGCGGGCGCGGACGATCGAGCGCCGGTCGGCACGCTCGGACTCCTGATCCGTTCCGGCCGCCCTCGGCGGAATCCTTCTGCGGCACGGCACGGCACGGCACGGCACGGCACGGCACGGCACGGCACGGCACGAACGGCACGGCACGAACGGACCGGGGTGCAGGCCGGGCGCGCCGGCTGCGTCGCTCGTTCCGGCCGTGGCCGGGTGGCTGGCCCGCGGGGCGCTGCTCACGGGCGGGCGTTCACCAGGGAACCTCGCGGATCTGTCCGGTGGGGTCCGTTCGGTCCAACCGGAGCTGTTCACCACCTGGAAGGAGGCGATCCCTCCGTCGGACCGGAGCACGTGGGCCACGCCGCCGTATCCGGGGCTTGGCGGGATGGCCTGATCGAGGGCGGCTGCTCCGGCCTCGTCTCGACGCGCGGTTCCTCCTGCTATCGCCTAGTTTGTCCAGCGACCGACTTTTCAGAAAGGGAGTGTTTCCTCATGGCGGAGAAGGCCAAGGGAAAGATGGAGCAGGCCAAGGGCAAGGCCAAGGAGGTCGCGGGCAAGGCGACCGGCAACGAGCGGATGCGGGCCGAGGGCAAGACGGACCAGCTCAAGGGCAAGACCCGCGAGGCCGCGGGCAAGGCCGAGGAACAGGCCCGCGGGATCAAGGACTCCCTGCGCGGCGACCGCCGGGAGCCCTGAACCGGTCCGGAGCTGAGGCAGGGCCCTCCCTCAGGTCCCCGGCACGTGCTGCCGGGGACCTGCCGGGCGTGTCCAGGGTGTCGTTGGGCGCGTCTGTGGACGCGTGGTCCGTGCACAGACCGGGCGGAGGTCAGTTGCGGGTGGTCATCGGGGGGTTGAGCCGGGCGAAGCCTTCCTGGCGTTCGTAGGGGAAGTGCGGGTACGGCGCCGGACGGTGGCTGGTGGCGTCGAGGCGGGCGGTCTGCTCGCTGGTCAGCTCCCAGCCGGTGGCGTCGATGTTCTGCCGCAGCTGCTGCTCGTCGCGGGCCCCGATGAGGACGGTGGAGACGGTCGGGCGGCGCAGCAGCCAGTTGATGGCGACCTGGGGGATGGTCCGGCCGGTCTCCTGCGCCACCTCGTCGAGGGCGTCGACGACGTCGTGGAGGTGGTCGTCCTCCACCGGCGGGGCGTAGTCGGCGGTGGCGTGCAGCCGGCTGCCGGCGGGCAGGGGGAGGCCGCGGCGGATCTTGCCGGTGAGACGGCCCCAGCCCAGGGGGCTCCATACGATCGCGCCGACGCCCTGGTCGTGGGCGAGGGGCATCAGCTCCCATTCGTAGTCGCGGCCGATGAGGGAGTAGTAGACCTGGTGGGCCGCGTAGCGGGGGAAGCCGTGCCGGTCGGCGGCCGCGAGGGACTTCATCAGCTGCCAGCCGGCGAAGTTGGAGACGCCGGTGTAGCGGACCTTGCCGGAGCGGACGAGCTGGTCGAGGGTGGACAGCACTTCTTCGACGGGGGTGGCGGCGTCGAAGCCGTGGAGCTGGAAGAGGTCGATGTGGTCGGTGCCGAGCCGGCGCAGGGAGTCCTCGACCGCTGCGATGAGACGGGAGCGGGAGGTGCCGTAGTCGCCGGGGCCGTCACCGGTGGGCAGTCCCGCCTTGGTGGAGATGAGCACCTGGTCGCGGCGGCCCTTGACGGCCTGGCCGAGGACTTCCTCGGAGGCGCCTGCCGAGTAGACGTCGGCGGTGTCGAAGAGGGTGATGCCGGCGTCGATGCAGAGGTCGACGAGCCGGCGGGCTTCCCGGGTGTCGGTGCTGCCCCAGGCGCCGAAGACGGGGCCGCGGCCGCCGAAGGTGCCGGCACCGAAGCCGAGGGCGGGAACCTTGAGGCCGGACGCACCGAGCTGCCTGTATTCCATGACGGATTCCTCCCACGCAGTAATGGGGCTGTAGACCCATTAGGATGGGCTCAAGGTAGCAGCCGACCATCACTAATGGAACCAGGGACCCGTTATGACATTGCCGAGTGATGCCACGATCCCTCCCGCCGACTCACGGCACCCAGGGGACGCGGGGGATGCGGGGGGTGCGGGACGCGGGACCGCCGAGCCGGGGACCGTGCGCCCCGGGGGCCGGACGGCACGGGTGCGGGCCGCCGTGCTGGAGGCGGGCGGGGACATCCTGGCCGAGCAGGGCTTCCACGGACTGGACCTGGCCGACGTCGCACGGCGGGCCGAGGTCGGCAAGACCACCGTGTACCGGCGCTGGGGCACGGTGGACGGCCTGGTCGCCGACCTGCTGACCGACATGGCCGAGCAGTCGCTGCCCCGTACCGACACCGGCTCGCTGGAGGAGGACCTGCTGGCCAATGCCCGACTCGTCTGCCGCACCCTGACCGACCCGCGCCAGGGCCCCCTGTTCAAGGCCGTCATCGCAGCCGCCACGGGCGACGCCCGCACGGCCGCGGCCCTCCACCGCTTCTACGCGGTCCGCGTCGCGCAATGGGCGCCCTGCGTCCAGGAGGCCGTCGAGCGGGGCGAGTTGCCCGAGGGCACCGACGCCGCCGAAACGGTGCGCGCCGTCTCCGCCCCCCTCTACTACCGGCTGCTGACGACGGACGCCCCGCTGGACGACGCCGCGGCCCGGCAGGCGGCCGCGGCGGCGATCGCGGCGGCCCGCGCGGGGGCCTTCGTACGAACTCCGCTCTGAGCCCATCGACGGCCGGCACCGCGGCGTCCTTCTTCTCCCCCGTGGTGGCCTGCCATCACACCCGGGGTGTCACATCTGACGCGGCTGCGCTGTCTTCATTGCGGAAGCGAGAGAAGGGATCGTGAGGATGAAGTCCGTCATCGTGTGCGCCTCCGTGTCGCACGGCAATACGCGTCGTGTCGCCGACAGCATGGCCCAGGTACTGGGCGCGAAGGTCGTCTCCCCCGAGCAGGCAGACCCGACGGAGCCGGCCGACGCCGACCTCGTGGGATTCGGCTCGGGCGTCTTCTATCAGAGGCTCCACCCTCACCTGCTCGACTTCGTCAAGGCGCTGCCCACCGGGCGGGGCCGGGCATTCGTGTTCGCCACCAGCGGGTTTCCCGAGCTGCCGCTGGCGCCCTTCTCCCGACCCCTGGTCAAGCTCCTGGAAAGCAAGGGCTTTCAGGTGGACGGGAACTTCTCGTGCCGGGCGTTGGACACCATGGGGCCCTTCAAGCTGGTCGGCGGTATCCGGAAACAGCGGCCGAACGACCGGGACCTGGCTGCCGCGCGGGCGTTCGCCGCGCGGCTGCGGGACGGGCAAGGGCCGGCTTCCTGACCCGTGCCGCTCCTGGGACCGCTGCCACACCCTCGACCGCCTGTTCGGCTAGAGGGCAGCCCGACGGGCGAGGGCGACCGCGCCTTTCAGGCCGTCCGCGACCGGATGCGGCACGAGCCCCCACGCGGCGACCCGGGCCGCGAACCGCTCCAGCAGCGGTCCCTCCGGTCCCAGCAACCCTCCCACCGTCACCAGGGGTTCGCCGCGCAGGGGGCGCAGCGCCGCCGCGCTCTGCGCCAGCAGGTCCGCAGCCTCGTCGAGGATGCGCCCCGCCACCGCGTCGCCCTCCGCCGCCGCCCGTACGACCACTGGGCAGTACCGGGCGAGTCGCACGGGTTCGGCGAGGCCGAGCGCACCGTCGACGAGCACGAAGCGCAGCGACGGCCCTTCCGGGGCCGGGCCCCGGAAGGCCTCCGCGAACCGGCCGACGAGCACGGTCCCGGGGCCCCGCCCGTCCAGTGCGCGCAGGGCCCGGCGGACCCCTTCCCGGGCGATCCAGAAGCCGCTCCCGTCATCGCCGGTGAGCCATCCGCAGCCGTCCGCGGTCGCGGTCAGGCGATGGGCGCGCATCCGGGCGGCGGCCGCGCCCGTGCCGGCGATCACTGCGAGCCCGTCGGGCGGGGTGCCCGGCGCGCCGGCGAAGGCGATCTCCGCGTCGGCCGTGATCCGTACGCGGGCGGCGCGAACCCCGTGCCGGGCCAGTGCCGTGCGCAGCGCCCGGGCCGCCAGGGCCTGCCCCCTGTCCCCCCGCTGCCCCGGGATCCCCGTCCCCGCGATCCCGGCGACGACGGACCGCACGTCGGCGGCCCGGCCTTCGGGCAGCACACCCCCGATGGCGTGCCCCAGCCGCTCCGCCAGTACCGATTCCGGCACCGACCGGGCGTTGGCGGGGCCGGCCGTCGCTGTGGCCAGCAACGGCCCCCCGGCCAGGTCGGCGACGGCCGCTCGCAGGCTGGTCCCGCCGGCGTCGATGCCGAGCACCAGCGTCATCCCTCGTCCTCCTCGCCGGCGCTCGGGCTAGAGCGCCGAGATGGAGGCCGGTGCGCGTTCGCTCCGGCTCAGGGCGCGCAGGACGTCGGTGGCGCCGTGCCGGCGCAGGGCGATCCGTGACAGCAGGTCCACGACGGTCTCGACGGCAGGGGCCGGGAACTCCGGGGTCGGCAAGCCGACACTGTGCGCAAGGTCGTCGGAGTGCACGGCGAGCTCCAGCATCCGGCTGGCGACGAAGTCGTCGAGCCCGATCGACCACGGCCCCCAGGTGGGCCGACGCACCAGGCGGTCCGGCACGGTGGGCAGGATGCCGCGCAGCTCCTCGACGCACGCGGCGACTCGCGCAGCCAGCGCGGCCGGACCGTCAGCCGCCTCCTCCTCGCCGCCGGATCGAATGGCCCGGTTGAACGGAGTGTCAAGGTCCGAGCCGATCCAGCTGACTCGCGCGTAGTACTCGTGGATCGAGATGGCGGGCTCGGTGGGTACCGGCTCTGCCAGCACCGTGGGGATGAAGAACACCTGCCCGGCCAGGTGACCCGCCAGCCCCTGGACGCTGAGCTTCGCCAGGGCGGAGGGCCGGTGCCAGGCGTCCGCGACCTCCGGCGCGGCCAACAGCTTCGCCGCCGTGTCCGCCACACTCAGGTAAAGCTCCCTCACCTGCGTCACCGTGCTGTTCCCCTGTCGCCGTCGTCGGGTGTCTGCCCCGTCAACCTCGCGGCAGGGACGACGCATTCCCGGCGACGGCCAGGCCGGCCGCGGGCGAGGAAGGCCCGTCCGGCTCCGGCTCCGGCTGAAGCCGGAGCCGGACGCCGGTCGTCGCCCGCCCGGTGGTCCCGCCCGCGCGCGGAGCGGCTGAAGCCCCCGGTGTCCCTAGCGCTTGTGTCCGTCGCCGTGGCCGTCCGGGTGCAGCACCACCTTCGTCCAGCCCTCGTCACGGGCGTCGAAGTGTTCGTAGGCGGAGGGGGCCTCGTCGAGGCTGAGCTCGTGGGAGACGATGAAGCCCGGTGTCGCCTTCCCGCCGGCGATCAGGTCCCGCAGCGCCCGGTTGTACCTCTTCACCGGCGCCTGGCCGGTCCCCATGTGCTGGCCCTTGAACCACATCATCCCGAAGTCGAGCGGTACCTTGCCCTGTGCCTCCAGCTCACCCTGTGCCTCTTCGCCGCCGGGGTCCTGGGGCAGGAAGACGCCCACGACGCCGATGTCGCCGGTGAACCTGACCGAGTCGATGAGGCCGTTGAGGGTGAGGCTGGCGTCCTCGTTTCCCTCGTGGTCGTGTGCCTGGTAGCCGACGCACTCACACCCGTTGTCGGCGCCCAGACCGAGCGTGGCTTCCTTGACGACCTCCGCCGGGTCCTGCTCGGCGGTGTTGATCGGGATGGCCCCGATCTCCTCGGCCTTGAGCAGCCGGTCGGGCTGGTGGTCGGCCACCCAGACGCGGCCGGCGCCCTTGAGCACGGCGGAGTAGGCCGCCATCAGCCCGACGGGCCCGGCCCCGAAGACGATCGTCTGGTCGCCCGGCTTGACGTGGGCCATCTCGGTGGCGTGATAGCCGGTGGGGAAGATGTCGGCGAGCATCACGTAATCCGTTTGCCGCTCGGCGGCGTCCTCGCCCAGGCGCAGTGCGTTGAAGTCGCCGTAGGGCACGCGCAGCAGCTCTGCCTGGCCGCCCTGGTAGGGGCCCATGTCGGCGAAGCCGTAAGCGGCTCCGGCGAGGGCCGGTTCCGGCTGCATGGTCAGGCAGTAGTTGGTCAGGCCCTGTTCGCACTGCTTGCAGAAGCCGCAGGCGATGTTGAAGGGCAGGACGACGTACTCGCCGACCTGGACCTTGCGTACGGCCGAGCCGACCTCCACCACCTGGCCCATGTTCTCGTGTCCCAACGTGCGGCCGGACTCGAACGAGGTGCGGCCCTCGTACATGTGCAGGTCCGAACCGCAGATGTTCGTGGTGGTGACCTTGACGATGATGTCGCAGGGATGTTCGATGTGTGCGTCCGGTACGTCCTTCACCACGACCGATCGCGGTCCTTCGTATACCGCTGCTTTCATGATGCTTCTCTCAGTGCCGCGGAACGATCACGGCACGATGGTGAGAGAGGCGACACGCAGGGCCGACCCCGCAATGCACTGATGACGGGGTCCATGCCTCCGGCACGCCTCTGCGGGCCGTTCACCCGGATCGGGTGGACGGTGGAGCCGCCACCGGCCCGCCAGGCGCGGCTTGGACGCTCCGGTGGCCTGTTGAGCGTGTCCCCGTCGCATCCGGGACGAAACGGTCATCCGTCGAACGATCGGCGGATGGGACCCGAAGCAGTCGCTTCGCGGTGGACGGCGCCGATTCCCTACGATCGTGGCGTGCCTGCCTTTTCCCTTGAACGCACGCCCCCGCTCGCCCCCGCGGAGGCGTGGCGCAGACTGACGCAATGGCCCCGTCATGCCGACGTGGTCCCGCTGACCAGCATCGAGGTGCTCACCGCGCCGCCGACCCGAGAGGGAACGCGTTTCGTGGCCCGGTCGGGCGTCGGACCGGTGGCCTTCGACGACGTCATGGAGGTGACGGTCTGGCGGCCGCCGGTGGGCGACGAGCCCGGCCTGTGCCGGCTGGAGAAGCGCGGCCGGGTCGTCCTCGGCTGGGCGGAGATCGAGGTCCGGCCAGGGCCGGGAGGCAGCAGCCGGGTGGTGTGGCGGGAGGAACTGCGCGTCCGCTTCCTGCCCCGCCTCTTCGACCGTGTCCTGAACCGGACGGCCCGCCTCATGTTCGGCCGCGCGGCGACCCTGCTGCTCCGGAAGGCCTGAACGACGACGGCCCCAGGCCGCCGGGCCGGTACACCGCGCCGACGGGGGCGACGGGCAGCCGGCGGGCTCAGGCCTTGAGGCCGTTGAGGAGGTAGTCGACGCGGGCGGCGGCATGCTCGGGGTCCAGCGGGTCGGTCTCCAGCAGGAGCCGGTAGTAGACGGGCCCGAAGAGGAGCTCGACGACGGTCCGCGGCGGGACGTCGGCGCGGAGCAGGCCTTCGGCGATGGCTGAGCCGAGGCGTTGTTCCCAGTACAGCATGCGGGGTTCGAGGAAGGTGCGGCGTATGTCCTCGGCCAGGCGGGGATCGCGTTGGGCGTCGCCGATCAGACCGCGCCAGATGGTGCCGAGGTCTGTGGACAGGAGCTCCATGACGCCTTGTAGCGCGGCCGTGAGGTCGGCGGTGATGTCGCCGGTGTCGGGTACCTGTGAGGCCGGTCCGGTGCGGTCGTTGAGCGCCTCCAGGAGGACGGCCGCCTTGTTGGGCCACCACCGGTAGATGGTCTGCTTGCCGACCTGTGCCGCTGCTGCGATGGCCTCGACGGTGACGTTGACGTAGCCGTCGCGGACGGCCAGTTCCAGGGCGGCGTCGAGGGTGGAGCGGTGGACGCGCGGGCTCCGCAGGTCGGGATTGGGTGCGTGGGACATGACCGGATCATCCCACGAGACGTGACGTCACGTATTGAGGCGGCCAGGCGAGCAGCGATGCCGTGGCCGAGCTCCAAGGTTGACCGGAAGCGGCAACGTGTGTGTCCCCCTGCAGTGAGCAGGGGGACGAAGCCGTCCTGGTGAGGGGGGCGGCCGCTGGGTGGGGCTAGTCGGTCAGTTTCGTGGCTGCGGCCATGCCCGCGTACATGGTGGCCATCTGGGCGTGGAGCATCGCCTCCGCGTGGTCCTGCTGCGTCTTGCGGAGCGTCCAGTTCTGGAAGGCCTCGTTGGCCCTCTCGCTGTGCCGCCATGCCAGGTCGTTGTACTTCGATGCCATGCTGTCGCCCAAGTTGCTCATGCGGCCCCCTCGTTGCTCGATGCGCCTGCTGCGCCGGGCCAGCCTACGGATCGGGGCCGTGATCATGAAAGTAGCCCGGCCCACCGCCGTTGGACGTTGGAGGGGGCCCTTGTACGGGACGTACTCGGGCGCCCCGCCAACGCGGCGGCGTTCCGGGTCAGGCGGGAAGGGGCATCAGGAGCAAGGGCTTGGTGGTGGGCTGGGGTGAGCCTCCGGCGGGTTCGAGGGTGAGTCCGACGGCGCTGGCGTCGGCGGGACTGCCGGTCAGGACGACGGTGCCGTCGTGGTCGATGAAGCCGGCCGGGCGCATGGTGTCGTCGTGGGCGAGCCACAACTGGTAGGTCTTGCCCGCCGCGGGCGGGGGAATGTTGGCGGCGGTGAAGACGGCCTTGTCCTGCCGCGCGGAGGCGACCACGGTCGTCAGGGCACCGTTGGCGGCCCGGCCGTGGACGGTGCGGGCGTCGGGGGCTGCCAGGACGGCGCTGACCGCGTCGAGTTGCTGCCGGCTCTGGCGCGCCCGCTGTTCCAGGTCGTGGGCGTTCTGCGTCTGCCAGACAGCGACGCCGCCGAGTGCGGCGGCGGCCACGCTCGCCGCCAGTGCCAGCGGCACGGCCGCGCGCCGCAGCATGCCGCCGCGGGCGGGCTTGGCAGCGCGGGCGGGGAGGTGCGGCGGCAGCTGGCGTACGCCGCCGATTGCGGCCATGACCTGTGCCTTTGCTGACGGCGGGGGCGGTTGGGAGACGGCTGCCGCCAGGCGGGCCGCGGTCGCCTGGAACTCGGCGGCTTCCTGCCGGCACGCCTCGCAGGCCTGAAGGTGGGCGTCGAAGGCCTGGCGTTCGTCGTCTTCGAGTGCGCCGAGGGCGTAGGCGGCGGCGAGGGTATGGGCGTCGGTGGCGTGGTGTTTCATGTGGTCACCCCCATGCAGTCGCGGAGCCGGATGAGCCCGTCGCGCATGCGTGTCTTGATGGTGGGCAGCGGCGTGCGCAGGGCTTCGGCGACTTCACGGTAGGTCAGCCCCCGGTAGTAGGCCAGGGTCACCGCCTGGCGCTGGAGTTCGGTCAGGCCGCGCAGGCAGCGGCGCACCTGCTCGGACTCCAGGCGGGTCTCGACCTGTTCGGCGACCTCGTCGAAGGCGGTGGTGTGCTCGCGGGCGGCCTGGGCCTGCTCCCGGTCGGCGGACGCCTGGGCGGAGCGGACCCGGTCCACGGCCCGCCGGTGCGCCATCGTCGCCGCCCACGTGGTCACGGAACCCGCCTCGGGGCGATAGCGGGCGGCCTGGCGCCACAGGTCGATCATGACCTCCTGGGCGACCTCCTCGGACTGCGCCCGGTCGCGCACGACCTTGACCACGATCCCGAAGATCATCGGGGCGAGGGCGTCGTAGAGCGCCGAGAAGGCCTCTTTGTCGCCGTGGGCGACGCGTTGCATGACGTTGCCGAGGTCGCCGTGGGCAGGTTCCGCGGGCCTGCTGCTGCGGAAGGGGATCGGTTGGTTCACCTGCGGGGCTCCGGCAGTGGTGAGAAGGCGAAAGGGCCACCGGGGGCGGCCGTCGGGGGGCGGGGCGTCCATCGCATGCCGGTCCTCGTGTCGTCGCTCGTGCGGGGCCGTCCCGCCCGCGGGGGACGGTCCGGCCGTGGGAAACCTGTACGTGTGTCGCCTTTTCTTCGTAGCCGACGGGCGTTCGGATGGGGGGCCTCTTCGTCACCTCCAACGACGGTGAGGGACCCGTTGGAGGGAATCCGGGGGTGTGGGGCAAGCCGAAGGGGAGGCGGCGGCGAAGCCAGGGGTGTGAGGGAGCGCGAAGGTCTGCACCGGCTGCCTCACCGGCCGCACGTCCCCACGGGAGGTATGAGACATGGTTCGTGTGCGACGAGGTCCGGCTGCGGCCCTTGCGGCCGGCGCGGGCGCGCAGGGTGTGGCCGCGTACTCGCCGGGCGTGGGCTCGGGCAACCTCATCGAGGTGCCGACCTTCGGGGACACCTGCGTCGACGCCTGACCCCGCACAACGGGCACAGCTCCGGTCCGGCGCCGCCACGACGGGGAGGCGCGGACCGGTGACCCGACCCGGCGCGGAGCACACGGCGGTCCAGGGGACGCGCTGCGTGTGAAACCGTCCGGGCGCGGGTCGGCTGCGGGTGGCTGTCGGCGGCCACCCGCAGCTCCTTCGCCGTGGCGGGGCGGGGACCCCTGATCGGGGTCGGCCCGGACTTCGGGTGGGCGAGCGTAGGGACGAAGCTCCGCCGCGCCACCGGACCCCGCCCGCTCCCGTCTGCCCCTGCGGCTCTCCCGCCGCGGGCAGTTGGCGCTCGCCGTTCCCACCCCCGCCAGCGCCACCGCCACCGCCACCGAGATCGCCGCCGTTGGCTTCGCCCACCCCAGCCGCTTCGCGCACGGCGGCCACTCCGCCGCCCTCAGCCGCGACGCCTTCCGCACCACGGCCCCCCGAGCTCCACGCCCACGGCGTCCAAGGGCCTCCGCCCGTCGCGGCCGGGGCTCAGCGGCTCAGCGGCTCAGCGGCTCTGCGACGAACACGGCGGCGATACGCGCAGAGCACCCGCCGAGCATGCGCGGTCGCACCCTCCGCCGCCCCTGCGCCGACTCCGGCGAGCGGCAGGTCGTACGGCACCGCCGAGTGCCGGAGACCAACGAAGGCCGATGCTTCACTCTTTCCGGGTACGGGCCAATCCGCCGGACGGGCGCCACCGAATGCCGGGTGTGAGCAGCTTCCGCACCTTCCTCTCCCGTGCCGCACTCGGCGCGCCGGCCGGACTCCTGGCCGCCTTCACGGCCTTGGCCGTGGCCGAGCTGGTTGCCGGCGCGGTCCGCCCGGCCGCGGGACCGGTGACGGTGGTGGGCGGCGCGGTGATCGACCGGACGCCGGCCGGAGTGAAGGACTTCGCGATCCGCACGTTCGGGGAGAACGACAAGACCGTCCTGCAACTGGGGATCCTTGCCGTTCTCGCCCTCCTCGCCGTGGCTCTGGGCGTGTTCAGCCTGTCCCATCGGCGCGCCGGGGCCGCGGGCGTGCTGCTGTTCGGGATCGTCGGGGCTGCGGCCGCCCTCAGCCGCCCCGACTCCACAGGCATCGGTGACGTGCTGCCCTCGGTTCTGGGTGCGCTGGCCGGTGCCCTGACGCTCTACCTGCTGGCGTCCGCGGCGGCGGCCGCGCAGCCGACCGCGGCACCCGAGGAGACCGGGGCCGGACGGGACGGGTGGAGCCGGCGAGGCTTCCTCGCCGCGGCGGGTGTCACCACCGTCACCGCAGCCTCGGCGGCCACTCTGGGACGGTTCCTCGCCGGGCGCCACGGCCACGGCGCGGTCGCCTCCCGCGAGAGTCTGGTTCTGCCCCGGGCCGCCTCCCCAGCCCCTGCCCTCCCTGCCGGGGTCCAGCTGAAGGTGCCCGGCATCAGCTCCTTCACCACCCCCCGAGCAGACTTCTACCGCGTCGACACCGCGCTGACCGTGCCCAGGGTCGACGCCGCGACCTGGCGGCTGCGCATCCACGGCAAAGGCGTCATCCGGCCGCGTACCTACACCCTCGACGAGCTCCTGGCCCGCCCCCTCATCGAACGCGACATCACGTTGACCTGCGTGTCCAACGAGGTCGGCGGCCCCTACACCGGAACCGCCCGCTGGCTCGGCGTTCCTCTCGCCGGCCTCCTCACCGAGACCGGTGTCCGCCCTCCCTCGCGAGGCGGCACGGCCGATCAGCTGGTGGCACGCTCGGTGGACGGGATGACCCTCGGCTCTCCGGTCGAGGAGGTGATGGACGGCCGCGACGCCCTCCTCGCCGTCGGCATGAACGGCGAGCCCCTCCCCTTCGACCACGGCTTCCCCGTTCGCATGCTCGTCCCCGGCCTGTACGGCTACGTGTCCGCCTGCAAGTGGATCACCGACATCGAGCTGACCACCTTCGACGCCTACGACCCGTACTGGGTCAAGCGCCGATGGGCACGGAAGGCACCGGTCAAGACCCAGGCCCGTATCGACACCCCCAAGCCGTTCGCCCGGCCCTCGGCCGGCACCGTGACCGTCGCCGGGGTCGCCTGGGCCCCGCACCGCGGTGTCTCCCGCGTCGAGATCCGGGTGGACGACGGGCCCTGGCAGGACGCCGACCTCGCCGCCCAGGCAGGCATCGACACCTGGCGGCAGTGGTCGTACCGCTGGCAGGCCACCCCCGGCGGCCACACGATCACCGTCCGGGCCACCGACGGCACCGGCCAGGCGCAGACCGAGCAGCGTGCCCCCACCATGCCCGACGGAGCGAGCGGCTGGCACAGCGTCTTCGTCACCGTCCCCTAGACCCCCGCACCGTTCCGAGAGCGGCCCGGCACACACGGCCGCACCGCACCAATCCCCTTGCAAACACAGCATCAAGGAGCAAGAGACATGATGAACAGCACCAAGATCCGCCGTACCGCGATCGCCGTCGCCGCAGCCGCCCTGCTGCCCTTCTCCCTGGCCGCGTGCTCCGACTCCGGCAGCGACACCAAGGCGGCGCCCCCCGCGGCCGCCGGCGAGCAGGGCGGCACCGCCGCCGGCACCCCGGCGGGCGGCTCGGCGGGCGGCGGAAGCCCCTTCGGCCCGGCCTGTGCCGGCGTACCGAAGGAAGGCGCCGGTTCCTTCGACGGCATGGCCAAGGACCCCGTCGCCACCGCCGCGTCCAACAACCCGGCCCTGTCCACCCTGGTGGCGGCCGTCAAGAAGGCCGGCCTGGTCGACACGCTGAACAACGCCAAGGACATCACGGTGTTCGCACCCACCAACGACGCCTTCGCGAAGATCCCGAAGGCCGACCTCGACAAGGTCCTCGCCGACAAGGCCACGCTCACCAAGATCCTCACCTACCACGTCGTCGGCCAGAAGCTCACCCCCAAGCAGCTGGAGAACGGCTCCTTCGAGACCCTGGAGAAGGGCACGGTCACCACGACCGGCTCCGGCGAGTCCTACACGGTCAACGACACCTCGAACGTGGTCTGCGGCGACGTGAAGACCGCCAACGCCCAGGTCTACATCGTCGACACCGTCCTGATGCCGAAGTAACCACCGCGGTACCAGGACCACCCCACCGGGGGGGGGGGGGGGGGGGGGGGGGGGGGGGGGGGGGGGGGGGGCGCGGGGCCGCCCCCGCGGGGGGGGGGCCGGCCCCCGGGGTCCGCTGCCGGGCCGCCGCGCCCCCCCCGCGCGG
>NZ_JBBDHD010000145.1:0-15782 GCF_044129415.1 Streptomyces racemochromogenes
GTGGGGGCACCCCCTGCTCGAAGAGCTCGGGGGAGCGTGCCAGGCGTCGCGGGGCAGACGGGAGTGTGACGACAGGCACTAGAGGCGGTCCTCCATGCCGATGGCGTCTTCCAGGTCCTGGTGCGCCTCGCTCCATTCGCCCTCCTGCTGTTGCAGGAGGGCGGCGGCGATGGCGTCGAGCTTGCGCTGGATGGCGTGTTCGGCCCGGCGTTCGGAATTCTTCAGCAGCGCCAGCAGCAGGAGGGCCAGGGCGCCCATGGCGTCGCCCGCGAGGTGCTGCCACTCGATGGACAGGTGGGCCACGTGGACGGCGGCGAAGCCGGCCACCAGGACGAGACAGAGCAGCAGGAAGGCCGCGGAGCTCGTGAAGTTCGAGGCCAGCTCGGCCAGGGTCTCGAAGCGGCCGCGCCGCCCGTCGCGGGTCTTCTTGGCGGGGTGCTCGAAGGTCATGCGCGGCGCCTGCCCCGGCGCGGGCCCGGCAATCGGATCCGGGTCTCGGCCGGGGTCATCCGCCGCGCCGGCACCAGCGGCGCACGAGGAGGAACAGTCCGGCCAGGGTCGCCGCGTACGCGAAGGTGAAGGCCGCGATGAGGGCGGGCGCGGAGGTGGCGACGGCCAGCGGCAGGAGGGTGAGGGCGACCGCGGTCAGGGCGCAGACCGTGCCGGCCAGCGCGCCGTGGCGTTCGCCGGGCGGCCGCTGCGCCCGCTCGGGGTCCCGGGGGAAGAGACCGGTCCCGAACGTCATGGCGCGCTCGAAGCGGGAGTCCGCGCGCAGGGCGCGTTCGATCGCGGTCAGGGCCCTCCTCTCCCGGTGCGAGAGTCCGCTGCCGTCCATCACGGCCTCCTGCGGGTCGGCGGCCGGCGCGCGCCGGCTCGCGGGACTGTGGCCGGGCGTCTTCCCCGCCCCCGCGGCCGCCATGCGCCCTGGGGGCGTCCGGGCGGCACAGCGGGCCCCCAAACCCCCGGGCGGCCGGGCGGGCCCCCGGACAGCCGTTGCGGGGCGTCGGGGCAGACGTGGGTCGGGGGCGCGGGGTCGGAGCGGACGCCGACCACCAGGGCGTGGGTGTCGGGGCTGTCGGGGGCGGTACGCCCGGGCCGAGCCGCTGCCGCTCGCCGGGGACCGCGACGGTGGTGCGGCCGGGCGGCGTGAGGCGCGCCGCGACCCGGGGCGGTCCGCTCTCGCCGGGGCCCCGCCAGGCGGAGGGCGCGGGGTGGCCGCGGACGGCGGCGGTGCCCAGGGCCCGGACCGCCGGGCGCGGGGCCCCTCGCGGCGTCCGGTCGCGGGCCGGGCGGGCCCCGGGCCGCGACCGGTGGGGGTTCAGCGGTAGTGGGCGGCCGCCTCCGCGAAGGACACGGCCTGCGCGGGTACGGAGGCCAGCAGGGCCACCCAGGAGCCGTCGGTGAACTCCAGGTCCATCCGGCCCCGCTGGAGGACGCCCGTCGGCCGGGCGCGCACCGCGGCGACGGCCTGGCGGGGCACCTCCCAGTACTCCTTCATCACCGGGGTCGACTGCCACAGGTGCGAGACGTCGGTGAGGGCGAACCAGCGCCGGTCGGTGACGGCGAGGACGCCGGTGACGGAACCGCGCGCCGCGGCGCGGCTGATGAGGAAGTGCCCGGCCGCGCTCTGCCAGCCGCCCTCCATGCTCTTGCCGTGCATCAGCCGGGTGCCGATCCGGTCCACGGCGTCCGGCAGCCGGTCCACGGCGGCCGCCGCGGCGGCGGGCCGTGAGCGCCGGGGGTCGATCACGTGGGTGCGGACCAGCTGCGCCAGGGGCTTGGGCAGCTTCGCCTCGATCCGGCGGTGGAGCGCGGAGTGGTCGGCCGGGGGGACGAGGTCATCGGGCGGGGTGGGTACGCCGGGCCCGAGTTCGTACGCGCACACGGCGACGAGGTGCTCCCCCGCACGCAGGAAGGGTCGGACCTGTTCGCGCCTGTCCTGGGTCAACGGGCGTGCTCCTGTCGTGCGTAGGGCCGGTGGTGACCGGCGCGGTGCCGCCGGGATGGTCGTGCCCGGCGTTCCGGATTCTGCCCCATGGGCGGCCGCGGATGATCATCGGGGGGTGCCCGGACGGGATACCCGGAAGGGGTACCGGCGGTAAGGCCGCGGCGGGCCTCAGAGGGGGTCGGCGTCCAGGAAGGCCGAGGGGTCCGGCTCCGCCGGCTCCCCGGCCCCGGGGGGCGCCAGTTCCGCCCAGATGACCTTGCCCTCGGGGGTGTAGCGGGTGCCCCAGTGCTCGCTGAGCTGGGCCACCAGGAACAGGCCGCGGCCGCCCTCGTCGGTGGTGGCGGCGTACCGCAGGTGCGGGGCGGTGCTGCTGCCGTCCCAGACCTCGCAGGTCAGGCCGTGGTCGTGGAGCAGCCGGACCCGTACCGGGGCGGTGCCGTGGCGCAGGGCGTTGGTGACCAGCTCGCTGAGGATCAGCTCGGTGGCGAAGCCGAGGTCCGCGAGGCCCCACGCGTCGAGGGTGCGGGCGGCCCGGCCCCGGATCTGCCCGACGGCGCTGGCCTCGAAGGGCACGTCCCACTCGGCGACCCGGTCCGCGCCGAGGGTGCGGGTCCGGGCGACCAGCAGGGCCACGTCGTCGGCCGGGCGCAGCGGCAGCACCAGGTCGAGGACGTCCTTGCAGGTCTGGCGCGGGTCCCCGTCGGCCGCGGCGAGCGCGGTGCGCAGCAGCTCCAGCCCCTCGCCGATGTCCCGGCCGCGCTCCTCGACCAGCCCGTCGGTGTACAGGACGATCCGGCTGCCCTCCGCCAGGTCCAGTTCCGCCGTCTCGAAGGGCATGCCGCCCAGGCCCAGCGGGGGCCCGGCGGGCAGGTCGACGATCTCGGTGGTGCCGTCGGGGGCGGACACCAGGGGCGGCAGGTGTCCGGCCCGGGCCATCGTGCAGCGCCGGGAGACCGGGTCGTAGATGGCGTACAGGCAGGTCGCTCCGATGACGGAGCCGGTCGCGTCGCCGCCCTCGTCGTCGTGGTCGATGCGCTGGACCAGGTCGTCGAGGCGGGCGAGGATCTCGTCGGGGGCGAGGTCGAGCGAGGAGAAGTTGTGCACGGCCGTGCGCAGCCGTCCCATGGTCGCCGCCGCGTGCAGGCCGTGGCCCACGACGTCCCCGACGACTAGGGCGACCCGGCAGCCCGGCAGCGGGATCACGTCGAACCAGTCCCCGCCCACCCCGGACTGGGCGGGCAGGTAGAAGTGCGCCACGTCCACGGCGCTCTGCTCGGGCAGGGCCCGGGGCAGCAGGCTGCGCTGGAGGGTCACGGCGAGGGCGTGCTCGCGGGTGTAGCGGCGGGCGTTGTCCATGCTGACGGCGGCCCGGGCGACGAGTTCCACGGCGAGCGACAGGTCGTCCTCGTCGAAGGGCTCGGGTTTGCGCGAGCGCCAGAAGTTGACCACGCCGAGGACCACCCCGCGGGCGGTGAGCGGGGCCGCGATCAGCGAGTGGATGCCGTAGTCGATGATGGCGCGGGTGCGCTCCGGGTCCTGGGCGAGCCAGCCCGGGTCGGCGGACAGGTCGGGCACCAGCTCGGCCTTGCCGGTGCCGTAGCCGCGCGCCTGGGGGGTGGACGGCAGGAAGTCGATCAGCAGGCCGCGGGGGTAGAGGGGGTGGTCGGAGCGGATGCCGCTGACCGCCGTGCGCCGCATGTCGGCACCGGGCCCCGGCTCGTCGCCGTCGAGGACCGCTTCGGCCAGGTCGACGGTGGCGTAGTCGGCGAAGCGGGGGACGGCGACGTCGGCGAGCTCCTCGGCGGTGCGGACGACGTCGAGGGTGGTGCCGATGTCGCCGCCCGCGTCGTAGAGCAGCTTCAGTCGGCGGCGGGCCGTGTCCGCGCGGCTGGTCAGGACCTGCATCTCGGTGGAGTCGCGGATGGTGACGGCGGTACCGCCGTCGGCGCGGCCCCTGGGGTGGGTGCGCCGCTGGTTGACGACGAGCAGCCGGTCCCCGCTCTCCAGCACCTCGTCGGTGGCCACCCGGCCGGACAGCAGCAGCTCGGCCATCCGGTGGTCCAGGCCCGGGACGTCCCCGATGTGCCGGCCGTCGGCGTCCTCGGGCAGCCCGAGCAGCCGTTTGGCCTCGTCGTTGGCGAGGAGCAGCCGTCCGTCCCCGTCGATGATCAGCACCCCTTCGCGGACGGCGTGGAGCACCGCGTCGTGGTGCTCGTACATGCGGGTCATCTCCAGGGGGCCCAGGCCGTGGGTCTGCCGGTTCAGCCGTCTGCTGATCAGGGCGGTGCCGGCGGTGGCCAGCGCGAGGGTGGCCGCGATGGAGAACAGGATGACGGGGAGCTGGCGGTGGACGACCCCGGTCACGTTCTTGACCGTGAGGCCCGCGGAGACCAGGCCGACGACCTTGCCGTCGGGGCCGGTGACGGGCACCACCGCCTGGATCTCCTTGCCGAGGGGGCCGTCCACGCTCTCGGTGTAGGTGTGCCCGGCGAGGGAGGGCGCGATGGTGCCGACGAACCGTTTGCCGATGCGGTCGGGCTGGGGGTGGGTGTAGCGGATGCCATGGGTGTCCATGACCACGATGAAGTCGACCCCGGCTTCCTTGCGGGTCCGCTCCGCGAGGGGTTGCAGCACGGTCGTCGGCTTCGGGGACTTCAGCGCCCCCGGGAGGCCCAGGGAGTGGGCGAAGGTCTGGGCGACGGCCACCGACCGGTTGCGGGCCTCGCGGTCGACGTCGTGCCGCGACTGGAGGACGAGCGCGAGCAGCGCCCCGGCCGCGAGCAACACCACGATCGCCACCTGGAGGACGAATACCTGTCTGGCGACGCTTCGGGATCGACTGCCTAGAGGTGACCGCACCGACGTGCCCGGCACGGGTGGCGATAAGGGGTCACGCCCCCAGTTGTAGCACCTCTGGGCGTCCTCGGCTCCCGGCGCGGCGGCGCGCCGTCCGTGGCGTCGCGCCGCCGGCGCCGCAGGGCGGCCCGGTCAGGCCGTCGCTGCGGCCGGGCGGCAGTCGGGGTGCCCCCAGCGGTTGCCCAGCTTGGCGATCTTCTCGCCGGCCGCGTACGGCTGCCCGCACGGGCAGGTCCCGCGGAACTTCGCCGTGATGGTGCGCGGTGTTCCGGCGCGGGCCGCGCCGCCGCCGGAGGGGCTGCCTCCACGTGCCGGGGCCTTGCGGGCCGGGGCGGTGCGGCCGGGGGCCGGTACGGGGACGGTGGCGGCGCCGTGGGCGGTGCCGGCGGGCTCCTGGCTGACGGCGGCGTCGCTGGCGGCCTGGTCGGCGATGGCGTTGAGGTGGTCGCCGTCCTCCTGGTGCGCCGGCACGTAGCGGAACTCCACGTCCCGGTCGGCCAGCAGCCCGTCGATGCTCTCGACGAGCTCGCGGTTGGCGACGGGCTTGCCGGCGGCGGTCTTCCAGCCGTTGCGCTTCCAGTTCGGCAGCCACTGGGTGACGGCCTTCATGGCGTACTGGGAGTCCATCCGCACCTGGAGCGCGGTGCCCGGCTCCACGGCCTCCAGCAGCCGCCGGAGGGCGGTGAGCTCGCCGACGTTGTTGGTGGCGCGCCCCAGCGGACCGGCCTCCCAGCGCTGGGGCCGGCCCTCGGCGTCCGCGATGACCCACGCCCATCCGGCCGGGCCGGGGTTTCCCTTGGCCGCCCCGTCACAGGCGGCGATGATGCGATCAGACATCCCCCGATCTTGCCCTATCCGAGCGGGGCCGGTTTCCCCGTTCCCCGCGATCCCGGAAACCGGCGACGGACCGGCGGGCGCGCCCGGCCCACCCCGGTGGCGCTCGGCGGCGCGGCGGACGGGGCAGGGCGGAAGCCTGGAATCGAACACCCGTACCCGGCGGCGACGCCTCCGGTACGCCGCCACCTGCCGGACCGCGCCCCCTGCGCCCGCCAGGCCGTCCACGGGCGCGCCCGGCCCGGGGGCGGCCGGGACGACGCTCCCGTCTCGACCCACCCGGAGTCCGCCCACGCTGTGCTCATGCCGGGCGTGCGGGGCGGTCCGGCCGGGATCGCACAGGTGATCCACACCCCGGACGGCCGTATCATCGAGTCCGCGTCGGCCCGTCCGGGGAGGGGCCGCACACGCCGGCCGTCCCCCGCGGCGGCCTGGTGTCGCCCACCGTCACGGAAGGACGGCGATGAAGGTCCGGATCACCGACGCCGCGGCCCGCGCTCGGGCCGGCGAGGCGGAGCTCGGTGCCACCGCGATCGTCGCCGCCGGCAACCGGATGGCGCTCGGCGCGGTCCGCGGGGTCCGGCGGCAGGACCGGCACGTCCCCGGGGACGTGCCGGTGGTCGGCTGCGACGGCACGGGTGCGACCGGGTGCGCCGACCCTCCGCCGACCACGGTCCGTCAGCCCGCCGGCCGGCCGGCGCCAGGGCGGGCGCGCAGCGTACCCGCGCTGCCGGGCAACCGGGACGGGACCACCGGCGAGCCGGTCCTCCGCGCCTCGACCGCCCCGGCCGTCCCCTCCTGACCCCTTTCCTTTCCCCCGCGCACTCCCCCGACAGACAGGCGAGGACGTGTACACGACCGTCACCGAGCTCGCGGACGGCCGCGAGCTCATCTACTACGACAGCGCCCCGGGCCACGACCGCACGGCCCGCGACGTGCGCCCCCTGGAGCGCGTCGAGAGCACCCCGGAGCTGCGCCGGGACCCGGCCACCGGCGACTGGGTCACCATCGCCGCCCACCGGCAGACCCGCACCTACCACCCGCCCGCCGACGCCTGCCCGCTGTGCCCCTCGCGCGAGGGCCGGCCGAGCGAGATCCCGGCCGCCGACTACGAGGTGGCCGTCTTCGAGAACCGTTTCCCCTCGCTCTCCGGCGCCGCAGGCCGCTGCGAGGTCGTGTGCTTCACCCCCGAGCACGACGCGGGGTTCGCCGACCTCTCCCCCGGGCGGGCCCGGCTGGTGCTGGACGCCTGGACCGACCGGACGGCCACGCTCTCCGCCCGCCCCGGGGTGGCGCAGGTGTACTGCTTCGAGAACCGCGGCGCGGAGATCGGCGTCACCCTGCCCCACCCGCACGGCCAGATCTACGCCTTCACCGCCCCCACCCCGCGTACGGCCAAGCACCTCGCGGCGGCGTCCGCGCACCGGGCGGCCACCGGACGCAACCTGTTCGAGGACCTCCTCGCCGAGGCCCGCGCCGCCGCCGAGCGGGTGGTCCTGGCCGGGGAGCACTGGACCGCCTTCGTCCCGTACGCCGCCCGCTGGCCCTACGAGGTCCACCTGTACCCGCACCGCAGGGTGCCCGACCTGACCCGGCTCGACGCGGCGGAGCGGGCCGAGTTCCCCGGGCTGTACCTGGAGCTGCTGCGCCGCTTCGACCGGCTCTTCGGGCTGGCGGAGCCCACCCCGTACGTCTCCGCCTGGCACCAGGCCCCGCTGCGCGGCGGGGACGAACTGGCCCTGCACCTGGAGGTGTTCACCGTCCGGCGGACCGCCGACAAGCTCAAGTACCTCGCGGGGACGGAGTCCGGGATGGACGCCTTCATGAACGACGTGTCTCCCGAGGCGGCGGCGCGGCGGCTGCGGGAGGCCCGGTGAACGCCCGGGTGCGCGGGGACTTCGAGCGGGTCCACGGCCGGGCCCCCGAGGGGCTCTGGGCCGCCCCGGGCCGGGTCAACCTGATCGGCGAGCACACCGACTACAACGACGGTTTCGCGCTGCCCATGGCGCTGCCGCAGACCGCCGTGCTGGCCGCCCGCCGCCGGGACGACGGCCTGTTGCGGCTGCACAGCGCCCAGGGTGACGGCCGGGTCACCGAGCTGCGGGTGGCGGACCTCGCACCGGGCTCGGTGCCCGGCTGGGCCCGCTACCCGGCCGGGGTGGTGTGGGCGCTGCGCGAGCGGGGGCTGGCCGTCGGAGGCGCGGACCTGCACCTCGACAGCACCGTTCCGGCGGGGGCCGGGCTGTCCTCGTCGGCGGCGCTGGAGTGCGTGGTGGCCGTCGCGTACGAGGAGCTGTACGGGCTGGGGCTGGAGCGGCCGGAGCTGGCGCGGGTGGCCCAGTACGCCGAGAACGCCTTCGCCGGGGTGCCCTGCGGGGTGATGGACCAGATGGCCTCGGTCTGCTGTACCGAGGGCAGCGCCCTGCACCTGGACAGCCGCAGCCTGGAGGTCCGGCAGGTGCCCTTCGACCTCGGGGGGCACGGGCTGCGGCTGCTGGTGCTCGACACGCGCGTCCAGCACGATCTGGCGGACGGGGCGTACGCCGCCCTGCGGGCCGGCTGCGAGAACGCGGCGCGGCTGCTGGGGCTGGCCGCCCTGCGCGACCTCGGTGAGGAGGAGCTGCCCGGCGCGCTGGGGCGGCTGCCGGCCGGGCTGGTTCCGCTGGTGCGGCACGTGGTCACGGAGAACGCGCGGGTCGGCCGGGCGGCGGAGCGGCTGGCCGCGGGCGAACCGGAGGCGCTGGGCCCACTGCTGACGGAGGGTCACGCTTCGCTGCGGGAGGACTACGGGGTCTCCTGCGCGGAGACGGACCTCGCCGTCGAGGCGGCTGTGGCGGCGGGCGCGCTGGGCGCCCGGATGACGGGCGGCGGCTTCGGCGGCTCGGTGATCGCCCTGGTGCGGGCCGACGAGGCCGCGGCCGTGGCCCGAGCCGTGACGGCCGCCTTCGCGGGGGCCGGCTTCGGTGCTCCGGCCGTGCTGGAAGCCGTGCCGTCGGCGGGCGCCCGGCGCATCGGCTGACCCTCCGGGGCCGCGCCCCGCAGGGGCGCAGCGGCGGAACCCGGCCCCCGGGCGACGGGACCGGCCGTACCTCCCGCCGGACCGTGGGCCGGACCTGGTCAACACGCCGGGCCCGCGCGAGAATGCCGCCATGACCGAACCCGCTGCCGCCCCTGCCGTCCGCGTCGAGCGGAACGGGCCCGTGTCCACGGTGGTGCTGTCGCGGCCCGCGGCCCGCAACGCCGTGGACGGGCCGACGGCACGCATGCTGGCGGACGCCTTCCGGGAGTTCGAGGCCGACGAGGGGGCGGCGGTCGCGGTGCTGTGGGGCGAGGGCGGGACGTTCTGCGCGGGCGCCGACCTCAAGGCCGTCGGCACCGGGCGCGGCAACCGCGTGGAGGCCGAGGGGGACGGCCCGATGGGGCCGACGCGGCTGCGGCTGACCAAGCCGGTGATCGCGGCCGTCGCGGGCCACGCCGTGGCCGGAGGGCTGGAGCTGGCCCTGTGGTGCGATCTGCGGGTGGTGGAGGAGGACGCGGTCTTCGGGGTGTTCTGCCGCCGCTGGGGGGTTCCGCTCATCGACGGGGGCACCGTGCGGCTGCCCCGGCTGATCGGCGAGAGCCGCGCGATGGACCTGATCCTGACCGGCCGCCCGGTCCCGGCCGCGGAGGCCCACGCGATCGGGCTGGCCAACCGGCTGGTGCCGCGCGGGCGGGCCCGGGCGGCGGCCGAGGAGCTGGCGCGGGAGATCGCGGGCTTCCCGCAGCTGTGCCTGCGCCACGACCGGCTCTCCGTGCGGGAGCAGCACGGGCTGGCCGAGCCCGAGGCCCTGGCCGGCGAGCTGCGGCACGGGATGGTGCCCCTGGCGGCGGGCGAGACCCTCGCGGGCGCCGCGCGCTTCGCCTCCGGCGCCGGGCGGCACGGCTCCTTCGCCGGGTGAGGACCCGCCCTGTTCGCCCCCTCGCGCCCGCGTGCCGGAGCGGTCGCGGGCGATCGCACCTACGATGGGCTGGAGCCGGCGCGTGCAGGCCTCGTGTGCCGGTCGTCCCGAGCACGCAGGGCGGAGGAGCATGGCAGAAGCCGGCGAAGCGGCGCGGACCGTCATCCTCACGGTGGACGACGACCCGGTGGTGTCCCGTGCCATCGCCCGTGACCTTCGGCGGCACTACGGGGGCGGGTACCGGATCGTGCGCGCCGAGTCCGGGGAGTCCGCGCTGGAGGCGCTGCGCGAGCTGAAGCTGCGCGGTGACCCGGTCGCCGTGCTCCTCGCCGACTACCGGATGCCGCAGATGAACGGCGTGGAGTTCCTGGAGCAGGCCCTCGGCGTGTACCCGGGGGCGCGGCGGGTGTTGCTGACGGCGTACGCCGACACCCACGCGGCCATCGACGCGATCAACATCGTCGACCTCGACCACTACCTGCTCAAGCCCTGGGACCCGCCGGAGGAGAAGCTCTACCCGGTGGTGGACGACCTGCTCACCGCCTGGCGCTCCAGCGACCACCGGCCGGTGCCGGCCACCAAGGTGGTGGGGCACCGGTGGTCGGCGCGCTCCTCGGTGGTGCGGGAGTTCCTGGCCCGCAACCAGGTGCCCTACCGCTGGTACTCCTCCGACGAGCCCGAGGGACGGCGGCTGCTGGAGGCGGCGGGGGCGGACGGGCTGCGACTGCCTCTGGTGGTCACGGCCGAGGGCGCCGCGCTGGTCGAGCCGGAGGTGGCGGAGCTGGCCGCCCGCGTGGGGCTGGCGACCACCCCGGCCGCCGCGTTCTACGACCTCGTCGTCATCGGCGGCGGCCCGGCCGGGCTGGGGGCGGCGGTGTACGGGGCGTCCGAGGGGCTGCGCACCGTCCTGGTCGAGCGGTCGGCGACGGGCGGTCAGGCCGGGCAGAGCTCCCGCATCGAGAACTACCTCGGCTTCCCGGACGGGGTCTCCGGTGCCCAGCTCACCGAGCGGGCCCGCCGCCAGGCCACCCGGTTCGGCGCCGAGGTGCTCACGGCGCGCGAGGTCACGGGGCTGGAGGTGAACGGGCCGGCGCGCGTCGTACGGTTCTCCGACGGCTCGTCGGTCGCCGCGCACAGCGTCATCCTGGCCACCGGGGTGTCCTACCGGCAGCTGGGGGCCCCGGGCTGCGCGGACCTCACCGGGCGGGGCGTGTACTACGGTTCCTCCCTCACCGAGGCGGCGTCCTGCGAGGGGCAGGACGTGTACGTGGTCGGCGGGGCGAACTCGGCCGGACAGGCGGCGGTGTTCCTCGCGCGGGGCGCGAAATCGGTGACGCTGCTGGTGCGCGGTGAGTCCCTGACGGCGTCCATGTCGTACTACCTGGTCCAGCAGATCGAGGAGGCGCCGAACATCACGGTGCGGCCCAGGACCGTGGTGGACGCGGCGCACGGCGAGGGCCACCTGGAACGGCTGGTCCTGCGGGACGCCGTGACGGGGGCGACGGAACGCGTGGACGCGCAGTGGATGTTCGTCTTCATCGGCGCGGCCCCGCTGACCGACTGGCTGGACGGGACGGTGCTGCGCGACGAGCACGGGTTCATCCTGGCCGGGCCGGACCTCACGCCGGACGGGCGGCCGCCGGCCGAGTGGGAGCTGGACCGGCCGCCGTACCACCTGGAGACCAGTGTCCCCGGCGTGTTCGTGGCGGGTGACGCGCGCGCCCGGTCGGCGAAACGGGTGGCGTCCGCGGTCGGTGAGGGAGCCATGGCCGTGATGCTCGTCCACCGCTACCTGGAGCAGTCGTGAGCGCGCGGGAGGTGTCCTGCGACCCGCGGGAGATCGCCTCGCTGTTCCTGTTCGAGAAGCTCACGCCGCAGCAGCTCGGCCGGCTGTGCGCCGAGGGCCGGGTGGAGCTCTTCGAGGCGGGTCCGGTGTACACCGAGGGCGAGCCGGCCACCTGCTTCTACGTGATGATCGAGGGGACGGTCGTGCTGTCCCGGAGGGTCGGCGCCGACGACGTGGAGGTGAGCCGGACCTCGCAGCCCGGGGTGTACGCGGGGGCGATGCAGGCGTACTTGGGCGACCGGGTCCCGCAGACGTACGTCAACTCGATGCGGGTGACAGTGCCGACGCGGTTCTTCGTCCTGTCGGCGCGGTCGTTCGCGGACATCATGCAGGAGTGGTTCCCGATGGCGGCGCACCTGCTGGAGGGCCTCTTCTTCGGCACGAAGGACACCCAGCGGGCCATCGGGCAGCGTGAACGCCTGCTGGCGCTGGGCTCGTTGTCGGCCGGGCTCACGCACGAGCTCAACAACCCGGCCGCCGCGGCCGTACGGGCGACGGCGGCGCTGCGCGAGCGGGTCGGCAAGATGCGGCACAAGCTGGCCGTCATCGCCCGGGGCCCGTACTCGCGGGAGGCGCTCGCCGCGCTCATCGAGATCCAGGAGCGCACCGCCGAACGCGTCGCCAAGGCACCGGTGCTGAGCCCGCTGGAGGCCGCCGACCGGGAGGACGAGCTGGCCGACTGGCTGGAGGACCACGGCGTCCCGGAGGGCTGGCGGACCGCGCCGGTCTTCGTCCAGGCCGGGCTGGACACGGACTGGCTGGAGCAGGTCGCGGCGACCGTGGCCGAGGACGTCCTGCCGGGGGCGGTGGGCTGGCTCAACTACACGGTGGAGACGGAGCTGTTGATGGACGAGATCGGCGACTCCACCAGCCGCGTCTCGCACCTGGTGGACGCCGCCAGGCAGTACGCGCAGCTCGACCGCGCCCCACACCGCGAGGCCGACGTCCACGAACTCCTCGACAGCACCCTGCTGATGCTCTCCGGCAAGATCGGCCCGCGGGTGCGGGTGGTCAAGGAGTACGACCGGACCCTGCCCGCGGTGCCGGCGTATCCGGCGGAACTGAACCAGGTGTGGACCAACCTCATCGACAACGCGGTGTCCGCCATCGGGAGCGCGGGCGGCGAGGGCACCCTGACGGTCCGCACGGCGCGCGAGGGCGACCGGCTGCTGGTGGAGTTCCGCGACACCGGGCCCGGGGTGCCGGAGGAGATCCGCGACCGCATCTTCGACCCCTTCTTCACCACCAAGCCGGTCGGCGAGGGCACGGGCCTCGGCCTGGACATCTCCTGGCGGATCGTGGTCGGCAAGCACCACGGCAGCCTCCAGGTCGAATCGGTCCCGGGTGACACCCGGTTCCGGGTCCTGCTGCCCCTGACCGCACCGGAGCCCGCAACGCAGACCACGGAGGAGCACACATGACCGGCATCGAGGGCATCAAGGGGATCGACCCGGGCGCCGCGCCCAGCGGCACCGGCTGCGCGGAGTGCGACGCGGTCGGCGGCTGGTGGTTCCACCTGCGGCGCTGTGCCCGGTGCGGGCACGTCGGCTGCTGCGACTCCTCCCCCGCCCAGCACGCCACCGGCCACTGGAAGGCCACCGGACACCCCCTGGTGCAGAGCTTCGAACCGGGCGAGGCGTGGTTCTGGGACTACGCCGCCGACGCCCTGTACGAGTCCGGGCCCCGCCTCGCGCCGCCGGACGCCCACCCCGCGGACCAGCCGGCCCCGGGGCCCGCCGGGCGCGTCCCCCCGGACTGGCCGAGCCGGCTCCACCGCTAGTACCTCCCCGCCGTCGGGTCGGTCAGTCGTCCTCGCGCAGCCTGCGCCAGACGCGGGTGCGGTGCAGCACGTAGAGGCAGACGGCGAGGACCAGCAGCTGGAGGCCGACGGCGAGCAGCCAGAACTCCTCCCGGCTCTCCATGCTGTCGGTCAGGAACGTGAAGTTCATCCCGAAGAACCCGGTCAGGAACGACAGCGGCAGGAAGACCACCGACACGATCGCCAGCCGGTTGATCACGCCGTTCTGTTCGCCGGCGCTGAGCGAGGCGTGGCTGGCGAACGCCCGGCGGGTGGCCTCCTTGAGGGACTCGATGTCCGCGAGCACCAGTCGCCCCCTGGTCTGGAACTCCTGGGCGAGCCGTCGCCGCTCCTGCGGGAAGGCGGGACTCAGCATCCGCCGGGTGAGGACCTCGTCGGTCACGTCCAGGTAGGGCCGCAGGTAGTGGTGCAGCTGCGCGGAGCGCCGGCGCAGCAGCGCCAGCCGGTAGAGCTGTTCGGGCCGGCGCTGGTCGAACATGTCGTCCTCGATCGCCTCGGCCTCCAGCAGGGCCTGCACGGCGGCCCGGCGGAAGGTGCCCAGTGCCTCGCCGAGCAGGAAGAAGAGCACTTCGACGGTGTCGTCCGCGTCCTGCCGCGACAGCCTCTCCGTGAAGCCCTGTGCCTCTTCGCCCTGGCCCCGGCGCACCAGGATCAGGAAGCGTTCGGTGACCAGCACGTGGACGTGGGTGATCCGATCCCCGCGGACCACCGGTACGACGAGCCCGGCCCGGTCGCCCAGGTACTCGGCGCGCGGCTGCTCCCCCGCCCGGCCGAACCAGTCCAGTCCGTCGAAGTCCAGGCCGAGCGCGTCGGCGACCGACTCCTCTTCCGCCGGCGCCTCCTCCGCGAGCCCCTCCTCCGGAAGCTCCACGTCGACGAGGAGGAAGGGGTCCGACGCCAGCCGGGCCCGTACCTCCGCCGCATCGGGGCGGGCGACGCGGAAGTCGGGCATCGACACCACCGTCAGCTTCATCGCACCCGCGCTCTCCCCCGGTCCGCGAGCGGCCGCCGGTGGCCGCGGCCCTCCCGGGTCCGTCCGTTCGCCGGTCAGGTGTGCAGCCTGCCGTTGGCGCCGTCGTGGCCGTCGGCCTGCTCGTCGTCGAACCAGTAGTCGCCCGCGGCCAGGTAGCGGAAGGAGTGGCTGCCGCGGGCGGGCAGGGCCACGGTCACCGCGCGGGTGCCGTCGCCGCGGGGGGTGAGGGGGTGCGCGGAGGGGTTCCACTGGTTGAAGTCCCCCACCACGCTGACCGGCCCGTCGGGGGCACCCTCAGGGAGGACGAAGGTGACCTGCGTACGGTCCCTGAGCTGTTGGCGTTCCAGCACGGACGACTCCCGACGGTGAGCTGGCAGAGGCCATGCACCGTCGCACGGCCCGCCCCTGCCCGGCGCCGCACACGCCGGGGGCGGCGGCGCCGTCACCCGCCCGGCCTCCCGGGAGCCGAGGGCCGGGAGCGGAGGGCCCGGGGCGGCGGGGTGTCAGGCGGCCGGGACGAACGGCCTGAGCTGGTCGTCGCCCGGGCGCACCACGCCGTAGCTGTGCTCGGGCACCTCGTTCCAGGCCCCGGGGAGGTCCCCCAGCGGCTCCGAGACCACGAGCCGGGTCTCGTCGGAGAGCTCCTGGAGGAAGGACATGTCCGGGTGCAGCGCGCGCAGGGAGTCCACCCGGGTGCTGTAGTAGAGCGACCGGGCGCCGCCCCCGCTGGCGTAGCGGAACGCCCACAGCGACTCCCCGTCCGTGACGGCGACCGTCATCTGCATCGGGTTCTCCACCCCGTGCGCGCGGCCGGTGCGCTCCACGAGGCCCACCATCCGGGCGACCGCCCCCGGGGGGTCCTCCTCCAGCCCGAGGGTCAGGGCCAGGTAGAACATCACCTCGGAGTCCGTGGTCCCCTCCATCCCCGGGAAGAGGGAGGGTTCGACCGCCAGGCAGAGCTCCCTGCGGATCTCGTGGAAACCGGCGATGGAGCCGTTGTGCATCCACAGCCAGCGGCCGTGGCGGAAGGGGTGGCAGTTCGTCTGCTGCACGGCTGTGCCCGTCGAGGCCCTGATGTGGGCGAAGAAGAGCGGGGACGTGACGTGCTGGGCGATCTCCCGCAGGTTCCGGTTGTTCCAGGCGGGGCCCACGTCCCGCATCACCGCGGGGGTGTCGATCCCGGGCTCCTGCGTGTACCAGCCGATTCCGAAGCCGTCGCCGTTGGTCGTCTCGACGCCCATGCGCGCGTGCAGGCTCTGGTCGATCAGGGAGTGCGCGGGTTTGTAGAGGATGGTGTCGAGGAGCACGGGGGTTCCCGAATAGGCCAGCCACCTGCACATGGGCGATCACCTCTCCGCGGGGACGGGTCGTGGTCCCAGCATGGCCCCGCAGCCGGACGCGCACCTCACCCCCCCGGGGGGGGGGGCGCGGGGGCGGCGGGGCGGGGGGGGGCGGGGGCTTTGGGGGGGGGGGGGGGGGCCCCGGGCCCGCCCGCGGGAGGTGCGTTGGCCGGTCCGCCGGTGCCCGCGTCCGCCCGGGGTACCCGTGCCCCGCGGGCCGCGCGCCTC
>NZ_JBBDHD010000146.1:0-15104 GCF_044129415.1 Streptomyces racemochromogenes
CCCCCCCCCCCCCCCCCCCCCCCCCCCCGCGCCCCCCCCGGCCGCCCCCGCCGCCGCCGGGGGGGGGGACCGGGGGCCGCGGCGTAACCGCCGACCTACGGGGAGCCGGGCGGGCCGGCGCACACCGAGCCGGTCTCGTAGATCGTGCCGACGTCGTCGGGTTCGGGCAGCGCGGTCGGGAGCTCCGACGGCGGCGCGGTCGGCTCCTGCGCGGCCGGCAGGGCGACCTCGACCGCCCCGCAGTAGCGGGTGCCCGGGCGGATGCCCGCGTCCAGCCGCTTGACGACGGTCGTGCCCACGCCCGGGATCTCGTCGGCGAGGATCACCCGCACCGTCTCCCCGCCGCCCTCGGGCCGCAGGACGAGCACGTTGCTCTTGTCATGGGCCTCGGTGTCGAGGAACGACACCGTCACGTACGGGGCGTCCAGCTTCAGGCTCAGCAGCCGTGACGCCGCCGAGGAGGGCGTCGCGAGCCCCACCGCCAGTCCGCACGCCAGCACCGCCCCGACCGGGGCCCGATACCTCCAGGTCAGCCGCGTCATGGGGGATTCCCTTCGCAGACAGAGCGCACGCTCCGATCGTCTGCCCGGGCGCGGACCCCGGCAAATCGCGGCGTCCGCCGCCCGGGACCCGGCACGCAACACCCCGGGGGTGCGGGCCGACGCGCTGCCGGGGACCGCGAAGAGTGAGACCCTGGCTGCATGGACCAGCGGGGACGCACCCCGGCGGTCGACTGGCCCGCGCGGCCCGACCTGAGCCTGGCGCTCAACCGCATGGGCACCTTCGACTGGGACCTCGACAGCGGCCGCATGCACCTGGACGCCACCGCCATCGAGGTCCTCGACCTGCGCCCGGACCAGTTCGACGGCACCCCCGACGGGCTGCGCGCCCGGGTCGTCCCGGACGACCGGGCCCGCCTGGAACACCGCGTCCAGCAGGCGCTGCGCGACGGCCGCAGCCACTACGGGGCCTACTTCCGCACCCTCCGCCAGGACGGCGGCACCGCCTGGGCCCACCTCCAGGGCCACGTCCTGCGCGACCCGTCCGGCCGCCCGTACAGGATCATCGGCATCCTCCGCGACGCCGCCCACGACCCCGGCGAACCCGGTGCGGCGGGGGAGCGCGACGAGGGCCGGCGCCGGATGACCGGGGTCGTCGAGCGGACCGCCGCCATCCTCGCGCACGCCCGTACCGTCAACGACGTCACCGACATCCTCAAGGACCCCGAGGGCCTCGGCCACCTCGGCGCGGTCAGCGTCATGCTCGGCGTCGTCGACGGCGGCCGGATCCACCTCGTCGCGGAGGGGCAGCTCGGCGCGTACGTGCCCGAGATCGAGTACACCCGCATCGACGCCCGGCTGCCGATGAGCGAGGCCGTGCGCACCCTCCAGGCCGTCTACCTCTCCTCGCGGGAGGAGTTCCGCCGCCGCTACCCCGAGCTGTGGCCGTACATCGAGCCGCTGTCCGTCCGCAGCGGCGTCTACCTCCCGCTCATCGCCCAGGGCCGCCCCATCGGCGCGCTCGGACTGCTCTACACCCGCGACGGCGACTTCACCGCCGAGGAGCGCAACCTGCTGGTGGCGCTCGGCAGCGGCATCGCGCAGAGCCTCCAGCGGGCGATCCTCTTCGAACAGGAACACGACCTCGCCGAGGGCCTCCAGCGGGCCATGCTGCCCCGCAGCATCCCCGAGGTCGCGGGCGCGCGGATCGCCGTACGGTACCGGGCGGCCCGGATCGGACAGGACATCGGCGGCGACTGGTACGACGTCATCCCGCTCGGCGAGGGCCGCGTCGGGGTCATGATCGGCGACGTCGAGGGCCACGACACGGACGCGGCGGCCGTCATGGGCCAGCTGCGCATCGTGCTCCGCGCCTACGTCCTGGAGGGCCACACCCCGGGTGCGGCCATGGCCCGAGCCTCCGCCTTCCTGCGCGACCTCGCCTCCGAGCGCTTCGCCACCTGCACCTACGCCGAGGCGGACCTGAACACCGGGATGCTGAGCCTGGTCCGGGCCGGCCACCTCGACCCGGTGGTCCGGCGCGGGGACGGCAGCTGCCACCGGGTCCAGGTGGCGGGCGGGCTCCCGCTCGGACTGCCCCCGCGCGAGCCCCCGGACACCGGCTGCGGCTACCCCGTCACCAGCCTGGAGCTCCACCCCGGGGACACCCTGCTGCTCTTCACCGACGGCCTGATCGAACGGCCCGGCGGCGACCTGGAGACCGGGATGCGGGAGTTCATGGACGCGGCCTGCCGGGGCCCGGTCGACGTCGAGGAACTCGCCGACGTGCTGTGCGACCTCGTCGGCGACGCGGGCGGCGGGGACGACATGGCCCTGCTCGTGCTGCGCCGCCGCGGCACCCCCGCCCCGCGCGGCGGCGGGCCGCTCAGCCGGCACCTGGAACCCGGTGACCCGGACGGCCCCGCGGTGGCCCGGCACCTGATCCGTGCGGCGGCAGCGGCCTGGGGCGCCCGGGAGCGGGCCGACGAGATCGAGCTGGCCGCCGACGAACTGATGACCAACGCGCTGGTGCACACCGAGGGCGGCGGGCGGGTCGGGATGCGGCTGACCGCGGACGGCCGGATCCGCATCGAGGTCGAGGACTCCAGCAGCGCCCTGCCGCGCCGCCGCGAGGCGGACGACTGGGCGGTGTCGGGGCGGGGCCTGATGCTCGTCGAACGGCTCGCGGACGGCTGGGGCGTGGAGCCGCGGGGGAGCGGCAAGTGCGTGTGGTGCGAGTTCGCGGTCCCCGCCCGGGGATGAGGCCCCGTCGGCGGGCGCCGTGACGAGCAGGGTCGACATCCGCAAGGAAGCGGCGAACGTCCGTGCGGAGGGACGGACGCGCAACGGGTCGGCAGAGAACCGGCCCGGGCAGCGGGGGTGAACCCGTGTCGGACCCGGCTCCGCCGTCCGCGCGGCGGTACGACGGGTGCGAACGGCTGAACCTGCCGGTCCACGCGGTGCGCCCCGGTTCTGATGGTCGTACAGTATGGCGATCCTGCCGGGGTGATGAGCCTCCGCCCGCTGCTGCCCGTCCTGCTGAGCGCCGCCCTCCTGGGCCCCGCGCCCGCGTACGCCGCCCCGGCGGGCCCCGGTGACGGCATCGAGACGGCCCGGACCACCCGTCAGCTCGCCCCCGGGATCCGCCTGGAGTCCTGTGACCGGCTGGAGGGCGACCGCTGGCTGCGCATCGACGAGCTGGTCGCCGACCTCGACCCGCGCGGCGGCGTACGGGCCGAGTACCTCGGGACCGGCGGCGGCACCGGCCCGGCCACCCTCGCCGAGGCCGTCGCCCGGTACCGGCCCGGACCCGGGCGGCGCGTGGTCGCCGCCGTCAACGGCGACTTCTTCGACATCCGCGGCACCGGAGCCCCCCTCGGCCCCGGCGTCGGCTCCGGCCGGCTCCTGCACTCCGCCTCGCCCGGGCCCGGCGGGGGCGCGGCCGTCGGCTTCGGCCCGGACGGGGCCGGCCGCCTCCTGCGCCTCGGCCTCGACGGGACGGTGACCCTGCCCGGCGGGCGGGCGTACCCGCTGGCCGGGTACAACGCTGCCAAGCCGCCGGCGGAGGGGTTCGCCGCCTACACCGCCGACTGGGGCGGCACACGCCTCCCGGCCCTGGGGCCCGGGCCGGCCGTGGCGCTCCGCGACGGCAAGGTGGCCTCCACCGGCCCCGCCCCCGTGGGGCGGCCCGCCCCCGGCACCACCCTGCTGACCGCCCGCGGCACCGCCCAGGCGGCCGCCCTCGCCGCCCTGCGCCCGGGGGACGCGGTGGCCGTCACCGCCCGGCCGCTGCCCGCGTCGGGGACGGCCCCGGTGACGGCGCTCGGGGGGCGCGGCACCCTGGTCGCCGACGGGAGGCCGCTGAACCACGACGGCGAGGCAAACGACGCCGCCGCCCCGCGCACCGCCGTCGGGCTCTCGCGCGACGGCCGGCGGCTGAGCCTGGTCGCCGTCGACGGGCGCCAGCGCGACAGCGGCGGACTGACCCTCACCGGACTCGGCGCGCTGATGCACCGGCTCGGCGCCTACCAGGCCCTCAACCTCGACGGCGGCGGATCCACCACCCTGCTCGCCGCCCACCCCGGGGCGGACGCCCTCACCCTGGAGAACTCCCCGTCCGACGGGCACCAGCGCCCCGTGCCCAACGGCCTCGTCCTCACGGCCCCGGCCGGCACCGGTCCGCCGGCCGGCTTCCGCGTCGAGCCCCTCGGCGGAGCCACCCGGCTCTTCCCCGGCCTGACCCGCACCCTCGGCGCCACCGCGTACGACGCCTCTCTCGCTCCGGCCGCCGCGACCCCGCGCTGGACCGCCGACCGGGGCCGGATCGGTCCGGACGGCGTCTACCGTGCGGGCCGTCCGGGCCCCGCCGTGGTCCGGGTCTCGGCCGCGCCGCAGCCGCGGGCCGGGGCCGCTGCGGATGCCGTGCGCGAGGCGCCCGGGGGGCCCGAGGGGGCGCTGCGGCTCGACGTGCTCGGCCCGCTCGCCGGGGTGCGGGCCGTGCCCGCCAGGATCGGGCTCGAACGGCGCGGGGAGAGCGCCGGTTTCGTCCTGACCGGCTACGACGCCCAGGGGGCCGCCGCCCCCGTCGAGCCCCGGGACCTGACCCTGGACTACGACCGCACCCGCTGGCGGGTCGCCGAGGACGGCCGGGGCGGCTTCACCGTCACGGCCCTCGTCCCCCAGGCCGCCGGCCGGCTCTCCGCCACCGTCAGGGCCACCGGCGCCACCGCCGAACTGGCGCTCGGCGTCGGCGCGGTGACCGCGCCCCTGGCCGGCTTCGAGGACGCCGCCGCCTGGACCGGGCCCGGCGCCGCCCCCGCCGAGGGCCACCCCGGCCCGGGACTCGCCCTGGAAGCGCGCGCCGGAGCGGCGGCGGCCCCGCCCCGGACGCTTCCCGTACCGGAGCTGACCCGCGCCCTGTCCCTGTGGGTCGGCGGGGACGGCTCGGGGGCCCGGCCCGCGGTGGAACTGGCGGGGGCCGACGGGGTACCGGTGACCCTGCGCGGCCCCGCCGCCGACTGGACCGGCTGGCGGGAGGTCAGGCTGCCGGTCCCGGCCACCGCCGAGCAGCCCCTGCGCGTCACCCGCCTCTCGGCGGCTCCGGGCGCCCGTCCCGGCCGGCTGCTCCTGGACACCCTGACCGCCACGACGGCGCCCACCGGGCCCGCCGCCCCCGCCGCCGCCCGGCCGGACCCGGTGGTGGCCACCGCCGCCCACGTCGCCGCCCGGGCCTGGCGGTTCGCCGTGGGCGGGGCCCCCGGCGGGGACGCCGACCTGGTGCTGACGGGGGCCGAGCGGACGACCTTCCTGCACCGCGGGGTGCGCTTCGTGCCGCTCGACACCGGCCGCCGCACCCTCGACCGGGGCGCCGGACTGGCCCGCATGCGGACCCTGCGCCAGGCCCTGGACACCGCCGCCCGCGAGCCGGGGACGGCCGCGCTGGCCGTCGTCCTGCCGTACGCGCCGGAGGCCCTGGACCGCAAGGAGGCCGCCCTCCTGGCGCGGCGCCTCGCCGAGTTCCGCCGTACGACCGGGAAGGGGGCGGCGGTCGTCACCCCCGGCGCGCCCCGCTTCACCGCCGGACGCGACGACGGCGTGCCGACCGTCGCCGCGCCCCGCACCGGCCGGACCCTCTTCGGGGTCGACACCTCCCCGGCGCCGGGCCGCGACTGGCTGTCGGTGGCCCCGCCCGCATGATCCGGAAGAGGCGGCCTAGAGGCGCACGAGGGTGACCTCGGTGGCCTTCACGCTCGTCCAGACCGCGGCGCCGTCGGCCACGCCCAGCTCGGCGGCCGCCTCCGGGGTGATCTCCGCGACCAGGTCGGGGGCCTCCGCCGAGCCGACCAGGACCCGCAGCCGGCTGCCGACCGCGGTGACCTCGCGCACGGTGCCGGGCCAGACGTTGCGGGGGCTGCCGCCGGGCCGGTCCCGGTGCACGGACACCGCCTCCGGGGCGATGATCGCCAGGGCCTGCGCCCCCTCCGGCAGCGCTTCGGCCACCACCAGCCGTCCGCCGCCCGCCAGGGCCAGCCCGTCGGCGGAGGCGGTGCCCGCCCAGGCGTTGCGGCCCAGCATCCGGGCCACCCACGGTGAGCGGGGATGCCGGGTGACCTCGGCGGGCGGGGCGTCCTGGAGGGTGCGCCCGTCGGCCAGGACGAGGACCCGGTCGGCCAGGGACACCGCCTCCACGGGGTCGTGCGTGACGATCAGACACACCCCGCCGAAGCCCGCCAGGTGGGTCCGCAGGGTGTGCCGCACGTGGGCCCGGGTGGTCTGGTCGAGGGCGGCGAGGGGCTCGTCGAGCAGCAGCAGCCGGGGGCGGGCGGCCAGCGCCCGGGCCAGGGCCACGCGCTGCGCCTGCCCGCCGGACAACTGCGACGGCCTGCGCTGGGCGAGGTGGCCCACGCCGAGGCGGTCCAGCCAGGCCTGCGCCTCGCGGCGGGCCTCGCCGCGCGGCACCCCGCGGGCACGCAGCCCGTACGCGGTGTTGGCGAGGGCGCTCAGGTGCGGGAACAGCGCCCCGTCCTGCGGGACCCAGGCCACCTGGCGGCGGTGCGGGGGCAGGGCCGTGACGTCCGTGTCGCCGAGCCGCAGTTCGGCGCGGGCGCGCGGGGTCAGGCCCAGCAGGGCGCGCAGCAGGGTGGTCTTCCCGGCGCCGTTCTCGCCCACCACGGCGATGGTGGTGCCGGGTTCGGCGTCGAGGGTGAGCCGGTTGAAGCCGGTGACCTCGGCGTGCAGGGGCCAGCGGCCGCCGTCGGGGGCGGCGGGCCCGAGGTTCCCGCCCGGGCCTCCGTCCGGCGCCGCCGCGGGCTCCTCGGGGCCCGCGGGGGCGGTCCCCCCTGAGGTGCGGGCGGCCGGGGTGCCCGTCCAGCGGCCGCGCAGGGCGATCAGGACGCCCATGGCGATGGCGAGCAGCAGCAGCGACACCGAGGTGGCCGCCTCGGGCTTGTCCTGGAGCAGCAGGTAGACCTGGAGGGGGAGGGTCTGGGTGGTGCCGGGCAGGTTCCCGGCGAAGGTGATGGTCGCGCCGAACTCGCCCAGCGCCCGGGCCCAGGTCAGGGCCGCGCCCGCGATCAGGCCGGGGGTGACCATGGGCAGGGTCACCGTGAAGAACACCCGGACCGGCGCGGCGCCGAGGGAGGCGGCGGTCTCCTCGTAGCGGGGCCTGAGCCCGCCGAGGGCCCCCTCCAGGCTGATCACCAGGAAGGGCATGGCGACGAACGTGGCGGCGACGACGGCGCCGGAGGTGTGGAAGGGCAGGGTGACGCCGAAGGTGTCCTCCAGCCAGGGTCCGAGCAGCCCGCGCCGGCCGAAGCCCAGCAGCAGTGCGACACCGCCGACGGTGGGCGGCAGCACCATCGGCAGGAGCACCAGCGAGCGGACGAACGCCTTGCCCCTGAACTCGACCCGGGCCAGCAGCCAGGCGAGCGGCACCCCGAGCAGGAGGGAGAGGCCGAGCGCCCAGGCGGAGACCACCAGCGAGAGCCTCAGGGCCTCGACGACGCCGGGGCTGGTGAGGTGGTCGGTGAGCTCGCCCCAGCTGGTGCGGACGAGGATGCCGATCAGCGGCAGCAGCAGGAACGCCACGGCGAGCAGCGCGGGGAGCGCCAGCGCCAGGGGCGGCCGGGTGCGGATGCGGAGTCTGCTCATGGGATTCCTGGTCGGAGCTGCTGCGGAGGGCTGGAGGGGAGCCCGGGGGCGGGGACGCCCGGGGCAGAGGTCGTGCAGGAGGGGGCTGCCCGTCCCCCCGGACCGGGCAGCCCCCTCCTGGGTGGGGTGTCACGGCTTCTGGAAACCGGCGTCCTGGAGGATCTTCTGCGCCTCCGGCGTGCTCAGCCAGGCCACGAACGCGGCGGCCGCCTCGGCGTTCTTGGACTGCTTCAGCGTGGCGGCCGGGTAGGAGGCGACGGCGTTCTGGTCGTCGGGGATGTCGACGGCGACGACCTTGTCGCCGGACTTGGCGGAGTCCGTCTTGTAGACGAGGCCGGCGTCGGCCTCGCCCAGCTCGACCTTGCTCAGGACGGCGCGGACGTTGGGCTCCTGGGAGACCGGCTTCACCTCGATCTTCTGGGCGTCGAGGATCTGCTTGCTGTAGCGGCCGACCGGGACCTCGGGCGCCGCGAGGACGACCTTGATCTTGGAGTCGGCGAGGTCCCTGAGCTCGTCGATCTTGAAGGGGTTGCCCTTGCCGGCGGCGATGACCAGGCGGTTCTTCGCGATGACCGTGGCCTCGCCGGTGTCGGCCCTGAGGCCGTCCATCGTCTTGGTGTCGGCGGTGACCAGCGCGTCGGCCGGGGAGCCCTGCTTGACCTGGGCGGCGAGCTCCTGCGAGCCGGCGAAGGAGAAGGTCACCTTGGTGCCCGGGTGGGACTTCTCGTAGGCCTGCCCGGCCGTCTTGAAGACGTCGGTGAGGGAGGAGGCGGCCAGCACGGTGAGGTCGGCGGCCTTGGTGCCGGCGGAGGCGGCGGCCGAGGCGGACGGGCCGGCGGCCGCGTCGTCCTTCTTGTCGTTGCCGCCGCAGGCGGACAGCGGGACGAGCAGGGCGGCGGTCAGTACGGCGGCGGCCGCGCGGCGGCCGGTCGGGATGGCGTGCACGGAAGGGTGCTCCTCGGTCGGGTCGGCGGCCGGCCGGGTGCCGGGCCGCTCGGTGTGACCCGCGCCGTGACGGGCGGAGCGGGTGGGGACGGGCGGTGGGTGCGCGACGTACGGTGCGCGGGGCGAGCGGGGACGGGCGGTGTGCCGGGCCGGGACGGGATCAGGCGCGGTCGATGTGCACGCTGGTCGACTTCACGCGGGCGGTGGCCTGCATGCCGATTTCCAGTCCCAGTTCCTCGACGGCCTCGCGGGTCAGCAGGGAGACCAGGCGGTGGGGGCCGGCCTGGATCTCGACCTGGGCGGCCACGTCGCCGAGCGTGACGGCGGTGACGATTCCGGGGAAGGCGTTGCGCGCCGAGGTGTAGGGCTCCCCGTCCTCGGTGTGGGCGCCCTGCCCCACCTCGACGGAGAAGGCCGCGAGGTCACGGCCGTTGATCAGGCGGCGCCCCGCCTCATCGCGATGGGTCGCGACCCGGCCGGCGTCGGCCCAGCGGCGGGCGGTGTCCGGGCTGACGCCCAGGAGACGCGCCGCCTGTCCGATGGTGTAGGACTGCATGTGCGACAAGGTAGGCGCAGGTAGACCGCATGTGCAATTCGTTTGGCTCGTTCTCTATCGCAGATGCCATGGGTCTTGTGGTATCGCCCAAAAAGCGGTCCGCTGACCGGCCGGGGGATCGATAGGCTCGGCGCATGGCTGATACGAAGAGCACGGACGGAGCGGTCGGCCCTGGTCCGGTGGAGGCGGGGACGGCGCGGGTGGACGCCTGGATCTGGTCGGTCCGGCTGACCAAGACGCGGTCGGTCGCGGCGACCGCCTGCCGGGCGGGACACGTCAAGGTCAACGGCGAGCGCGCCAAGCCGGCGCAGCAGGTGAAGGCCGGGGACGAGGTGCGGCTGTTCCACGCGGGGCGGGAGCGTGTCGTGGTGGTGCGCCGGCCCGTGACGAAACGGGTGGGGCCGCCGGTGGCGGCGGAGTGCTTCATCGACAACAGCCCGCCGGTGCCGACGCGCGTGGAGGCGGCCGCCGTGGGCCTGCGGGACCGGGGGGCCGGGCGGCCCACCAAGCGGGAGCGCCGGGAGTTCGACAGTCTTCGGGGACGGTAGCCGGTCGGAGGACGGGGCGGAGGTGCGGCCGCGCCCCGCCCCGCGCCCCCGACCCGGCGCCCCGGCCGCATGCGGGGGCGCCCGGCCCGGCTGATCGCGTCAGGTCTTGCGGTAGCCGTAGGCCTCCGAGGCCGCCGCCGCGACGGCCTCCACCGAGGCGCCCGCCGACGCCGCGACCACCGCCGCCACCGCGCCCTCCAGGAACGGGGCGTCCAGGAGGCGGGAGTCCGGGGGGAGTTCGCCGTCCTCCAGGAGGGCCTTCACCGTCAGGACCGAGCTGCCCAGGTCCGCCAGCAGGGCGACGCCGGCTCCCCGGTCCACCGAGGCGGCCGCCGCCAGGACCAGTTCCGCGCTCGTGCCGAGGCCGCCGTCCGGGCCGCCGCCCGCCGCGGCCACCGGTGCCACCGCTCCGCCCGCCGCCAGGCCCCGGGCCAGCTCCGCGACCGATTCCGCGACCTGGGCGCTGTGCGACACCAGGACGATGCCGACCGGGGTCATGCGCCGCTCCCGTCCGCCGTCCGCGCCAGAGCGGCCAGGAGGAGCGCCGAGGAGGTGGCGCCCGGGTCCTGGTGGCCGATGCTGCGCTCGCCGAGGTAGCTGGCCCGGCCCTTGCGGGCCAGTATCGGCACCGTCGCCAGGGCGCCCGCCTCCGCCGCGGCCCCGGCCGCGGCGTAGGACGTGCCCAGCGCCGCCACCCCCGGGACCAGCGCGTCCAGCATCGTCTTGTCGCCCGGGGCCGCCCCGCCCAGCCGGGCCACCGCGTCCACGCCCGCCTCCAGCGCCCGGTGCAGCGCGGCGTCGGAGACCTCAGGGTCCTCTCCGAGCTCCTTGCCCGTGCTGCGCAGCAGCGTGCCGTACAGGGGGCCGGACGCGCCGCCGACCGTCGAGATCAGCGTGCGGCCCGCGAGCTGGAGGAGGGCTCCGGGCGCCGTCGAGGGGTCCGCCCCGGCGAGTGCGGCCCGCACGGCCGTGAAACCGCGCAGGAGGTTGGTGCCGTGGTCGGCGTCGCCGATGGGGGAGTCGAGCTCGGTCAGCCGGTCCGCCTCCCGTTCCACCGCCGTGGCGGCGGCCTCCAGCCAGCGTCGGAAGAAGTCTGCGTCACGCACCGGAATCCTCTCGTCCCATTGTCTCGCCTCCCGGTTCCTCAGCGGCCCCAGCGCAGCGCCGGGGTCTGCACCGGGGCGTCCCAGAGCCGCAGCAGCTCCTCGTCGGCCCGGCACAGGGTCACCGAACAGCCCGCCATGTCCAGGGAGGTGACGTAGTTTCCGACCAGCGCGCGGGCCACCGGGACCCCGCGCGCCTCCAGTACCCGGGCCACCTCCGCGTGGAACCCGTACAGCTCCAGCAGCGGGGTCGCCCCCATTCCGTTGACCAGGGCCAGGACGGGGCCGTCCGCCGGGCCTCCGGTCTCCGCGAGGCCGTCCAGTACGGCGCCCACCGCCACGTCCGCGATCTCCCGCGAGGTCATCATGGCCCGTCGCTCCCGGCCCGGCTCGCCGTGGATGCCGATGCCCAGCTCCAGTTCGCCGGCGGGGAGTTCGAAGGTCGGGCTGCCCTTCGCGGGGGTGGTGCAGGCGCTGAGGGCGACGCCGAAGCTGCGCGAGCTCTCGTTCACCCGGCGGGCGAGGGCCGCGACCCGCTCCAGCGGCGCCCCCTCCTCGGCGGCCGCCCCGGCGATCTTCTCGACGAACAGGGTGGCGCCCGTTCCGCGCCGCCCTGCCGTGTACAGGCTGTCGGTGACGGCGACGTCGTCGTTGACGAGGACGCGCTCCACCCGCAGCCCGTCCTCCTCGGCGAGTTCGGCCGCCATCTGGAAGTTGAGGACGTCCCCGGTGTAGTTCTTCACGACGAACAGGACGCCCTGCCCGGAGTCCACGCTGGTCGCCGCCCGCAGCATCTGGTTCGGCACGGGACTGGTGAACACCTCCCCGGGGCAGGCGGCCGAGAGCATCCCGTAGCCGACGAAGCCGCCGTGCAGCGGTTCGTGGCCGGAGCCGCCGCCGGAGACCAGGCCGACCCGGCCGCCGGACTTCGCGTCCCGCCGCACCACCACCCGCTGCTCCACGTCCACGTCGAGCTCGGGGTGGGCGGCGGCCATCCCGTGCAGGGCGTCGGCGACGACGGTGTCCGCGGAGTTGATGAGCATCCTCAAAACTGCCTCCCAGGTGGCGCGGCCGTCCGGCCCCGTTGGCGGCCGGGGCTTCGCAGTCAACCACGGCCGGGCGCCGGATCAGGGGAGGAACGGCCAAGAAGCAGGCAGGTCAGCCGTCCTGCTCCCGCAGTCGGCGGCTGACCTCGCCGAGGCCGTCGGCCAGCGCGTCGAGCTGCTCGGGGGTGAGCACGTCGACGAGGGCCCGGCGGACGGCCGTCACATGGCCGGGCGCCGCCGCCTCCAGCCGGGCCCGGCCGGCGTCGGTGAGGACGGCGAAGACCCCGCGCACATCGGAGGGGCAGCTGCGGCGCCGGACCAGCCCGGCCTTCTCCATCTGGGTGACCTGGTAGGTCAGCCCGCTCTTGGAGTTGACCAGCCCGTTGGCCAGTTCGGTCATGCGCAGCTCGCCGCCGGGCGCGGCGGCGAGCCGCACGAGGATCTCGTACTGGGGATGGGAGAGTCCGGAGTCGTCCTTGAGCTGCTGGTCGAGATGCCGGTTCACCAGGGCGGAAGCGGCCAGGAAGCCCCTCCAGGCCCGCATCTCGCGCTCGTCGAGCCATCTCGTTCCATCCATGCCGCCAGGGTACACGAGTTGTTCGAATTTGAATCAGTGGCTAGTCTCGTGTTGGCGGTTCGAATTTGAACAACCTGCTCGCCGAACCACTCCTCGGGCCGCCCCGACCGGAAGGAAACACCCATGACCAGCGCCTCCGCCACCGCGACGAAGGCTACGGCCACGGCACCGGCCGCCTCCGCCACCCCCACCGCCGCCGGCCGCGACGCCGGCCTGCTGCTCCTGCGCCTCGTCCTCGGCCTGACCGTGGCCGCCCACGGCACCCAGAAGCTCTTCGGCTGGTTCGGCGGCGGCGGGATCAGCGGCAGCGGCCGGTTCTTCACCTCCGTCGGCTACCCGGCGGGCGACACCATGGCCGCCCTCGCCGGCCTGACCGAGACCCTCGGCGGCCTCGGGCTCGCCGCCGGCCTGCTCACCCCGCTCGCCGGGGCCGCCGTCACCGGCACGATGATCAACGCCCTCGCCGTCCACGGCGCGGGTGCCTTCTTCGCCCCCAAGGGCATGGAGTACGAACTCCTCCTCGCGGCCGCCGCGGCCGCCCTCACCCTCACCGGCCCCGGCCGCCACGCCCTCGACCGCGTCCTGCCGCTCCCCGTGCTGCGCACCCCGCGCCCCTCGCTCGGCGCGGCGGCCCTCGTCCTCGGCCTGGTGCTCGCCGCAGTCACCCTCCTCGTCCGGGGCTGACCGCCCGGCCGTCCCCGTCCCGGCGGCGGGGACGGCCCGCGCCGTCCCCGTCCCGGCCGGCTGATTGGCCCGGGGAGATCGGGGGAACAGCGGAGGAATGACACACCCCATCGAAGACTACGCACTCATCGGCGACCTCATGACCAGCGCACTGGTCGCCCGCGACGGGTCCATCGACTGGCTGTGCCTGCCCCGCTTCGACTCCGGCGCCTGCTTCGCCGCCCTCCTCGGCGACGAGGAGAACGGCCACTGGAGGATCGCCCCGGCCGGCGCCGCCGAGGGCGAGCGGTGCACCCGCAGGGCGTACGCCGACGGCTCACTGGTCCTGGAGTCCCTCTGGGAGACCGACGAGGGCACCGTCAAGGTCACCGACTTCATGCCGCAGCGCGACATCGCCCCCGACGTCATGCGCATCATCGAGGGCGTCTCCGGCCGGGTGACCGTCCACAGCACCCTGCGCCTGCGCTTCGACTACGGCCACGTCGTCCCCTGGGTCCGGCGCAGCGGCAGCGACCGGGTCGCCGTCGCCGGACCGGACTCGGTCTGGTTCCGCAGCGAGCCCCCCGTCCGCACCTGGGGCGAGGACAACAGCACCCGATCCGAGTTCACCGTCGGCCCCGGCGAGAAGGTCGCCTTCGTCCTGACCTGGCACCCCTCGCACGAGCCGCGCCCCGACCGCGTCGACCCGTACGAGGCCCTGGAGCAGAGCCTCGCCGACTGGCGGGACTGGTCCGCCCAGTGCCGCTACCAGGGCCCCTACGCGGAGGCCGTCACCCGCTCCCTGATCACCCTCAAGGCCCTGACCTACGCCCCCACCGGCGGCATCGCCGCCGCGGCCACCACCTCCCTGCCCGAGGAACTCGGCGGCGTCCGCAACTGGGACTACCGCTACTGCTGGCTGCGCGACGCCACCCTGACCCTCGGCGTGCTCCTGAGCACCGGCTTCCGCGACGAGGCGCGGGCCTGGCGCCGCTGGCTGCTGCGCGCCGTCGCCGGCGACCCGGCCGACCTCCAGATCATGTACGGGATCGGCGGCGAGCGCCGCATCCCCGAGATGGAACTGCCCTGGCTGCACGGGTACGCCGGCTCCGCACCCGTCCGCGTGGGCAACGCCGCCGTCGACCAGCTCCAACTGGACGTCTACGGCGAGGTCCTCGACTCCCTCTACCTGGCCCGGTCCACCGGACTGGCCTCGGAGCGGCACGCCTGGAAGATCCAGCTCGCCCTGCTCGACTTCCTGGAGGACAACTGGCGCCGCCCCGACGAGGGCCTGTGGGAGGTACGGGGCCCGCGCCGCCACTTCACCCATTCCAAGGTGATGGCCTGGGTGGCCGCCGACCGGGCCGTGAGGACCCTGGAGGCCGCCCCCCAGATGCCCGGTGACGTGGAACGCTTCCGGGCCATGCGCGAGGAGGTGCACCGCGACGTCTGCGAGCACGCCTACGACCCCGACCGTGGCACCTTCACCCAGTACTACGGCTCGCGCGAACTGGACGCGGCGACCCTGCTCATCCCCCGCGTCGGCTTCCTCCCGCCGGACGACCCGCGTGTCATCGGCACCGTCGACGCGGTACGGGCCGAGCTGGGCAGCAGCGGACTGGTCCGCCGCTACAGCACCGAAGGCCCCTCCGTCGACGGGCTGCCCGGTGACGAAGGGGCCTTCCTGGCCTGCTCCTTCTGGCTCGCGGACGCCCTGCACATGACCGGCCGGCCCAAGGAGGCCCGCGAGCTCTTCGAACGCCTGCTGGCCGTCCGCAACGACGTGGGCCTGCTCGCCGAGGAGTACGACCCCACGAGCGGGCGCCAGCTCGGCAACTTCCCCCAGGCCTTCAGCCACATCGGCCTGGTGAACACCGCCCTCACCCTGGGCGCCGACGGCCCCTGAACCACGCGGACGGGGGGGGGGGGGGGGGCGGCCCGCCCCGCCCCCCCCCCCCCCCCCGGGGGCCCCCGGGGGGGCGGGGGGGGCGCCGGCCGGGGGGGGGGCGCGGGGAGG
>NZ_JBBDHD010000147.1:0-15108 GCF_044129415.1 Streptomyces racemochromogenes
GCACCGGGCGAGCCCGGCGCCGCCCGCCCACCCCGCCGCACCCGCTCGGTAGCCGACGGCTCGGCCAGCCAGACCACGCCGTCGGCGGACACCCCGGCACCGGACACGGAAGTTCCGAGTCCGGCCCGCCGCACCCGCTCGGCGGCCGACGGCTCCGCGAGCCAGACGGCCTCGGCGCCCGACGCCGCCGACCCGGCAGGGGAGACGGGCGCCCCGGCGGCCGCGCCCGACGCCCCGCGTCCCGCGCGGCGGACCCGGTCCGCCTCGGACGGTTCCGCCGGCCAGACCCCCGCGCCGGAGCCGGAGGCTCCCAGGCGCCCGGCCCCGCGCAGCGCGGACGCGCCCTGGCACAACCCGAAGCCCGCCTTCGACGAGCCGGCCCCCGCGCCCCGCCCGGAGCCCCAAGCCCCCGAAGCAGAGCCCGACCCCGATCCCGACCACGACACCACCGGAGGCGACGCGTGAACGACGTCCTCGACGTCGCCCTGCGACTGATCGTCGTCTTCGCCGTCTTCCTCGTGCTCCCGCTCGTCATCGGGCAGACCGAGCACAAGGTGATGGCGCACATGCAGGGCCGCCTCGGCCCCATGTACGCCGGCGGCTTCCACGGCTGGGCCCAGCTCGTCGCCGACGGCGTGAAGTTCGCGCAGAAGGAGGACATCGTCCCGGCCAACGCCGACCGGCGGATCTTCCAGCTCGCCCCCGCCGTCGCGCTGCTGCCCTACCTCCTCGTCCTCATCGCCATCCCCATCGGCCCCAGCGAGTCCGCCGTCGCCCAGATCATCGACGCCGGCCTCTTCTACGCCCTCGCCGTCATGGGCGTCGGCGTCCTCGGCAGCCTGATGGGCGGCTGGGCCTCCGCCAACAAGTTCTCCCTCCTCGGAGGCCTCCGCACCGCCGCCCAGCTCCTCGCGTACGAGCTGCCGATGCTGCTCGCCGCCGCCTCCGTGGCGATGGCCGCCGGGACGGTCTCGCTGCCCGGCATCGTGAACGCCTTCGAGTGGTGGTGGCTGCCCTGGCAGATCATCGGCGCGCTCGTCTTCTTCACCGCCGGCCTCGCCGAGCTCCAGCGGCCCCCGTTCGACATGCCCGTCGCCGACTCCGAGATCATCTTCGGCGCCTACACCGAGTACACCGGCCTGCGCTTCGCGCTGTTCCTGCTCGCCGAGTACGCCGGCATCGTCGTCCTGTGCGCCCTGACCACCGTCCTCTTCCTCGGCGGCTGGCACGGCCCCCTCGGCGGTGACGGCCTCGGCTGGGTCTGGACCCTCCTGAAGACCGCCGTCCTCGCCTTCGTCGTGATCTGGCTCCGCGTGAGCTACCCGCGCCTGCGCGAGGACCAGCTCCAGAAGCTCGCCTGGACCGTACTCATCCCCCTCGCGCTCGCCCAGATCGCGCTCACCGGCATCGTGAAGGTGGCGATCCAGTAATGCCCCCGATCCCCGGATCCGGCCTCGCCAAGGGCCTGGCCGTCACCCTGCGCACGATGACCAAGCGCGCGCACACCGCCCAGTACCCCGAGGTACAGCCCGAGCTCCCGCCCCGCAGCCGCGGGGTCATCGGCCTGTTCGAGGAGAACTGCACGGTCTGCATGCTGTGCGCCCGCGAGTGCCCCGACTGGTGCATCTACATCGACTCCCACAAGGAGACGGTGCCCGCCGCCACCCCCGGCGGCCGCGAGCGCAGCCGCAACGTCCTCGACCGCTTCGCCATCGACTTCTCCCTCTGCATGTACTGCGGCATCTGCATCGAGGTGTGCCCCTTCGACGCCCTCTTCTGGTCGCCGGAGTTCGAGTACGCGGAGACCGACATCCACGACCTCACCCACGAGCGCGACAAGCTGCGCGAATGGATGTGGACGGTCCCGGCCCCGCCCGCGCTGGACCCCGGCGCCGAGGAGCCGAAGGAGATCGCCGCCGCCCGCAAGGCCGCCGAGAAGGCCGAGGCGGCAGCCGCGGCCGCCGCCGAAGCCGCGGCGGCCCCGCCCGCCGACGGCACCCCCGACACCCCGGCGGGAGGCACCGCCTGATGTACGCCGCCCACCTCGCAGCGGCCGTGGCCGCCGCTCCCGCCGGCCCGGCCCCGACGCCCGGTCCCGGCTTCCTCTCGCCGACCGGTGTCGAGATCGCCTTCGTCCTCGTCGGCCTCGCCACCCTCGGCGCGGCCCTCGTCACGGTCACCACCAGGCAGCTCGTGCACGCAGCCCTCTGGCTGGTCGTCGCGCTCGGCGGGATCGCCGTCGAGTACCTCCTGCTGACCGCCGAGTTCATCGCCTGGGTCCAGGTCCTGATCTACCTCGGCTCCGTCGTCGTCCTCCTCCTCTTCGGACTGATGCTCACCAAGGCCCCCATCGGCCGCTCACCGGACGCCGACTCCGGCAACCGCTGGGTCGCCCTCGGCGTCGCCGGATCCGCCGGCGCCGCACTCGTCTGGGTGGTCGCCGACGCCTTCCGCACCACCTGGATCGACCTCGACGGCCCCGCCCAGGGCTCCACCAAGGTCTCCGGCGAGATCCTCTTCCAGCACTGGGTGCTGCCCTTCGAGGCCCTCTCCGTCCTGCTCCTCGCCGCCCTGATCGGTGCCATCGTGCTCTCCCGCCGCGCCACCCCGGACGAAGCCGCCGCCGACGCGGCCGACGCCGCCGCCCGCACCGGCGCCCCCACCCGCCCGGACACCGCGGAGGGGCAGAGCTGATGCACCTCGCCTACCCCGCGGTCCTCGCCGCCCTCCTCTTCGCCACCGGCCTCTACGGCGTGCTCGCCCGCCGCAACGCCATCCTGGTCCTGATGTCCGTCGAGCTGATGCTCAACGCCGTCAACCTCAACCTGGTGGCCTTCGACGTCTGGCTGCGCGACACCCTGCACGCCGGCCAGGCCCTCACCCTCTTCACCATCGCCATTGCCGCCGCCGAGATCGGCATCGGCCTCGCGATCGTGCTGATGGTGTACCGCAACCGGGGCACCTCGGACATCGACAGGCTGCGCGACACCGCCGAGGGCCACGAGCCCGGCCGACCCCATGACACCGCTGCCCGGCCGGAGGTCGCCGCGTGAGCACCACGACCCTCGCGGTCCTCGTCCCCCTCCTCCCGTTCCTGGGCGCGGTGGCAGGACTCCTCCTCGGCCGGACCGCCCCCGGCTTCGTCAAGCCGCTCGCCGTCCTGCCGACGCTGGCCGCCGCAGTCCTGGCCGTCCTCGTCGCCGTCCGCCAGGGAGGCGGCAGGGCGATCGACGCCTCGACGGAGCTGACCCCGACCGGCTCGGTGCCGATCGAGCTGTCACTCCACCTCGACGGCTTCGCCGTCCTCGTCGCGGCCCTGGTCGGACTGGTCGCCACCTGCGTACAGCTCTACTCCACCGCGTACCTCCGCGAGGACCCGCGCTACCCGTCGTACGCCGCTCTGGTCTCCCTGTTCACCTCCGCCATGCTGCTCGTCGTCTACTCCGGCGACCTGATGGTGCTGCTGGTCGGCTGGGAGATCATGGGCATCTGCTCGTACTTCCTCGTCGGCCACTACTGGGAGACCGAAGCGGCCCGCTCCGCCTCCCTCAAGGCCTTCCTCGTCACCAAGCTCGGCGACGTCCCCTTCCTCATCGGACTGTTCGCGCTGGCCACCGACGCCGGCTCCTTCGAGATCACCAAGATCCTCGGCACCGTCGCCGCGGGCGGGCTCCACCACCCCACGCTGATCGCGCTGCTCCTGCTCGCCGGCGTCGCGGGCAAGTCCGCGCAGTTCCCGCTGCACACCTGGCTCCCCGATGCCATGGCGGGTCCCACCCCGGTCTCCGCGCTGATCCACGCGGCGACCATGGTCGCCGCCGGCGTCTACTTCATCGCCCGCCTGCTCCCCGTCTTCACGGCCTCCAGCGCCGCCCTGGTGGTCATGGCCGTCATGGCCGCGATCACGATGGTCGGCTCGGGGCTCGCCGCCCTGGCCCAGGACGACATCAAGCGCGTCCTCGCCTACTCCACCGTCGGCCAGCTCGGCTACATGATCGGCGCGCTGGCCGTCGGCGACCGCGGCGCCGCCGTCTTCCACCTCCTGTCCCACGGCGCCTTCAAGGCGCTCCTCTTCCTCGGCGCCGGCGTGATCATCCACGCCGCCGGCACGAACTCCCTCGCCGCCATGTCCCGCATGGACGGCCTCGCCCGGCGCGTCCCCGACGCCTTCTGGACGATGACGATCGCGCTCCTCGCGCTCGCCGCCATCCCGCCCTTCGCCGGCTTCTTCTCCAAGGAAGCCGTCCTCGTCGCCGCCGAGCAGGCCGCCGGCGGACACTCCGACGTCGCCCCGAGCGCGGCCGGCTGGACGGTGCTCGTCTCCGGCCTCCTGACCGCCCTGCTCACCGCCGCCTACGCCACCCGGCTGTGGCTGATGACCTTCCGCGGCAGGGGCGCGGCCGCCCCCGACCACGGCAGGGAACCCCTCGCCATGACCGGCGTGCTGTGGCTGCTGGCCGTGCCCTCGATCGCCTTCGGCCTCGCCGCCCGCCCCCTCGCCGACTGGTTCGACGGCAAGGAACTCACCCCGACCGTGACCACCTCGGTCCTCGGCACCGGCACCGCGCTCGTCGGCGTGATGCTGACCTGGGCCCTGTGGCAGCGCGCCACGGCCCGGGCCGCGGCGGGCATCCGCAACGGAGCCGCGGTCCCCGCCTCCGTCGCCGCCGCCGAATCCGCCGCCGAGACCCCCGAGGTCGCCGAGGTGACCCACGAGCACCCCGCGGTGCCCGCCGCCCCCGCGCCCGACCCCGGCCGGGCCCTCCTCGGCCCCCTGCACCGCCACGCCGCCGACGGCTTCCACCTCGACGCCGTCTACGACCGGCTGTTCGTCCGCCCCGTCCGCGCGGGCGCGAGCCTGGTGCGCTTCCTCGACCGCGAGGTCGTCGACACCTACGTCCGCGGCGCGGGCACCGCACCCCGGCTGCTCGGCGGACTGGTGCGCCGGGCCCAGACCGGCAACGTGCAGAGCTACCTGAGCGCCCTGCTCGCCGGCGCCGTGGTCCTGGCGATCGCCACCGCCGTCCTCGCCAACGTCAACGCCGGATCGTGAGCCGAGAGTCAGCCGTGATCGATATCAGCCCGTCCGTGATGCAGTTCCTTCTGGCGTTCACCGTGGCCGCACCGCTCCTCGGAGCCGTCGCGGCCCTCCTGCCCGCCCCGCCCGGGCTCAAGGGCCGGAGCCCCGAACAGGCCGTGCTCCGCCACGGCGTCACCGTCACCGGTGTCATCCTCGCCGCGGCCGTCGCCCTCGCCCTGGGCTTCGACCACGACGCTCCGTCCCGCTTCCAGGCGACGACGGACATCAGCTGGATCCAGGCGCTGAACATCCGGATCCACCTCGGCGTCGACGGCATCTCGCTCCCCCTCCTCCTGATGACCGCGCTGCTGTTCTTCCTCTGCGCGGTGTACAGCTACTTCAAGCTCCCCGCGGGCCCCTCCCCGAGGGCCTTCGTGGCACTGCTGCTCGTCCTGGAGTCCGGCACCCTCGCGACCTTCGCCGTCCTCGACCTGATGCTGTTCTTCCTCGCCTTCGAGACGGTCCTCATCCCGATGTACTTCCTCATCGCCCGCTGGGGCGGTGCTCAGCGGCAGGCCGCCGCCTGGAAGTTCATCCTGTACACCCTCCTCGGATCCGTGGTCATGCTCCTCGGGCTGCTGCTGATCGGACTGAACAGCGGCACTTTCGACATGGTGGCACTCGCCTCTGACAACGGCCGCGGACTGACGCACACCACCCAGATCCTGGCCGTCCTGGCCATCGGCACCGGCCTCGCCGTCAAGACCCCCATGTGGCCCCTGCACAGCTGGCTGCCCGACGCCCACACCGCCGCCCCCACCGTCGGCTCCGTGCTCCTCGCGGGCGTGCTGCTGAAGATGGGCACGTACGGGTTCGTCCGCATCCTGCTCCCCGTCACCCCCGACGGCATGCTCACCGTCGCCCCCTACCTCGGCGCCTTCGCCGCCGTCGGCATCGTCTACGGGTCCCTCGCCTGCCTCGCGCTGACCCGCAAGGGCGCCAAGGGCGACCTCAAACGCCTCATCGCGTACTCCTCCGTCGGCCACATGGGCTTCGTCCTGCTCGGCATCGCGACCATGACCCCCACCGGCGTCAACGGCGCGCTCTTCGCGAACATCGCCCACGGCCTGATCACCGGCCTCCTCTTCTTCCTGGTCGGCGCCCTCAAGGACCGCTACGGCAGCAGCGACCTCGACACCCTCGCCGGAGCCACCGGCGCCGCCCTCTACGGCCGCGCCCCCCGCCTCGGCGCGCTCCTGGCCTTCGCCGCCGTCGCCTCCCTCGGCCTGCCCGGCCTCGCCGGGTTCTGGGGCGAGATGCTGGCCCTGTTCGGCGCCTTCGACCCGGCCGAGGGCCTGTCCCGCCCGGCCTTCCTCACCTACATGGCCGTCGGCGCGTTCGGCACCCTGCTCACCGCCGCCTACCTGCTGATCGTCGTCCGGCGCGTCTGCATGGGCGACCCGAAGGCCGGCCCGGAGCTCACCCTCGCCGACGTCCAGCGCTACGAGTTCGCCGCCTGGACCCCGCTCGTCGCCCTCACCGTCCTCGCCGGCCTGTGGCCCGCCACCCTCCTCGGCCTGACCGACCCGGCCGTCCAGAAGCTCCTCGCAGGAGGCAACGCATGACGGCCCTGACGGCCCTGGCCGCCGACACCCCCAGCCTGGTCCAGTCCGTCGACTGGCTCGCGATCACGCCCGTGGTCGTCCCCGCCGCCGTCGCCCTGCTGGTCCTGGTCGCCGACCTCTTCCTGCCCGAGGCCCGCAAGCCCGTCCTGGGCTGGATCTCCGTCGCCGGCCTGGCCGCCGCCACCGCCGCCCTGCTGCCGCTGCGCGCCGGCGACCGCACCACCTTCTGCCTCACCGCCGACCCCGGCGCGTGCAGCTACACCGCCGACCACTTCGCGCTCGTCATCCAGTTCCTGGTCCTCGCCGGAGCCCTGGTCACCGCCCTGCTGTCGGTCACCGTCGTCCGCGAGAGCCGCATCCCGGCCGGCGAGTACTGGTTCCTGCTGCTCTCCTCCGCCGCCGGCGCGGCCCTCCTGCCCGCCTCCCGCGACCTGGCCACCCTGATCGTCGCCCTCGAAGTCGCCTCGCTGCCCGCCTTCGCCCTCGTCGGCATGCGCCGCGGCGACCGGATGTCCTCCGAGGCCGCCCTCAAGTTCTTCCTGTCCTCCGTCACCGCCACCGCCGTCTCCCTGATGGGCGTCAGCCTCGTCTACGCCGCCACCGGCAGCCTGCACCTGACGCGGGTCGCCGACCGGCTGGAGGACGTCCCCGGGCAGCTCGACGTCCTGGCCATGGCCGGCGTCGCCCTCACCCTCGTCGGCTTCGCCTTCAAGACCGCCGCCGTCCCCTTCCACTTCTGGGTGCCCGACACCTACGTCGGCGCCCCGCTGCCCGTCGCCGGCTACCTTTCGGTGATCGGCAAGGCCGTCGGCTTCACCGGCCTGATCCTCGTCACGGTGATCGCCTTCCCCGCGTACTCCGACGTCTGGGGCCCCGCCCTCGCCGTGCTCGCCGCGCTCACCATGACGCTCGGCAACGCCGCCGCCCTGCGCCAGTCCGCGGACCGCCCGCAGAGCGCCGTCCGGCTGCTCGCCTGGTCCTCCGTCGGCCAGGCCGGCTACCTCCTGGTCCCGATCGCCGCGGCCGCGTACTCCGACCGCGACCAGATCGGCTCCACCGTCGCCTACGCGCTCATGTACGCCGCCGTGAACCTCGGCGCCTTCGCCGTCGCCGCGCTGGTCGCCCGCACCAGGCCGCTGCACCGGATCGCCGACTACCGCGGCCTGTACGCCGAGCGCCCCGCCGCCGCCCTGTCGCTGGCCTTCTTCCTGCTCTGCCTGGCCGGCCTGCCGCCGGGCGTCATCGGCCTCTTCGCCAAGGTCACCGTCTTCCGGTCCGCCGTCGACGCCGGCCTGGGCTGGCTCGCCGTGATCATGGCCGTCAACGTCGTCATCGCCCTGTACTACTACCTGCGCTGGACGGCCCTCCTCTTCCGCAGCCCGGAAACCGAGGCCGGCGCCGAGGGCCCGGCAACCCGTACGAAGGCCCCCTGGCCCCTCACGGCGGCCATCGCCCTCACCGCCGTGACCGCCCTGGTCCTGTCGGGTGCCCCCCAGCTGGTCCTGCGCTTCGCCTCGGCCACCCTCTTCCCGCTGTAGCCCGCCCGCGCCGTGGGCCCTCACCCGTACGGAGCAACGCCCCCCGCCGCCCCCGGCCCGTGCCACCGGGGCGGCGGCGCCCCGCCGTGCCGCGGGAACCAGACGCCGCCACCTCGCGTTGACCACAGCGGGAGGGTCCACTGGACCGAAGACCCTCAGAACCAGGACGGGGCTCCCCTGACGCACCACTTGGAGGGCGTACCGTGCACCGCCGGCACAACGGGCTGAAGACCGCCGTACTCCTCGGCGGGATGTCCGCACTCATCATCGTCATCGGCAGCTTCTTCGGCCGGGGCGGCCTGATCGTCGCCGTCCTGGTGGCCCTCGGGACGAACGCGTACGCGTACTGGAACAGCGACAAGCTGGCTCTACGCGCGATGCGCGCCCGGCCCGTCAGCGAGTTCGAGGCCCCCGGGCTCTACCGCATGGTGCGCGAGCTCTCCACCTCCGCGCGCCAGCCCATGCCCCGCCTCTACATCTCGCCGACCGAGGCCCCCAACGCCTTCGCCACCGGCCGCAACCCGCGCAACGCCGCGGTCTGCTGCACCGAAGGCATCCTGCGCATCCTCGACGAGCGCGAGCTGCGCGGGGTCATCGGGCACGAGCTGAGCCACGTCTACAACCGCGACATCCTCATCTCGTCGGTCGCGGGAGCCCTGGCCTCCGTGATCATGTTCCTGGTGAACTTCGCCTGGCTGATCCCGGTCGGCCGCTCCGACGACGACGAGGGCCCCGGACTCATCGGCATGCTGCTGATCATGATCCTCGGCCCGCTGGCCGCCTCCGTGATCCAGCTCGCCATCAGCCGCTCGCGCGAGTACGAGGCGGACGCCTCCGGAGCCCAGCTCACCGGCGACCCCCTCGCCCTGGCCGGAGCCCTGCGCAAGCTCGACGCCGGCACCCGACAGCTTCCGCTGCCCCCTGAGCCCCGTCTGGAGACGGCGAGCCACATGATGATCGCCAACCCCTTCCGCCCGGGCCAGGGCCTCTCCAAGCTGTTCTCGACCCACCCCCCGATGGCCGAGCGCATCGCCCGGCTCGAACAGATGGCAGGCCGCAGCCAGTGAAAACCATCCTGAACGTCATTTGGCTCGTACTCAGCGGGATCTGGCTGTTCCTCGGCTACTGCGTGGCCGGCCTGATCCTCTGCATCACCATCATCGGCATCCCCTTCGGCATCGCGGCCTTCCGCATCGCCGTCTACGCCCTCTGGCCCTTCGGCTACACCACCGTCGAGCGCCGGGACGCGGGCGCGCCGTCCTGCATCGGCAACGTCCTGTGGCTGCTCCTGGCCGGCTGGTGGCTGGCCCTCGGCCACATCGCCACCGGCATCGCCCTCTGCCTCACGATCATCGGCATCCCCTTCGGCATCGCCAACTTCAAGATGGTCCCCCTCTCCCTGTTCCCCCTCGGCCGTGAAATCGTCCCCACGGACGCCCCCTTCGCCTCCCGGTGACGGCCCCCGGCCGGAGTTGTCCACAGGCCGGGACGGCTGTCAGAGGTCTGCGTCACCATGAACACATGAACGAGACCGAGCAGTTGCTGGAGCAAGTAGCCGACCGCGTACGGGACTCCGTGCGCGAGCACGGAAGCCCCCTCCCCGTGCCCCTGGCGCAGGCGGAGGCCGACCGGGCCGCAGACCGGCTGGGCTTCCCCCTGCCGACCCTCCTCACCGCGCTCTACGGGCGTGTCGGCGACGGCGGATTCGGGCCCGAGTACGGACTGCTGCCGCTGCGTCAGGCCACGGCGGAGTACGAGGCGGGCCGCGCGTCCGAATGGGGCTGGCCCGAGGGCGTACTGCCCATAGCCGACCTCGGCTGCGCCATGTACGCCTGCGTGGACTGCCGCTCCGAGAGCGCCCGCCTCCTGCTCTTCGAGCCCAACCCCGGGGATCCCGACCTCGCCTGGTACCACCTCTCCCCGAGCCTGGCGCACTGGCTGCGCGACTGGCTCGACGGCACCGGCTGGTTCCGCGAGGAGGAGGAGTGGGGCGAGGGCGAGAGCGAGCAGGGCCTCTGGGCCGAGTTCAGCTCGCGGGTCTGAGACCGGCCCGCATCCCGTAGGTCAGCGCCCCCAGCGCCAGTACCGCCGCGCCCGTGGCCACCGAGGCGGCGGGCAGGGCGCAGGCCAGCAGCACGCAGCCGGACAGCCCCGCCGCTGCCACGGCACGACCCTTGACATCTGAACCGAGAGTCCATGCGGAGGCGTTCGCGATCGCGTAGTAGGCCAGCACTCCGAAAGAGGAGAACCCGATCGCACCCCGCAGATCGACGGTGGCGGCGAGCACCGCCACCACCGCACCCACGGCCGGCTCCGCGTGGTGCGGCACCTGATGCCGGGGATGCACGGCGGCCAGCGTGCGCGGCAGATGGCCGTCCCGGGCCATCGCCAGAGCGGTCCGCGACACCCCGAGCACGAGGGCCAGCAGAGAGCCCAGCGCGGCCAGCGCCGCGCCCACCCGGACCACCGGGACCAGTCCGGGCCGGCCGGCGGCCCGCACCGCGTCGGCCAGCGGGGCCGACGACCCCCCCAGCGCGCCGGCGCCGAGCACCGACAGGGCCGCCACCGCCACGGCGGCGTACACCAGCAGGGCGATCCCCAGCGCGAGCGGCACCGCGCGCGGGATCGTGCGCCGCGGATCGCGCACCTCCTCGCCCAGGGTGGTGATCCGGGCGTAGCCCGCGAAGGCGAAGAACAGCAGGCCGGCCGCCTGCAACAGCCCGGCGGGCCCGCCCCACGCCCCGTCGGCCAGCCGCCCCGCCCCGGCGGCTTCCGAGGTCAGGCACGCCACGACGACCGCGGCCAGCACCGCCAGCACCACCGCCACGATCAGCCGCGCGATCCGGGCGGACTTCTGCACCCCGCCGTAGCCCGCGGCGGTCAGCGCCACCACCGCCGCCACGGCCACCTCGTGCTCCCGCCCCGGCCACACGTACGCGCCCACGGTCAGCGCCATCGCCGCGCAGGAGGCCGTCTTGCCGACGACGAAGCCCCAGCCCGCCAGATAGCCCCAGAAGGGGCCGAGCCGCTCGCGCCCGTACACGTAGGTCCCGCCGGAGGACGGATAGCGGACGGCGAGCCGCGCCGAGGAGTGCGCGTTGCAGTAGGCCACGACCGCCGCCAGCGCCAGCGCCACCAGGAGCCCGCCGCCCGCCGCACGGGCCGCCGGGGCCAGGGCGGCGAAGATCCCGGCGCCCACCATCGCGCCGAGGCCGATCACGACGGCGTCGAACACCCCGAGGGTGCGTTTCAGCTCGTTGTCCACGGGCGGAGGGTAACCGCGTCAGGTGACGCCCTCGCGTCCGGGAAGCGGCGTCCGCTTGCGCTCCCAGCCCTCCAGCGCCGTCAGACAGGCGTGGTCCATGTGCCGCAGCCCGCTGAGGTCGAGCCGCACCGCCGGGCCGTGCGGCAGGGCCTCCAAGGAGTCCAGCAGCTTCGGCAGCCGCAGGAAGCTGGCGTTGCCGATCACCCGCACGCACAGCCCGCCGTCCTCCCAGACCTCCTCGACGTGCACGTGGGACGTCTCCCAGGCGGCCTTGGCCACGGCGAGGCACAGACCGGCCAGGACCCCCTCGAAGAGACTGGTGGCCAGGATCGCGACGGCCGTCGCCACCAGCACCACCGCCTCGCCCCGGTGCGTCCGCCACAGGGCGGCCACCGCCCGCGCCGGCAGCAGCTTCCAGCCCGCGTGCAGCAGCACCCCGGCGAGCGCCGCGAGCGGCACCACCTCCAGCACCCCCGGCAGCGCCGCGGCGAACAGCAGCAGCCAGCCGCCGTGCAGGATCCGCGACGCCCTGGTGCGGGCCCCCGCCTCCACGTTGGCGGAGCTGCGCACGATGACGGCGGTCATCGGCAAGGACCCCAGCAGCCCGCACACCGCGTTGCCGACGCCCTGGGCGACCAGCTCGCGGTCGTAGTCGGTGCGCGGCCCGTCATGCATCCGGTCGACGGCGGCCGCGCTGAAGAGGGTCTCGGCGGAGGCGATCAGCGCGAGCGCCACCACGGTCCCCAGGGCCCCCACCGAGGCCAGCGCGCCGAAGTCCGACCACCCCGGCGGCGACACGGCCTCCAGCACCCCCGTGACCCGCACGGTCTCCACCGGCAGCCGCAGCAGCACCGCCACGGCGGTGGCGGCCGCGACCGCGACGAGCGCGCCCGGCACCACCCGCAGCCGCGCCGGCACCCGCCGCCACAGCACCAGCACGGCGATGGTCCCCGCCCCCAGTGCGACGGCGGCCCAGTCGGCCTGCGCCCCGAGCGCGTGCACCCCGACCAGTTTGTCCAGGGTCGCCGCGGGGGCCCGTACCCCGCCGAGGGCGTAGAGCTGCCCGGCGATCAGCACCAGGCCGATCCCCGCCAGCATCCCGTGCACCACGGCCAGGGAGATCGCCCGGAACCACCGCCCGAGCCGCAGCGCGCCCAGCCCCAGCTGGACCAGGCCCGCGGCCAGCACCAGGACCCCCAGCGCGGGCAGGCCGTAGGCGCCCACGGCCTCGTAGACGAGCACGGTCAGCCCGGCGGCGGGCCCGCTGACCTGGAGCGCGCTGCCCCGGAACCAGCCGGTGACCAGACCGCCCACCACCCCGGTGACGATCCCCAGCTCGGCGGGCACACCGGAGGCGACGGCGACCCCCACGCACAGCGGGAGCGCCACCAGCGCGACGACGACGGACGCCCCGAGGTCCGCTCGGAAACTGCCGGCCCCAGGCATGCGGGAACCCCCTTGTGAGCACGGTGACGGATGTCACCCAGCCTGTGGGGCGCGCCCGGCCCCGCCCAGTGGCCACCGGGGGGCCGGCCCGGGGCGTGCGCCGCACACGCCGGGCACACACCACGGGCGCCGCAACGGCGAAGGGCACAACGCGGGCGCCCGCCGGGAAGGCCCCGGCGATCCGCCCCCGTTGTGCCCCACGGGGTCCCGATCGGCGCAGTACGCGCAGGTCAGCGGTAGTTCACGAACTGGATGGCGAAGTCCAGGTCCTTGCCCTTGAGGAGGGCCTGGACGGCCTGGAGGTCGTCGCGGCTCTTGGAGCTGACGCGCAGCTCCTCGCCCTGGACCTGGGCCTTGACGCCCTTGGGGCCCTCGTCGCGGATCATCTTGGCGACCTTCTTGGCGTTCTCCTGGGAGATGCCTTCCTCGATCGACGCGAAGATCTTGTACTCCTTGCCGGACAGCTGCGGCTCGCCGGCGTCCAGCGCCTTCAGCGAGATGCCGCGCTTGACCAGCTTGGTCTCGAACACGTCGAGGACGGCCTTGACGCGGTCCTCGGAGTTCGCCTCCATGAGGATCTTGTCGCCCGACCAGGAGATCGAGGCGCCGGTGCCCTTGAAGTCGTAGCGCTGAGAGAGCTCCTTGGCGGCCTGGTTGAGGGCGTTGTCGACCTCCTGCCGCTCGACCTTCGAGACGATGTCGAAACTGGAGTCGGCCATGTGCTGTGGCTCCTTGAAGTCGGCTGTGGTGTGCCCCGGAGGGCCGCGGCCGGACATCCCCGGCCCGCTCCGCAAAGCCTAGCCACCGCACCCGGGTGAGGGGCTGATCAATCCGGTGGCGAAGCACCCCCGCGCATCGGGTATCGTTTACGTCGTTGCCAGGGAACGACGCCGAAAGGCGGAGAAGCCCGGGCGACATCCCATGGCGGTGTGCCCGAGTGGCCAATGGGAGCGGACTGTAAATCCGTCGGCTTAGCCTACCCAGGTTCGAATCCTGGCGCCGCCACGCGAGTGGAACCCCCGTTCATCTGCGGAAACGCAGTGGGCGGGGGTTTCTTCGCATGGCCACGGCAGGCCCGCGCCTAGGGGGCGGCGACCGTCAGGTGATAGGTCGTGTCGACCCGGAAGCCGTTCGCGGCGGCCGCGTCGATCTCCAGGACGAACTGGCCCGGCGGAAGCGGGTCGAGGGCGCACCACAGCCCCCAGGACACCTGCGGCATCCCCCTCACGGGGAAGGGCTTCGAGGTGAACTCGCGCAGGGGCAGCGGCGAGCCGTTCAGCGCCGCGGACGCCCGTGTCGTCTCCAGCCGCAGCGGTCTCGTCAGGAACGGCACCGCCGGGCGCCTGGTGTTCAGCACCGGGAAGAACAGCGGACGCCCCGTCGGGACGCCGCACCGGCGCACCACCCGGCCGCCGTGGGTCCCCGCCAGGAACCACACGTTCCCGGGCTGCCGTCGCCCGGCGTACGCCCCGGTCGCGTCCGCCACCGGGCTCTCCTCCGCCGGCGCGGACAGCGCCCACTTCCACCACCGGGCCGAGAGCCGGCCCCCCTCGGCCGCCCCGACCCGCCAGTTCCCGTCGCCCATGCCGTGTCCCGGTCCCCCGTACGGCCGCCCCCTGCGGCCGGATCCCGGGTGACCCTATCGGCCGCCGCCGCGCACCGAACCGGGCGGCCGGTCGTTCACGGGGCGTGAAATGGACTTCGGACACACGCGGGAAGGCCGCGGGCGGCGTACTGGTGGCCCTCCTCGGCGCCGGGATCCCGGCCCTCGTCGGGGCGGCGCTGCACGGCCGCGCGGGAGAGCCCTACCGGGAGACGCGGCTGTACTTCGGCACCCAGCGCCCCGACGGCGGCCGGCCCGTCGGGAAGGCGGAGTTCACGGCCTTCCTGGACCGCGAGGTCACCCCGGACTTCCCCGAGGGCCTCACCTTCCGGGACGCGTACGGCCAGAGGCGCGGCGGGGGCGGCGGGATCGTCCGCGAGACCTCGTACGAAGTCGTGCTGCTCTACCCCGAGAAGGAGGCGGCGGAGCGCGGCGCCCGCGTCGAGCGGATCCGGCGGGCCTACGAGGAGCAGTTCCGGCAGGACGCGGTCGGGCGCTCCGACGACGAGCTCGAAGCCGACCTCTGACCGGAGCGGGGGGGGGGGGGGGGGGGGGGCGGGGGGGGGGGGGGGGCGGGGGGGGGGGGGGGGGGGGGGGGGGGGGGGGGGGGG
>NZ_JBBDHD010000148.1:0-14905 GCF_044129415.1 Streptomyces racemochromogenes
CAGGCCGCCGCCGCGGCCCCCGCGGCGGTCACCGCGAGGTGCGCGGGCCGCCGGCCGAGGCGGGCGCCGGCCCGGGACCGCCAGCCGGGTCCGTGCAGACGGTGCATGAGGGCGTCGTCGGCGTTACCGGCCTGGGCGCGGACGGAGACCCAGCGGTCCGCGGGCCGGACCGGGTGGCGGGTGCGGCGCGACCCCTCCGCCAGCGTCCAGCCGCCCGCGAGCAGCCGCAGCGCCAGGTCGGCGTCCTCGCGGAAGGCCCGCCGGAACCTCTCGTCGAACCCGTCGGCCGCGCGCAGCGCCCCGGTCCGCACCGCCATGTCGGCCGTGATCCAGCGGGCGCCGGCCAGCCCGGCCGTGCAGCGCTCCCAGTCGGTGGGGCGCCGGCCGTCCGGCAGCGGTACCTCGATGCGGGCGCTGACCGCCGCGGTGGCGGGCCCGGCGGCCGCCAAGTCCCGCGCCAGTTCCTCGCCCCACGCCGGGCCGGGCACCACGTCGTCGTCCAGGAACACCACCCACGGCACCGCCCCGGCGGCCCGCCAGCCGGTGTTGCGGGCCGAGGCCGGGCCGCGGGCGGCGCCGGCGAGCACCACCGTACGGGCCTCCAGCGCGGCCGGTACCTCCAGCGGCGGGAGCGAGCCGCCCGGACCGGGCCGGTCGTGCACGATCACCACGCGGACCGGCCCCGGCCCGCGGGCGGCCGCCACCGCCTCCAGGCAGGCCCGCAGCTGCGGCCGGCCGACGGTGGGCACGACGACGGCGTAACCGTCGTCCGTGGCAGGGGCGTTCATCCGGACCACCCCCCGCTCCCCGCGGACGCCGTCGCGAACATCCGGCCGCGGCGGACCGCGAAGGGGCCGATCGCCAGCAGGTCCACCGGTGTGGAACCGAAGCACTCCAGCGCGTCGCGGGGGTCGTCGACCATCGGCCGGCCGGCCGTGTTCAGGCTGGTGTTGACCACGACCGGCAGCCCGGTGCGCTGCTCGAAGGCCCGCAGCATCCGGGCCACCAGCGGTTCGCGGGCCGCGTCCACGGTCTGGATGCGGGCGGTGCCGTCGACGTGCACCACGGCGGGGATGCGCTCGGCCCAGCCCGGCCGTACGTCGTGCACGAACAGCATGTACGGGCTGGGCAGCGGCCCGTCGAAGATCTCGGCGGCCCGCTCGGCGAGCACCATGGGGGCCACCGGCCGGAACTGCTCGCGCCCCTTGACGTCGTTGAGCCGCTCCAGGTTCCCGGCGTGCCCCGGGTGGGCCAGCAGCGACCGGTGCCCCAGCGCCCGCGGCCCGTACTCCGAGCGCCCCTGGAACCAGGCCACGACGGCGTTGTCGGCGAGTGCCCCGGCCACCGTGGCGGCGATGTCGGCGGGCCGGTCGAACGGCACTCCGGCGGACTTCAGCCAGCCGGCCAGTTCGGCGTCGGACCACTCCCGGCCGAGGTCGGCGCCGTCCATGGGGGCCACTTCGTCGCCCGCGCCCGCGGCGAGCAGCAGGGCCCCGCCCAGTGCGGTGCCGGCGTCGCCGGCGGCGGGCTGGACCCACACTCGGGAGAAGGGGCCCTCGCGGGAAAGCCGCGCGTTCGCCACGCAGTTGAGGGCGACCCCGCCCGCCAGGGTGAGGACCCGGTCCCCGGTCCGGCCGTGCAGCCACCGTGCCAGGTCCAGCAGGGTCTCCTCCAGAGCGGCCTGGGCGGCGGCCGCGGTGTCGGCGTGCGCCTGCGTCCACGGCTCGTCGGGGGCCCGGGGCGGGCAGTAGTCGGTCCATCGCACCCCGGCGGCGCGGAAGCCGCCGTCGCCCGTGGGGAAGACGTGGCGGCGCAGCTCGGGCAGCATGCGCGGGGTGCCGTGGGAGGCCAGCGCCATCACCTTGAACTCGTCGCAGGAGCGCAGGAACCCGAGGTGCGCGGTGAGTTCCTCGTAGACCAGGCCGAGCGAGTGCGGGAGGTCCTGGGCGAACAGCGGCTCCAGTGCGGGTCCGCGGCGGCGGGCGGCCAGGTGGGAGGACCGCTCGCCGCGCCCGTCGAGGACCAGCACCGAACTGCGGTCCGCGGCGTCCGCGGCGAAGGCGCCCGACGCGGCGTGGGCCATGTGGTGCGGGACGAAGCGCACCCGGGCCGGGTCCAGGCCCGGCAGGGCCGCCGCCAGGAAGCCCGGGGCCTGCCGGGCGTAGGTCTGGCGCAGGTGGTCCCACGGGTCGTCCAGCCCCATCTCCTCGGCGGGCAGGGCGAGTCCGGGGTCGTAGGAGTAGGCGACGGCGTCCAGGTCCCCGGGCCGCAGACCCGCCTTGCGCAGGCACCAGCGGGCCGCCTCGACCGGCAGTTCCCAGGCGGAGAACGGCACCGGCCGCTTTCCGTGCTTGCGCCTGCTGAACCGTTCCTCCTCCGCCGCCGCGACCGTCCGCCCGTCGACGAGGAGCGCGGCCGCGGGGTCGTGGAAGAGCGCGTTGATTCCGAGGACGCGCATGGTCACCCGACCTCCGCGGCGTGGCGGGCGGACCGCGAACGGAACCAGCCGATGGTGCGGCGCAGGCCCTCCGTCATGTCCACCTCGGGTTCCCACTGCAGCTTGCCGCGGGCCAGGGTGATGTCGGGGCAGCGCACGGCCGGATCGTCGACCGGGCGGGCCACGAACCGGATCTCCGAGGCGGAGCCGGTCAGCTCGATGATCCGGCGGGCCAGGTCCGTCATGCTGATCTCCTCCGGATTGCCCAGGTTGACCGGACCCCGCAGGCCGTGCGCGGCCGCCGCGAGGATCCCGGCGACCGTGTCGTCGACGTAGCACAGGGAGCGGGTCTGGCGCCCGTCGCCGGTGACCGTCAGCGGTACCCCGTCCAGCGCCTGCCGCACGAAGGTGGGCACCGCCCGTCCGTCGTACCCGCGCATCCGCGGGCCGTAGGTGTTGAACAGCCGGACGATGCAGGTGTCGGTGCCGTGGACCCCGGAGTGCGCGGTGGTCAGCGCCTCGGCGAAGCGCTTGGACTCGTCGTACACGCTGCGCGGCCCCACCGGGTTGACGTTGCCCCAGTACCGCTCGCTCTGCGGGTGCTCGCGCGGGTCGCCGTACACCTCGGAGGTGGAGGTGAGCACGAACCGCGCGCCGCTGCGCCGGGCCAGTTCCAGGGCGTTGCCGGTGCCCAGGCTGCCGGCCTCCAGGGTGTGCAGCGGCAGCCGCAGGTAGTCGGCGGGCGACGCCGGGCAGGCGAGGTGCAGGACGAGGTCCGGCGGCCGGTGCACGGTGAACGGCCGCCCGGCGTCGGACCGGCACAGGGTGAAGCCGGGATGGTCCAGCAGCCCGGCGACGTTGTCCGGCAGCCCGGTGCTGAAGTCGTCGACGCAGGTGACCTCGGTACCGGCGGCGAGCAGGGCCGCGCACAGGTGCGAGCCCACGAATCCGGCGCCGCCGGTGACGACGGCGTGCTTCCAGCGGCGGTCCGGCGAAGAGGGGGCCATGAGGATCTCCTGGGGTGGAGCAGCGGGGGAGCCCGGGACCGCCGTCGGCGGTAGCGGTGCGTCCTCGGAGCGCCCGGGGAGGGGCGGCGCGGGCCGGACTCCCCACCTTGCCCGCGATGGCGCGGCCCGGCACGGCGGGGACGGCATCGGAGTGAGGGGGGCGGAGCGCCGAACGCTCTCCACGGCCTCAGATTCTGTGCGTGAGCCGGGAGTTGGGGTGGGAGACCTCCTGGCCTCGCGGCTCCTTGACGTCGTTCCGCCTACCCGGGGGCCCCGGCGGCATGCCCTGAGTAGCGCTTCTTCCGTGCCGCGCGCGGGGAGGGTTTCGTTCCGCGGTCGTCGTCGCCGGGCAAGCCGCTGGTGGCGGGCCCGCTGTCCGGGGAACGAAGAGCGCGGCGGCGGGTACGGGGCGGCGGGTGCGGGGCGGCTTCACGGCCGCCGCCAGGCGTCGCTGTCGAGGTGCGAGCCGGCCATCGGCCCCATCCGGAGCATGCCGCCGTCGACGGCCCACGGGGCGCCGGTGACGTAGGACGCTCCGGGGCTGCTGAGGAAGGCGACGACGGCCGCCACCTCCCGGGCGTCGCCGGGCCGCCCGAGCGGGATCCCCGGCCGTACGGCGGCGTGGACGTCGGCGTCCTCCTGGCCGGTCATGGGCGTGGCGTTCTCACCCGGGGCCACCGCGTTCACCGTGATCCCGTACGCGGCCGGCTCCAGGGCCATCACCTGGGTGAGCAGGCCCAGCCCCGCCTTGGCGGCGCAGTACGGGGCGGTCCCCGCCCGCGGCTGGTGCTCGTGCACCGAGGTGACGTTCACGGTCCGGCCGCCGCGGCCCTGCCCGATCATCCGGCGGGCCGCCCGCCGGCCGCACAGCAGCGGTCCGACGAGGTCCACGTCCAGGACGCGGCGCACGGTGGGGAGGCCGAGGTCCAGGAAGGGCGCGGCGGTCCCGGTCCCGGTCCCGGCGCAGTTGACCAGGACGTCCAGGCCGCCGAGCCGCGTGGCGAGCTCGTCGACGACGGCGGCGGCGGACGGCAGCCGCGTCGGGTCCATCCGTGCCACGGCGGCGCTGCGCCCGCAGCGGGCCACCTCCGCGGCGGTCTCGTCGCGGTGCCGGGTGATGCCCACGTCCAGGCCGAGGTCGCGGGCGACGGCGGCCGCGACGGCGCGGCCGATCCCGGAGCCGGAGCCGGTCACGACGGCGGCCCGCGGGGCGAACCGCCGCGGACCGCGGGCCGTCGTCACGGCATACCCGGCCGCGCGGGGCCCGCCCCGGAGCCGTGCCCGGCCCCCGCAGGCCGGGCCACCCCCAGGCCCGTCCACAGAGCCGACCGCAGCCCTGCCCCTGGCCCCTGCACTGGCCCCTGCAGACTGGCCTCGGCCCTGGCGTTGGCCGCAGGGCCGGTGTCGGCCCCGATCCGGGCCCCAGCCTCGGCTTCAGCCCCGGCCTACCCCCGGCCGCGGAGCCGGTGTCGGCCTTGGGCGTGGAGCCGGCGGCGCCGACCCCGGCCTCTGTCCCGGCCCGGCCCTCGACCCCAACCCCGGCGTCGGCGCTGGCCGCGGAGCCGGCCCCGACTCCGGCCCCAGCCTTGACTCCGGCCTCGGCCCCGGCCCGGGCCGGGGGCTCGGGACTGGGGCTCGGGGGGCAGAGGGGCGGGGGTGGGAGGTCGGGCCGGGTACCGCGTTCGGGTGGTGGCGGCGGGCCTTCTCGGAGCGGTGGCCCCGGCCCGTGCCGGGCTCCGTGGGGTGCGGGGCACGGCCCGGGTGGGCCCGTGCGCGGCCGACCGCCCCGCGGGCGCCGATGGCTCGCACCCCGGGCCGGCCCTCGCGGAACAGCGGGATGGCGCGCCCGCGGGGTTTCTCCCCGACGGCCTCGCGGGCGGGGCGACGTGGCGTCGGGCAGCGCCTGTCCGGGCCGCACCGCTCCATGCGGCGGCCCGCGCGGGACTTCCCCGTCCCCAACAGGCCTGCCTGGCAAGGTAGTTGGGCCCGGATGTGGAGCCCTTCGCCGGTACCGGCGGCATAGCCGGGGGTGGGACGGGTAGGCGCCTGCGCAGCACATCGGACGAGAACACCAGGGAGGTGTCGGCCGTGAAGACGCAGGCGGACCCCCAGCCGACCAGTCGCAACATCGAGCCCGAGCAACGGATCCGGACGTGCCGTCCGGCGCTGCTCAGGAGCGACTGCTGCACGGAGCCCGCGGACCCGTACGAGGACGCCGGCTTCGAGCCGAACGTCGTCCGGGGCGAGGACTGACAGACCCCCGCCGAGCACTCCGGACCCGGGACGACGGCAGGCCGGTCGCGACCCGCTCCCGTCGACCGCAGACCGCCCCGACCGGGGCGGTCTCTTCCGGACCGAAGGCGCCCCCCGGTCCCGCGCCGCCCGGCACCGCACTGCCGGGCGCAGGGGGGCTGCGGGATGTTCCGCGGCCGCCGCCGGGAACCTGGGACGCCCGATGCCTGACGGCACTGCCCGCCTGGACACGGTCGTGTTCCCGAGGGGCCGGTCACGTGGCGCGGACCGGATGGTCCAGGCCCCTACCGGCCGGCGGCCCGGCAGGGCGCCGTCCGCGTGCGGCGGGCGGGCCCGAGGCCGGGCGGACGCCCGCATACCGGGCCCGGTCGGCCGACGGCGCCCGCAGCGCGGGCCGTGCGGCCGTTGGCGCCGCCCGGCCGGCGTCTCAGAGTGCGATCACGATCCCGTACGCCAGGAAGAACAGGGCCACGAGGACCGCCAGCAGCACGATGGCCACGAGCGGCCCCTTGGACCAGCCCCGCTTGAGCGGGCGGTGGGGTCCGGCTCCCGAGGCGGTGCTCGCCTCGGCGGGAGGGGTCTCACCGGGCGGCACCGAGCCGCCGGGCTCCAGACCGGTGGTGTTGCGGGGATCGGGGTCGGGGGATTCGGCAGTCATGTCCGGCGTGTCCCCCCGATCGGGGGCGCGCATGCCCCGCCGCCCGCACTTCCCGGCCGAGCCCCCCCGCCCCGTGTTCCGCGGCGCGGCGCGGGCAGACGCGGCACCAGGAGCTCACAGAGCCGCCCCATCCGACGAAAGGTGCTGTCCATGACCGAGTTCGGCTACTTCCTGGCGTGCGAGGAGTTCACCCCCGCGCAACTGCTCGACCAGGCCCGCCGGGCCGAGCAGGCCGGATTCACCCGGCTGGCGATCTCCGACCACTTCCACCCGTGGAACGACGCCCAGGGCAACAGCCCCCTGGTCTGGTCGGTGATCGGCGCACTGTCACAGACCGTCACCCTGCCCGTCACCACCCTGGTCACCTGCCCCACCGTCCGCATGCACCCCGCCGTCACCGCCCAGGCCGCGGCCACCTCCGGCGTCCTGCTCGACGGCCGCTTCACCCTCGGCGTCGGCACCGGCGAGGCCCTCAACGAACACGTCCACGGCGACCGCTGGCCGCCGTTCGCCGACCGGGCCGCCATGCTGGAGGAGGCCGTCGCGATCATGCGCAAGCTCTTCACCGGCGACCTCGTCAGCCACCGGGGCGAGTACTACACCGTCGAGAACGCCCGCCTGTACACCGTCCCGGACACCCCGCCGCCGGTCCACGTCTCCGGATTCGGGCCCCACGCCGCCGAACTCGCCGGGCGGATCGGGGACGGGTACGTCCTCATGAGCCCCGAGAAGGAGCTGATCGACGCCTTCCGGCAGGCCGGCGGCGCCGGGAAGCCGGTGGTCGGCGGGGTCAAGGTCTGCTGGGACGAGGACCGCGACCGGGCGGTGGACACCGTCCACCGCCTGTGGCCCAGCCAGTTCCTGCCCGGCGAGCTGGCCCAGATCCTGCCCACCCCGGCCCATTTCGAGCAGGCGACCGAACTGGTCACGCGGGAGCAGGTCGCCGAGGCCGTGGCCTGCGGCGACGACCCCGAGGCCCACATCGAGACCGTCCGCGCCTACGTGGACGCCGGGTTCGACGAGGTCTACATCGGCCAGATCGGGCCCGACCAGGAACCGTTCTTCGAGAACTACCGCACGAAGGTCCTCCCCGCCCTCGCCCCGGCCCGCTGAGCCGCCATGAGCCCCCGGGTCCCCCGCCCGCCCGGCCCGCCCGTCCCCGCCGAGATGCTCGACGAACTGGCCGAGTGGGTCGCGATCCCGTCCGTCTCGTGCGACCCGGAGCGGGCCCCGGACGTGGCCCGCTCCGCCCGCTGGCTCACGGACGCACTGCGCAGGACGGGGTTCCCGTACGCCACGACCTGGGAGACGCGGGGCCTGCCGGCCGTCCACGGCTGCTGGCCCGCGGCCGACCCGGACGCCCCCGTCCTCCTCGTCTACAGCCACCACGACGTCCACGCGGCGGACCCCGGCGAGTGGACGGTCACCGCACCCTTCCGGCCGCTGCTGCTCGACGGACGGTGCTACGGCCGCGGCGCCTCCGACGCCAAGGGGCAGATCCTGGCCCACCTGTGGGCCCTGCGCGCACACGTCACCGGCGCCGCCCCGGCGGTCACCGTCAAGTACCTGATCGAGGGGGAGGAGGAGACCGGCTCCGCGCACCTCGCCGACCTGCTCGCCGACCACGCCGGCGAACTCGCCGCCGACGTGGTGATGGTCTCCGACACCATGCTCTGGTCGCTGGGGCGGCCCGCGGTCTGCACGGCGGTCCGGGGTTCCGTCACCGCCACCCTCACGGTGCGCGGCGCCCACCGGGACCTCCACAGCGGAGCCGTCTCCGGCGCCGCCTCCAACGCGGCCGCCGAACTGTGCCGGCTGGTGGCCGCCCTCCACGACCGCCGCGGCAGGATCACCCTCCCCGGCTTCTACGACCCGGTGGCCGCCCCCGGGCCGGACCCCGCCGCCCCACCGGACGGCCTCGCCGTCGACGAGGGTGCCTGGCTGGCGGACACCGGGACCTTCGGCGCCGGGGGCGAGGCCGGGTTCACCCTGGCCGAGCGCCTGTGGACCCGGCCCTCCGCCGAGGTCGCCCGGCTCACGGCGGGTCCCGCGGGCCGGCCGGCGCTCGGCCTCCTCCCGGCGCGGGCCACCGCGGAACTGCTCGTCCGGCTCGTCCCCGAGCAGCGCGCCGACCAGGTCGCCGGACAGCTGCGCGCCTGGCTCGCGGCGCACCGCCGCCCCGGCTACCACTACCGGCTGGACGTCCCCCCGACCCGCTCCGACCCCTACCGGACCCCGCCCGGCCACCCCGCCCTGGCAGCCCTCGACCGCGGCGTCGGCCACGCCTACGGCGCCCCGGTCCGGCACATCGGCAACGGCGGGGCGGCCCCGGCGGCGCAGCTGGCCCGGGCCTGCGGCGCGCCGGTGCTGTTCTTCGGGACCGGGCTGCCCACCGACCGCTGGCACGGCCCCGACGAACGGACCGACACCGACGCCCTGCGGCTCGGGATCGGTGCCCTCGCCCGCTTCCTGCACGAACTCCCGGTTCGGCCGGACGCGCCCGGGTAGGCGCCGCTGCGACGCGGCCGCCGCCGGCCACGGCCGTCGGCCCCGAACCCCCGCACACCCTCGAACCCCCGGGAGAGAGCATGTCCGAGACGTACGAGCCCGACCAGACCGCCGACCGGGACGGCTCCGCGCCCGAGGTGCCGGGCCGGCCCGGAGCCGCCGCCCCCGGCCTCGCGGAACCGGTGCGGCCCCACGCGCCGCTGCCGCCCAAGGCCGACCAGGAGGGACCGGAGACCGTCAGCCCCACCGGGCAGGCCACCGGTGCCCAGCCGGCCCGCGAGGCACAGAGCGGCCCCTTCCTGACGACCGCGCAGGGCACCCGGCTCGCCGAGAGCGACCACTCGCTCAAGGCCGGCCCCCGCGGGCCCGTCCTCCTCCAGGACCACCACCTGCGCGAGAAGATCACGCACTTCGACCACGAACGGATCCCCGAACGGGTCGTGCACGCGCGCGGCGCGGGCGCCCACGGAGTCTTCCGCGGCTACGGCACGGCCGGCGAGGTCTGCAAGGCGGCCTTCCTCGGACGGGACGTCGAGACGCCCGTCTTCGTCCGGTTCTCCACCGTCCTCGGCTCCCGCGGCTCCGCCGACACCGTGCGCGACACCCGCGGCTTCGCCGTGAAGTTCTACACCGAGGAGGGCACCTTCGACCTGGTGGGCAACAACATCCCGGTGTTCTTCATCCAGGACGCGATCAAGTTCCCCGACGTCGTCCACGCCGCCAAACCGCACCCGGACCGTGAGATACCGCAGGCCCAGAGCGCGCACGACAGCTTCTGGGACTTCGTCTCCCTGCACACCGAGGCCACTCACCACACCCTGTGGAACATGTCCGACCGGGGCATCCCCCGCTCCTACCGGATGATGGAGGGATTCGGCGTCCACACCTTCCGGCTCGTCAACCAGGCGGGGGAGACGGCACTGGCCAAGTTCCACTGGAAGCCGAAACTGGGCGTGCACTCCCTGGCCTGGGAGGAAGCCCAGATGCTGGGCGGCATGGACCCGGACTTCCACCGCCGCGACCTCTTCGACGCCATCGAGTCCGGCGCCTTCCCCGAGTGGGAACTGGGCGTACAGGTCTTCCCCGACACCCCCGAGCAGACCTTCGAGGGCATCGACCTCCTCGACCCCACGAAGCTCGTGCCGGAGGAGCGCTGCCCCGTGCAGCCCGTCGGCCGGCTGACCCTCAACGCCAACACGAAGAACTTCTTCGCCGAGACCGAGCAGGTCGCCTTCCACCCCGGGCACCTGGTACCGGGCATCGACATCACCGACGACCCGCTGCTCGCCGGGCGGCTCTTCTCCTACCTCGACACGCAGATCAGCCGTCTCGGCGGTCCCAACTTCGCCCAGATCCCGGTCAACCGCCCGCACGCCCCGGTCAACGACATGCTGCGCGACGGCATGCACCAGACCGCCGTGCACACGGGTGTCGCCCCGTACCGGCCCAACAGCCTGGACGGCGGCTGCCCCTTCCTGGCCGGGGCGGACGCGGCCGCGTACATCGAGGCACCGGTGCACGTCCCCGCCGCCGGCAAGAGCCGCGAGGCGGCGGCCTCCTTCTCCGACCACTTCAGCCAGGCGCGCCTGTTCTGGCTGAGCATGAGCCCGCCCGAGCGCGAGCACATCGTCGCCGCGTACACCTTCGAACTGGGCAAGTGCTACGAACGGGCCGTGAAGGAACGGATGGTGGGCGTCCTCGCCAACATCGACCCCGGGCTGTGCGCCGAGGTCGCCGCCGGACTGGGGCTGCCCGCCGCCGAACCCACCGTCCCGCTCGCCGACGTCGAACCCAGCCCCGCCCTGTCCCAGGTGGGAGGGACCTGGCCGGTCGACGGCCGGGTCATCGGCATCGTCGCGGACCCGGACGGAGACGCGCAGGAGGTGCGCGCCCTCCAGCGGGCCGCCCGTGCGCAGGGCATGCTCCCGCTCGTCATCGCCCCGACCGGGGGCACGCTCGACGGCGACGGCGACGGCGGCTCCGTGGGCGTCCAGCGCACCTTCGCCACGGCCCGTTCGGTGGAGTACGACGCCGTCCTCCTCGCCGGCGCACCGAGCCCCGCCGCCGACGCCGGCGGCGCGCGCGACGCCAAGGCCGCCACCCCCGGCACGACCGGGCTGGACCCCCGCGTGCTGCTCCTGGTCACCGAGGCCTACCGGCACGGCAAGGCCATCGCCGGCTGGAACGGCGGTGAGCGCGCACTGGAGGCCGCCGGCATCACCGCGGACGAGCCCGGCGTCATCGTCGGCGGCTCGGGCGAGACGGTGCTGGACGCACTGGCCGGCGCCCTGGAGAAGCACCGGGTCTGGGAGCGCTTCCCCGCGTGACGCGGGCCGCCCGAGGGGGCGACGCCGCCACGGCACGCCTCAGGGGAGGGGACGGGAAGGGGCGCCGCCGGCACCGTCGCGGTCCAGCGGCCCCCACCGGCCCGCCTGCCGGCCGACCTCGGCGTCGGCCTCGTCGATGACGCGGGCGTCGATCCAGCCGAGCGGCTCCACCTGCTGCACGAGCGGCTCGTTGTCGGGGCCCCGGCCCGCCTCGTTGCCGCGCAGCACCCACGGGCGGACCCGGCGGTCCTTCACACGCGGCAGGTGCGAGTAGTCGTACAGCCGGCGGGCCACCCACGTCCGCAGCGGCCGGTCGCCCCACCAGGGCTCGGTGTCCAGCGGGTTCGCCGACAGGCCGGGCAGCCGGGCGCCCGTCAGGTCGTCCCGGCTCCACGGCGACGGCAGGTCCGCGAGCGGCCCCATCGACCAGCGCACGTACAGCCCGCGGCCGTGGGCGGCCAGCAGGCCCACCAGTTCGTCGAGGGATCCTATGGTCGCCATGCCCTTCTCCGGGCCCGAACGGCTCATGCCCGGCGGCTACCCCGTCCGCCCGGCCCCACGCGGGGCACGGGCCGGCCCCGGGAACGCCTTCGTCCCCGGGGCCGGTCCGCGCGCCGCGCCTACGTCTCCTCGTCCGGCCGCTCCTCGACCACGTGCACGGCGGCCTCCTCGGCGGAAGCGGCCCCGCCGTTGATCCCGGCGTCCCGCGCCAGGACGGAGATGTGCCGTACCGGCGGCCCCTCCTCGGCCGGGGCCATCCGGCCTGCCCGGTCCCGGCCCGCCGTCGAGGCGTCGCCGTGGGGGTCGCGGCTCATGTCCTCGTCCCCGCCCCCACTCCCGCGGGCCCCGTCCAGGTCCTCCCCCGGAGCGGCCTCCGAACCGAGGGCCGCGTCCGTGCCGTCCGGCTCGGGCTCCTCCTGGGCGAGGCGCTGGTCGAGCGTCTCCCCGGCGTGCCGCTCCCCGGCGGTGGTGCCGTGCCGGGTGGCCCCGAGGGGCCGGCCGGGCGGTGAGTAGCCGGTGTCCAGGGTCTCGTCCAGGTCCGGTTCGTCGAGGGCGTTCTCCATGTCCGGCTGCGACTCGCCGGGCTCCGCCTCCTGCGCCGGCTGGTACACCTCGTCCCCCCGGGCTTCGTTCTCGCTCATCGCCGTCGGCTCCTCTCCGGAGCGTTCTCACCGCCGCTCCCGCGCGCGGCGGGACGTCCGGTGTCGAACAGGTCGAGCATCCGCTCCATGACCTCGTCGAAGTCCTGCCACGGACCCGTCGGCTCCGCGACGGTCCGGCGGACGGTCGCGTCCGGTCGACTGTTTCCCTTCGCAGACATCGCTGCCTCCTCTCGGACGCGCTCGTCTTCCCCGGATCCGCCGGCCCATGCCGGGCGAAAGGGTGGCCGCCGCACGCCCATGAGCGCGCGTACAGCGGGTAGGCGCGGGGCACGGCCGGCACGGGCCGGCCCGTCATCCGAGGAACGGAAAGGAGAACGCCATGCCCCGTGGCTCCTCCCCGAAGCGGGAACGTCAGTACGAGCACATCAAGGAATCGGCGCTCGACCGCGGCGAGTCCACGAAGCGGGCCGAGGAGATCGCCGCCCGCACGGTGAACAAGGAGCGGGCCCGCTCCGGCGAGTCGAAGACGGCCAGCCGGTCCTCCATCGAGGACATGTCCTCGTCCAAGCGCGGCGGCCAACGGTCGCACAGCGGCTCCCAGGGACCCACCAAGGAGCAGCTCTACAACGAGGCCAAGAAGCGGAACATCAAGGGCCGTTCCCAGATGGACAAGGCCGAGCTGAAGGAGGCCCTCGGCCGCTGACCCCCGTTCCCGGCCCGGGCCGGAACCGCCCGGGCCGGCCGGGGCGGAGGCCGGGGGCGAGGGAGGTTTGGGCCGCCCAGACGGGGCAGACGCCCAGCGGGCCCGCGGGGTGCGTCGTGATCTTCCCCCCGGTCCGCGACCCCCGCGGTCCCGCCCGGCCCCCCTCACCTCCCCCGGGGCCGGGCTCCTCCGCGTCCGGCACCCCGGCCGCTCACACGCTCGTCAGGAGCTGGGGCGCCAGGTTCTTGATCATGCCGTTCGTCCAGCGCATCTGGCGCAGCGTCTGCGGATGGCAGGCCGAGGCCAGCTCCAGCAGCCGGGTCTCGCCCGCCGCCTGGGCCGCCTGGGCGAGCATCTCCCAGCAGAGGGAGTTCCCCGTCGCCGCCAGGTGGAGCGCGCGCAGGTCCCACAGGAGGAGCAGGCCGGCCTCCGGCCGGTGGCCCAGGGCCCCGGCCGGCCACGCCTCGTGCCGCCCGTAGGGCGTGCGGCCGCCCCAGGGCTCGTCCACCCCCCGCGCGTCCCGCTGTCCCTCGTCCATGGACGGCGGCTACGCGGCGGCCGCACCGGTACTCGCTCGCCCGGCCCCGGTCCGGGCCGCGCCTGCGGGAGACGCCCCGGCCGGTTCCGGCAGCGGCCCGCCGTCCGCGAGCGGACCGGAAGAAATCCGGCGGACCGCCCCCCGCGGTGTCCGGGCCCTGGTCAAAAGGGGGTCGCGTGCGCAAGGATCACGGCCGCACCACGCACACACCTCCCCACCCCCCGCCCCAGGAGGATCTGTATGGCTCGCCGCATATCCCGCGGCCTGATCGCCGCGGCCACCGCCACCGTGGCGACGCTCACCCTCGCCGGCCCGGTCTCCGCCCAGTCCGCCGGCACCGCCCCGGCCGGCCCCGCGCTGCCCCAGGGCCGGATCTTCATGGTCAACCCCGTCCAGTCCTCCGGCGACCAGTCGCTGACCGACGGCAAGGACGGCAACGCCGCCGTGCCCGCGTCCGCGTACACCCTGGCCGCACTGCGCAACCTCGACGCGAGCGGCACCCTTTCGGGCAAGTGGGCGGCCGTACGGTCGGAGACCGGCGCCCCGGCACGCCTCGCGGACGTCGGTGCGTACAGCCGCAAGGACGACCAGTTCGAACAGGTCATGGCGTACTTCTGGGTCAACGAGGCCCAGGAGTACCTGCAGAGCCTGGGCTTCGGCAGCGAGCTGCCCGGCGCCAACGACCGCGCGCAGCCCGTCCGGATCAACCAGTGGGGCGCCGACAACTCCTTCTTCTCCGACACGAAGGCAGAGATCCGATTCGGGAAGGGCGGCGTGGACGACGCCGAGGACGCCGAGGTCATCGTCCACGAGTACGGGCACGCCGTGCACAACGCCCAGGTGCCCGGTTTCGGCACCTCGCCGGAGTCCGGCGCGATCGGCGAGGCCTTCGGCGACTTCCTGGCCGTCTCCGTCGGCGCGTACGCGGACGACACGTACGGCTGGCCGCGCAAGACCGACCTGGCCTGCGTGGCCGACTGGGACTCGGTCGAGTACAGCGCGGCCCCGCACTGCCTGCGCCGCGTCGACGGGAACAAGGTCTACGCCGACCGGGTCGGCGAGGTCCACGCGGACGGGGAGATCTGGTCCCGGGCGCTGTTCGACATCCGGCAGGCGCTCGGCGCCCGCACGGCCGGCCGGATCATCGTCAACGCCCAGTTCGGCTTCCGCCCCGACACGAGCTTCCAGGACGCGGCGCTGACCACCGTCGCCACCGCGCAGCGCATGTACGGCGCGGACGCCGCGGCCGCCGTGCGGGCCGCGTTCCGGGCCCGGCAGATCCCCGGGGTGTAGCCGCGCCGGGGGGGGGGGGGGGGGGGGGGGGGGGGGGGGGGGGGGGGGGGGGGGGGGGGGGGGGGGGGGGGGGGGGGG
>NZ_JBBDHD010000341.1:0-405 GCF_044129415.1 Streptomyces racemochromogenes
GCGGCGGCCTGCGCGCTGCTCGGCCGTCGGCGGGCGGGCGCCTGGTGCGCCGCCGGCTGGCTGGCCGGGACGGCGGAGTTCACCGCCGCCCGCGTCCTGCCGGGTCCCCGCGACCGCTCCGAACTCCTCACGATGGCCCTGACCGGCCTCCTCATCCCCCCGACGGCCACCTGGCACTGGCTCCACGGGACAGCGGCCCACCGCCGGGTCCCTCCCACGACCCCCGCCGCCCCGCCCCCGGCAACCCCGGCGGACACGGCAGGTGGCGCGGGCCGCGCGGGGGCGCCGGCGCCGGGGGGGGGGGGGGGGGGCGCGCGGGGGGCGCCCCCCCGCGGGGCGGGGGGCGGAGGTGTTGGGGGGGGGGCCCCCGCCCCCCCCCCCCCCCCCCCACGACCGGGTCCGGGG
>NZ_JBBDHD010000149.1:0-14859 GCF_044129415.1 Streptomyces racemochromogenes
TCGGCCTTGGCGCCGGGGGCGTCGAGCGGGCCGTCGACCAGGCCCGCGAAGCCGATCGCGATCCGGTCGCCGCCGATGGGAACCAGGCCCACCTCGCCCTCGCCGTGCGGGTCGAACCTCACGGAGGAGCCGGCCGGGACGCACAGCCGCATCCCGTAGGCCGCGGCACGGTCGAAGTCCAGGCGGGGGTTGGCCTCGAAGAAGTGGAAGTGCGAGGTGACGCTCACCGGCACGGAGGCGGTGTTGCGCACCCTCAGGTGCACGACCGGTTCCGGCTGGGGGGCTCCGGGGCCGGGGACGACCGCGCCCGGGGCGTCGTCGCCGAGCGGGGCGGCGCCCTGGATCGGGGACGAGACCACCGCGAGGCGGGATCCGTCGTCGAACACGGCCTCCACGTGCACCTCGGTGACCACGTCGGCCACGCCGGGCAGTACGTCGTCGGGGCCCAGGACGCTCCGGGCCTCCTCGATGGCCTCGGCCAGGCGCTTGCCGTCGCGCGCGGCCTCGCAGACCGTGTCGGCGATCAGCGCCGTGGCCTCGGGGACGTTGAGCCGCAGGCCCCGGGCCCGACGGGCCCTGGCCAGTTCCGCGGCGCTGCGCAGCAGCAGCCGGTCGCGCTCCGTAGGGGTCAGCCGCACGCCGATCCACCACCTTTTGAGTCGATGGGTTAGAGCATCACTCTAACTCTTCATTTCTCGGCCGGGAAGCATTGACCTCGGAGCAGGGCTTGAGTCACATTGAGTGTCGCTCAAACGAATAAACCCCCACCCCCGCCGTGCCAAGGGAGTCCCCCCATGCCCATCGAACAGCGCGGAGTCGACACCATCCCCGAAGAGGAGCGGACGAGCGGTCCCCGTGACCTGATGTCGATCCTGCTCGGCTCCAACCTCTGCCTCGGCGTGATCGTCTTCGGCTGGCTGCCCCCGTCCTTCGGACTGGGGCTGGTCCCCTCACTCACCGCCATCGTGACCGGCACCGTGGTCGGGATCGCCTTCACCGCGCCGCTCGCGCTGGTGTCCCTGCGCACCGCGACGAACCTGTCGACCTCCAGCGGAGCGCAGTTCGGCGTACGGGGGCGCCTCGTGGGGTCGATCGTCGGGCTGCTGCTCGCGCTCGGCTACACCGCGCTGACCCTGTGGATCGGCGGTGACGTGATGGTGGGCACGCTGACCCGCCTCGTCGGACTTCCGGACAACGGCCTCACGCACTCCCTCATGTACGGGGTGCTGGCGGCGTTCACCGTGATCGGGGCCGTCTTCGGATACCGGCTGCTGCTGCGCATGAGCAAGGCGCTCTCGATCGTCATGGTGCTCCTGCTGGCCCTCGGCGTCTACGCCTACGCCCCCGGCTTCACCACCGCCGCCCCGCCGGACACCACGTACCTGCTCGGCTCGTTCTGGCCGACCTGGATCCTCGCCGCCGTCGCCGCAGGCCTGAGCGGCCCGGTCGCCTTCATCACCCTGCTCGGCGACTACACGCGCTACGTCTCCCCCCACAAGCACAGCTCCCGCAGTGTCTACTGGGCCACCTGCGCGGGCCTGCTGGTCGGCCTGCTGGTCCCGCAGCTCTTCGGCACCTACACCGCGCTGGCCGCCCAGGCCGGGGCCGACTACGCCGGACCGCTCGTGGGCGCCGCGCCCTTCTGGTACCTGGTGCCGCTGCTCTTCGCCGCCGCGGCCGGCTCGGTGGGCAACGCCGGCCTGATGCTCTACTCCATGGGCCTGGACCTGGACGCCATCGTGCCCAAGGCCACCCGCACGAAGGCCACCGTGATCGCCGCGGCCGTCGCCACCACGTTCGTCTTCTTCGGCTCCTTCGAATGGAACGTCCAGTCGGCGATGACCTCGTTCGTCCTGCTGCTGACCGCGATCGGCACCCCCTGGGCCGTGATCACCCTGATCGGCTACGTCCGATGTCGCGGCGCATACGACGCCGACGCGCTCCAGGTGTTCAACCGCCGGGCCCGCGGCGGCGTGTATTGGTACAGCGGGGGCTGGAACATCCGCGCCACCGCCTCCTGGGCGGCGGGCGCGGTCGTGGGACTGGCCGCCGTGTCGACCCCGGTGTACGAGGGCCCGCTGCTGGCCCTCACCGGTGGGGTGGACTGCAGCTTCGTCCTGTCGGGGGTGGTCGGCGGCCTGGTCTACGGGGCGCTGACGTTCCGGACCGCGGCCGCGCCCGGGACCGGGACCGGGCTGGCGGCCGCGCCGGCGGCCGACCCGGTCGTGGTGGCCGCCGACTGACGGCGGCGCACGACCACGGACCCCGGGGCGCCGCGCCCCGGGGTCCGTCGCGTCAGCGGCACTTGAGCGAGTCCGCCGACTGCTGGACCGCGGTGTCGACCGCCTGGATCTGCGGCTGGAGCTGGGTCAGCGCGTCCTTGCCCGTGGTGTCGCCGGGCAGGTTGTCGTAGCTCTTCTTGAGGTTGTCCGTGGCCTCCTGGACGGCTTCCCGCTCGGCCGACTTCATCGTCTGCTTGCTCTCCTTGACGTTCTTCCAGTCGGTCTGGACGGCGTCGACCGCCTTCTGGATCTGGTCCTTGGTGGCCGTCGCCGGGTTCAGCGCCTTGAGCGCGGCGTTGTCCGACTTCAGCTGGACCAGGTTGGTGCACAGCTCGGCGGCGGCCTTCGAGGCCTCCTCCTGGGGAGTCGTGTCGTTACTGGAGCACGCCGAGGCCCCGAGCACGACGGCCGCGCACAGCAGGCCGGAGGCAACGAACCGCTTCATGGGGATCCGCCTTTCCGCCGGCCCCAGCGGCCGGCGCACGAGAGAACCACCCCCGGAGGGGTGCGCCGCACCGCCCGGGCCGGTGCGGGAGCCGGATCGGCGGGCACCGTCAACGTCCCACGCCGGTGGACCCCCCGCACGTCCGCGGCGCCCGTACGGGTAGGACCGGCCCCGCCGCACCGCCGGGCCCCGGACATGCGCAACGGGGCCCCGGCCGCAAGGCCGGGACCCCGTCGGGCGGACGGTTCCGCCGTCGGCTAGCCGAGCGGGTGCATCCAGCCGTGGGTGTCGGCGCGGTGGCCGGTCTGGAGGTCCAGGAGCGCCTTGCGGAGCTTCATCGTGACCTCGCCGGGCTCGCCGTCGCCCTGGGTCCAGTTGGCGCGCTCGGACTTGACCGAGCCGACCGGGGTGATGACGGCGGCCGTGCCGCAGGCGAAGACCTCGGTCAGCGTGCCGTTCTCGTTGTCGCGCTTCCAGTCCTCGGTGGAGATGCGGCCCTCCTCGGCGGTGTAGCCGAGGTCGCGGGCGATGGTGAGGAGCGAGTCGCGGGTGATGCCCGGCAGGAGCGAGCCGGTCAGCTCCGGGGTGACGATGCGGTCGCCGTACACGAAGTACAGGTTCATGCCGCCCATCTCCTCGATCCAGCGGTGCTCGACGGCGTCCAGCCAGACGACCTGGTCACAGCCGTGCGAGGCAGCCTGGGCCTGGGCGACGAGGGAGGCGGCGTAGTTGCCGCCGGTCTTGGCGGCGCCGGTGCCGCCCTTGACGGCGCGGACGTACTCCTCGGACAGCCAGACGGAGACGGGCTTGACGCCCCCGGGGAAGTAGGCGCCGGCGGGCGAGGCGATGACCATGAACAGGAACTCGTTGGCCGGGCGGACGCCCAGGCCGACCTCGGACGCGAACATGAACGGCCGCAGGTACAGGGAGGCCTCGCCGGAGTTCGGCACCCAGGCGCTGTCCTGCTTGATCAGGGCGTCACAGGCCTCGATGAACAGCTCGGTCGGCAGCTCGGGCATGGCCATGCGGCGGGCGGAGGCCTGGAAGCGCTCCGCGTTGGCCTCGGGACGGAAGGTGGCGACCGTGCCGTCGGGCTGGCGGTAGGCCTTGAGCCCCTCGAAGATCGTCTGCGCGTAGTGCAGGGTCATGTTGGCCGGGTCGATCGACAGCGGCGCGTACGGGACCAGCTCGGCGTCGTGCCAGCCGCGGCCCTCGGTCCACTTGATCGTCACCATGTGGTCGGTGAAGTGGCGGCCGAAGCCGGGGCTGGCCAGGATCGCCTCTCGCTCCGCGTCGGACAGCGGGTTCGAGGAGGGCTTGAGCTCGATCGTGGGCGTCGTCATGAGTGCTTGTCCTTCACCGTTGTGTATGGCGGACCGCGCTCATGCGTACGTACCAGGACGTCCGAGCTTCCCCGTATACCGCGGCCTCGCGTTCGATTATCGCGCGCGGGGGGTCTTCGGTGAAACGGGGTGATGCGGCCCACGGGAGATGGTGGCACCCGGGGCCGTACAGGAGAAGCCGCCGGGTGATGGTGCGTACCCGGCGGCTTCCGTGGTGGCGCTGCCGGGTCAGCCGGCTACTCGCGCGGCGAGGGCGTCGCCGATCGCGTCGGTGGAGCGGAAGGTTCCGTCGCGCTCGGCGAGGTCGGCGGAGACGGCCTCCTCGATGCGTACGGCCTGCTCCTCGTAGCCGAGGTGGCGCAGCAGGAGGGCGACGGACAGGATCGTCGCCGTCGGGTCGGCCTTGCCGGTGCCGGCGATGTCCGGGGCCGAGCCGTGGACGGGCTCGAACATCGACGGGAAGGCGCCGGTCGGGTTGATGTTCCCGGAGGCGGCCAGACCGATCCCGCCGGTGACGGCGGCGGCCAGGTCGGTGAGGATGTCACCGAAGAGGTTGTCCGTGACGATGACGTCGAAGCGCTCGGGCTGGGTGACGAAGAAGATCGTCGCGGCGTCGACGTGCAGGTAGTCGGTGGTGACCTGGGGGTACTCCTGGCCCACCTTGTCGAAGATGTTCTTCCACATGTGGCCCGCGTACACGAGGACGTTGTTCTTGTGGACCAGCGTCAGCTTCTTGCGCGGGCGGGAGGCGGCCCGCTCGAACGCGTCACGGACCACGCGCTCCACACCGTAGGCGGTGTTGACGCTGACCTCGGTGGCGACCTCGGCCGGGGTACCGGTGCGCAGGCTGCCGCCGTTGCCGGTGTACGGGCCCTCGGTGCCCTCGCGGACGACGACGAAGTCGATGTCCGGGCGGCCGGCCAGCGGGGTGGCCGTGTTCGGGAAGAGCTTCGAGGGGCGCAGGTTGATGAAGTGGTCGAAGGCGAAGCGGAGCTTCAGCAGCAGACCGCGCTCCAGGACACCGGACGGGACCGACGGGTCGCCGATGGCGCCCAGGAGGATCGCGTCGTGGTGCTTGAGCGCTTCGAGCTCGGCGTCCGGGAGCGTCTCGCCGGTGCGGTGCCAGCGCTGGGCGCCGAGGTCGTATTCCCTGGTCTCCAGCTTCACATCCTGGGGCAGGACCGCGGTAAGGACCTTGAGGCCCTGAGCCACGACTTCCTGGCCGATGCCATCACCGGGGATCACTGCGAGATTGATGCTGGTCGACATGGCGAAACCGTACTCCTTGTCCCAGCCTTCGGGCATATCGCGTCCACCATATGGACGCGATATGCCCGGAGGTCCGAGAGCGTCAGTGGCCGGTCGAGCCGCCGTTGTCGCGGCGGTCCAGGGCGCGCTGCAGGGCGGCCGCCGCGTTCTTGCGGTGGTCGTCCGCCGGGGAGGAGTGGCGGACGCGGCGGGAGGCTGCGGTGGTGGGGGTCATGATCGACTCCTTGAGATCACGGCGTGGCGGGGCCACGGATGAGGGGTTCCTTCAAGGCGCCGGAAGAGGCGGGGAGCCGTGCGCCGCAGGGGTTGCCTGCCAGGGGCGCGCGCTCACGACCGCCATTCGCTGGATGTGCGAGACGTTCGGCTCCTACCAAGCTAGGGCAGGCACGGCCGTCTGTCTCCGCAATTACTCGGACTTCCTAGTATCTGAGATGCGAAACCCCTCGGAAGGCCTCTCCCGTCGCTCCGGTTTCAGGCCGATACAGCCCTGAGTTCCCTGATCAGAGCCCTGATCGCAAGGGTGGAGGCGGACTCCGCTGTGGTGACGTATCCCACCTGCCTCACCGGCCTCTGAGGCCCCAGGTCGGTGATCTCGACGGAGTCGGCGGCCTCGCGGAGCGAGAGCTCGGGCATGATCGCCATCCCGAGCCCCCGGCCGACCATCGTCAGCACCATCGCGTCGTCCTCCGCCTTGACCGTGGCCGCCGGGATCCAGTCCTGGGCCGCCCACCACCGGCGGGTGTAGGAGCCGCAGTTCTCGTCCCAGTCCAGCAGGGGCAGCGACTTCGGGTCCGGGTGGCCGGCGGGGTGCACCAGTGCGTACGCCTCCCGGGCGAGCACCCCGGTCAGCAGCCCGGGCGGTACGTCGCCGGGCGCGCCCAGCGTCGCGATGCCCAGGTCCGCCCGGCCGGCGGCCACCTCACCCGCCGTCCCGGCGCCGAGCTCGCGCACCACCCGCACCTCGGGCCGGAGCCCGGGGTGCAGGGCGGCGAGGCGCTCCAGCGCGGGCGGCAGCAGGTGCAGGGCCGCGCTGCGGAAGGCGGCGATGCGCAGGGTCCCCTCCAGGGCCCCGTCCGCCCCGCCCCCGGCGGCGGCCCGGCCGGCGGCGCGGGCCTCCGCGCCGAGGACCTCGTACAGCCGCAGGATGCGCCGCCCGAGGGCCACGGCCCGCTCCCCCGCCGGGGTGGGGCGGGCGCCGGAGCGGCCGCGCTCGAACAGCACCGCGCCGACCTTGCCCTCGCTGCCGCGCACCGAGTGCGAGACGGCCGACTGGCTGATGCCGAGGACGCCTGCCGCGGCGGAGAAGCCGCCCGTCTCGGCGACGGCGACCAGCACCCGGAGTTCCTGCGGGGCGAGCTCGGTCACGGGGGTTCCCACCTCGGTGTATGAGCCGCCTTCATGGATGTGCGGCTTCCATGAGGGCAACCCCCTGCCCGGCCCCGGGATTCCTTCCTACCGTCGTCGCCATGAACGCCGACACCGCTCACGCCGTCCACCAGATCGCCCGCCCGACGGGTTTCCCCGTCGCCTCCGACTTCGCGTACGTCTCCTCGCCCGTCCCCGAACCCGCCCCCGGCACCGCGCTGGTGGAGAACCTGCTGCTGTCCGTCGACCCGTACCACCGGGGGCTGATGGACGGCGGCGAGGGCGGCTTCGAGCTGAACTCCCCCCTGGAGGGCCGGTCGGTGGGCCGGGTGCTGGCCTCCCGCGACCCGGGCCTGGCGGAGGGCGACCTCGTCTTCCACCGGGCGGGCTGGCGCACCCACGCCCTGGTCACCCTGGGCGTGGACGGCACCCGCAAGCTCCGCGGTCACGAGGGCGTCCCGCTGGAGGCGTACCTGTCGATCCTGGGCGGCACGGGCCTGACCGCGTACGCCGCCCTGACCCGGACGGCGGTGCTGCGCGAGGGCGAGGACCTGTTCGTCTCCGCCGCCGCGGGCGGCGTCGGCACCGCCACCGGGCACATCGCCCGGCTGCTCGGCGCCCGCCGGATCATCGGCAGCGCGGGCTCCGCGGCGAAGGTCGCCCACCTCACCGGGGCCCTGGGCTTCGACGCCGCCTTCGACTACCACGACGGCCCGGTCGGCGAGCAGCTGGCGGAGGCCGCCCCGGACGGGATCGACGTCTACGTGGACAACGTGGGCGGGGACCACCTGGAGGGCGCGATCGACTCCCTGCGCGAGTACGGGCGGATCGCGTGGGTCGGCGCGATCTCGATGTACAACGGCGACCGCTCGCCGGCGGCGCCCCGCAACCTCTTCGAGGTGGTGCACAAGTCCCTGCGCCTGGAAGGCGTATTGGTTCGAAACCACACCAATCTCCAGGACGAGCTGGAGGACTTCCTGGTCCCGCACCTGCGCAGCGGCCGGGTGGGCACCGACACCACCGTTGTCCAGGGATTCGAGCACACGGTGGAGGCGTTCCTGGGCATGCTGCGCGGGGAGAACCTGGGCAAGATGCTGGTCCGCACGAGCGGTTGATTCCGGCCAGCCGGATGTTCACCGTTTTCTTACCGCACGGATGTAGACCTTTGCGGCGGCCGCCGCCACGCTTGCCGTCAATGTGCCAGCGGGGCACTTGAGTTGGAGGCGAGCAGCCAGTGACACCCATCAGCCGCAGGGGTTTCGTGGGGATCGGCGCCGGGCTCGTGGCGGGGGCGGCCCTGCCCGCCGCCCTGCCCACGACGGCGGCCGCGGCCGCGGCGACGGGCACGATCACCGACGTGAAGCACGTGGTGGTCCTGATGCAGGAGAACCGCAGCTTCGACCACTACTTCGGCAGGCTCAAGGGCGTCCGCGGCTTCGGCGACCGCGCCTGCGGCAACATCCCGGGCGGCTGGGGCACCTTCAACCAGCCCAACTGGGGCGGTCGCCAGTACCCGTGGAAGCTGTCCGCCACCCCGTCCGCGGGCGGCGCCGACAGCGAGACCCTGGCCCAGTGCACCGGCGACCTCCCGCACAGCTGGACCTCGCAGCACGCCGCGTGGAACAACGGCCGGATGGACAACTGGGTCGCCGGTGTCGGCAAGACCCACACCCTGGGCCACCTGGAGCGGGCCGACATCCCCTTCCACTACGGGCTCGCCGACAACTACACCGTCTGCGACGCCTACTTCTGCTCGACCCTCAGCGCCACCGGCCCCAACCGCACGTTCCTGTGGAGCGGCAAGGTGGACGCGGGCAGCAAGGACGGCGGCGAGGAGTCGGGGCTGACCTGGGAGACCTACGCGGAGGCCCTCCAGCGCGCCGGGATGACCTGGAAGGTCTACCAGAACGCCCAGGACAACTACGGGGACAACGGCCTGGCCTACTTCAAGAAGTTCACCGACGCCAAGCCCGGCGACCCGCTGTGGGACCGGGGCATGGCGTCGGTCCCCAAGGTCACCGGCTCCACCCCCGACGACATAGCCGCGGCGATCCGCGCGGACGTGGTCGCGGGCACCCTGCCCCAGGTGTCCTGGGTGGTGGCGAGCGAGGCCTTCTCGGAGCACCCGTACGCCCCTCCCGGCGACGGCGCGCACTTCGTCGACCTGGTCTACCGGGCGCTCGCCGCGAACCCGGAGGTCTTCGACTCCACGGTCCTGTTCCTCAACTACGACGAGAACGACGGCTTCTTCGACCACGTCGCCCCGCCGGTGGCCCCGCCCGGCACCCCGGACGAGTACATCGACGGCGTCCCGATCGGCCTGGGCTTCCGCGTCCCCATGCTGGTGATGTCCCCGTGGACCAGGGGCGGCTGGGTCAGCTCCGAGGTCTTCGACCACACCTCCGTCCTGCGCTTCCTGGAAAAATGGAGCACGGCGCTGGGCACGCCCGCCCTCTGCCCCAACATCAGCGCCTGGCGCCGCAAGGTGACCGGCGACCTGACGGGCGTCTTCGACTTCGCGCACCCCGTGTACGGGGTCCCCGCCGGCCTGCCCTCCACGGCGAAGGTCATCGGCCAGTCCACCTGCGGCCCCCTGCCCAACCCGGTGCCGCAGGACAACGCCCTGCCGGTCCAGGAGCCCGGAACGCGTCCGGCGCGCGCCCTCCCGTACCAGGTCAACGGCAACCTGGACCGCTTCGAGTTCGGGCCGATGGGCAAGATCCTGGCCTGGTTCTCGATGACCAACCAGGGCCCGCAGGCCCGGCAGGCGGCGCACTTCTCGATCCACCCGCACCAGTACCGGGACACGGCGGCCTGGCAGTACACGGTGGATCCCGGAGCCACGTCGTCCGACTACTTCTCCATCGGTCTGGGCGCCGGCTCGGGCAAGTACGACATCTCGATGTACGGCCCGAACCGCTTCCTGCGCCGGTTCATCGGTGACGCGACCAAGCCCGGGGGATCCCTGGAGGTCGCGGCCCGCTACGCGGTCGAGCCGGGCACCGGCAAGACGGCGATCTGGTTCAAGATGACCAACGCCTCGGCCGCCCCGGTCACCTTCACCATCCGCTCGAACGCCTACCGCTCGGACGGCCCCTGGACCTACACGGTGCCGGCGAACTCCTCCCGCGAGGACTTCTTCAACGCGGTGGCCTACAACAAGGGCTGGTACGACTTCACGATCCTGGCCGACTCCGACGGCACCTGGTCCCGCCGCTACACGGGGCACATCGAAACGGGCGCGGCGAGCATCACGGGCAGCTGACCCCGTCCGGCGGCGGGCAGGCCGGGCGGGAAAGGCCGGAAACACGCGGGGCCCGGCCCCCGTGACGGCCCGCCGCGGGGGCCCCGGCGCGCGGCGCCCGTCCCCGCCGAGGGGTTTCCGCAGGGGCTCCGGCGCCACCGGCCGCGGCGCCTGGTCCGGCCCCCGCCCGCCGCCGCCCCGCAGGTCGACGCCGGTCCGCGGCCCCCGGCGGCCCGGGTGGTCCACCTCCGGACGGCGGCCCGGCCGGCGCCGCCGGAACACTCCGGCGGGCCCGGCGACAGCGCCCGGGCCGGCCGGGGGCGCACCCGTACGGGCCGTCGCCCCGCTCCGCGAATCGACCGACGTTCGCCAGCGCCATAACCCCCATCCCCCCACACAACGGGCGTGGGCCGCTGCCGCGACCCTGGCCTCAGGGGTGTCACCGCGTGAAGATCTGCGCATGTCGCCAGAGACCCAGCAGTGGACCCCCACCCATGGCCAGCCCTACCGGCCCGTCGCCTACCGTCCCGCGCGCATGCCCGGCCCCGAGTCCCTCGCCCGCGCGGCGGAACTGCGGGCCCGGATGGACGAACGGCGCACGGTGCGCCACTTCTCCCCCGACCCCGTGCCCGAACAGGCGGTCCGCGACGCCATCGCCTGCGCCGCCACCGCCCCCTCGGGAGCACACCAGCAGCCGTGGACGTTCGTCCTGGTCAAGGACCCGGCGATCCGCCGGCAGATCCGCGCCGCCGCCGAACAGGAGGAGCAGATCTCCTATGACGGCCGGCTCGGCGACGAATGGCTGGCGGCCCTGCGCCCCCTCGGCACCGACGCCGTCAAGACCCACCTGACGGACGCCCCGGCCCTGATCGTGGTCTTCCAGCAGCGCTACTGGCTCGGCCCCGACGGCGACAGGCGCAAGCACTACTACGTGGACGAGTCGGTCGGCATCGCGGTCGGCATGCTCCTGACGGCCCTCCACCTCTCGGGCCTGGCGGCGCTCATCCACACCCCGAGCCCGATGCGCTTCCTGAGCCACGTCCTGGGCCGCCCGGAGAACGAGAAGGCCTTCGCGGTGATCCCGGTGGGCTACCCGTCGGACGACTGCGAGGTCCCGGACCTCACCCGCAAGTCCCTGGACCAGGTCCTCTTCGAGGTCTGACCGGGACGCCCCCGCAACTGGGACCGCCCCCGCTCCGGGCTTGGGGGTACCGGAGCGGGGGCGGGGTTCAGCGGGGGGCGGGTCAGCCCATGTGGGGGTAGCCGTACTCGGTCGGCGGGACCAGGGTCTCCTTGATGGAGCGGGTCGAGGTCCAGCGCAGCAGGTTGGACGCCGCGCCCGCCTTGTCGTTGGTGCCCGAGGCACGGCCGCCGCCGAAGGGCTGCTGGCCGACGACGGCGCCGGTCGACTTGTCGTTGATGTAGAAGTTGCCCGCCGCGAAGCGGAGCTTCTCCATCGTGTCGGCCGCCGCGTAGCGGTCCTGGGCGATGACGGAGCCGGTCAGGGCGTACGCCGAGACGTTCTCCATCTGGGCCAGCATCGCGTCGTAGTCGGCGTCGTCGTAGACGTACACCGCGAGGATCGGGCCGAAGTACTCGGTCGTGAAGACCTCGTTCTCCGGGTCCGTGCACTCGATGACGGTCGGGCGGACGAAGTAGCCCTCCGAGTCGTCGTACGTGCCGCCCGCGACGATCGTGCAGGTCGGGTCGGCCTTCGCACGGTCGATGGCGGCCTTGTTCTTCGCGAAGGAGCGCTCGTCGATGACCGCGCCGATGAAGTTCGACAGGTCGCGGACGTCACCCATGGTGATGCCGTCGACCTCGGCCGCGAACTGCTCCTTGAAGCCGTCGTTCCAGATCGAGGCCGGGATGTAGGCGCGCGAGGAGGCCGAGCACTTCTGGCCCTGGAACTCGAAGGAGCCGCGGGTCAGGGCGGTCTTCAGGATCGCGCGGTCCGCGGACGGGTGGGCGACGACGAAGTCCTTGCCACCCGTCTCGCCGACCAGGCGCGGGTACGAGCGGTACTTCTCGATGTTGTTGCCGACCGTCTTCCACAGGTACTGGAAGGTCTTGGTCGAGCCGGTGAAGTGGATGCCGGCCAGCTCGGGGTGGTTCAGGGCCACCTCGGAGACGGCGATGCCGTCGCCGGTCACCAGGTTGATGACGCCCTTGGGCAGGCCGGCCGCCTCCAGCAGCTCCATGAGGAGGACCGCGGAGTGGGTCTGCGTCGGGGACGGCTTCCAGACGACCACGTTGCCCATCAGGGCCGGGGCGGTCGGCAGGTTGCCGGCGATGGCCGTGAAGTTGAACGGGGTGATCGCGTAGACGAAGCCTTCGAGCGGGCGGTGGTCGCTGCGGTTCCACACGCCGGCGGAGTTCGCGGCCGGCTGCTCGGCCAGGATCTGGCGGGCGAAGTGGACGTTGAAGCGCCAGAAGTCGACGAGCTCGCAGGGGGTGTCGATCTCGGCCTGCTGCGCGGTCTTCGACTGGCCCAGCATGGTGGAGGCGGCCAGCTTCTCGCGCCACGGGCCGGCCAGCAGCTCGGCGGCGCGCAGGATGATCGCGGCGCGGTCGTCGAAGGACATCGCGCGCCAGGCCGGGGCGGCGGCCAGGGCGGCGTCGACAGCCTCCTGGGCGTCGGCCTGCGTGGCGTTGGCGTACGTGCCGATGACCGACTTGTGGTCGTGCGGCTGGACGACGTCGAAGCGCTCGCCGCCACCCATCCGCTTGACGCCGTTGATCGTCATCGGGAGGTCGATCGGGTTCTCGGACAGCTGCTTGAGCTGGATTTCGAGGCGCGCGCGCTCCGCGCTGCCCGGGGCGTACGAGTGGACCGGCTCGTTGACCGGGGCGGGGACCTGGGTCACAGCATCCATGGGGCGATAACTCCTTGACCTGGTTCTTGGCTAGTTCTTGGTGATCATCGAGCGGAGGAAGAACAGCAGGTTGGCCGGCTTCTCCGCGAGGCGGCGCATGAAGTAGCCGTACCAGTCCGTGCCATAGGCCGTGTAGACCCGCATTCGATGACCCTCGGAGGCGAGCCGGAGGTGCTCCTCGCTGCGGATGCCGTAGAGCATCTGGAACTCGTACTCGTCCAGCTTGCGCCCGGCCTGCCGGGCGAGCTCCTGCGCGATGGAGATCAGGCGCGGGTCGTGCGACCCGATCATCGGGTAGCCGTCGCCCTCCATGAGGATCCGCATGATCCGGACGTACGCCTTGTCGATCTCGGCCTTGTCCTGGTAGGCGACCTCGGCGGGCTCCTTGTAGGCGCCCTTCACGATCCGGACGCGGCTGCCGGCGGCGGCCAGGCGGCGGGCGTCGGCCTCGGTGCGGAAGAGGTAGGCCTGGATGACGCAGCCGGTCTGGGGGAAGTCCCGGCGCAGCTCCTCGTGGATGGCGAACATCGAGTCGAGGGTGGTGTGGTCCTCGGCGTCCAGCGTCACGGTGGTGCCGATGGCGGCGGCGGCCTCGACGACCGGGCGGACGTTGGCGAGGGCGAGCTCGTGGCCGCCCTCCAGCGCCTGGCCGAACATCGACAGCTTGACGGACATCTCGACGGCCTCGCCCAGCCCCAGCTCCCTGAGGCGCTCGATGAGCTCCAGGTAGGCGTCCCGGGCGGCGTACGACTGCTCCACGGCGGTGATGTCCTCGCCGACCACGTCGAGGGTGACCTCAAGGCCCTTGCGGGTGAGCTCCTCGACGATCGGGATGACCTGGTCGACCGTCTCACCCGGGATGAACCGGTTGACCACCGGCTTGGTCACCGGGGCGGCAGAGACGATTCGGCGCATCTTGTCGCTGCGCGAAGCGGCGAGGATCGCGGGACCCAGCACGGGGCACCTCCAACGGGTGGCAGAAGCGGGCATACGGGCGCCGCGGGGGTGTGCTGCGGCCGTAAGGAAAACGCAAGTAAAACCACCGTGAAACCTAAGGATCTCCACGATCCTCTGCCATCGACAGCTGTCACGCATCCGTGTCCCCGATCTCATACATCTGTCTGAAGGGGCGGCGCGCGGGTGGGAGAATGTGCCCGTGAAGGGCGATTACCAGGACCTGGTGGACGAGATCTCGGCGCTGCTCGGCGCCCCGGCGACGCTGGAGAACCGGGACTTCCGCCTGATCGCCTTCGGCGCGCACGACAGCGAGGACGACCTCGCGATGGACCCCGTGCGCACCCGCTCGATCCTGACCCGGCAGTCCACGGCGGCCGTGCGCGCCTGGTTCGAGGCCTTCGGCATCGCCCGCGCCACCGGGCCGGTGCGGATCCCGGCGGCGCCGGACGCGGGGGTCTTCCGGGGGCGGATCTGCCTGCCGGTGCGGTACCGGGGCATCGTCCAGGGCTACGTGTGGCTGCTCGACCGGGACCCGGGGCCGGGCCCGGAGGCCCTGGAGGCGGCCATGGAGGTGGCCCAGCGGATCGGGCTGCTGATGGCCGAGGAGGCGAAGGCGGGCGCCGACCTCTCCCGGGAGTTCCTCGCCGTGCTCACCGCCGGGCGGGGCTGGCAGCAGGACATGGCGGTGGCCGCGCTGCGCCTGGCCCTGGGGGCGGGGGCCGAGGGGCTCCACGCGGCGGTGTGCGTGGCCCCGTGGGCCGGGGAGGCGCCCTCGTCGGTGCCGGGGGCGGCGGCGGTGTGCGTCGTACCGGCCGACACGGCGGTGGCGGGCGGCCCGGCGGGCCGGGACCGGCTGGCGGTCCTCCTGCGCCTGCGCTCCACCGACGCCCTGGCCCCGGCCCTGACAGCGCTGGGCCGTCTCCTGCCCCGGGCGGCGACCGCCGGGCCCGCCGCCGCGGCAGGGCCGTCCCGCCCCGGGGACGCCGCGGCACCCGGGGCCCCGGGCACGGCACGGTCCCCGGCCGGCGGGGCGGCGGGGCCGGCCGGAGTGGGCCGCGCCCCCGCCGCGGGAGCGGCC
>NZ_JBBDHD010000342.1:0-404 GCF_044129415.1 Streptomyces racemochromogenes
TCCGCGGACGGCGCAGGAGGAGATCCTGTGCGGCCTGTTCGGTGAGGTCCTCGGCCTCGAACAGGTCGACCCGGAGGCCAACTTCTTCGAGATGGGCGGGCACTCCCTGCTCGCGACACGCCTGATCAGCCGCATCCGCTCGGTGTTCGACGCCGAGATCGAGATTCGCACCCTGTTCGAGAGCCCGACCGTGGAGACCCTCGTCGGTCGCCTCGCGGGAGCCGAGAAAGCCCGGCCCAAGCTGCGGCCGATGAAGCGGTCCAAGGAGACGTCATGATTCCCCTCTCTTACGCACAGCGGCGCCTGTGGTTCCTGTACCGCCTCGAAGGCCCCAGTGCGACGTACAACGTTCCGTTGGCGTTGCGGTTGGGCGGGTCGGTGGACGTGGCGTCGGTGAGGTCGGC
>NZ_JBBDHD010000015.1:0-96880 GCF_044129415.1 Streptomyces racemochromogenes
GCGCGGGGCATCGCGCGGCCGGTGGTGGACCGGGCGTACGAGGCCATCGGGTTGCTGGCCCCGTGAAGGGGGCGGGGTGGGGGGCCCCCCCGGGGGGGGGGGGGGCCCCCCCTGCCCGTCCAGCCGCGGAGCGGGGGCCTCAGCCCGCCGCGACCGCACCCCTTCCGGACGCCTTGCCGAGGGCCACGGGCCAGTGGGCCAGCGCGGCGGTGGCCCCGTACCAGGCCAGCAGCCCGGCCACGGCCGCGACCCAGCCGCCCGCCTTGGCCAGGCTCGCGCTGCCCGCGAAGGAGGCTATCGCCAGGAGCAGGAGGGAGAGGGTGAGCAGGCCGTAGACGCCCTGCCCGAACAGCCCGCTCGCGGCGGCGAGCGCGAGGGTCAGCGCGAGCATCGCGAAGAGGACCAGAAACGTTCCGGCCGCCTCGTCGGACACCGCGGAGCCCGCGCCCTTGGCCCAGGTGAACCAGAAGACGCCCAGGCCCGCGAAGGCGGTGCCGTTGAACCCGTTGCCGCCCCGGTACTCCAGGAGGCCGAGGAGGAAGAGGGCCGCGCCGCCGACGTACATCGCGAGCGACACGGAGTTGGCAGCGGTGACACCGGAGAGGACTCCGGTGTGGCCGGTACCGAACGCGAGAAGGGTGAGACCCAGGGCGATGTTCCCCAGGGTCGAGGTCGAGGCCGTGCTTCCCGCAGAGACACCATTGTCCACGGCGGGCTCCCTTCGATCTGCAGTTGTTGCTGCGTCCCAGCAGCACTTATCTACCCTTTACACGGGTTCACAACCGCACAACCGGAATACACGGGGTCACGGAATGACAACGACCGGTCGCTGTGCGCGCTTGGCCAGACGGCCCGCGACCGAGCCGAAGATCCGGCCGACGATGCCGTGGGTGGACCCCACCACGATCGCGTCCGCCGAGTACTCCCGGCCGACCTCCTCCAGCTCGTGGCAGATGTCCCCGCCCCGCTCGACGAGGATCCACGGCACCTCCGTGAGGTAGTCCGCGCAGGCGAGCTCCAGGCCCAGCACCTCGGTGCGGTGGTCCGGCACGTCCACGAACACCGGCGGCTCGCAGCCGGCCCAGACCGTGGTGGGAAGCCGGTTCGCGACGTGCACGATGATCAGGCCGGAGCCGGAGCGCCGGGCCATGCCGATCGCGTAGGCGAGGGCGCGCTCACTGGACGTGGAGCCGTCGAAGCCCACCACCACTCCGTGCCGGAAGGCCGGGTCGCAGGGCAGGCGTGTCTGTTCCACCGCGCGCAGGTCGCTCGAAACGGAATCGGCGATGTGGTGCTTGCGCTTGCGGTCCGCGGGTTCGAAGAATTCGTGACCGGCCATGGATGTCTCGGCGAAAAGTCCTCGGGGGAAGCGACAGGGGCGGTTTCGGCGACTCGGGCTTTCTGACGACGAGGCGGGCGTTTTGGCGACGCTGTGTGACGGAGCTCTGTCCTGGAAGCATCTTTCCAAGCCCTTACCCACCAGGGTACGGCGACACTCCCGTCCTGCACAGGGCATGCCGCCCTTGGAGAGCGTCCAAGGGAGCATGCCGGAGCGGAGCCACCTTGGCAATGGCCGCTGGCCCCTACAGCCAGTGACGGAAGGCCCTCGCGCCACCCGTGCGCGCAGTGACCGGGACCCGCGCGCGGGCGTTGGACAGGCGTCCGACCGTCCAGGAAGAGCCCGCAGGGAGTACGCCGTGCCCGGCCATCCGGTTCACCCCGTCCAGCCCGACCAGCCCGCTCAGCCGGCACGGTCGGCCCCACCGGCCCACCCCCCGGCCCGCTCCCATCTTCACCCGTCCGTGCGGTCCCCCTCGGGCGGGCCGCATGACGACCCCGCGGGTGACGTGGTGCGCTGGGCCGTCTTCAGCTGCCTGCTCGTCCCCGTCGTCCTGGTGGTCTACGGGACCTCGTACGGCGGGGCCGCCGTGGCGACCCTGGGGCTGGCCGCCGTCACGGCCGCCTGCCGGGTGCTGCTGCGGCACTCGGAGAAGGCCGGACGGTCCGCCGCCCGGCTCCTGTCGGAGGATCCGGTTCCGCACGGGCACCGCGGCCGGCACTCCCGCAGCGGGTCCGGTGCGCACCGCGGATGCCACGGCTCGCCGGGCCCCTCCCCTCACGACTGACCGATTCGCACGTACACACCCGGTTGTTTTCGGCCAACTTCCGGACTGAGCGCTTCCCTTGCCGGAATGTCCCCCCAACCCCCCCACCACCAGGGACGACAGAGCGAAGGGGGCGAAAACACCCCATGGGTACTGGCCACGACCGGATCGCGAGGTTCCCGTACGGGTAGCGGAGTGGAACGGATCCTGATCGAATGCTTTTCGCCAAGTTGCCAAGTCGACATAGCGGTGCGTGCTGAACTTGTCACGCCGACACCACGGGACGCAGTAGATTCGATCATGTATTTACGGCGGGGGATCCACGTGCAAGGCCGAGGGGAAACGTGCAGGTGCGACCAGACCAAGGAGTCGCGACACCCAAGGGGGGCTTAGCGCCATGAGCCAGGATTCCACCGCAGTCATCGCCGACGCGGGCAGGAAGCTCGCGGGGCGTCGCCGCAGAGAGATCGTCGCCGTGCTGCTGTTCAGCGGCGGCCCGATCTTCGAGAGTTCCATTCCGCTGTCCGTCTTCGGCATCGACCGCCAGGACGCCGGAGTGCCGCGCTACCGACTGCTCGTGTGCGCCGGGGAGGACGGTCCGCTGCGGACCACCGGCGGACTCGAACTGAGCGCGCCGTACGGGCTGGAGGCCATCGCCCGCGCGGGCACGGTCGTCGTCCCGGCCTGGCGCTCCATCACCTCCCCGCCGCCGCCGGAGGCGCTCGACGCCCTGCGGCTGGCGCACGAGGAGGGCGCCCGGATCGTCGGCCTGTGCACGGGTGCGTTCGTGCTCGCCGCCGCCGGTCTGCTGGACGGCCGGCCCGCGACGACGCACTGGATGTACGCGCCGACGCTGGCCAAGCGCTACCCGTCCGTGCACGTCGACCCGCGCGAGCTGTTCGTCGACGACGGCGACGTGCTGACGTCCGCCGGCACCGCGGCCGGAATCGACCTGTGCCTGCACATCGTGCGCACGGACCACGGCAGCGAGGCGGCCGGGGCCCTGGCCCGCCGGCTCGTCGTCCCGCCGCGCCGCACCGGTGGCCAGGAGCGCTACCTCGACCGGTCGCTGCCCGAGGAGATCGGCGCCGACCCGCTCGCCGAGGTCGTCGCCTGGGCGCTGGAGCACCTGCACGAGCAGTTCGACGTGGAGACGCTGGCCGCCCGCGCCTACATGAGCCGGCGCACCTTCGACCGGCGGTTCCGCTCGCTCACCGGCAGCGCGCCGCTCCAGTGGCTGATCACCCAGCGGGTGCTCCAGGCGCAGCGGCTGCTGGAGACCTCCGACTACTCGGTCGACGAGGTCGCCGGACGCTGCGGCTTCCGGTCCCCGGTCGCCCTGCGCGGCCACTTCCGCCGGCAGCTGGGCTCCTCCCCGGCCGCCTACCGCTCCGCCTACCGGGCGCGTCGGCCGCAGGCCGACGTCTCCCCGGTCTCGGAGATGTCGGGGGCCCCGCTGCCGCACCAGCGCACCCCGCAGCCCCAGCGGGCCGCGGCGGCCCTGGCCGCCTCCGGTCCGAGCGTGACGGAGCTGTACGCCCCGGGCCGGGTGCTGCGCGAACACGCGTAGCCGCGGAACCGGACGACGCATGACGAAGGCCCCCCGCATCGGCCGGACACCACGGCGGGGGGCCTTCGGCATAAGGTGGGGCGCATGAACGACCGCATGGTGTGGATCGACTGCGAGATGACCGGGCTCTCGTTGACGGACGACGCACTTATCGAGGTGGCCGCGCTGGTCACCGACTCGGAGCTCAACGTGCTCGGCGAAGGGGTGGACATCGTGATCCGCCCGCCGGACGCGGCCCTGGAGAACATGCCGGACGTGGTGCGCGAGATGCACACCGCCTCCGGTCTGCTCGACGAGCTGGCCGGCGGCACGACCCTGGCCGACGCGGAGGCGCAGGTCCTGGCGTACGTCCGCGAGCACGTCAAGGAGCCGCGCAAGGCTCCGCTGTGCGGGAACTCCGTCGGCACCGACCGCGGCTTCCTGTCGCGCGACATGCCGGCGCTGGAGGCCCACCTGCACTACCGGATCGTCGACGTGTCCTCGGTCAAGGAGCTGGCGCGCCGCTGGTACCCGCGGGCGTACTTCAACAGCCCTCCGAAGAACGGCAACCACCGGGCGCTCGCGGACATCAAGGAGTCCATCGCCGAGCTGCGGTACTACCGCGAGGCGATCTTCGTGCCGCAGCCCGGGCCGGACTCGGACACGGCCAAGGCCATCGCCGCCAAGCACGTCGTCACCGGCGAGTAGGACCGCCCGGGACACCGCGGGAGGGGGTGCGGGAGAAGGGGGGAGCGAGCACCCTCCCGGACCCTGTACCCTTTTCTTCGGCCGGTCGTTCCGCGACCGGACATGGTGGGTGTAGCTCAGTTGGTAGAGCACCTGGTTGTGGTCCAGGTGGCCGCGGGTTCGAGTCCCGTCACTCACCCTGTGGGAAGGCCCCGGTTCGCGCGAGCGAGCCGGGGCCTTCCGCGTGTCCGGGGCCGGCTAGGTCAGGGTGCGGACCTCGGAGAGGATCTCGGCCAGCTCCTCCCCCGTCGTGACCGGGGTGATCTCGACCTCGGCGTGGAAGCGGTCGAACAGGTCCCAGGTCAGCAGCGGCACCTGGGCGCTGTCCTGGAGGTCGAAGACGATCCAGCAGGAGCGCACGCCCTCGTGGAGGCCGAAATAGGCGGCCTCCGGCCGGACCCTCTCCATGAACTTCCTCATGGCCTGGACCAGGGCCCCGGTCTTGATGGCCTCGTTGCCGGCGGCCGTGTCCAGGTGGGCCCTGAGCATGACTCTCATCCGTGCCTCCCTCCGTCACCCCCACCCTCCGCACGGGCCGGGGGCGCGGCAACATCTGCGCCCCCGTCCGTGCGGGCCCGCGGGTCAGGAGGAGGGGCGGGCCGTCTGGATGTGGAAGTTGAAGTCCGCGTGGCCCAGGGCGTTCATCAGGCGCAGCCACACCGGCAGGAGCATCTCCGTGCCGCGGGCGGTCTCGATGCCGCCGAGGTCGATGATCGACCGGTCCGGCCAGCCGAAGGAGCTCAGCAGGCCGTGGACGGCCTTCTTCGCGTCGGCGTCGTCCCCGGAGAGGAAGACGGTGTGGTCGCCGGGGACGCGGGCCGGGTCGACCATGATCTGGCAGTTCATGGTGTTGAGGGTCTTGACCACCCTCAGCCGGGGGAAGGTCCGCTGGATCAGCTCGCCGAGGCTGTCGTCGTCGACGGGGTCCAGGCGGGGCGGGAAGCCGTGGGAGAAGTCCAGCGGGTTCGCGATGTCGATGAGTACCTTGCCGTCGAGGTGGGCGGCGTCGGCCTCGTTCAGCGCCTCGACGCTGACCCGTCCGCCGGTGGCGTTGACCAGGGTCTCCCCGTGCCGCGCGGCCTCCGGGAAGGCGGCGAGGCCGATCGACGGGTGGGCCTCCTGCCATGCGGCGTACTCCGCCCGGTCGAGGGTGGAGCGCGGGTCGCGGGTGCCGATGACCACCTCGTGGCCCAGGGAGGCGAGGCGGGCGGCCACCGTACGGCCGACGACGCCGGTGCCGAGAACTGCGTAACGCATGCGGATGTCCTTTTCCAGAAGGTGTGACACGGGCCGTGCGCGGGATGCGGCCGGGCGGTGCGGCCGGTGCTCACCGGCCCCCAACTGGCCGGGAACGTACGCTATTCCACGCACCGGGCCCCCGGCCCGTGCCTCACCCGGCCGGGTCGGTCCGTTCGCCGCGTCGCCGGCCGCGTGCGCGGCGGGCGCGACGGCCGCCCGGGCGGCGGCCGCCGCGCCGGGCACGGTCGTCCAGGGCGAGCCACACCCGCACCTCGGTCCCCCCGAGCACCGAGCGCCCCAGCCGTACGTCACCGCCGGTGGATTCGGCGACGCGGCGCACGATGTCCAGGCCGAGCCCGGTGGAGCCGTCGCGGGCGCCGTCGTTGCCGCGCCGCAGGGCCGCGTCCGGGTCGGCGATGCCGGGGCCCGCGTCGGAGACCAGGACGATGACGGCGTCCCCCGCGTCGTGGACGTCGACCGCGAAGGGGGTGGCCTCGGGGGTGTGCCGGAAGACGTTGCCGAGCAGGGCGTCCAGGGCGGCCGCGAGCTCGGGCCGGGCCACCGGGACTCGTACGGTGCGGTCCACGCCCGCCAGCCGCACCTCGCGGCCCTCGTCCTCGGCGAGCGCGGACCAGAAGGCCATCCGGTCGCGGATCACCTCCGAGGCGTCGCACCCCGCCGTGGCCGCCGCGGCGGGCGGGCGCTGTTCGCGGGCGGTGCGGATGATCGTGTCGACCTCGCGCTCCAGCTGCTCGACGGCCGCCCGGGTGTGTTCGGCTGCGGGACCGTCGCCGAGCGAGGCCGCGTTGAGCCGCAGCACGGTCAGCGGGGTGCGCAGCCGGTGGGAGAGGTCGGCGGCGAGCTCCCGCTCGTTGGCGAGGAGTTCGACGACCTGGTCGGCCATCGAGTTGAACGCGACGGCCGCCGACCGGAGCTCCTTCGGGCCGTCCTCGGGCACCCGGGCCCCGAGCCGCCCCTCCCCCAGCTGGTGGGCGGCGTCCGCGAGCCGTTCGGCCGGGCGGACCAGGCGGGCGCCGAGCCGGTCGGCGACCGCCACCGAGCCGACGACCAGGGCGAGGCCGACGCCGGCGAGGACCAGCCAGGCGGTGGCGACCCCGTTGCTGACCTCGCTCTCCGGTACGTAGATCTCGATGACGGCGATGTCCCCGGAGCCGAGGGCGATGGGCTGGAGCAGCGCCGAGCCCCCGCCGGCGGCCTCGGCGGTGGTGGCCCGTCCCATGGAGCGGGTCTCGGCCACCGCGTGCGCGCCCGCCCAGCCCTCGCCGATGTCCACGGGGGCGGCGCCGCCGATGGCGGGGACGTGGACGGCCATCCGCCGGGCGGCGCCCATCTCGGTGGACTCGACGGCCTTGCGCAGCTGCACGGGGTCGGTGGTGATGGACAGGGTCGGCCCCATGGTGGCGGCCTGCCGCTCGGCGTTGGAGAAGGCCCGGTCGCTGGCCATCTCCTGCACCACCAGCCCCAGGGGCACCGCGAAGGCCACGACCACCATGGTGGTCACGGCGAGGCAGACCTTGACCAGCGCCCATCTCACAGCGGCGGCTCCAGCTTCACCCCGACGCCCCTCAGGGTGTGCAGGTAGCGGGGCCGGGCGGCGGTCTCGCCGAGTTTGCGGCGCAGCCACGACAGGTGCACGTCGATGGTCTGGTCGTCCCCGTACGACTGCTGCCAGACCTCCGCGAGCAGTTCGCGCCGGGCCACGACCACCCCGGGCCGTCCGGCGAGGAAGGCCAGCAGGTCGAACTCCCGCCTGGTCAGGTCGAGTACGGCCCCGTCCAGTTCGGCCTGACGGCGCAGCGGGTCGATGGCGAGGCCGCCGACGCGCAGCACGCGCGGGGGCGGTTCGGCCGCGGCGGCCTGCGAGCGGCGCAGGACGGCGGCCATCCGGGCGGAGAGGTGCTCCACCGAGAACGGCTTGGTGAGGTAGTCGTCGGCGCCGTCGTTGAGCAGCCGGACGATCTCGGCCTCGTCGTCGCGGGCGGTGGCGATGATGACCGGTACGTCGGTGATGCCGCGCAGCATCTTCAGGGCTTCGGAGCCGTCGAGGTCGGGCAGCCCGAGATCGAGGATGACCACGTCGAAGCGGTGGTGGGCGACCTCGCGCAGGGCCTCCAGGGCCGTGCCGACGCTCCGTACGGTGTGGGAGGCCTCGGTCAGGTGCCGGATCAGGGCGGAACGTACGAACTGGTCGTCCTCGACCACGAGCACACTAGCCATGGGCGCACGGTAGTCCATTCGGGCGACCCCGGGAGGTGCGGGGACGGGCTTGTGACGTGTGGTGCAGTATGTGCCCTGATGCGCAGAGGACTTGTACATGCCATGGCCTGGGTGGTGGCCACCGCGGCCGCCGTGACCCTGTCGTGGTGGGGTGTGCACACCGTCATGTCCGGGACGGCGTACGATCCTCCGCTCGCGGTCCCGCTGGCGACCCGGCCGCTGTCCTCCTCGACGCGGGGCGCGGAGCCGCCTCCCCCGCCCGGTCCGTCCGCGTCGCCCCCGTCCCCGGCGCCGTCCTCACCGTCCGCGCCGGGGGCCTCGTCGGTGCCGTCCTCCTCCGCGCCCGCGCCGCCGGCGCCCGCGAGGTCGAAGCCCGCGCCGCCGTCCGGGCAGCAGCGCCAGAACCAGGGGGGTGCCCCGGGCGAGGTGAAGGGGTACTCGGTCTCGGGCGGGCGGGTCGTCTTCGACCTCGGCGCCTCCTCGGCCGCGCTGGTGTCGGCGACCCCGGAGGCGGGGTGGCGGGTGCAGGTGTGGAAGCAGGACTTCTGGATCCGGGTGACCTTCACCCGTGACGGCCGCGAGGTGTCGGTGTTCTGCACCTGGCACGACCACCCTCCGACGGTGGAGACCGTCGACCCGTAGGCGCGGTCCCGCTCCCCCCGGCCGTTCCTACCGGAACACCGAGGCCGGGGGCTGCGGCGAGGCCGTCGCCGAGGCGTCGCGGACCGGGAGCGCGCCGCCGGTGAAGTCCGCCAGGGCCCGGCCGTGCTCCACCCGGCCCGGGTGCGGGTCGCTCGCCACCCGGCGGGTGAACTCGGCCACCGGAAGCTCCTGGTCGGAGGCCACGAGCACCGCGTTGCCGAAACGTTTCCCCCGCCAGACGACGGGATCCGCGGCCAGCGCCAGCCGCTCGAACCGGGAGGCGGCCGTGGCGACCTGGCCGCGCAGGTGCGCCAGCGGCGGCCCGTCCGCGAGGTTGGCGGCGTACCACCCGGTGGGCGACAGCGCCCGGCGCACGTCGTCCAGGAACTCGGCGCTGGTCAGGTGCGCCGGGGTGCGCGCCCCGCTGAACACGTCCGCGATGACCAGGTCCGCCCAGCCGTCCGGCACCTTCGCCAGCCCCGCCCGCGCGTCCACCGCCCGGACCCGGACCCGCGCCTGGGGGTCCAGCGGCAGGTGCTCCCGTACGAAGGCCACCAGGGCCGCGTCGATCTCCACCACCTGCTGCGCGGAACGGGGGCGCGCGGCGGCGGTGTAGCGGGCCAGGGTGAGGGCGCCGCCGCCCAGGTGCACCACGTTCAGGGGCTGCCGTGCGGGGGCGATGAGGTCGATCAGGTGGCCGATGCGGCGCTGGTAGGCGAAGTCCAGGTGGCCGGGGTCGTCCAGGTCCACGTGGGACTGCGGGGCCCCGTCGACCAGCAGGGTCCAGGCGCGGGCGCGCTCGCGGTCCGGGACCAGCTCGGCCAGGCCGCCGCCCACCTGCCCGGCGACCGGCTCGGCGGCGCCCCGCCGGCCGGCATCGCGGTTCCTGCCCTTGTCCCTGCCCGTACCCTTGCCTGCCACGCCCCCATTATCGCTGGCCAGAGCATCACCGACAGTTGTCGGCCGCCTCGATCAGCCGGGCCGCCTCGCCGAGCGCCGCCCGCAGCACCTCCGGGTCGGTCACCGGCCCCACCGCCTCGGGCGGCAGCAGCCAGCCCGTACCCCCTGCCGTGGGCGCGGCGGCCAGGTCGCCGAAGCGCATCCCGCGCCCGCTGGTCTGGGTGCAGGCACTGCCGGGCAGGTCCCAGGCGTCGGCCGTCCCCGGCGGGACCAGGAAGCCGAGGGTGTCGCCCGAGCCGTCGTGCAGCACGGGACCGACCGCGGGCACCGCCTGCCCGGCACCCCGGCGGATGATGTCCACGGCCTCCAGGCCCTGCCGTACGGACACGGTCACCAGGTCCGGGGCGGGGGCCCCCGGAACCTGCGCGGTGAACGGGATCGCGCCGGCACCGGGCGCGGTGTTCGTACCAATGCTGTCCATGCCGGCCTCCACCAAGGGGAACCCCTCCTCGATCCGTATCCGCATGGGTTCAACGCGGCGAAGCGTCAACAGGTGCGGCGGCAAGACGCCGCAAAGGATGGCAGTTCATGGCGGATCGCGGGTGAGATATCCGTTTTGTAGCCAAACACCGCGTGGGAGCCCACTCGTCGGCGGTACCTTCATGCGCGCCGGAGCGCCTGACTCCGGGGCGGGCTTGTCCAGAGAGGCAGCGTCCATGGCGGCGTCATCCCACTCACCCAACTCCAGCTTCCGGCGGCTGCGCGGAACACACTCCCCTGCCGAGTTCGCGGCCATGGTCCGCCGGGCCGCACGGGAGATCGGCGAAACGGTTTCCTGCGACGCCCGCTACATCGGACGCGTGGAATCGGGCGAGATCCGCTGCCCCAACTACGCCTACGAACGCGTCTTCCTCCACATGTTCCCCGGCCGCACCCTGGCCGACCTGGGCTTCTCACCCCGCGAAGCCGTCCGCGGGCGGGCCGCCCAGCGCGCCCTGCCCACTCCTCCCGCCTTCACCCACCTCATCCACCGTTCCAAGGAGAGCGACGTGCAGCGCCGCGCCTTCATGGCGGGCGGCTCCGCGACCGTGGCGGCCGCGACGCTCGGCCTCACCCTGCTCGGCGACAGCCGCCGGATCCCCTCCCGCGCCGGCGAGGCCGAGGCCGCCGCCGTCGAGGACGCCGTACGCCAGATCCGGCTGCTGGACGACCGGCACGGCGCCGACGCCCTCTACCGGCGGGCCGCGCAGCCCCTGCGCACCGCCTACGCCCTCCTCGACGCGGGGGCCACCCGGCAGTCCACCGAGGACCGGCTGCACGCGGGGGCCGGGGAGCTGGCCGTCTCGGTGGGCTGGCTGGCCCACGACTCGGGCCGTTTCGAGGACGCCCGCTCGCACTACGCCGAAGCCCTGGCCACCGCCCGGGTGGCGGGGGACGCGGGCCTGGAGGCGCACGCCTTCAGCAACATGGCCTTCCTCGCCCGGGACCGCGGCCGCCCCCGGGAATCGGTACGGGCCGCCCAGGCGGGACGGCGGGCGGCGCGCTCACTCGGCTCCCCCCGGCTGCTGTCGCTGCTGTCGCTGCGGGAGGCGGGCGGCTGGTCGGGACTGGGGGACCGCAGGGCCTGCGAGGAGGCGCTGACCCGCGCGCACACCGAGTTCGCCCGGGGGGCCCGCGCCGCGGACCCGGAGTGGATGTCCTTCTTCGGCGAGGCCGAACTGGAGTCCCTGGAGTCCCGCTGCTGGGCGGCGCTCGGGGAGCACGCCCGCGCGGCCCGGCACGCCCGCCGCGCGGCCGACCTCCAGGATCCGCACTTCGCCCGGAACGTGGCCCTCTACACCGCGGAGCTCGCCGACGACCTGGCCCGCGCCGGGGCACCGGACGAGGCCGCCTGGGCGGGCGGGCGGGTCCTGGACCTGCTGGCGGGGGTCCAGTCGACCCGGATCCGCTCCATGCTGGCGGGCACCGCCCGCATCCTGGTCCCGCACCAGCGCTCCCCGCGCGTCGGCGCCTTCCTGACCCGGCACGCCCAGGTGTAGGGCGTGGCGCCGAAGTCCCGTCCGCCGCGCGGCGGCCGGGACGGCACGCCCGGGGCCCCGCCCCGGCTACCCCTCCAGGTGCCCGGTGTCGTTCCAGCGCTCCAGCGCCGGCGCCCCGTACGCCCAGCCCAGCACCGACAGGGAGGTCGGGTCCAGCCGGATGCGGGCGCCGAAGGAGGCGTCGAAGCCGAGCCAGCGGGCGGCGAGGGTGCGCAGGACGTGCCCGTGCGCGAAGACCAGGACGTCCCGCTCGGCGGAGCGGGCCCAGGCCACCACCTCGTCCGCGCGGGCCGCCACGTCGGCGACGGACTCCCCGCCGGGAACCCCGTCGCGCCAGATCAGCCAGCCCGGCCGGACCGCCTGGATCTCGGCCGGGGTCATCCCCTCGTAGTCGCCGTAGTCCCACTCCATGAGGGTGTCCCAGGGGTCCGCCTGTGCCCCGAACCCGGCGAGGTCGCAGCTCTCGCTCGCGCGCACCAGCGGACTGGTGCGCACCTCCAGCCCCCGGAGCGAGGCCCAGGGCTCGCCGGCGAGCCGCTCGCCCAGCCGCTTCGCCCCCTGCCTGCCCTCCTCCAGCAGGGGCACGTCCGTGCGTCCGGTGTGCTTGCCGAGCAGGGACCATGCCGTCTGGCCGTGGCGGGCCAGCAGGATGCGGGGGGCCATCTGTGTTTCTCCCGGTCCGTGGTGGTTCGCCCAGGGATGCGCGAATCCGTCGTCCGTCCATCATCCATGACGTGAACACGGGGCAACTCCGGCCGCCCGTCGAGCGTCTTACACCGTATGACCACACGGCAGCGGCCCTTACGGTGGCGGGTGGAGCTGCTGCTCCTGGTGCTCGTCTACGGCGCGTACTCCTGCGGGAGGCTCCTCGTCAGGGGCGACACGGACCTCGCCGTCGGGAACGGGCTGGCGATCCTGCGGATCGAGGAGGTCCTCGGGCTCGACGTCGAGCGGCCGCTGAATCGTCTCTTCTCCCGGGAGGGCGCGCTCGGCATACCCGCCGACTTCGTCTACGCCTCCCTGCACTACCTGGTCACGCCGGCCGTGCTGCTGTGGCTCTACCACCGGCGGGCCGCGCACTACCGGGCCGCGCGGGGCTGGCTGGTGGCCTCCACGCTGCTCGGGCTGGTCGGGTTCAGCCTGCTGCCCACCTGCCCGCCGCGGCTGCTGGCCGCCCCGTACGGCTTCACGGACACGATGGCCCGCTTCAGCTCGTACGGCTGGTGGGGCGCCGAGGCCAGTGCCCCGCGCGGGCTGGGGACGCTGACCAACCAGTACGCCGCCATGCCGAGCCTGCACGTGGGCTGGGCGCTGTGGTGCGGGATCATGCTGTGGCGGCACGCGCGGCGGCCGCTGGTGCGGGCCCTGGGCCTGGCGTATCCGGCCCTGACGGCGGTGGTGGTCATGGGCACGGCGAACCACTACCTCCTCGACGCCCTCGCCGGGGCCGCCGTGATGGGCGCCGGCCGGCTCCTCGCCCGCGCGCTGGGGCCGGGCGGGGACCGGCCGGGACGGCGGGAACCGATCCGTTTCAGCCGTAAGTCCACGATTGTCAGCGGCGGATGGGACACTTCCGCCCGTGAGCTCCTACCCGCCCAGCAGCCCGCCCCAGACGACGACACTGCGGCAGCGGCTCGCTGACCTGCGCGGCCCCGCCGTACCGCCCCGTCCGCTCGACGCCCGGGCGCTCGCCGCGCTCGCCGCGAACCCGGGCTGCGGCAGACGGGCCGTCCTCGACGGTGCCGGAGTGGACAAGACCGCCCTCGCCGCGGCCCTCGGCGCACCGGCCGCTTTCGGCCAGTCGCAGTTCGCGATCATCCGCGGGAACTCCTTCGAGGCCAAGGTCAAGGGCGACGGCGGGGCCGAGCTGCTGCGCCTGGCGCACGCCCGCCTCGGCGCCGGGGCCGAGCCGCCCGGGCCGGACGCCCGGGTGCCCGACCTCACCGCCGCCGGACCGGAGGGCCGGGCCGCCCGCACGGCGCTGGCCCTGCGGGAGGCCACCGCCGCACGGACGTGGACGCTGCTGGACCATCCGATGCTGGCCCTGGAGGTGGCGGGCACCCCCGCCTACCTGGAGCCGGACGCCGTGGTGGTGCATCCGGACGGCCGCTGGAGCGTGGTCGAGATCAAGTCGTTCCCGATGATCGACGGGGCCGCCGACGCGGCGAAGGTGGGGGCCGCCGCGCGGCAGGCCGCCGTGTACGTGCTGGCCCTGGAGCAGACCGCGGCGAAGCTCTCCGGGGCCTCCGTCGACCACCGGATCCTGCTGGTCTGCCCCAAGGACTTCTCCAACCTGCCCGCCGCCGAAGCCGTCGACGTCCGCCGCGAGCACGCGGTCACCCGCCGCCGGCTGGAGCGGCTGACCCGCATCGAAGACCTGACGGCGGGCCTGCCCGAGGGGCTCTGCTTCGACCCGGCCCGCCCCGCCGAGGAGCTGACCGAGGCCGTCTCCGCCGTGTCCGCCGCCTACGCCCCCGAGTGCCTGGCCGCCTGCGAGCTGGCCTTCCACTGCCGCGAGCGCTCCCGCGCCGCCGGGGACCCCGCCGCGCTCGGCCGGTCGGTACGCGCAGAGCTGGGCGGTCTGGCCACCGTGGACGAGGCCCTCGCGGCGGCCGGCGGCGCCGGCCCCGAAGGCGACCCCACGGCGGACGCGCTGCGCCAGGCGGCCCGGCTGCGCGCCGAGGCGCTGGAGCTCGCCGCCGCCCGACCCCCGCACCAGGCCCCGGAGAGCCCCGCATGCCCCTGCTGAGCACCCTCGCCCGGCTGGAGGCGGTCCGCGCGGGCCGCGCCCGGCCGCTGGCGACCGTACGCCACCGCCACCTGAGCGCGGAGCCGCTGGTCTTCGTGCCGCTGACCACCGCCGGTGAGGCCGGCGCGCCGCTCGGCGCCATGGTGGGGACCGACCGGCACGAGCCGACGGTCCTCGTCATACCGCAGCCCCGGGACCGGGACCTGCGCTGGGGCTTCCTGGGCGACCTGGCGCAGCGGATGATGCCGTACATCGAGGCCTACACGGAGGTCGTCGAGCCGGCCGAGCGCACCGAGACCGACCCGGAGACGGGCCGCAGGACCAAGGTCGAGGCCGAGCTGTGCACGGACGCGCCGCAGATCGTCGTCCCGAGCCGGGCGGGCATCGAGTACGTGCGGCTGCTGGGCCGGTCCATGCGGTTCCGGCGGACCGCCGAGGAGGACCCGGAGAACCCCTACCCGGTACCCGCCCAGATCCCGCTGCTGGGCCGGTGGTTCACCCACCTCGCCGAACGCTCCCGGGTGCCGGGCTCCTCGATGCTGGTGTCCGCCACCGACCTGCTCTCGCGGCACTGGGCGACCGGCCAGAGCAACCTGGAGGACCAGCACCTGGGCGCGCTGCTGGGCTGGATCGCCCCGCCCGAGGGGGTCTCGGGCGCCGAGTGGGCGCTGCGGGTGGAGCTCGAACGGGACAAGGACGGCCAGCTGCTGTTCCCGCCCGCCGGCCCGGCCACCGACCCGGCCTTCGACAACAGGCTGCTGGCGCCGGCGATCGGCAGGTTCGACGCGGCCCGCGCGGCGGGGGAACCCCGTGACGGGGACGCCGCGCGGGCGGCCGAGCGGGCGATCCGGCGGCTGGTCGTGGACCAGATGCAGAGCGCGTGGTGGCAGACCTGGGAGGCGATCGACCTGCTGCGGGCCCTGCCGCCCGGGGAGCGGACCGAGGAGCGCTGGACCCGCGACCGCTGGTCCTTCACCGGCCACCGCGACCGGGTCCGTGCCGGCGAGCCGCCGCAGCCGCGCCGTGACGACGCGGTGACGGCGGCGCAGAAGCTGGCCACCCGGGAGACCGAGCAGGTGCGGCTCGACGCTCAGGAGGCGCTGGACGACCCGCTGGTCATGGCGGGCCGGCGGTTCGCGGGCGAGGCCTTCGCCGGTGAGGTCACCGAGGTGGTGATGGAGTGGACGGAGGGCAAGCGGCCCCGGCCGCGCCCGCTGCTGAGAGTGGCCACCGAGGACCGGCCGCAGCTCGCCGACGCGGGCGGCGGCAAGGTGTTCCGCTCGCTGGACGGGCGCCAGCAGGCCTTCGAGTTCGTCCGCCGGGAGGAGGACGGCCAGCTGGTGCTGCGCGTCCTGGACAAGATGGGCGCGGGCCGCGAGCCGGTGGCCGGGTCGGTGCCGGAGAAGGGCGACCGGGTGTGCTGGACCCTGTTCGAGCATGATCCGCGCGGCGGCCCGAAGCTGCCCGACCCGGAGGACACCCCGTGGACGCACGGCGGTCCGCCGGGATCCGCGACCGCCCCCGCCCTGGACGCCGTGACCGAAGAGGACCTCCTGTGACCACCGCCTTCGACCCGGGCGCGGCCGCCGACCGGGCGACCGCCGCCATCCTCCGGGACACCCTGCACGGCACGGAGCGGGGCGTGGTCGTCGATTCCCCGCCCGGGGCCGGAAAGTCGACGCTCGTGGTGCGCGCTGCCCGGGAGCTGGCCGCCGCGGGGCGCCGGCTGATGGTGGTGGCGCAGACCAACGCGCAGGTCGACGACCTGGTGCTGCGGCTCGCCGCCAAGGATCCGGAGCTGAAGGTCGGCCGGCTGCACAGCAGTGACGCCGACGCCTACGATCCGGCGCTGCGGGAGCTGCCTTCGGTGACCCTGTCCGCGAAGCCGGCGGACCTGGCCGAGCTGCCCGTCACCATCTCGACGGCGGCGAAGTGGGCGTACGTGAAGGCGGAGCCCTGGGAGCACGCGATCGTCGACGAGGCCTACCAGATGCGCTCCGACGCGCTGCTGGCCGTGGCCGGGCTGTTCGAGCGGGCGCTGTTCGTGGGCGATCCGGGGCAGCTGGACCCGTTCAGCGTGGTCGGGGCGGAGCAGTGGGCCGGGCTGTCCTACGACCCCTCGGCCTCGGCGGTGAGCACCCTCCTCGCCCACAACCCCCGGCTGCCGCAGCACCGGCTGCCGGTGTCGTGGCGGCTGCCGGCGACGGCCGCGCCGCTGGTCTCGCGCGCCTTCTACCCGTACTCGCAGTTCCGCAGCGGTACCGGTCCGGGTGAGCGGAGGCTCGCGTACGGGGTGCGCTCGGACGGGTCGGGCCCGGACCGGGTGCTGGACGAGGCGGCCGAGGCCGGGTGGGGCCTGCTGGAGCTGCCCGCCCGGCACACCCCGCGCACGGATCCGGAGGCGGTGCGGGCGGTGGCGCTGGTGGTCCGCCGCGCCCTGGACCGCGGGGCGGTGACCTCGGACGAGCAGACCCCGGCCCCCACCCCGCTGACCCCGGCCCGCATCGCCGTGGGCACCGCCCACCGCGACCAGGCGGCGGCCGTGCGCTCGGCCCTGGCCTCCCTGGGCGTGGCGGGGGTGACGGTGGACACGGCGAACCGCCTCCAGGGCCGCGAGTACGACCTGACGGTGGTCCTCCACCCCCTGTCGGGGCGCCCCGACGCGACGGCCTTCCACCTGGAGACGGGCCGCCTGTGCGTCCTGGCCTCGCGCCACCGGCACGCCTGCGTCGTGGTGGCGCGCGCGGGCATAGCGGAACTCCTGGACGACCACCCGTCCATGGAGCCGGTCCAGCTGGGAACGACGATCAAGTTTCCGGACGGCTGGGAGGCCAACCACTCGGTCCTGTCCCACCTGTCCGAACACCGCATCAGCTGGCGCCCGTGAACCCGGTGGCGCGGTGCGGCCTCGGTGAGTGACATATCACGCACCGCCGGCTTCCCCGGATGACTCGTCGGCAACGAGACTCCACACCGCACATCACACCCGCACCGCAAGGGAGTTCACCTCGTGACCCGCCTGCACGTCATCTCCTCCGGCCACCGCCCCACCTCCGCCGGCCGCCCCCTCGCCCGGTGGGTGGCGGACCTCGCCCGCGAGCACGGCACCTTCGAGGTCACCCCGGTCGACCTCGCGCAGATCGCACTGCCGTTCCTGGACGAGCCGGAGTTCCCCTCCAGCGGCACCTACGCCCACCAGCACACCCGCGACTGGAGCGCGCTCGTCGACTCCGCCGACGCGTTCGTGTTCGTCCTGCCGATGTACAACGGCGGCTTCACCGCCCCGTTCAAGAACGCCGTCGACTTCCTCTACCGCGAGTGGCAGGGCAAGCCCGTCGGCATCGTCAGCTACAGCGCGGGCGGCACCGGCGGCGCCCCGGCCGCCGAGATGCTGCTGCCGGTGCTCACCCGGGTCGGCCTGGTGCCGGCCGCCCGCTCGGTGGCCGTCCCCGGCGTCCTCGGCCTGCTCGGCGCCGAGGGGTTCGAGGCCCCGGAGGGCCTGGCGGCCGAGGTGACGGGCGTCCTCGACGACATCGCGGCCCTGGTGAAGGAGCCCGCGACGACCTGAGGGCCGACCGCGCCCTTGCGCGGCATTGGACAATGGAGGGTGGCCCCGGAGAAACCCGTACGCGCAGGAGGACACGCATGGCAGAGCCCGAGCGGACCGAGCGGAGGCAGCGGCCCGCACCGCTGCTCTTCGAGCCCTCGGAGGCCGTCGCGGACCCGGAGCACTTCTTCGACCTGGAGTCGATCGAGGACCCCCGGGAACTGCTGGCCCGCGCGACCGAACTGACGCTGGCGTTCCGGGCCGCGCAGAACCGGGCGGAGGAGTTCCAGGCCCTGGCGGCGGCCCAGCTGGCCGACCCGCGCCGCTTCGACCGCCTCTCCGCGTCCGCGATCGCCGAGGCGGCGGAGTGGACCGAGGACTACGCCCGCCGCATGATCGAGTTCGGCCAGGACCTCCAGCGCGGCACTCCGACCGAGCCCTGACCCGGCGCCGGGGCCGGGTGCGGCGCGCACCATAGCGCAGCCGACCCCGCCCCGTCCCGGTTTTCGGTAACTCGTGGGAACCGACACACTACGGGCGGTAGACATTGGCATATGACGATCCTGACGACGGCCGCCCACCGCCCCGCCCTCGACGGCATCGACGCGCCCACTGCGCCCGCCACCCGGGTCACCCCGCAGGGCGCCGCCTGGCTCGCCTCCGCCTCCGCGCGGCCGGGGAACACCCTCGACGCCTGGGAGGCCCGGCCCGACGCGCCCGCCGTCCTGCCCTGCGGGACCGCCTTCGACGTCGTCAACGTCCCCCTCGTCCTCGGCCGGCGCATGCTCGACCTGCTCTGGGAGCGCGGGCCCGGCTCCGGACCCGCCGCCGTGCACCGGGGACGGATGCTGCTCTTCGCCTCGCCCGGCACCGCCCAGCGGCTGCCCGCACTGCTCGCGTGGGAGGAGTGGGGGCCCGCCGCCCCGACGCCGGCACCCCTGTGCCACGGCCACGGCGACACCGTCACCGTGCCCCCGCTGCGGCCGGGCCCCGGGCCCTCGCGGTGGCTGGTGGCACCCGACGCCCGACTGCCCTGGCTGCCCGGCCCGGACTGCCTGCTGTGGGCGTTCCTGCACGCTACGCGGGGTCCGGCCCCGGTATCGATTTTTGGTTCGGCGGATTCGGATGCTAGTGTCTACGACGTCAGCAAGCGCCGCTAGCTCAGTTGGTTAGAGCAGCTGACTCTTAATCAGCGGGTCCGGGGTTCGAGTCCCTGGCGGCGCACAGACGGGAGAAGGCCCCCACTCATCAGAGTGGGGGCCTTCTTCGTTCCCGCGCCGGCGGCGTCAGGTCGTGATCTTCACCGTGTAGGCGCCCGACAGCGTCCGGTCCGCGACCTCGATGGTGATCCGCTCCCCCGGAACGGTGAAGGTCTCGCCGACCTCCAGCGGGGCGTCGGCCAGCGGCGGGTACACCGAGCGGTCCCAGCAGGCCTCCGTGCGCGGATGCCCGTCCAGCACCTCGATCGGGCCGCCGCCCGACGCCGCCTCGTTGCGGACCCGGTAGACCAGGACCCCTTCCGTGCAGGTGTCCCCGTCGTTGCCGGCGGAACCCCGCGCCTCGACCGCGATCGCGCTGCCCGCGCCGGTACGGATCACCGCCAGCCGGGTGCCGCCCGTACCGCCGGGCTTCAGCGGCTGCGAGAGCGGCTGGAGGGTGTGCAGGGAGGTCCCGGAGCGCACGCAGTCGACCTGGGAGGCGTCCAGCCAGCCCAGCTTCCACTTCTGCCAGCCGAAGAGGTCGGGGGCCATCCCGAACTGGCTGCCCATGACGTCCCAGTCGCCGACGTACGTGTCCCAGTCGCCCTTCCCGTCCGTCGGGCGGTGGTAGAGGTCGGGCAGGTCGAAGACGTGCCCGGTCTCGTGCGCCAGCACGTTGCGGTCCGGCGGGTGCCGTTCGAAGACGGTGACGATCCGCCGCAGGTCCGTGCCGTCGGCCCGCAGGGGGCGGTCGAAGTTGACGACCTTGGTGGCGTCGGAGTCCACGCCGGGGGCGTTGGGGTCGGCGACGAAGTACACGATGTCGTACGCGCTGAAGTCCACCTGCGGATCGGCGGCGGCGACCGCCTCCCGCAGGTAGGCGGCCCGGGCGTCCGGGGCCCAGTCGCGCTGTATCCCGTACGCCGTCGACGGCCTGGGCATCCGGACCCACTGCCGCTGCGGGTGCGGGACCAGCCGGAAGCGGCCGTAGGAGGCCCGCTCGAAGAAGTCCCCGGTCGCGGGGAAGTAGTCGGCCGTCAGCTCCCCGGGGGTGACGGCGGGCTGGTGGTCGGGGAAGGAGAGGAAGACCATCACCGCGTGGAGCGTGCGCACCGGCTTGGGATAGGCCCGGTTCCAGGTGTCCAGGCCGAGGGAGTGGTGGGCGGCCGTGCGGGGCAGCGCACAGGGCCCGCCGGTGGCGGGTCCGGCGGCGACGGCGGGTCCCGCGACGAGCGACATGGCGGCGAGCGCCGTCATCGAGGTGAGGATGGCCGCCGTACTTCGCATGCGGGAGCGGTCCACTCCCCCGGGTGTCAGCTGTCGCGGCACATCGACCTCCGGTGGTGGATTCGTCCTGTTCCATCCACCTTGAGGTGATTGTCTTACTTATGCGCGGTTCCCCTGCCCCACACGGGTGAGCACTACGGCAAGCCGGTGACCCCCGGAGTTCACGCCCCCACCTACGGGTCGTCACGAACGGTCACCCGAGAACAGGGGAGGGCCCGCCGCGCTCAGAGGTGTGCGCAATCGATCGCCCCGCCGTGGCCGACGCGGCGTCAGCAACGGGCCGAGGGGGCGTCAGCACGGTGACGGCCCGTGCCCCACACGGCGACGCCGCTGGATAGGGCCCCCGTCAGCCTCTATGATCGGCACACTTTCCTGCACGGACACTCACGAGCACTGCGGGAGCCAACGGTGAGCGGAAGCTCAGAGGGAACCGGTTCGGCGGCCGACAGCATCCGATCGGCCCTTACGGAGCGTCACCCGGCAGTGCCGGCCGTGCCGGGCATGTCGGCCCCGCCTTCGGACGTCAGAGCCGCCGCGGCCATCGGCGGGGCGGCGGGCGAACCGCACGACTACCGCGCCGCCTTCGACGCCGCCCACCTCCCCATGGCCCTCGTCGGCCGGGGCGGCGACGTCATCGCCGCCAACCGGGCCCTGGCCGCCCTGCTGGGCGGCGAGCCGCACGAGCTCACCGGACAGTGCGCCGCCGACCTGGTGGACCTGGCCGCCGAGGCCCGCACCTGGCAGGCCTACCAGGAGGTGCTGCGCGGCCGGCAGGCCCGGCTGCGGTGCACCCGCCGCCTCAAGCACCCCGACGGGCACTCCCTGTGGACCGAGGTCACCCTCGGCCCGGTACCCGGCACCCCGGACGTCCTGCTGTCGGTCGCCGACATCAGCGACCGGCGCGACCTCCAGGCCCGGCTGCGCCACCTCCAGATGCACGACCCCGTGACCCGGCTGCCCAACCGGGCCCTGTTCTTCGAGCGGCTCTCCGCGGCCCTGGAGGCGTCCGCGTACGGCGGCGGCGGGACCGGCCGGATCGGCCTGTGCTACCTGGACCTCGACGGCTTCAAGGCCGTCAACGACACCCTGGGCCACCGGGTCGGCGACCGGCTGCTGACCGCCGTCGCCGCCCGGCTGACCCACTGCGCCGACCAGTCCGGGTACGGGCGTTCGGGCGGCCACCTCGTCGCCCGCCTCGGCGGCGACGAGTTCGCGCTGCTGGTCGAGGACTCCACCGGCACCGAGCAGCTCGCGGACCTGGCGCGCAGCGTGCTGGCCGCCGTCCAGGAGCCCTTCGACCTGGCCGGCCAGCGGCTGTCGGTGTCCGCGTCGATCGGCGTGGTCGAGCGGGACGCGGCCGGGACCTCGGCGACGGGCCTGATGCAGGCGGCCGACACGACCCTGTACTGGGCCAAGGCGGACGGCAAGGCCCGCTGGACCCTCTTCGACCCCGAGCGCAACGCGCACCGGATGACCCGCCAGGCCCTGTCCAGTTCGCTGCGGCCGGCCGTGGAGGGGGGCGAGTTCGAGCTGGAGTACCAGCCGCTGGTGGACCTGGAGAGCGGGGTGGTGCGCGGGGTGGAGGCCCTGGTGCGCTGGAACCACCCGCAGTTCGGCACGTTGACGCCGAATCGGTTCATCGGCATCGCCGAGGAGGACGGCTCGATCGTCCAGCTGGGCCAGTGGGTGCTGCGCACCGCCTGCCGGCAGGCGCGGCGCTGGCAGATCGAGCAGCCCAGCGACTCGCCGGTGTTCGTGTCGGTGAACGTGGCCGTGCGCCAGGTGTGGGACTCGGACCTGGTGGGCGACGTCGCGGAGATCCTCGCCGAGACCGGCCTGGCCCCGCAGCTGCTCCAGCTGGAGCTGACGGAGTCCGCGGTGATGGGCTCGGCGGGGCGGCCCCTGCAGGCCCTCCAGGCGCTCAGCGACATGGGCGTGCGGATCGCCATCGACGACTTCGGCACCGGCTACTCGAACCTGGCCTACCTGTCGCGGCTGCCGGTGTCGGTGCTGAAGCTGGACGGGTCCTTCGTGCGCGGCTTCCGCTACGAGGAGGGCACGCACCCGAACCCGGCCGACGAGACCATCGTGGAGGCCCTGGTGCAGCTGGCGCACCGGCTGGGGCTGACGGTGACCGCCGAGTGCGTGGAGACGGCCGGGCAGGCGGCCCGGCTGCGGCGGGTGGGGTGCGACACGGGGCAGGGGTGGCTGTACTCGCGCGCGGTGGCCCCGGAGCGGATCGCCGAGATGATCGGCGCCCGCCCGAACACGCGCCACCGCTGACGGGCGCACGGCCGCCCCCGGCCCGGGGTCGGGCGCGGGGGCGGCCGGCGCTCGGCGCCGGGTGGGGGGATCAGCAGGCGCCGAGGTCCTTCCAGACGCCCCATTCACCGGTGGTGCCGGGCACCTCGTTCTGGGTCCACCACTGGGCCTTCCACTTGTGGCCGTTGTACGCGACCTCGCTGCCGCCGGTGTAGACCTGGCCCGCGACGTAGGCCGGGGTGCTGCCGCAGCCGCTGCTCGGCGGCGTGGTCGGCGGGGTGGTCGGGGGCGTCGTGGGCGGGGTGGTCGGCGGGGTCGTGGGCGGGGTGGTGGGGGGCGTGGTGGGGGGCGTGGTGGCGCCGCCGAGGGCGTCGTTGATCTGGTTCAGCAGGGTGGTCTTGTCGTCCAGGCCGAGCAGGGAGTACATCATCGCGCCGGCCAGGCCGCGGCTCTTGCCGTAGTCGACCCGGGCCTGGATGGACTTCTGGTTCAGGCCGGTGAAGAACTCGCCGTCCTTGTAGAAGTACGAGGCCTTGGCCCGGTCGTCCCAGAAGGTGGTGGCCGGGTTGTCGACGATGCCGCCGAGCTCCTTGTAGTTGGCGATGCCGGCCTGCTGGGAGGTCGGGCGGGCGCCGGAGGGGCCGGTGGCGGTCTGGGCGAGGCCGTTGGTGGTGCCGGCCGGGACGCCCTTCCAGCCGCGGTAGTAGAACTCGTAGCCCAGGGTCAGCTTGCCCGCGGGGAAGCCGCCGGCGATGCCGTAGGCCGGGTTGCCGTCGAGCCAGGAGTCGATGGCGTTCTTGATGCCGTACTTCTGCGTACCGGGCGCGATTGGGTCGGTCGGGTCGGCGGCCGAGTCCAGCAGCGGGGACTGGTGGTACGTCGGCCCGTCGCCGTCCCAGGCGCCGTGCATGTCGTACGTCATGATGTTCGCGTAGTCGAGGTACGAACCGATTTTGTCCGTCTCGATGTATTTGATCTTGTCCTGGCCCGCCGGGAGGGCCGCGGTCAGCAGGTACTTCTTGCCGCCGTTGGCCTGGCCGTAGGCGTCGAGCTGGTCGCGGAACTCCTTGAGCAGCAGCGTGAAGTTCTGCTTGTCCTCGGGGGCGTAGTGGTTGCCGAGGTGGCCGCCGGAGGAGCCGGGGTACTCCCAGTCGATGTCGATGCCGTCGAAGATCCCGGCCGCCGTGCCGGGGCCGCCGTAGCCGTCGGCCTTGGGGAGGTTGCCCTTGATGTACTGGTCGATGCAGGAGGACACGAACTTCTTGCGGGAGGCGTCGGTCTTCGCCGCGTCGCTGAAGTACTTCGAGTAGGTCCAGCCGCCGATCGATATGTTGATCTTCAGGTTGGGGTACTTCGCCTTGAGCTGCTTGAACTGGTTGAAGACGCCCACGATCGGCTGGTCCCACTTGTCGGCGGTCCCGCTGACGCTGTCGGCCGCGCCGAAGGACTTGCTGTAGTCGGCGTAGGAGTCGCCCGCCCCGTCACCGGCGTTGGGGTTGTTGTCGTCGCCCGCCGCCTTGTTCGCCTCGAAGCAGGTGAGGTCGGTGGGGTGGATGTTGCCGAAGGAGTAGTTGATGACATCGAGCTTGCCCGCGATGCCCCGGGTGTCCAGGTGCTTGGGGTAAAACGCGTTGCCGTACACGCTCCACTGGTCGTAGTAGGCGATCCGCACGCCGCCGGCGGCGGTTCCGGAGGCGGCGGCGGTGGCGGCCCCGGCCGCCTGGGCGGTGCCGATTCCCGCGAAGGCGGCCAGTGCCCCGGCTGCCAGCGCGGCCGTGGCGGCGGCCGCGACGAGGGGTTTACGGATGTGCATGAACTGCCTCCGGGGGGTGGGAGGTGAGGGCTCGGCTTTCGGGTGAGAGAAGTGATAGCGATCACGGCACACCCCAGTCAATGGTTTGGACCAAAGAAGGACTAGACCACTGAGCCGGTAAATCCCCTCGTCAGAGGCGTGGCGGCAGGCCAGAAACCGCCAGCCACCCCGGGTGACGAGCGGTTTAAGGATGTCTTGGGTCATGCTCCGGCAAGCTTTCGGCAACAAACCAGCCAAACCCCGTTCGCCTGCGCGCGGTTCGGATCAGCCCCCGGGTCAGGCCTCCGCGGGCAGGCCGTACGCGTCCGCGACGAGCCCGTACGAGCGCACCCGGGCGGCCCCGCCGTGCGCGTTGGCGGTCAGCATCAGCTCGTCCGCGCCCGTCCGCTTCACCAGCGCGTCCAGGCCGGAGCGGACCTCGTCGGGAGTGCCGTGGACGACGTTCGCGAGCCAGCCGTCGACGAACTCCCGCTCCAGCGGCGTGAAGGGGTACGCGGCCGCCTCCTCCGGCGTCGGCACCAGCCCGGGCCGGCCGCTGCGCAGCCGCAGCATCGACAGCGCGCCGGTGAGCACCTGCGCGCGGGCCTCCGCCTCCGTGTCGGCGGCGAGCGCCGAGACCCCGATCAGGGCGTACGGGGCGTCGAGCACGGCCGAGGGGCGGAAGCTCTGGCGGTAGAGGTCCAGAGCCGGCAGGGTCCCGGCGGCGGAGAAGTGGTGGGCGTACGCGAACGGCAGCCCGAGCTCCCCCGCGAGGCGGGCGCTGAAGCCGGAGGAGCCCAGGAGCCAGATCGGCGGCCGGGCGCCGGGCCCCTGCACCGGGCCGGGGACGGCGTGCACGCGGGCGTACGGGTGCCCGTCGGGGAAGTCGTCGTCGAGGAAGCGGGTCAGCTCCGCGAGCCGCCGGGGGAACTCGTCCGCCGCCTCGTCCAGCCGCCCGGGCCCGCGCAGCGCGGCGGCCGTGCGGGGGTCGGTGCCCGGCGCCCGGCCGAGCCCCAGGTCCACCCGGCCGGGGGCGAGTGCCTCCAGGGTGCCGAACTGCTCGGCGACGGCCAGCGGCGCGTGGTTGGGCAGCATCACCCCGCCCGAGCCGAGGCGGACGCGGGAGGTGTGGGCGGCCAGGTGGGCCAGGATCACCGCCGGGGAGGAGCTGGCGACTCCGGGCATGGAGTGGTGTTCGGCGACCCAGTGGCGGTGGTAGCCGCGGGACTCGGCGAGCCGGGATATCTCCACGCTGGTGCGCAGGGAGGCGCGGGCGGTGCTGCCGGCGCCGACGGTGACCAGGTCGAGGACCGACAGCGGCACCGGCGCCGCGCCCCGGACGGTCCCGCGGACGGGATCGGCCGCGGGGGCCTGCGGCGCACCCGCGGCGGCACCGTCCGCGGGGGCTCCCGCCGGACCGGGTCCCGTACCCTCGGCGCCCCTGGCCGCCTCGCTGTCGCTCATCGTCGTCGCTCCCGTTCCGTCCGGCTCGTACGCCCCACGCGGCGTCCGTACGGAGAAGGGGAACGGCGGGTGGCCGCGGGTCATTCCCGGCAGACCGGGACAGGTCCATGACTCTGGCATATGCCAGACGAGTAGACCCAGGCGGAGGGGCCCGATTGAGCCATCAATCTGCTCAACACACGCTCCACGTGGGCCCCTTGATGGCTATCGTGGTAGAGCAAGCGGTAACAACCTGGTAGGGGGAAACCGTGGCGCTGAAGCCCGAGCCGACCGCGCCGTTCCACTCGGTGCAGTACGCCCTGCGCGTGCTCGAAACGATCTCGCGGCACACCGGCGGTGTGACCGACGTCCAGATCGCGCGTGAGACCGGCCTGCCCGCGGTCCATCTCGCCCCGATGCTGCTCATGCTGCGCCGCGAGGGGTACGTCCTCCAGGTCTCCGACGGCGCCTACGCCATAGGGGATTCCCTCGTCCTGCTCGGCTCCGGGAGCGACCGGCAGCAGGCCCTCCAGGAGAAGCTCCAGGACACCCTGGACCGCCTGCGCGACTCGGTCGGCGCGGCCGTCTACATCAGCCGCTACGTGGACGGCGAGGTCCGGATCACCCAGTTCGCGGACAGCCCGCGCACCCCGAAGGTCCACGAGTGGGTCGACTTCCGTTCGGCGGCGCACGCCAGCGCGGTCGGCAAGTGCCTGCTCACCCAGCTCGACCAGAACGGGCGCCGCGACCACCTGTCCCGCCACAAGATCGCCCGGCTGACGTCGAAGACCATCGTGAACGAGCGGGTCCTGTTCTCGAAGCTCGACAGCCAGCCCGCCACCGTGCCCGTGCTGGACCTCCAGGAGTACGCCGTGGGTACCGTCTGCGCGGCGGTCCCGATCACCGCCGGCGCGGCCGTGGGCTGCCTGGCGCTGTCCATGCCCGTCGAGCACGCGCACCGGCTGCGCGCCGCCGCGGACGCACTGAACCGGAAGGCCGCGCCGCTGCTGCTGTCGCTGACGCTCTGAGCACGGGAAGGGGCGAAGAGCACAGGGGCAAGGGGCGCGGGGGGTTCTGCTGGGCAGGGCCCGGAAAGCACTTCGGGCGGTTCCCGGTGAACCGGAAACCGCCCGAAGATCAGGTGCGCCGCCAGGGACTCGAACCCCGGACCCGCTGATTAAGAGTCAGCTGCTCTAACCAACTGAGCTAGCGGCGCTTGCTGACAGAGAAAATACTACCTGGTCCCGAGGGGTGCTCCAAACCAGGTCCGCCGGTCACCAGGAGAGGGCCGCGATCTCGGTCCCGTCGGGGGTGCGGACGCTGACCGTGCCGGTGTCCCCGTAGACCTCGTGGCGCCAGTCCGCGAAGACGTGCGCGAGCCGGCGGCCGTCCTCACCGAGGCCCTTGCCGACGGAGCCGGTGGTGAAGGCGATCCGGGCCTGGCCGGTCCCCCCGTCCTTGCGGACCCGGACCTCCTGGGCTCCCGTGGCGGGCACGAGCCGGTCCGCGTCGGCGCGGTGGCGGGCGTAGTAGGCGTTGAACTCCCGGGTCATGTCGTACCAGCCGTCCACGACCGGGCAGGGGCGCGCGGCGCCGCCGTCGGTGGGCGGGCCGGGGGTGCCGGTGTCCTGGTCGGTCGGGGGCTGCGGGGTGCCGGTGTCCTCGTCCGTCGGGGGCTGCGGGGTGCCGGTGTCCTCGTCCGTCGGGGGCTGCGGGGTGCCGGTGTCCTCGTCCGTCGGGGGCTCGGGTGTGCCCGGGTCCTCCTCCGTGGGGAGGTTCGGGGCGGCCGCGGCGCAGGACGGGGAGGGCGCCGGCGGGGGCGGGGCCGCCCGGCCCGCCGGGTGCGTGCCGCAGGCCGCCAGGGCGAGGCTCAGGAGCAGGGCCGCCGCGGCCGCGCAGGCCTTCGCGGCCGACGGCGCGGTGGGCGGTGTGGTCGTCATGGTCGTCGTGGTCGTCGTCATGGGAACCCCCCTCCCGGAGGAAGAGGGCTCCGCGCGCCTCCCGGTTCCGCTCAGCGGCCCAGGAGGTCCCGGCGGCCCTGGTCCCCGTACACCGACAGCAGCGCCTCCAGGGCCGGCGCGTCGAGCGGGCGGTAGGCGCCGGCGACGCGGTGCCAGACGGGCTCGGGGCACAGGAAGCCGGTGCGGCGCAGGGCGGCCCGGTGGATCTTGTTCGTCGCGGTGACGGGCAGGGCGTCGAGGATCCTGACGTAGCGCGGGGCCATCTTCGTGCCCAGGTCCGGCTGTGCGGCGAGGAAGGCGGCGAAGGCGTCCGGGTCGAAGGCCGCACCCTCGCGCAGGGCCACGGCGGCCATCACCTGGTCCCCCGCCACCTCGTCCGGGACCGCGTGGACGGCGACGGCGGCCGCGGCCTCCCAGCGGGCCAGGATGTTCTCGATCACCGCGGCGGCCAGGTTCTCGCTGTCGACGCGCAGCCGGTCGTCCGTGCGGCCCGCGAAGTAGAGGAAGCCGTCGGGGTCGCGGAAGAACAGGTCGCCGGTCCAGTACCAGCCGTCCCGGGTGCGGGCGGCCTCGGCGTCGGGGTTGCGCCAGTAGCCCTCGAAGTGGTTGCGGCCCCGGTTGACCAGCTCGCCTATGGCCTCCTCGCCGTTGTACAGGCGGCCCCGCGCGTCCAGGACGGCCGGCGGGCACGGACGGCCCGTCTCCGGGTCGACGACGGCCAGGTCGTCGCCCGCGCCGGCCCGGCCGAGGGCGCCCGGCGGGGTGTCGGGGGTCCGCTGGATCGAGGCGCCGCCCTCGGTGGCCCCGTACCCCTCGACCAGCCGGACCCCGAACCGCTCGGCGAAGCGGGCCGCGTCCACGGCGCCGGCCTCGGTGCCGAAGCCGAGGCGCAGGGTGTGCTCGCGGTCGTCGGGGCGGGGGCCGGTGGCGAGGAGGTACTGGACGGCCCGGCCGACGTAGGTGAAGTAGGTGGCCCCGTACGCGCGCACGTCGTCCAGGAACGCGGAGGCGGAGAAGCGGCGGCGCAGCGCGACGGGCGCGCCGGCGGCGAGGGCGGGCAGCCAGCAGGCCATGACGGCGTTGCCGTGGAAGAGCGGCATGCAGACGTAGTGGACGTCGTCGGGGGTGACGTCGAAGTGGCGGGCCAGGGAGTGTCCGGCCGCGGCGAGGCGGCCCTGGCTGCAGACGGCGGCCTTGGGCGCGCCGGTGGAGCCGGAGGTGAAGTAGAGGAGCAGCCGGCTGTCGGGGCGGGGGCCGCCCGGGCGGACGCGGGCCTCGCCGGGCGCGGCGGCGGCGTAGGGGGCGAGGAGGGCGTCGTACTCCTCGGTGCCGGTGACGAGGATCCGCACGCCGGGCAGGTCGAGGCCGCGCAGGAGCGGGAGGTGGGTGGGTTCGGTGACGAGGAGGCGGCAGTCGGTGTGGAGGATGTCGCGGGCCAGTTCGGGGCCGCGCCGGGTGGGGTTGATCCCGGCGACGGCGGCCCCGGCGAGGGCCGCCGCGCCGAGCCAGGCGGGGAACTCGGGGGTGTTGTCGAGCAGCACCCCCACGTGCGGCTCCGCTCCGGGCGGCAGGAGGTCGGCGAGGAGCGCGGCGCGGGCCGCGGCCTCCTGGGCGGCCCGGTGGCGGCTGAGGACGACGGCCGGCGTCCGGATGCCGCCGGGGCCGGCTTCCGCACCGTACTTCAGGCCGGGCCGGTGGTCACCCCACTGGCGCGCGATGAGCTCCGCGACGGTTCCGGCTTCGGTCGTGCTCGTCGTCCGCATGCCGCCGGAGGGTAACTGACGTTGCGTCAGAACTGAACGTCGGAACAGGCGTAGAACGCCATCGCGGTGTCGTTGACCGTCCAGACGGCGAGGATCATGTGCCGCCCGGTCTTGCCGCCGGGCATGGTGCCGCGGTGGATGGTGGTCATGTCCGGGCGGCCGCCGTTGTAGGGGACGACGAGGAAGGGCTGGGGGTCGAGGGAGGCCCGGGTGAGGGGCTTGGTGGGGTCCCAGCCGTTCTTGGTGACGTAGTACCTGAAGTCGGTGGTGGAGTGGTTCGCGGTGAACTGCCAGCGGAAGTCGAAGCTCTGGCCGGAGGTCACGCGGGTGGCGGGCCAGGTGCCGCCGCGGGGGTCGTCGAGCTGGGCGAACTCGCTGTGGCCGCCGGAACAGATCTGGCCGTCGGCCGGGCCGGCCGCGGGGAAGCCCTTGTAGCCCTCGACGCTCTGCGGCTCCCACTGGATGGGGCCGCAGTCGGGGACGGTCTTGTTGGCGCAGAGCTTCTGGCGGCTGATGGGGGTGTCGGTGTAGCCGTGGCCGCTCGCGGTGGGCGCGGTGAACAGGGTCGCGCCGGCGAGGAGGGCGGCGCCGAGTGCGGTGGCGCCGGCGGCGCGGCCGGGTATGCGGAAGGGGCGCATGATGCTCCTTGGGTGTGGGGGGAGTGCCTGGCGGGGCGTGCGCACGGTGGGGAGGGGCGCGCTGGGGAGGGCGCGGGCTTCCGGAGACGGGCTAGGTCTAGACCAAGTCCCACAGTATTGACGGGAGTTGGCCATGTCTATACCAATGCCGAAACGGGCGGTCCGGTCGTTGCCGGCCACCCGTTTCGGCTGGTGAGCGTCAGGTACGGCTGTTACTGGTCGGACCTGCCGGTGTAGAAGGCGACGGTGAGGTCCTTCACGAGGGCCTTGCGCTCATAGTCGTCCAGATCGACGATCCCGCGCGAGGTCAGCCGGTGGACGGTGTCGTCCACGGCGTCGACGACGGCGGTGAGGACGGTGTCCCGGTGCTTGGCGTCGATCGCCGCGATCCGGCGGCGGCGCATCGCCTCCGCGACCTCCGGGGCGTACTCGATGCGGGTGGGCTGGGCGGAGAACACCTCGATGCCGACGGCCTCGGTCTCGGCGGCGAGGGTCCGGGTCAGGGCCTCGCCGACGGCCTCGGCGTCGCGCAGGGTCGGGGCGTCCTCGTGGAAGGCGTCGGCCGGGAGCCGGGACAGCACCCGGGCCGTGGCCGATTCGACCTGCTCGGCGAGGTACTCGATGTGGTCCTCGACGGCCAGGGTGGCGCGGGCGGTGTCCCGGACCTGCCAGACGACCTGGACGACCACCTGCAGCGCGAGGCCGCCGGAGTCGACGGCGGGCATGGGCTCGCTGCGCCAGTGGCGCAGCCGGACGTCCACGCGCCGGCGCAGCAGGAGGGGGCTGATCCAGGTCAGGCCGGTACGGCGGACGGTGCCGCGGTAGCTGCCGAAGAGGGTGAGCACCCAGGCGTGGCCCGCCTTGGCGCGGCCGAGGCCGCCGAGGGCGAGGAGGGTGACGACGCCGAGGAAGGCGAGCGGGGGCCAGTGGGTGACGCGCAGCCCCTGGTAGGGGCGGGGCGGCACCCCGAAGGCGGCGACGAGGGTGGCGGGGACCACCCCGGCCCGCCAGAGCACGGCCGCGCAGCCGGTGAGGGCGAGGGCGCCGACGGCCACGGCGATCCACCCGGGCAGCACCGGGCCGCGGTGCTCCCGCAGCCGATCGTCCCCGCGGGGCACCCGCCGCCCCCCGGACACCGCGCGCTCGGCGGGGCGCCGGGCGGGGGCGGGGGCGGGGGCCATGGGCTGGGCCCGGAACGGCAGGTGTACGGGTACCTCGGTCACGGCGGCCCCCCGCACGGGCCCGCGCGGCGCGAGGGGTCCGGCCTCCCCGTCCCCCCGCGCCCCCGCCCGGCCCCCGATGCCGCGGGCGACGGCCTGGGCGACGATCTCGGCCACCCCGGGTCCGGGCACCCCCGACCCCTGCGGGCCCTCCTCCCCACCGTCCCGCGCGGCGGGCACGTCCCCCCTCGGGGTGACGGGGGCCTGCGGGGCCGCCCGGTGGGGCGGCTCGGCGCCGGCGTGCGGGGCCGGCCGGTGGGCCGGGTCCGCGTGGTGCTGCGGGCCGGTTCGGGTGGCGAGGGGGTGCGGTTCGGGCCGGGGGGCCGGGGTGGTCGGGTGCTCCGGCTCCCCGGGGCCCGCCTCCCCGCCCGCGGACCGGGGCGGAACCAGCGGCACCTCGCCGAAGGCCACCTCCGCGCGGCGGACGGAGCCGGCCGTCTCCGCCGGGTCCGCGACACCCCGCCAGAACCCCTCCGCCTCCGGGACCGGAGCGGCCGCACGGGCCGGGACCGCTGCCTCCGGGAGGGGCACGACCACCGGGACGGGCTCCTCCGCCTCCCGAACGCCCCGCCCCGTACGGGCCGAACCCGCTCCCTCCGGAACGGGAACGGCCTCACCGGCCACCCCCGCCCCCAGGCCGGGGACGGACGCACGGGCCGAAGCCTCCGCCTCCCGAACGGGACCCGACGGACGCACCGGAGCCGCCGCGTCCGGGAGGGGAACGACCGCAGCAGCCGCCTCCCGGACGGGCACGGCCGCACGGGCAGGAGCCGCCGCCTCCCGGACGCGCACGACCGCAGGGACGGGCTCCTCCGCCTCCCCGACACCCCGCCCCGTACGGGCCGGACCCGCTCCCTCCGGAACGGGAACGGCCTCACCGGCCACCCCCGCCTCCCACACGGGAACGGCCGTACGGCGCGGGACCGCGGTCTCCGCCACGGGAACGGGCGAACCGGCCGATGCCGCCGCCTCCCGAACGGGACCCGGGGGAAGGGTCGGATCCGCCGCCTCCGGGACCGGAGCGGCCATCTCCCGGACGGGCACGGCCGCGCGGGTCGGAGCAGCTGCCTCCGGGGCCGGAGCGGTCGCGGGGGTCGGGGGTGCCGCCTCCGGGAGGGGGGCGGGTGGGGTCGTCGCCTGCGGTGGGGGAGTGGGGGTGCCGGGGTGGGCCGGGGGTGTGGTCGGGGGTGCCGGGGGGTGGGTGCGGAGCAGCGGGGCCGTCGCATGGCCGGGCTCCGGCGCCCCGGGCCGGAGTTGCTCCGCCTGCGCACGGGGATCCGTCCCGGAGGTCGTGGCGCCGGGCGGGGTCGTCAGCGGGCCCGTGCCCTCCGCGGTCCTCGGCCGGGCCACCGGGTCCAGCCCGGCGGGGTGTTCCACCGGCCGGGCCGCCGGCGGCGTCTCCCGGGGCGGGCGGGGCTCGGCGGAAGCCTGTGGCTCCGGGTGGGGCGTGCGGGCCGGGGCGACGGGGCCCGAGGCGAAGCCGGTGGCTCCCGTGGGGCGGGGCGTCCCGGCGGCCCCGGACGGCTGCTGCCGGGCGGTGTCCCCGGCCCGGACCACGCGCGTCGGGTCGGGGGCCCACGCCGAGGGGGCCACGCGCGTCGGGTCGGGGGCCCACGCCGAGGGGGCCACGTACGGCCGGGGGGCGTCCTGCGGGCCGCCGACGTCCTCGGCGCGGGCATCGACCGGCGCCGACCCGTTCCGCCGCGGGGGCGCGTCCCCGGCGGGGGCCGCCCGTACGGGGGCCGGGGCCGGCGGGGTGGCGTGTGCCGCCGCGGGGCCGGCGGGGCGGGTCGGGTGCCGGAGGGCGGAGGGGGGAACGGGGTGGAACGTGCCCGTCGTGGACGTGGTGCGGGTGGGGTACATGGTTGCCTCCGTCATGCGAACAGCCGGCGCCAGGTTTCCGGGCCCGGGTAGCCGTCGGCCAGGGCGCCGCGCCAGCCCTGCGCGCGCTGGAAGGCCTCGACGTTGCGGCGGTCGGCCTCCGTCCAGGTCGCGCCCGGGCCGGAGGTGTAGTGCGTGCCGAAGCCCTTCTTCAGCAGTTGCCGCCCCAGCGCGGCGATCGCCGGGTGGGACCGGCCGGGCCGGAAGACCCCCGGGCCGGGGTAGGCGGGCACCGTGGCGGGGACCCCGACGGGGCCCGGGTGAGGGGCCGGCCGGGGGGCCGGGCGCGGGGCCGGCGGGGGTGTCGTGCGGCCCGTCGGCACGATGTCGTTGCCCTGCCGCTGGACCAGCAGCCGCCAGGTGTCCGGCCCCGGGATGCCGTCCGCGTCGGCGCCGGTCCAGCCCTGCGCCTGCTGGAACGCCTCCGTGGCCCGCCGGTCGGCCTCGCTCCACTTGGTGCTGGGCCCCTTGGGGTAGAACCGCAGACCGCCCCGGTCGATCAGCATCCGGCCCAGCTCGGCGACGTACTTGTTGTCCGCGCCGGGCCCGAACTTCGCCACCCCGGGGAAGGCCGCCGCGGGCTGCGGCGCGGGCGGCACCGAGTCGCCCGGGAGGATCCCGCCGGTGACCCCGTTGTACCGGTACGGGATGTACCTGGCGCCGTTCTCCCAGTACCCGTACGGGGTGGCCAGCCGCCGCGTCACCGGCGGGGTCTGCTCGTAGGCGGTGTAGTGGGTGTGCGTCTCGTCGACCCAGCCGCCGAAGAGGACCACGTGCGAGCCCTTGTTGGGGTCCGCCGGGTTGTGGAAGAGGAGCATGTCCCCCGGCAGCAGCTCCTCCTTCGTGATCTTCGTGGCGAAGGTGTCGAGGCTGCCGGTCCACTCGTTCGTCCCCAGGTTCCAGGCCATGGAGACGTAGCCCGAGCAGTCCTGGCGGTACCCGTCCGTCCAGTACTCGGACATGCTGTACGGGACCTGCGCCTCCAGCCACAGCTTCGCCCGGTTGATGATCGTGGCCCGGTCGATGCGGCGCGCCAGCGACGGCGCGCCCGGCCGGCCCGGCCCGGAGGCCGGGGGGCGCGGGCGCCCGTGCAGCGGGGCCCGGCCGCCCTGCGGGCTGCCCGGGGTGTCACGGGCGGACGGGCCGGGTCCGGCCGCGTGCGCGGCACCCGCCCCGTGAGCGGGGGGCGCCGCGCGCTCCGGGCCCGGCAGGGGTTCGGACGGCCGGGGGTCCCGCGGGGCCGGGTGGTCCGCCGCCAGCGCGGCCGCCGGCCCGCCGCCCAGGACCACCCCGGCCGCCGTGGCCAGTACCAGCGCCCGGCGGGCCCCGCGCACGGCCGGGAGCCCGCATTCCCGCAGCGCTATGGCCCGCCCCCGCACCAGGGTCCGGCGCCGCCGCACGCAGCCGGGACAGGCGCAGTCCCGGGCGGGCTCGTACTCCTCGAAGACAGGCATCGGCATCGGCATCGGCATCTGTACGTGCACCGGAGGCTGCGTCGTCATGCGGTTCCGTCCACTCCCCTGATCGGTCCGGATCGGGCCCGATCGCTCCTGCTCGTCGGCGGTCCGGGCCGCTCACGCACCCGACGGAGCGTCAGATGAGGTGCGGCCCAGACATATCGTGCACGACAAAACCCTCAAACATGGGTTAATCGGACAGCGCGGGCGCGGCTGGTCACGAGCACCCCTGGAAGTGGGGTAGAGTTTTCCCTGTCAGCAAGCGCCGCTAGCTCAGTTGGTTAGAGCAGCTGACTCTTAATCAGCGGGTCCGGGGTTCGAGTCCCTGGCGGCGCACAGACAAGGGGAAACCCCCGCAGCGAAAGCTGCGGGGGTTTCCTCGTTCCATGAGGGCGACGGGCCGCCGACGCTAGGCCGCCGCGCCCGCCCGGGTCCCCGCACCCGTCAGGTACGCAGAGACCACGACGTTCGCCGAGTACTGCCCGGCCGCCTTGTCGTAGCTCCCCCCGCAGGTCACCAGCCTCAGCTCCGCGCGACCCCCCACCCGGGGCCCGTACGCCGCGTGCGGGTCGAAGCCGGCCCGCTCGTAGACCCGTACGTCCTCGACGGTGAACTCGGCGACCGTCCCGTCCGCCCGCGCCACGCGGATCTTCGCCCCCGGCTTGACCGTGCTCAGGCCGAAGAAGACCGCCGGCTTGGACTTCGTGTCCACGTGCCCCACCATCAGCGCCGCCCCCGCCGCGCCGGGCGCGGGTCCCGCGCCCCACCAGCCCACCGTGCCGGGCAGTTCGTACGGCGGCGGCTCCACCGCCCCCTGACGGTCCAGGCCCCGCGCGATGACCGGCGCCTGCACCCCCAGCGACGGCACGTCGACCCGTGCGGGCATCGCCGCTGTCAGCGGGGCCCGCGCGGCCGGCAGGCCCGGGCCGGACTGGCCGCCGGCCCGGCCCGGGAGCGGGCCGGACGGCACCCCGGTGACCTCCTTGCCCCACAGCCAGAGGCCGAGCACCAGCACCGACCAGGCGGTGAAGGTCAGCAGCCGGCCGCCGGCGGCGGACCCGAGCCCGCTCATCCGTGGTTGCGGCGGCGGCGCAGGGCCAGGGCGCGCCCGGCGACGGCGAGGGTGGCCGCGGCGGCCAGGACCGCGCCGACCACGGTCTGCGGCAGGCCGGGGCCGTCGCCGTGGTGGCTCTTCTTCGCGGCGGAGGCGGACGCCAGCCGGGTGGTCTCGGCGACCTGGGCGGCCATCGCACCGCCACCCGCGTGGACCGGCCAGACGGGCGAGTGGTGCGGTTCGGGGTGGTGGCCGCGACGGATCTCCAGGGAGCCGCGCGGACCCTCGTCCCGCCCCTCGCACCGGACCCGGACCTCGTGCCAACCGGGGTCGGCGTGGTGACGGATCTCGGCCTCGCCGAAGAGCGTGCGGGGGTCCTCGTGGCCCTTGCGCAGCCGGACCTCCGAGTCGAAGACGGGAGAACGGGCCACGGCCCAGTCGCCCTCGCAGGCCCGGACGCGGATCTTGACCCGCTCCCCCGGTCCGACCGGGTTCGGCTCGACGGAGACACCGCCGCGGTCCCCTTCGAACCCGAGGGCGGCGGGGGCGGTCACGGCGGCGCAGGCCGCCAGGGTCACGGCCACCGTCGCGGCACGGAGAGCGAGCAGAGAACTTCGCATGGTGAACCTCCTCATGAGGAGGTTCACGCGCGGCACGCCGCTCCGCATCCGGAGCGGCGCTCTCTTGGCCCGTACGTGTCAGCCGTACGCACCAACGGCCACATCGGGCCGACGGCTACACCAGGTCGACGAGGTCCGCGATGGAGTCGACCGTGTGGGTCGGGCGGTAGGGGAACTTCTCGGTGTCCTCCACCGTGGTGAGCCCGGTGAGGACGAGGAAGGTCTCCATGCCCGCCTCCAGGCCGGCCAGCACGTCGGTGTCCATCCGGTCGCCGATCATCGCGCTGGTCTCGGAATGGGCCCCGATGGCGTTGAGGCCCGTGCGCATCATGAGCGGGTTGGGCTTGCCGGCGAAGTACGGCTGCTTGCCGGTCGCCTTGGTGATCAGCGCGGCGACCGCGCCCGTGGCCGGGAGCGGGCCCTCGGTGGAGGGGCCGGTCTCGTCGGGGTTGGTGCAGATGAAGCGGGCGCCGTCGTTGATCAGGCGGACGGCCTTGGTCATGGCCTCGAAGCTGTAGGTGCGGGTCTCGCCGAGGACGACGTAGTCGGGCTCGTGGTCGGTGAGGATGTAGCCGATGTCGTGCAGGGCGGTGGTCAGGCCCGCCTCGCCGATGACGTACGCCGTGCCGCCCGGGCGCTGGTCGTCGAGGAACTTCGCGGTGGCGAGGGCCGAGGTCCAGATGTTGTCCACGGGCACGTCCAGGCCCATGCGGCTGAGCCGGGCCTGGAGGTCGCGCGGGGTGTAGATGGAGTTGTTGGTCAGGACCAGGAAGGGCTTGCCGGACTCGCGCAGCCGCTTGATGAAGGCATCGGCGCCCGGGATCGGGGTGCCCTCGTGGATGAGGACCCCGTCCATGTCGGTGAGCCAGGATTCGATCGGCTTGCGCTCTGCCACGGATTTCTCTCCGCTCTGGTCGCCTCTGACCTGTGGGTCTGTGGTCTGTACCACCACCCTAGCGGGCGCGGGCCGCGGGCGCCGGGGGCGTCCACGGCCCGGACGGCCCAGCGGGGGCGGGCGTACTCGGTCCTCGTGGCGGCGGGGCCGCTCAGCTGCCGGTCGCGGACTTCCAGGCGTCGACGTAGCCCGTGAGGTTCTTGTCGATGTCGGCCCAGTCCGGCTCGAAGACCTCGACGCCGGTCATCAGCCGGGTGAGCGCGATGGCGTTGGCGTCGGTGGGCTTGACGTCCGTACGGGCGGGGAAGCCGCCGCCGACCTCGCTGACCAGCCTCTGGGCGTCCTCGCCGAGCAGGTGGTCGAGGAGCTTCCGGCCGTTGTCGGCGTGCGGGGCCCCGGCGACCAGGCCGGCCGCGTACGGCAGGGCGAAGGTGGTGGGCTTGCCGCCGTCCTTGGCGGGGAACCAGATGCCGAGGTTGGGCATGGACCTGGACTGGGCGAAGTTCATCTGGACGTCGCCGTTGGCGACCAGCAGCTCGCCCTTGTCGGTCTTGGGCGCGAGCTTGCTGGTGGAGGAGGACGGGCCGACGTTGTTGGCCTGGAGCTTCCTGAGGAAGTCCATCGCCTGGTCCTTGCCGCCGAAGTCGTGCAGGGACTTGACGAGGACGGCCGTGCCGTCGCCCGCGACGCCGGGGGTAGTACTGGATCCTGCCCTTGTACTTGGTGTCGAGGAGCTCCTCCCAGGTCCTGGGGGCGGAGCTCAGCTCCTTCTTGTTGTAGACGAAGCCGAAGTAGTTGTTGACGACGGAGGTCCACTTGGAGTCGGCGGACTTGACGGCGCCGCTGACCTTCTCGGAGCCCTGCGGGGCGTAGGCCTGGAGCAGGCCCTTCCCGTCGGCCTGCTGGATGAAGGGCGGCAGGGTGATCAGCACGTCGGCCCGGGTGTTGGTCTTCTCGCGCAGGGCCCGCTGGACCATCTCGCCGGAGCCGCCTTCGACGTACTTGACCTCGATGCCCGTCTTCTTGGTGAAGTCGGCGAAGACCTTGTCGTACCAGCCGTCGCCCTTGTCGCTCTTGAGGCCGTCGGCGCTGTAGACGGTCACGGTCTTCTCGCCGCCGCCCGTTGAGCCGGAGCCTGCGGCGGTGGAGGAGCCGCCGCAGGCGGTGAGGGTGCCGGCGAGGGCGAGGCCGGCGGTGAGGGCGGTGGCGGTACGGAGCAGGAGCGCTCTGGACACGGGGATTCCTTACGGGGGAAGGGGGCGGGGGGAAGGCGGGGGTCAGCGGTAGGAGGCCCGGGTGCGGATCCGGGAGACGGCCAGGAGGACCAGCAGGGTGGTGGCCATCAGCACCACGGCGACGGCGGATCCGGCGAAGAGCGAACCCCGGTCGGTGGCGGTGAAGATCCGGACCGGGAGGGGCGTCCAGTCCGGCGGGTAGAGCATCATCGTGGCGCTCAGCTCGCCCATGGACAGGGCGAAGCAGAGTCCTGCGGCCGCCGTGAGGGACGGCAGCAGGAGGGGCAGCCTGACCCGCCACAGCACGTACGCGGGACGGGCGCCGAGGGAGGCGGCCGCCTGCTCGTACGCGGGGTCGAGACGCACGAGGGCCGCCGAGACCGACTGGTAGGCGAACGCCGTGACGAGGACGGTGTGCGCCAGGACGACGATCGTGCTCGTGCCGTTGAGCAGCAGCGGGGGCTTGCTGAACGCGACGAGGACGGCGAGGCCGACGGCCACGGACGGCACGGCCACCGGCAGCATGAACAGGGCGTCCAGGAGCCGCTTTCCGCGCCGGCCCAGGGCTGCGGCGGCCAGGGCGGCCCAGGTGCCGGCGGCGAGCGCGAGGAGGCCGGCGGCCAGGGCCGTGACCAGGGAGGTGGTCAGGGCCTGGAGGGATTCGCCCCGGACGGCGGAGGCGTAGTTCTCGGTGGTGGGGCCCGAGGGGAAGGCGCCGGACCAGTGGGTGGCGAAGGAGGCGGCCACGACCACGAGGAGGGGCAGGGCGAAGAGGGGGACGAAGAGGATCCCGAACAGGAACCAGGCGGCCCGGCGGCCGCCCCTGCTATGCACCAGCACGCTTGCCCACTCCCCGGTAGAGGCCGAACAGGCCGATGGACAGGGCGATGTTGACGACGGCGGCGACGCAGGCGGCCGGGTAGTCGGATTCGAGGATGGCCTTGCCGTAGACGAGCATCGGGAGGGTCGTGACGCCCTTGGCGCCGGTGAACAGGACGATCCCGAACTCGTTGAGGCACAGGACGAGGACGAGGCTGCCGCCCGCCGCGAGGGCGGGGAGGGCCTCGGGGAGGACCACCTGCCGGACGATCCGGGCGGGGCGGGCGCCGAGGCCCGCGGCCACCTCCAGCTGCGCGGTGTCCAGTTGGGAGAAGGCGGCGAGCAGGGGGCGCATCACGAAGGGGGTGAAGTACGTGACCTCCGCCAGGAGGACGCCCCAGGGGGTGGTGAGGAAGCGGAACGGGCCTTCGGCGCCGCCCAGGACCTCCGTCCAGAGGCCGTTGGCCATGCCGACGGTGCCGTAGATGAAGAGGAGGGCGAGGGTGATGAGGAAAGAGGGGAAGGAGAGGAAGACGTCGATGAACTTGGCGACGGCCCTGGCTCCGGGGAAGGGCACGAAGGCGATGATCAGGGCCAGGGTGAAGCCGAGGAGGAGGCAGCCGGCCGTGGAGGCGAGGGCCAGCCAGACGGTGGTGCCGAGGGCTTCGCGGAAGGCGTGGGAGGCGAGGACGGCGGAGTAGGCGTCGAAGGGGCCGCCACCGTTGTCGGGGGTCAGGGACTGCCGGACGACCAGGGCGAGGGGGTAGAGGAAGACGAGCCCGAGCAGGGCCACGGGCGGCAGCGCCCACACGGCCCGGGCCGGACGCCGACTCCCCTGCGGGGGCGCTTCCCGGGGCGGCTTCCGGGGCCCGGGCGGGGCCGCGGTGCGGGCCGGGGCCGGTGGCGGGGTGGCCGTCGGCGCCTCGGGCCGTACGGGCTCGGGCACGGCGGGCCGGGCCGGGCGGCCCGCTCCCGGACCGGGCACGGGCGCCGCTCCGGCAGCCGGCGCCGCGGCCGGCAGGGCAGCCGGTACGGCAGCCGGCGCCGCGGCCGGTACGGCGCCAGGCTCGGCGGCGGGTGGCGCGGCCGGGGGTGGGGTGGGTGGGGGGAGGGCGGGTTCAGGCATCGGTGACCCCCGCCGTCAGGAGCACCGCGTCGCGGGGCTCGAAGTGGAGGGTGACCTCGTCCCCCAGGGCCGGGGTCTCCTTCAGCTCGGGGAGGTCGGCCTTGACGCGGTGCCCGCCGATGTCGACGTACAGCCGGTGCGTCGCGCCGCGCCACTGCACCTCGGCGAGGGTGCCGCGCAGGGCGTTGGGGCCCTCGCCGAGCCCCAGCAGGTGCGGCCGTACGCACAGGGTCGCGGTCGATCCGGGGGCCGCGCGGCCCCGGTCGAGGGTCAGCGGGCGCCCCGCGAAGACCGCGCCGCCGTCGGCGACCGTCACCGGGAGCAGGTTGGCGTTGCCGACGAAGGACGCGGTGAACTCCGTACGCGGTGCCCGGTACAGCTGCTGCGGGGTACCGCAGTCCTGGAGGCGGGCGCGGTCCATGACGGCGATCCGGTCGGCCAGGGTGAGGGCCTCGATCTGGTCGTGGGTGACGTACAGGATGGAGACGTGCGGGAGTTCGCGGTGCAGCCGGGCCAGTTCGGCCAGCATCCCGGAGCGCAGCTGCGCGTCGAGCGCCGAGAGGGGCTCGTCCAGCAGGAGGACCCCGGGGCGGATGGCGAGGGCGCGGGCGATGGCCACCCGCTGCTGCTGTCCGCCGGAGAGCTCGCGGGGGTGGCGACGGGCGTAGGCGGCCATCCCCGTCATCTCCAGGGCCTCGGTGACCCGGGCCGGGATCTCGGCCCTGGGGGTCTTCCGGGCGCGCAGGCCGAAGGCCACGTTGTCCGCGACCCGCATGTGCGGGAAGAGCGCGTACTGCTGGACGACCATCCCGATGCCCCGCTTGTGCGGGGGCAGGGCGGTGACGTCCCGGCCGCCGATCAGCACCCGCCCGGAGGCGGGCCGGACGAACCCGGCGACCGCGCGCAGGGCGGTGGTCTTGCCGGAGCCGGAGGGCCCGAGGAGGGCCATGACCTCCCCGGGCTCGACGGTCAGGTCGAGACGGTCCAGGACGGTGGTGCCGTGGTAGGCGACCGAGACGGAGTCGAAGCGGATGCCGCTCACGACGACTCCGTGAGCAGGGCGGGGAGTTCGGCGACGGAGCCGAGGACGTGCGTGGCGCCGTGAGCGGTGAGCGCGGCGCGGTCGTGGGCGCCGGTGAGGACGCCGGCGACGGTGCCGGCTCCGGCGCGGCGGCCGCTGAGCATGTCGTAGGCCGTGTCCCCGGCGACGACGGTCTCGCGGACGTCGGCGACGGCGCCGGTGCGCAGGAACGCGGCCAGCACCATGTCGGGGTAGGGGCGGCCGCGGCCGCCCGCGTCGGCGGGGCAGAGGGTGAGGTCGGCCAGGTCCCGCCAGCCGAGGGCGTCGAGGATGGCGTCCTGGGTGACGCGGGCGAAGCCGGTGGTGAGGGCGACGGTGTGGCCGTCGGCCCGCAGCCGCTCGACGGTCGCGCGGGCGCCGGGTACCTCGGTCACGAGGCCGTCGTCGACGAGCTGCGCGTAGGCCTGCTCGAAGGCGGTGTTGGCGAGCCGCGCGCGGTCCTCCGTACCGAAGAGGTGGCGGAAGACGGAGATCTTCGACTCGCCCATGGTGTCGCGGACGTACCGGAGCTGCTCGGTGTGGGCGGGGGTGCCGGGCTCGACGCCGAGGCGTTCGGCGGCGCGTGCGAAGGCGCGCTCGACGAGTCCGCCGTCGGCCACGGTGGTACCGGCCATGTCGAGGACGATCAGCTTCCCGGGGGTGCGGGTTTCGGTCATACGGCTCACCAGCCCAGTTCGTTCGCGGTGGTTTCGGCGATGGCGGGCGAGCAGGTCATGCCCCGGCCGCCCGGTCCGGTGACGAGCCAGACCCCTTCGCCGACCCGCTGGCGGTGGACGACGCGGCCGGTGTCGGTGCACTGCGCGTACACGCCCGCCCAGCGGTGCCTGATCTTCGGCAGCGGGCGGCCCAGGAAGGACTCGACGACCCCCGTGAGGTGGTCGTAGGGGTCTTCGAGGGTGTCGAACGCGAAGGGGTGCTCGTACTCGTGGGTGTCGCCGATGGTCAGGCCGCCGTCGTGGCGCTGGACCATCAGCAGCTGCATCCGGTGCGCGGCGGCGACGGGCGACTGGGCCTGCTCGGCGTTGAGGGCGTCGAGGGCGTCGCCCCGGTAGGCGGGGTAGTAGCGGAAGCTGTCGGCGTCGGCGACGGAGGTGGTGAGCGGTTCGCCGAGGGGGGCGGTCTGCATCATCTGGAGCCGGACGCGGCGCACCGGCAGGTCGGGGACGAGTTCACGGACCAGGCCGGAGAGCCAGGCGCCGGTGGCGAGGACGACGGCGTCGCCGCGGTGGACGTCTCCGTGGTCGTCGCGGACGGCGGCGGGGCCGGCCAGGTCGCGGACCTCGCGGCCGGGCAGGAAGGTGTAGCGGCCGGAGGCGCGGAGGGCCTCGCGGAGGTGGAGCTGGGCGGTGCGCGGTTCGACGGCCGCGTCCCGCTCGCACCACAGGGCGGCCTCGAAGGCGCCGCGCAGGGCCGGGTTGACCGCCCGCGCCTCGGCCGCGGTGACCAGCTCGTAGCCGCGGGCGGCGGCGTCGGGGCGGGCGGCGGCCGCCTCGGCGACCGCGTACTCGCGGGCGTTGCGGACGGGGGTGAGGGAGCCGATCGCCCGGAAGCCCAGGCCGGGCACCTCCGCGCCGATCCGCTCCCAGAGCTCGCGGGCCCGCAGGGCGGTGTCGAGCTCCTCGCCCCCGGCCCGGCCGCTGACCCAGATCTGGCCGAAATTGCGCAGCGAGGCGCCGCGCGCCTCGGCCTCGCGCTCGATCTGGACGACCTCGTGGCCGCGTTGGACTGCCTGCCAGGCGTGCATGGTGCCGACCACGCCGCCTCCGACGACTATGACTCTCACGCCGTCCACCGTCGGGGCGGCCCGTGACCCCGGAGGATCGGGCGGGAAGCGGGGCGGTGAACAGCCCTCGACGCTTGGACTAGACCCGTTATCGTTCCGTGATGTCAATGGGTCTGGGTCAGGCGGTGTTGTTCTGTTTTTTCGGGGTCCTATTCGGGCCGCAGGCGGGTCGTGAAGCTGAACCGGTCGCCACGGTAGAGCGAACGCACCCGCTCCAGCGGCCGGCCGTCCCGGTCCCGCGAGAAGCGGTGGATGAGCAGCATCGGGAGGGCCGGCGGGGTGCCGATCAGCAGGGCCTCGCGGGGGGTGGCCAACACGGTCTCCAGCTTCTCGTCGGCGTCCCCGAAGGAGATCCCGAGGCTGTCGCGGAGGTATCCGTAGAAGGAGGAGTCCGGCTGGAAATCGACGTCGAGGCGGGGGGCGCGGGCGACCCGGACGTACGTGCTCTCCAGCCCCACGCGCTCGTCGTCGGCGAGGAGCACCCGCTCCAGGTGCCAGACGGGCTCACCGGCCCCGGCGCCGATGCCGGGGGCGAGTTCGGGCGGGCAGGGGAAGCGCTCCAGTCCGATGAGGTGGCGTCCGGGGCGGCGGCCCTGGCGGCGCACGCCCTCGGTGTAGCTGGCGAGGGAGAGGGGCTGCTCCAACTTGGGTCCGGCGACGACGGTACCCCGGCCGGAGCGGCGCAGCCGCCCCTCCAGCAGCAGTTCCCGCAGCGCCTGCCGCACGGTCTCGCGGGCCACCTCGTACCGCTCGGCGAGATCCCGCTCGGTGGGCAGCGCGCCGCCTTCGCCGAGTTCGTCGAGGAGATCGGCGATGCGGGCCTTGACGGCGTAGTACTTGGGGATGCGCCCGTGCTCGGGAATCCCGGACCGCACGGGCGAGCCGGGACGGTGGGGGGCGGGGTGCCGGATCTGTTCTTCCACGGTCGGACTGTACGTGCGGGAGGTGTACGGGGGGCGCGGCAGCGGGGTGGGGCCGGCGACCCCGGCCGGGCACGGCGGTACTCGGGTTCAGCGCGGCGGGCGGGGGTCGTGCGGGCTCCGGCGCAGACGGCGGGCGCCGAGCAGCAGACCGGCCCCGGCGGCCACGGCGGCGACGGCTCCGGCCCCGTACGCCCACTCCCGGGGGCCCGTGTGCGCGAGCGACCCCGCCGCGACGGTGTCCTGCGGCTCCTCGGGGCCCTCGACGGAGAACCGGTACCCCCCGGCCTCGCCGACCCACTCCCCGTCGTCCCCCTTCCGCTGCACCAGCGCGGCGTCGGCGACGACCTCCCCCAGGGGGGCGTCGGGGGCGAAGGCGAGCTGCACCCTGACGGTGGTGGAGCCGCCGGCCGGTACGGAGAAGCCCGGGAAGGCGTCCTTGCCGTCGAACACGGCGATGATCTCGTCGCGGTCGCTGCGCTCCAGGCTGACGGGGAAGGGGCCGCCGGGGGCTTCGAACTCCATGCGCAGGTGCGCGGGGCGCAGGGCCCGGGCGGAATCGGTGAACACGATGACGGGGTGGATGGCGGTACAGGTGGCGCCGGTGGTGTTCGTCAGGTCCAGCAGCCAGCTCTGCGGGCCGGCGCCGGCCCGGTAGACCGCCGGGCCCCCGCGGATCCGCGCCCCGATCGGGAAGGCGCTGCTCTTTCCGTCCCCGCAGGTGGCACGGGCCCGCGAAGGGAGGGCCGGCGCGGGCATGGCGGGGGCGGGCGCGGGGTGGGGGGCGCCGCCGGTGCCGGTGTCCGCGGTGGCGGGAGGTGCGGAGAGGGCGAGAAGGAGGGCGGTGAGGGCGGGGGCGTTGCGCAGTCGCATGGAAGACCTCGCTGCTCGCCGGACGGAGTAATGATCGGACGAGGCGACAATCACCCCGCCGTGCCCGCACCCTCCCACGCCCCCACCCCCAGGCCCCACCCCCACGCCCGACACCTCCCGCTTTCCCCCCGGATGGCCCCGGCCCACCCCGGCCCGGCAACGGCCCGGCAACGGCCCCCAGCGGTATCGCCCCCGGGCGCGGGGCGGGGCGGCGCGGCAGGGCGCGGGACTGCGCGGTGGGGGGGCGGCAGGGGCAGGCAATCGGCCCGAGCCGCCGCGCCGCAGCGGGCGCGGCACACCCCGCCCCGGCCGCCACCGCGTGCCCGACACGTCCCGCACCACCGGCGCGCACGGCGGGGCCCGGCGGTACCGGCACCGCCCCGGCCGGGGACGGGTCGCTCGGGTCAGCCGTGTCCGAACAGCGGTGCCAGGGCCAGTTCCGCCGCCCCCTCCGCGACCCCGGCCGGTGCGAGGCCGACCACCGGCGGGTCGGCCGTCAGGGCGCGGCCCGCCAGCACCTCCCGCACCCCGCCGACGAACACCTCCGGCGCCCCCGCAACCACCCGGCCCCCCAACAGCACCCGGTCCACGTCCAGCAGCGCCACCAGGTTCGCCGCCCCCTCCCCCAGCACCCGCGCCGCCTCCACGAGGTCACCCCGGGCGACCGCCTCCAGGCAGAGCACCTCCAGGCAGCCCCGGCCCCCGCACCGGCAGAGCGGGCCGTCCAGCCGCAGCACCTGGTGCCCGAACTCCCCCGCGCCCGACCGCGCGCCCCGGTACACCGCACCGTCGAGCCGCAACCCCGCCCCGAGCCCGGTCCCGACGTGCAGGTAGACGCACGAGCCGGACCCCAGCCCTCCCGGGCCCGGCCGCACGGGGTCCACTCCGCCCCGGCCCGACGAGGCCGGCCCCGGCCCGCCCTGCTCAGGCCCGCGCACGCCCGGCCCACCGAGGTCCGCCCCGCCGAGGCCTGCCCCACCGAAGCCCGCCCGGCCCAGACCCGACCCGCCCAGGCCCGACCCCGGCCCGCCCAGGCCCGCTCCACCCAGGCCCGACCCCGGCCCGCCCGGGTCCGGCCCGCCCAGGTCCGGCCCGCCCAGGTCCGGCCCGCCCAGGTCCGGCCCGCCCGGGTCCGGCCCGCCCGGGTCCGGACTCCCGCCGAAGCCGGACGTGCCAACGCCCTCGGCCCTGCCAGCCCCGCCCGGCCCTCCAGCCTCTCCGGCCCCCTCAACCCCATCGGCCCCGCCGGCGCGGGCCCATCCCCCCGCCGCGACCGCGGCGTTGGTGTCCTTGTCCACCACCACCGCCACGCCCAGCCGCCCCGACAGCGCCTCCCGCAAGGGGAACCCCTCCCATTCCGGGAACCCCGTCACCCGCCCCATGACCCCGGTCCGCCAGTCCAGCGGCCCGGGCGCGGCCGCGCCCACTCCCGCCAGCGGCGGTGCCTCCGCGCCGCCCGAGACGCGCGCGACCGCCCGTACGGCCGCGTCCACCGCCGCCTCCGGCCCCGCCCCGAAGTCCAGCGGGCCGCTCCATTCCGCGACGAGGGCGCCCGCCAGGTCGACCCGTACGGCCCGCAGCTCGTCGCGGTCCAGGTGCACCCCCACCGCGTGCCGGGCGTCCGGGACCAGCCTCAACCGGGTCCGGGGCTTGCCTCCGGTCGACGCGTCCCGGCCGGCCTCGGCCACCAGGCCCTCCGCCGCGAGCCGGGCGGTGATCTTGCTGACGGCCTGGGGGGTGAGCCCCGCCCGTTCGGCCAGCTCGGCGCGCCCGAGGCCCGGCGGGCCCGCGGCGCGGAGCAGGTCCAGCAGCAGGGCCTCGTTGTGCCCGCGCAGCACCGGCAGGTTCACCCCGCCCCGGCCGCCACCGCTCCCGCCGCCCCGACTCCGACCGCCCCCGACGTTTCCCCTGTTCACCCCCTCATTGTCCACCCTCCTTGCACTTACACAACACTGTTGCCAAAGTGGACGCATGAACGCCTCCCCCCGCATCCCCCAGACTCCCGGCACACCCCTGCGCGTCGCGCTCATCGGCTACGGACTCGCCGGCTCGGTCTTCCACGCGCCGCTCGTCTCCGCCACCGAGGGCCTCGTCCTCGACACCGTCGTCACCTCCGACCCCGGCCGGCAGGCGCAGGCCCGCGCCGCCCACCCCGGCGTCCGCGTCGCCGCCACCGCCGACGCGCTGTGGGAACGGGCGGGTGACGCCGAGGACCCGCTCGGCCTCGTCGTCATCGCCTCCCCCAACAAGACCCACGTCCCCCTCGCCACCGCCGCCCTCACCGCCGGGATCCCCGTGGTCGTGGACAAGCCGCTGGCCGCCACCGCCGCCGAGGCGCGCGAACTCGCCGCGCTCGCCGAGCGGACCGGCACCTTCCTCTCGGTCTTCCAGAACCGCCGCTGGGACAACGACTTCCTCACCGTGCGCCGCCTCCTCGCCGACGGCGAACTCGGCGAGATCCAGCGCTTCGAGTCCCGCTACGAGCGCTGGCGCCCCCAGCTCAAGGGCGGCTGGCGCGAGTCGGGTGCGCCGGAGGAGATCGGCGGGCTGCTGTACGACCTCGGCAGCCATGTCGTCGACCAGGCGCTGGTGCTGTTCGGCCCGGCCGTACGGGTCTACGCGGAGACCGACGTGCGGCGCCCGGGCGCCGAGGCCGACGACGACACGTTCATCGCGCTCACGCATGCGAACGGCGTCCGCTCGCACCTCTACGTCAGCGCCACCGCCGCCCAGCTCGGACCGCGCTTCCGCGTCCTCGGCTCGCGGGCCGGCTACGTCAAGTACGGCCTGGACCCGCAGGAGGCCGCCCTGCGCGAGGGACTGCGCCCGGGCGGTCCCGACGGGGCGGCGTGGGGCGAGGAGCCCGAGCACCTGTGGGGGCGGGTCGGGTCCGGCGAATCCCCGCTGACCGGCGGCGGGGACCCGGTGCCGACGGTTCCGGGCGACTACCCCGCCTACTACGCCGCGGTCGCGGAGGCACTGCGCACGGGCGGCCCGGCCCCGGTCACGGCACACGAGGCGGCGGACTGCCTGGCGGTGCTGGAGGCCGCGCGCACGTCGTCCCATGAGGGGTCGGTCGTCACCCTCTGATCCACCTTGTCGCAAAATCGACGGTTTCCATGCGAACAAACGATCTATCCTGCACAGGCTGCCGATCATCACGCATGTGAAGAATGGAAACCCCACCTGTGAAGCTGCCCCGGATCGCGTCGATCGTGGCCACCGCCGCGATAGCGCCGGCCGTCCTGCTCTCCTCGCCCGCCTTCGCCGCCGAGGGAGCGGCCGGCGGGCCGTCCCACCCGTCGTCCCCGACCGCGCCCGACCAGGGTGTCGAGGGGAAGCCGGCGGCGGACAAGCCGGCCGGCACGCCCGCCGAGGACCCCCAGGCGGCGAAGGACCGGGCGGCGATCGAGGCACTCCTGGCCGACCCGAACCGTGGTCCCGGCGTCCGCGAGGCGGCCGCGAAGGCGCTCAAGGGAACGGCCGAGCAGATGCGGCGGTTCCTGACGGTCGAGCTGGCGGAGGAGCAGTTCACCGACGACGAGGTCAAGATCTCCCGGATCCACAACTCCGGCGGCCCGGCCGTGAAGGCGGCCGCGGTCGAGGCCCTCCGCAAGGAGAGCCAGGAGGCGTACACCGCGTTCCTGAACGAGGGTCAGCACGCGGCCCGCCTCAAGGACGACCGGGCCGAGCTGACCCGCATGCTCAACGGCGCCGGCCGGGGCGTGACCAAGGCCGTGAACGAGCTGCTGGACCACGGCACGCGCGAGCAGATCCGCGCGTTCGTCGCGACCGGCCAGCACCAGGTCCGCGCCGAGGACGACCGGGTCGCCCTGTTCGGGATGATCAAGGACGCGGGGCCGGGTCTCAAGGAGGGGATCATCAAGCTCCTTGAGGGCAACCCGACCCCGGCGCAGCTGCGCACCTTCGTGGCGACCACCCAGCACGAGCTGCGCGACGTCGACAACCAGGTGCTGATCTCGGCCATGGTCGGGAAGGCGGGCCCGGAGCTGAAGAAGGCCGCGCTCGCCGCCCTTGGGGGCACGCCCGAGGACCGCGCCGCGTTCCTCAAGACCGGCCAGCACGTGGCGCGGGCCAAGGACGAGGGCCACGGCACGGGAACCGGAACGGGCACCGGCACCGGCACCGGCACCGGCGACACCCAGGGCCAGGGCCAGGGCGGCGTCCGGCCGGCCGTCGCCACGGGCAGCGGCAAGGGCGACGGCGGCACCACCCCGGCCGGGGGCTCCTCCTCCGCCCCGCTCGCGAGCACCGGCGCCGGTTCCGGGACCACCTGGGCCGCGGGCGCGGGGGCGGCCGCCCTCACCGCGGGCGCCGGCCTGGTGGTGGCGGGACGCCGCCGTCGCGCGTCCGCCGAAGGCTGACACCGCACGCACGGGTAAGGGCCGGGCCGCCTCGGGCGGCCCGGCCCTCCTGCTTGCCGTACGGCGCTACGTCACCTACGCGTCCTTGAACTCCTGGCGCTGACGCCCGAGCCCCTCGATCTCCAGCTCCACGACGTCACCGGCCCGCAGGTACGGCTTCGGCTCCGGCCGGCCCATGGCCACGCCCCCCGGGGTGCCCGTGACGATCACGTCACCCGGGTGGAGCGTCATGAACTGGCTCAGGTACCGCACGACCTCGCCCACCGGGAAGATCTGGTCCGAGGTGTTGCCGTCCTGCTTGAGCTCGCCGTTGACCCACAGCTTGACGTCCAGCACCTGCGGGTCCGGGATCTCGTCGGCGGTGACCAGCCAGGGACCGAGCGGGGTGAACGTCTCGCAGTTCTTGCCCTTGTCCCAGGTGCCGCCGCGCTCGATCTGGAACTCGCGCTCCGACACGTCGTTGACCAGCACGTACCCGCCGACGTGCGCGAGGCCCTCCTCGGCGGAGCCCAGGTAGCGGGCGGTGCTGCCGATGACGACGCCGAGCTCGGCCTCCCAGTCGGTCTTCACGCTGCCGCGCGGGATGAGCACGGTGTCGTCCGGGCCGCCCACGGTGTCCGGGGCCTTCAGGAACAGGATCGGCTCGGCCGGCGGCTCGGCGCCGATCTCGGCCGCGTGCCCGAAGTAGTTCAGACCGATGCCCACGACCTTGCCGATGCGGCCGACCGGCGGGCCCACGCGCAGCCCCTCCGCGTCGAGCACCGGAAGCTCCCCGCCCGCGGCGGCGTCCCGTACGCGGGACAGCACGGAGTCGTCGGCCAGCAGGGCCCCGTCCACATCCGTGATCAGGCCGGACAGGTCCCGAAGGGTCCCGTCCCGGTCCAGCAGCGCGGGGCGCTCCGACCCTGCGGGTCCGACACGCAGCAGCTTCATGGGCATTCTCCCGTGGTCGTGGGTGGTCGGCCCGCGGGCGTGCCCGGGGCCGGCCGATGGGTTGCGGCCATCGGAGGATTGGCTGATCCTCCAAGATGTCCGCCCCATCCGCAAGACCCTGTTCACGTACTGGAACGCGCCCCTCCGACCCGGCTCGCCCCGTTCCCGCCGGGCCGGGCCGGGCGGCACCGCGGACCGCCGCTCAGACCCCCGGCTTCGCCCCCGCCGCCGTTCCCGCCGCCGCGCCCGCCGCCCGGCGCTGGAGCCAGGCACGCTCGGCCACCGACCAGGCCGTCGTCGTCAGCAGGTACAGCCCGGCGGCCAGCGGTACGACGGCGGCCGTGATCAGCGTCCCGAACGACAGCAGGGGCAGGACACCGCCCAGCCTGCGCACCGCCGCCAGCTGCTCCGCGGTAGGGGCGGGCGCCGCCCCCGCGCCCTTCACCGCGGGCGGCACCGGCGCCACGGCGGGCGCGGCCGCCGCGGCCCGCCGCCCCCGTACCGCACTCCAGGCGGCCACCACCGCGATCGCGGCGAACAGCCCCAGGAACACCAGCCCCTGCGCCCCGAACACACCGCCCGCCTCCAGCGCCCCGGACCAGCGGGCCCCGAGGGGCGCGGCGAAGAGCCGGTGGGCGAGCAGCTCGTCCCCCGAGGAGAACGACCGGTACATCAGGAAGAACACCGGCAGCTGGAGCAGCACCGGCAGGCACCCCGCCGCCGGGGTCGCCGCACGGAAGGCGGCCCGGCCCAGCGGGAAGAGGGCGAGCCGTACGAGCAGGGTGAACAGCACGATCGCGGCAGCGGTCGCGGACTCGGCCAGTACCGGCTCCAGGAGCCGGCCCAGCTCGACAACAAGATGGGTGAAAACGGACACGCGGGCCCTCCGAGGGGTCTCGTCGAACGTCGAAAAGAGGCATTTCGGCGTGACGACCCGCGAGGGGCGGCAACAGCGTTCAGTCGAAGGAAGAGCGGAAGGCAGTGGACACTGCGCGCCCCTACGCGGCCGTCAGGACCAGACGGCCGGGCGCCCTGGGCCGCGACCGGCCCGAAGCGTCGGGATCACGCTGCGGCAGGAAGGCCGTGCGCTGCTCGCGATCACGGATCGCGGTGCGTATGCGGTGCGGCGGCACGGGCCGCACGAGGCACGCCGCCAGCAGGGCCGCGCCCATGGCGACCGCCGCGGCCAGCACGACCACTCCGGCCGCCAGCCCGGGCTCCCCGGACAGCAGCCCGAGGACCCCGCCGAGCAGCAGGAGCGCGACGAGCAGCCGGGCGACGCGGGAGCCCTCGTGGAACAGGAAGGAGGACACGCTGAACCGACGCACCTCACGGCGCCCCACACGAACCACCCCCCACCTCACCGGAACTCGCGACCGACAGCTGCTCCACACTAACGGGTCGCACTGACAACGTTCCTGAGGGTCCCCCAGACCACCAGCCGGTACCGGGAGGTGTACTCGGGCGTGCACGTCGTCAGCGTGATGTAGGACCCGGCGCCCTCATACCCGTACCCGGGACGGACCGCGCTCCGCGGCACCGGCGCGATGACCCCCACGTCGCCCGGGCTGGTCTCCGCCAAGACCTTCCCCACCACGTACGTGTACCGCCGCCCGCGCAGGTCGACGGAGACCTCGTCCCCCTCCCGCAGCCGGTTCAGGTACCGGAACGGCTCCCCGTGGGTGTTCCGGTGGCCGGCCAGCGCGAAGTTCCCCTCCGCCCCCGGCTGGGCCGTCCCCGGGTAGTGCCCGACGTACCCCTTGTCCAGCACGGCCCGCCGGTCGATCCCCTCCGCGACGGGGACGGCGAGCCCGAGCCGGGGGATGCGCAACACGCCGTACGCCTCGTCCCGCGCCGGAGCGGAAGCCACGGGTGCGGGCTTCCCGCCGCCCTTCCCCCCGCCACCGCTCGCCGCGGACGCACCCCCCACCGCGCCCCCGCCGGACCCACCACCCGAACCACCGCTCAAGCCCCCCTCGACAGCCCCCTCCCCCTGCCGGACCTCCTCCCCGGGCCGCTCACCGACCTCTTCGCCCCCGCTCCCCTCGCTCTCCCCGTCCGCCCATCCCCTCTCCAGAGCCCGCACCTGCTCCCGCGCACCGGCCGCGGCCTGCCGATTCGTCCACCACACCTGGTGCACCACCAGCAACGCCACCACCACGCCCACCGTGGTGATCACCTCGGCGCCCACCCACAGCAGCCGTGCGAGCCCGGCCCGCCCCGCCCGCCGACCGCGCCCCTGCACCACGACACGCACCCGATCCCGCACGGCCGGCACCCTAAGACTTCCCCCCTCAACTGACCAGCGGCAGTACGGTGTGAACCATGCGCCCCGACACGCCTGCAGAGCACATCGCCGAAGCCGAGCGCCTCATCCGCACGGCGACCCGCTACCCCGAGGACCAGGAGCCCCTGCTCCTCCAGGCCGCCGCCCACCTCGAACTGGGCGACGCCAGGGACCGCGCGAGCGCGCTCTACGACCGCCTGCTCTCCGCCTCCCCCGCCAACCCCCACCTGATCAAGGCCCGCCAGGCGGCGAACCTGTGGGAGTACGGCCACGAGGCCGAGGCCCGCGCCCTGATCTCCGGCATCCGCGCCGCGGCCCCGACCGACCCGGCCCCCTGGGAGGTGATCGCCGAAGCCCTCGAATCCCACGACGAGCTGGAGGCCTCCCACGAGTGCTTCACGGAGGCGGCGACCCTCCTCACCTCGGAGGACACCCCCCTCACGCAGGCCACCACCGCGCTCCTGACGGGCCGCCACCGCGTCCGCCGGCTCCTGGCCCTCCCCCACGACGACTGGGACATGGTCGCCGACACCCGCCACATCGGCCCGATCCCGCTGGACGAGCTCCACGACCCGAAGCGCATCTGGGCCCTCGGCTCCAACGACCCGGCCGAGCTCCGCGCCGAGATCGCCCGCCTGCGCGCCGAACTCGGCGACCGCCGCGCCGCCCTCTCGCGCCCCTTCCCGGTGGCCATCCTCCACTGGCCGGCCCGCGAACTGTCGGAGCTCCTGACCAGCTACCCCACCCTCACGTCGGAGTACCCCTCCCACGAGGCCCACCTCACCAAGGTCGAAGCCTCCCTCCGCGCCCTGGCCGCCTCGGGCACCACGAACCTCGGCATCGTCACGGGCAGCGTCCCCTCGTACGAGGCGTTCGCCGCCTCGGAGAAGTCCTCCCCGGCCTCCCCGTCCCTCCTGGCCGAATACGCCACCACCCTGGCGGCCCGAGGCAAAGCCACCCCCTGGCCCCCCACCCCCACCGCCCCCTGCTGGTGCACCTCGGGGAAGCCGTACACGGAATGCCACGGGGGCAACACGCCCTGATCCGGTCCCGGACGGGTCCGCCCCGGACCACCCTCCAGCCGACGGGTGGTCAGGCCGTCCCGCGCCGCGGCGAGAGGCGGACGGCGCGGCGGTCGGCGACAGCCCGAAGCACGCGTGCCGCCGCCTCCTCCACGCTCTCGTGCTCCCAGACGCGAAGCACCAACCAACCGGCCTCGGCGAAACGGGCGTCGGTGTCGACGTCCCGTCGCCGGTTGCCCTCGATCTTCGTGCGCCAGAAATCGGCGTTGTTCTTGGGCCATGTGGCGTGGACGGGGCATCCGTGCCAGAAGCAGCCGTCCACGAAGACCGCCACGCGGGCGGGACCGAAGACGATGTCCGCCTCCCGTCGTACGCCCTTCACCGGCTTGCGGTGGATCCGGTAACGGACCCCGGCCGCGTGCAGCGCCTTGCGCAGCGATACCTCCATGGAGGTGTCGTGACTCTTCTGCCTGCTCATCCGGGCCCGCACAGCGGCCGTCGTCGCGAGTTTCTCCACGGCACCATTCTGGGCCGGCCACGCGTCGCCCCTTCGGTCAGACCGACAGGGCCAGCTGGACGTGGCCGCGGGCGGTGAGGGTGGGTGGGGTGGGGCGGGGGGTGGTGAGGGTGAGGAGGGTGCGGAGGGCGTTGAGGACTTCCTCGGGGGTGTCCCGGATCATCGACGGGGTGGCGCTGACCACCAGGACGCCGTGGGCCTCCAGGCGGAGGCGGCGGCGGAGGGTGGTGTGCCAGGCGTCGCGGGTGTAGTGGTACTCCGCCGAGTCGATCTCCAGGGCCACGCCCTCGTCGGGCCAGTAGGCGTCCGGGCTGGCCAGGAAGGCGCCGTCCGGGGTGTGGAGGCGGGCGTTCCAGAGCGGGGTGGGGAGGTCCGTGGCGGTGAGGACGTCGCGGGCCTGCGCCTCGGCGATCGAGCGGACCCCGGCCAGGAGTTCCCCGGCGGCGGCCCGGACCGCCGGGCGGGACAGGAGGCGGGCGCCGCGGAGTTCGGTGTGGAGGTCGTGCGGGTGGCACCAGCCGGACTGGACGACCTGGGCCAGGACGGAGCGGACCCGGTCGGGGTCCGGGCAGCGGGCCGCGAAGTCTGCGGCGGCGCGGACCGGGCGGGCGCTGGGCACTCCGGCGACGGTCAGGGTGCCGGGCCAGCGGGAGGTCGTCACGGGGCGGACCCGCGGGGTGGCGGTGAGCCGGCGCGGGCTGCGGATCAGGACGTCGGTGGGGGTGTGCGGGGCGTCCCGGACGCCGAGGAGGGCGAGGGCGGCTCCGCCGGTGAGGGCCGCGGTGTCGCCGGTGAGGGGATCCGCGGTGGGTTCGGCGGCGTACAGGACGGCGGCCAGGGCGTGTTGGCGCCGGTCGGGCGGGCCCGTCTGGAGGAGGTAGACGCGGGGCAGGAGGCGTTGCCAGGGGCCGCCGGGGCGGGTGCGGGAAGTGATGGTGGTGTCGGGTACGCCGGCCGCGGTGAGCTGGTGACGGGTGGCGAGGTTCAGCTGGCGGCGGGCGATCGGTGCGGATGCCTTGTGGTTGATCATGGCCCCGGTATGCCCGGAGCGGGGGTGTCCAGTCGTCTCGTTCGGGTGGCTGTGGATGGCGGGTACCAGGGGCGGCCCAGGTGATCCGGGCCAGGTCCGAGGAGGCTCGGGGCTGGGCTGGGTGGCCCGCGCAGTGCTCAAGGCCTTGCCTCGGTGGGCCGGACGCTCAGGGGCGGCCCCGGTGGTTCGGGGGCCGGGAGGGTTCAGGGCCCCGGCCCCGGCCCCGGCCGCGGGGCCCGGGGGGGTCAGGGGTGGCCCGGGTGGTTTGGGGAGAGGAAGACGACCACGTTCGTTTCGGTGCCGGGGAGCGCGGGGACCTCGTGCCAGCCCAGGCGGTGGTAGGTGGCGACGGTGTCCTCGGCCAGGCGGGAGGTGAGGAGCCAGGCCCGGTGCTGCGGGGCGTCCGCGGTGATCTCGCCGAGGAGGGCCCGGCCGGTTCCGGCGCCGCGCGCGTAGGCCCGTACGGCCAGTTCGTCTATCTCCAGGGCCCCGATCAGCAGATCGCGCACCCGGTCCCGGCCGAGTTGTGCGGCGACCTGGGGATAGCCGCGGCCTTCGGGGAGGGGGGCCTGGGTCAGCCACGCCGTGGCGAAGCCGTCGACGCCGGCGGGGGACTGGGCGAAGGCGGTACGGAAGCCCGGGCGCCGCACGTCGGCCTGGAGGCGGTCGGCGAACTGGCGAATGGTTTCTGCGTCTTCGTTCCAGGGCGGGGCGGAGAAGACGTCGGCGTAGGCGTCCACGAGTTCGTCGGCCAGGTCGAGGACGGTGCGGCCGTAGGAGATCACGAGCGGCTCCGGTGGGCGGGGGGAGGCGGGAGTGGGGTGGTGGACCGAAAGTAGGCCAGGGAGGACCCGAACCCCACGGATAGGAGGAACCCGGCGTGTGCCGACAAATCGGCCGCCGGGTGGGCGTGTCGCGGGGCGGCGCCGGGCGTTGAGCAGCCGTGGACAGACTGCTGCGGGCGGTGGGACGGTGCGCGCTCGCCTTCCTGCTCGTCCTCGGGACCGTGGCGCTGCTGCCGCGCGGACTGCGGGAGGCGGTGCCCCACGCCGTGGTCGGCGGGGCGGTGCTCGCGCTCGGGGCGGTGGGGGTCCGCCGGGGTTCCAGGCGCCCGCGTTAGCCTCGTGGACGGTTCGAACCTTTCGAACGGCTCGAACGGTTCCAACGGCTCATTGCACGATATTGGCCTGTTCGCGCGTCCGTACGCGGTACGCATGACACGACGAGGAGTTCCACATGGCGCGGGTACCGAGTTCCGCGGTGGCGGCAGCCGGGCTGATCGGCGGCTACGCCGTCGCCCGCTGGACGAAGAAGCGGCCCCTGGGCGGTGTGGTGCTGGGCGCCGCCGGGATCGTCGCCGGCCGGGAGTGGCACCGCCGCGGCGGGGTCCCCGCGGCGGCCGGCCTGGGGGCGCTGTACCTGGCGGGCTTCGCGGGAGCGCACCCGCTGGCGAAGAAGGTCGGCGCGTGGCCGGCCGTCGTCGGCGCGGCGGGCGTCGTGGCGGCGACGGCGTGGGCGGTGGCCGACCGAGGCTGACCCCGGTTCCCCGAGGGCCTCCGGCGGGCTGCGGGACGCCCTCGGGGGGACGGACCGGAGTGGGGCTCGACGGTCGGTCGCGAGCCGTACAGGGAACGTCCCGCCGTCGCCCGGAGGGCGGCCCCGCGGCGTCTGGAGCGCGCGCCAGGCGCCACGGGGCAGGCGGCGGGACTCCACCGCCCCGCCCTAACCCCCCAGCGCCCGCGAGACCGAGTAGATCAGCAGGCCCGCCAAGGCGCCCACCACCGTGCCGTTGATGCGGATGAACTGGAGGTCGCGGCCGATGTGGGCCTCGATCTTGCGGGAGGTGTGTTCCGCGTCCCAGGCCGCCACCGTGTCCGTGATCAGCGAGGTGATCTCCGCGCGGTACGTGGTGACGACGTATACCAGCGCGCCCTCGATCCACCCCTCCACCTTGGCCTGCAGCCGGGCGTCCGTCGCCAGCCGGGCGCCCAGCGACATCAGGGACGAGCGGACGCGCAGGCGCAGCTCGCTGCGCTCGTCCTCCGCCGCCGAGATGATCATCGAGCGGACCGCCGTCCACACCGACGCGATCACGTCCTGGACCTCCCCCCTGGCCAGGACCTCGGACTTCAGCCGCTCCACCCGCGCCCGCGTCTCCGTGTCCGACTGGAGGTCCGCCGCGAAGTCCGCCAGGAAACGGTCCACCGCCCCGCGCGCCGGATGGCCGGGCATGTCGCGCATCTCCGTGACGAAGCGCAGCAACTCCTTGTACACCCGGTCCCCGACCTTGCGGTCGACGAAGCGCGGGGTCCAGCCGGGCGCGCCGCCCTGGACCGCGTCCACGACGGAGTCCCCGTGGGTGACGAGCCAGTCGTGGGCCTTGGCGCAGACCAGGTCGACGGCGCGGCGGTGGCCTCCGTCGGCGACGACGCGCTCCAGGGTCTTGCCGATCCCCGGTGCGATCTCGGCCGCCTCCGCCCGCCGCGTGATCGCCTCACCCACCACGGCCTGGACGTCGGCGTCGCGCAGCACGGTCAGGGCGCCGCGCAGCGCGGTGGCCGCTTCGGCCGTCACCCGGTCGGCGTGCTCGGGCTCCGCCAGCCAGGCGCCAAGCCGGCCGCCGATGCCGAGGGCGTGCAGCCGGGCCCGTACGACATCGGCGGAGAGGAAGTTCTCGCCCACGAACTCCCCCAGGGAGACCCCCAGCTGGTCCTTCTTGGTGGGGATGATCGCCGTGTGGGGGATGGGCAGCCCGAGGGGGCGGCGGAAGAGGGCCGTCACCGCGAACCAGTCCGCGAGGGCGCCGACCATGCCGGCCTCCGCCGCGGCGGCGACGTACCCGGCCCAGCCGCCCGCGCCCCAGGCCTGGCGGGCGCATGTGGCCAGGACGTAGACGACGGCGACGCCGATCAGCAGGCCCGTCGCCGTGGTCTTCATCCGGCGGACGCCGCGCCGCCGCTCCTCGTCCGCCTCGCTGAAGGCGAACGTGCCGCGGGCGGGCGGCGCCGCAGCCGGTCCCGGTTCCTTCATGTGTGCTCCTGCCTTCCCCCGATGGCCGGTTTTGTCTGCATAGCATCCGACTCCCGGGAGGGCCGTGGAGTTCCCGGCGCGCCGCTGACCACCGCCGACCGGGTCCCGCTAGAGCTCCTTGCGGAGCTCGCCGCCGACCGGCTTCCTGTCGCCCTTGAGCTCCTTCGGCGGCTTCGGCTGCTTGACCTTGACCGCCACCCCGCCCCAGAAGGCGAGGCCGTTCACGACCACCCGCGGCGCGCCCGGTTCCGGACGGTTCTCCAGGGACCTTCCCTGGTCGAAGCCCCCCATGATGCCGATGCCCCGTACGTCGACCTCGATGCCCGGCGGGACCGTGATCTCGATGCCGCCCATGATGGCCACGCACGTGATGACGACCTCGCGCGCCGCGAAGTCGGCCTCGCGCAGGTCGAGCTCCCCGCCGCCCCAGAAGGCCACGGCGTTGAACTGCGCGGGCACCGTCCAGCGCCCCTTGCGCTGGAACCCGGACATGACCGCGACCGCCGAGGACGAGCCGGCCATCCCGCCGATCCGGGACTGCCAGGAGGAGGCGGGCGCGGCGGAGTACCGGGAGACCGGGCCCGGCTCGGGGGCCGGGAGGTCCCGGGTCAGGGGTTCGAGTTCCGCGTACGTGCGGGACTTGTACGCCGCTTCCAGCCGCTCCTCGAACTCCTCCATGTCGATCCGGCCCTCGGCGACGGCGTCGCGCAGGCGCTCGACCACGCGCTCTCGGTCGGCGTCCGACGCCCGCAGGGACGGGGCCGCCGCGCCCTCGCCGGCGCTCTGCCGGGGGGCCTTCTCCAGGGATGTCTTCTCGGGCGTCGCCTGCTCCGGGCGCTCATCGCTCATGCGGGCCACACTAGGCGCGGAAGGCCCCCGGCAGAACGGCCCGGACCCCGGGGAGGACCCCGACTCCGCCCCTGATTTCCCCCTGGTCCCGGACGGGGGACCCCGGACCCCCGACGCCCGACGCCCGACCCCAGACCCCCGACAGCCGGCACCCGGCACCCGGCCCCCGGCCCCCTACGCCCTCCCCGCGTACATCCGCGCGATCACGTCCTCGATGTCCGGCTCCCGCACCGACAGGTCCAGCAGCGGGTACCGCGACGCCACCGCCGCCACCAGCGGCGCCGCCGACTCGCGGGCCGGGAAGGCCAGCCACTGCCGCTGCCCCTCCACCCGTACGACCCGTGCCCCCGCCACCTCCAGCGGCGGGAGCTCCCGCTCCAGGTCCACCACCAGCGTCCGCTCGCCGCCGTCCCCCAGCGCGTGCAGCCCGCCCAGCGCACCGTCGTACATCAGCCGGCCGTGGTCGATCACCATCACCCGCTCGCACAGCTGCTCGATGTCCTGGAGGTCGTGCGTGGTGAGCAGCACCGTCGTCCCGAGCTCCTCGTTCAGCTGCCGCAGAAAGCCCCGCACCCGCGCCTTGCTGACCACGTCCAGACCGATCGTCGGCTCGTCCAGGTACAGCACCTCCGGGTCGTGCAGCAGCGCGGCCGCGATGTCCCCGCGCATCCGCTGGCCCAGCGAGAGCTGCCGCACCGGGACGTCCAGCAAGGCGGCCAGGTCCAGGCGGTCCACGCAGCGGTCCAGGTTCTCCCGGAAGCGGGCCTCCGGGATCCGGTACATCCGGCGCATCAGCCCGTACGAGTCCTTCAGCGGGAGGTCCCACCACAGGGTGGTGCGCTGCCCGAACACCACCCCGATCCGGTGCGCGAGCCGCATCCGCTCCCGCGCGGGGTCGATGCCCGCCACGCGCAGCCGGCCGCCGCTCGGGGTGAGGATGCCGGTCAGCATCTTGATCGTGGTGGACTTCCCGGCGCCGTTGGGCCCGATGTAGCCGACGACCTCGCCCCGCGCGATCTCGAAACCGATCCCGTCCACCGCCCTGACCTGGCGTTTCTCCCGGCGCATCAGTCCCGTCCGCCGCCGTACTTCGAAGACCTTCTCGACCGCCTCGACAGAGATGAGGGCATCGGACACGACTAGCTCCCCGTGCTTCGGTACGAACGGACCCCCGCGCGCCACGCCAGCGACGCGGGCAGGAACACCGCGAAGGCCACCACCGGGCTCAGGTACGCGACCCACCCCGGCAGCCCCAGCGGATCGGGCCGCCCCAGCACGTGCAGCGCGGGCAGCCAGTTGACGAAGGCCAGCGGGACGACGAAGGTCACGCCGCGCAGCAGCTCCTTCGCGAACACCGACGGCGGGTACTGGAGCATGGTGCAGCCCCCGTACGTGAAGGAGTTCTGCACCTCGGCCGCGTCACCGGCGGCGAACTGGAAGGCCGCTCCGGCCACCAGCACCCCACCGAAGATCCCCGCGCCGGCCACCACCATGACCGGCACCAGCACCACCTTGCCCGGCGTCCACTGCACGTCCAGCACCGAGACCGCCCAGCCCAGCACCCCCAGCCCCTGCGCGATCCGGCCGAGCCGGCGCAGCGCGAACCGGTCGGCGGCGACCTGCGCGAGCAGCGGGACGGGGCGCACCAGCATGGTGTCGAGGGAGCCGTCACGGATCCGCGCGCCGACCCGCTCGGTGTTGCCGAGGAGGAGGTCCGCCAGCCCCAGGGAGGCCGAGCAGGTCCCGTAGAGCAGGGCGACCTCGGGCAGGGTGAAGCCGCCGAGCGCCTCGACGTGGGAGAACATGATGGCGATCGCGACGAAGTCGAGGACCGTGATCGCCGCGTTCCCGACGGTGGCCAGCAGGAACGAGGCCCGGTACGTCATCGTCGAGCGGATCCACATCCCGACGATCAGCCCGTACCCGCGCAGCCCCTCGCGCAACCGGCCGCCGGGGCCCGCCCCGGCCTCGTACGGCCACGCGCCCGGCGAGGCCGCACCCGTCCCGTACTCCGCCGCGTCCGCACGGTCCGCCGTCGCCTCAGCCACCCTGGACCACCACCTTCCGGGTCGCCGCCGACTGCACCAGCCGCCCCGCGCCCAGCAGGACCAGCGCCCACACGGCCTGGAAGCCCAGCGCCCGCACGGCGCCGCCGGATCCGGCGTGGGTGCCGAGCAGCACGTCCAGCGGGACCTGGAGCATCGCCGACCAGGGCAGCAGCCGCACCAACTCCCCGAAACCGCCGGGGAAGACGGTCAGCGGCAGCAGCATGCCGGAGAAGAAGACGGTCACGACGGTGGCCATCAGGTTCACGCCCCCGCCGTCCAGCAGCCAGAACGCGGCCAGCGCCAGCAGGTACCGCACCCCGAACCCGACCACCAGCCCGAGCCCGACCGACAGCAGGAACAGCAGCCAGCGCAGCGGATCGGACGGCAGCGCGAGGGTGAACGCGCACGCCCCCGCCGCCAGCGGCAGCAGCCCGCGCCCCAGCAGCTGGAAGCCCGCCCGGCCGAGGTCGGCCGCGAGCCACCAGCCCTGGAGGTCGGCCGGGCGGTACAGGTCGACGGCGATGTCACCCGTGCGGATGCGTTCCTGGAGTTCCTCCTGGAAGCCGCCGCCGATCAACGAGCCGGCCGCCAGCAGGGACTGGCTGACCCAGACGAAGGTGAGGGCCTGGGCCTGGTCGTATCCGCCGAGGTGGGGACGCTCGTCCCACAGGGCGACGTACGTGTACGCCACGATGAAGCCGAACACGGTGTTCGTGAAGACCCCGGCGGCCGTCGCCGTTCCGTAGGCCGCGTAGCGCCGGAACCCGCCCGCCGCGACGGCGAGATAGAGACGCACCGTATCCCTCCGTTTCCCACGTCGTTCCTACGTCGGCCAAAGCGCGCGAGCCTAGTGCGCGGGGGCGGGCCGCGCGACCTTTTTTCCTGCCCGACCGGAGCGGAGCCAGCGGCCGTCGGGCAGTCCCCATGAGGTACAAATGTGGTTAATTCACACGGTCACGAGGAGTCCCGGAGATGAGCGACCAGTCACCGCCCCAGGGCTGGACCCCTCGCGATCCGGACACCCCCCGGCCCGGGGGCGGCCCTCCTCCCCGCGGCAAGGACGGCGGCGGGCCCAAGGGCGGCGGCGGGCCCAAGGGCGGGAGGAACGGGCGCAAGCGCACCGGATGGCGGCGCCTCGTCCCCACCTGGCGGATGGTGCTGGGCGGGATCCTGCTGCTCCTCCTGCTGATCGGCGGCGCCCTCGTCGCCGGCTACCTGCTGGTCGACATCCCCCCGGCCAACGCCGCCGCCACCGCCCAGTCCAACGTGTTCCTCTACTCCGACGGATCCCCGCTCGCCCGCGACGGCGAGGTCAACCGCGTCAACGTCCCGCTGTCGCAGGTCCCCCGGAGCGTCCAGGAAGCCGTACTGGCCGCCGAGGACCGGGACTTCTACTCCGAACGGGCGGTGGACCCCAAGGCGATGGTCCGCGCCGCCTGGAACACCGCCACCGGCAAGGGCACGCAGTCGGGCTCCACCATCACCCAGCAGTACGTCAAGAACTACTACCTGGGCCAGGAACAGACGATCAAACGCAAGGTCAAGGAGTTCTTCATCGCGATCAAACTCGGACGCGAGAAGTCGAAGGACTACATCCTTGAGGGCTACCTGAACACCAGCTACTTCGGCCGCAACGCCTACGGCATCCAGGCCGCCGCCCAGGCCTACTACGGCAAGGACGTCAACAAGCTCACCACCTCCGAGGGCGCCTACCTGGCCACCCTCCTCAACTCCCCCAGCGCCTTCGACGTCGTCTCGCACCCCCAGAGCCGCGACCGCGCCCTCGCCCGCTGGAACTACGTGCTCGACGGCATGGTCAAGAAGAAGTGGATGACCCCCCAGGGGCGGGCCGCGGCCACCTTCCCCGAGCCGGGCAAGGTGCGCCCCGCCGCGGGACTGTCCGGCCAGCGCGGCTACCTGGTGGAGGCCGTCAAGGACTACCTCGGCGACAACGGGATCCTCGACGAGAAGACCCTCGCCGAGGGCGGCTACCGGATCACCACCACCATCGACAAACGCCGCGAGAAGGCCTTCGTCGACGCCGTCCAGAAGCAGATGGTCGACAAGCTCGACCCGGCGGGCCGCCCGGCGGACCGGGTCGTGCGGGCCGGCGGGGCCTCCATCGACCCGGCCACCGGCAAGGTCGTCGCCCTGTACGGCGGCATCGACTACACCAAGCAGTACGTCAACAACGCGACCCGGCACGACTACCAGGTGGCCTCCACCTTCAAGCCGTTCGTCTTCGCCTCCGCCGTCGAGAACGACTCGCGCACGCAGGACGGCCGGCGGATCACCCCGAACACCGTCTACAACGGCGACAACCGGCGCCGCGTGATCGGCAGCCGCATCCCCTACGCCCCCGAGAACGAGGGCCAGCAGTCGTACGGGCCGATCACCGTCAACACCGCCACCGACCTCTCCGTGAACACCGTCTTCGCCCAGATGGTCGTCGACGTCGGCACCGCGAAGGTCAAGCAGACCGCGATCGACCTCGGTATCCCCGAGGACACCCCGAACTTCGACGCCGTCCCGGCCATGGCGCTGGGCACCATGCAGGCCAGCGTGCTGGACATGGCCCAGGCCTACGCCACCCTCGCCGACCACGGCAAGCGCACCCCGTACACCCTCGTGGAGAAGGTCAGCAAGGAGGACCACGACCTGCGCCTGCCCGACCGCACCCCGCAGCAGGCCGTCTCCCGGGAGGCGGCCGACACGACCACGTCCATGCTGGCCAGCGTCGTGGACAACGGCACCGGTACGGAGGCCCTCGCGGCCGGCCACCCGGCGGCCGGCAAGACCGGCACCGCCGAGCTCGACCGGGCCGCCTGGTTCGCCGCGTACACCCCGGACCTGGTGACGGTCGTCTCGATCATGGGCCAGGACCCGGACACGGGCACCCTCCAGTCCCTGTACGGGGCCCTGGGCGAGCCCCGCCTCGGAGGCGGCGGCTATCCCGCGCGGATCTGGGCGGCGTACACGAAGAAGGCCCTGGAGGGCACCGAGCCGCAGGACTTCGACCTGGACCTCCAGCCGGGCGCGGCCCCGCCCCTGCCGCCGGTCCAGCCCAGTTCCCCGCAGCAGCCGCAGGGCAGCCGCCCGCCGTGGCTCCCGGACCAGAGCGGGCAGCCCAACCCGCCGACCCCGCCGGACGGCGGCCGCACGAACGGCGGGCAGAACCAGGGCGGCCAGAACAACGGCGGGCAGAACCAGGGGGGCCAGAACAACGGCGGCCAGACGAACGGCGGCCAGAACACGGGCGGCGAGACGAACGGCGGCCAGAACACCGGGGGCCAGACGAACGGCGGCCAGACCACCGGGGGCCAGAACAACGGCGGCCAGACCACGGGCGGCGACACCACCGGCGGCCAGAACACCGGCGGCGGCCTCACCCCGCGCCGCCGCCCGCCGTCGGTGTTCCTCGAATGACCGGGACGGCCGTCAGTGCCCGGAAGTGGCCTTCAGCCCCACCACGGCGACCAGCAGCAGACAGATGAAGAAGATCCGGGCGGCGGTGACGGGCTCCCCCAACACCGCCATGCCGAGCACCGCCGCACCGGCCGCGCCGATGCCCACCCACACGCCGTACGCCGTACCGATCGGCAGGGTCTTGGCCGCGTAGGACAGCAGCACCATGCTGGCGACGATCCCGGCACCGGTGAACACGGACGGCCACAGCCGGGTGAAGCCCTCCGTGAACTTCATGCCGATCGACCAGCCGACTTCGAGCAGACCGGCGACGAGAAGAAGAACCCAGGCCATGACGGCACCTCCGGGACGAGAGCGAACGGGGGTGCGTCGTCTTTGCGTCGAGCCGATCGGCCGATCGGCCGACCAGCAGCCCGGTACGGCGCGTCTCGTCGGGGCGGTTCCCCACCACCGTAGCAAAGGGCGCGCAAAAGGGCCGGTGACCCCGGTCACCAGCCCTTTCCCGTCCCTGAGTACCGGCTCCGTCAGAGGTACAGCCCGGTCGAGTCCTTCGACCCCTCCAGCCGCTCCGCCGCCACGGCGTGCAGGTCCCGCTCGCGCATCAGCACGTACGTCGCCCCGCGCACCTCGACCTCGGCGCGGTCCTCGGGGTCGTACAGCACGCGGTCGCCGGGCTCCACGCTCCGTACGTTCTGCCCGACCGCGACCACCTCGGCCCAGGCGAGCCGCTTGCCGACCGCGGCCGTCGCCGGGATCAGGATCCCGCCGCCCGAGCGCCGCTCGCCCTCGGGGGTGTCGGACTTCACGAGCACGCGGTCGTGGAGCATGCGGATGGGCAGCTTGTCGTGGGTGGTGTTCTCGCTCACGCCACGAACCTACCTGCCGCCGCGCGCCGCGCGCTCCCGAGGGTCGTCATCACGCGGGCCTCACCGCTTGCGGCGCAAGGAGACCACGACCAGCCCGACCACGCCGGCCGCGACCAGCGCGACGGGGGCGATCCGCTCGAAGCGCGGAGCGCCGTCCTCGTGCCTCAGGCTGTCCTTCACATCCGTGATCAGCCGGTTCACGGCCGCGACGGCGCGCCCGGCGGTGTGGTCGACCGTCGAGGCGACCCTGGCCTTCGCGTCCCCGATGATCGTCTGCGGATGCATGCGCACGCCGATCTCGTCGAGCGTCTCGGCGAGCTGCTCGCGGCGGCGGACGATGTCCGCCTCGATCTGTGCGGGGGTCCTGGCTTCCGGCACCGCGCTGCCTCCGTCGTCGTGTCGTCGTGTGGGGCGTGGTCCCCCATGAACAGGCTGTCAGCTTAGTCTCGTGGCGTACCGCTGCCTTCACGAGGAGACTGTCGACATGAGCGAGCGACTCCAGCCGGGCGACACCGCCCCCGCCTTCACCCTGCCCGACGCGGACGGCAACGAGGTCTCGCTCGCCGACCACAAGGGGCGCAAGGTCATCGTCTACTTCTACCCGGCGGCCCTGACCCCCGGCTGCACCAAGCAGGCCTGCGACTTCACGGACAACCTGGACGTCCTGGCCGCGGCCGGCTACGACGTCATCGGCGTCTCCCCGGACAAGCCGGAGAAGCTCGCGAAGTTCCGCGAGCAGGAGCACCTGAAGGTCACCCTGGTCGGCGACCCGCAGAAGGAGGTCCTGGCGGCGTACGGGGCCTTCGGCGAGAAGAAGCTGTACGGCAAGACGGTGACCGGCGTCATCCGCTCCACGGTGGTCGTGGACGAGGAGGGCAAGGTCGAACACGCCTTCTACAACGTCAAGGCGACGGGTCACGTAGCGAAGATCATCAAGGACCTGGGCATCTGACCCCGCCCCGCCTCCACGGAACGGCCCGCACCTCCCGGCGCGGGCCGTTCCGCGCGTCGGACGCAACGACCGGGCGCCGGTGGCACGCGGGTCGCCGCGACAACCGGTGCGAGAACCTCCGCTGCCTGCGCCCCACTTGCCACTCCCCCGCCGGCACGTGGCGTCGAAAGCGGCGCCGGGACCCTGTCGCCCTTCAGGCACCCGCCGCCGTAGACTGAGCGGAGCCACTCAAGGGCAATGTCCGAATTGCTCAAACTGTCGCGGTTGTGGTGGAATTGGCAGTCACGCTGGGTTTAGGTCCCAGTGGGGTAAAACCCGTGGGGGTTCGAGTCCCCCCAACCGCACGCACGCCGAAGGCCCCGTACGCAGCCGCGTACGGGGCCTTCGGGCTCTGCGGGGGCCGGCCCCGTCAGCCCAGGAGTTCGCGCAGGACCGGGATCAGGGCGCGGAAGGCCTGGCCGCGGTGGGAGATGGCGTTCTTCTCCGCCGGGGTGAGTTCCGCGCAGGTGCGGGTCTCGTTCAGCGGCTGGAGGATCGGGTCGTAGCCGAAGCCGCCGCCGCCCGCCGGGGCGTGGCGGAGGGTGCCCAGGAGGCGGCCCTCGACGACGCGTTCGGTGCCGTCGGGGAGGGCGAGGGCGGCCGCGCAGAAGAAGTGGGCGCCGCGGTGGCCGTCGGCGATGTCGCCGAGCTGGTTCAGGAGGAGTTCGAGGTTCGCCCGGTCGTCGCCGTGGGCGCCGGCCCAGCGGGCCGAGAAAATGCCGGGGGCCCCGCCCAGGACGTCGACGCACAGGCCCGAGTCGTCCGCGATGGCGGGGTACCCGGTGGCCCGTGCCAGGGCGTGGGCCTTGAGGAGGGCGTTCTCGGCGAAGGTGACGCCGGTTTCCTTGACGTCGGGGACCTCCGGGTAGGCGTCCGCGCCGACCAGTTCGTGCGGCAGGCCGGCGTCGGACAGGATGGCGCGGAGTTCGGTGACTTTGCCCGCGTTGCGGGTGGCGAGGATCAGGCGGGTCATACCGCCATTATCGCGGTGGGTCCCGGCCGTCAGCCCGGGGTGCAGACCTTGGAGATCTCCGCCGCCGCGTCCGCGACCGGCTTGATGTCGGGGGCGGCGTTGCCCTGCTCGATGGAGGTGCGGACGTTCCTGACGGCCGTGCTCATGGAGTCGACGGCCTTGCCGAGGTCGGCGTTGCCCGTCTGGTCCTTGATCTTCTTCAGGTCCGTGTCGATCTGGTTCAGCGCGTTCTGGGTGTCCTGGACGCTGTTGCCGGCGTTGGAGACGGCCTGCTGGAGGTTGTCGACGCTGTTGGCTATGGCCACCGCCGTGTTGGCGCAGTCCATCGCGGTGGAGAGGGCGTCGCAGGAGGTGAGGGCCGGCACGGCCAGGGTGGCGGCGAGGACCGCGGCGGCCATGCGGAGCTTGGGCTGGGTGAGGTTCATGCGGTCCCCCCGGGGGTGTGGGTACGGGTACGGGCGCGCGGCCGTGTGACCGTGCGCCCGTACCGGGGAAGACGCGGGCCCGCCGCGCGCGGTTGCCGGAGGGGCCTTACGGGAGCTGGAGCTCCAGGGCGCCGAGCTGGAGCGCTTCGAGGTCGGCGCAGCCGCCGGCGGCGAGGTCGAGGAGGGCGTTGAGCTCCTTGCGGTCGAAGGGCTCGCCCTCGGCGGTGCCCTGGACCTCGACGAAGCGGCCGTCGCCGGTGCAGACGACGTTCATGTCGGTCTCGGCGCGGACGTCCTCCTCGTAGCAGAGGTCGAGGAGGGGGACGCCGTCGACGATGCCGACGCTGACGGCGGCGACGGTGCCGGTGAGGGGCTTGCGGCCGGCCTTGATCAGCTTCTTCCTCTGGCCCCAGGCGACGGCGTCGGCGAGGGCGACGTAGGCGCCGGTGATGGCGGCGGTGCGGGTGCCGCCGTCGGCCTGGAGGACGTCGCAGTCGAGGACGATGGTGTTCTCGCCGAGCGCCTTGTAGTCGATGACGGCGCGCAGCGAGCGGCCGATGAGGCGGGAGATCTCGTGGGTGCGGCCGCCGATCTTGCCGCGGACGGATTCGCGGTCGCCGCGGGTGTTGGTGGATCGGGGGAGCATCGAGTACTCGGAGGTGACCCAGCCTTCGCCGCTGCCCTTGCGCCAGCGCGGGACGCCTTCGGTGAAGGAGGCGGTGCAGAAGACCTTGGTGTCTCCGAAGGAGATGAGGACGGAGCCCTCGGCGTGCTTGCTCCATCCGCGTTCGATGGTGACCGGGCGGAGCTGTTCGGGCGTGCGGCCGTCGATGCGAGACATGGTGGTGAGCCTAGTCGCTGGGGGCGCGGGCCGGGGGTCGGGTGCGGGCAGTGGGGGGGGCGGGCGGGGGGTACGGGTGGACCCCGTCCGGTCGGGCCGGTACGGGGTCCTGGTCATGCTCCGCGGGGGCGGTTCACATCATGTCTTCGATTTCGCCGGCGATCGGGTCGGCGTCGGTGCCGATGACGACCTGGACGGCGGTGCCCATCCTGACGACGCCGTGGGCGCCGGCGGCCTTCAGGGCGGCCTCGTCGACCAGGTCGGGGTTGAGGACCTCGGTGCGCAGGCGGGTGATGCAGCCCTCGACCTCTTCGATGTTCTCGATCCCGCCGAGCCCGGCGACGATCTTCTCAGCCTTGGTGGCCATGTGTTTCTCCCTGAGTGTGGCGAAGAACGAGTCTCGGCGGCCGTGACCAGCCGCGCCCGCTTCGTCACGGTAGCTCACGGTTGGCCTATCTACGCGAGCACGAGCGAGGCGTCTGCCGAATGATGACGATCAGCAGCAGCCTGCCCACAACTGGTCTACACCAGTGTGCCGCACGTACTGCGACCGCCAAAACGGGCCGGCCCACGGAGGACGCGGATGAGCGCGAGCAGTGCCAAGGCGGCACCCCGGCCGAAGTGGTGGAGCGGCCTGTACCCGGGGCTGCAGAAGATGGGGCGCAGTCTCCAGCTGCCGATCGCGGTACTGCCGGCCGCGGGCATCCTCAACCGGCTGGGGCAGCCGGACGTGTTCGGCAAGGACGGCCTGGACTGGACGTCGGTGGCGAGGGTGATGGCGGGGGCGGGCGGGGCGCTGCTCGACCCGGATCTGGGGCTGCCGCTGCTGTTCTGCGTGGGTGTGGCGATCGGCATGGCCAAGAAGGCGGACGGGTCGACCGCCCTGGCGGCGGTGGCGGGGTTCCTCGTCTACCGGGGGGTGCTGCACGCGTTCCCGAAGGCGTGTCCGGTGGGGACGAGGGACATCGGGGGCGGGTGCCTGACCCCGACGGACACCTTCGCGGGGTACACGTACCAGAACCCGGGGGTGTTCGGCGGGATCGTGATGGGGCTGCTGGCCGCGTGGTTCTGGCAGCGGTACCACCGGGTGAAGCTGGTGGACTGGCTGGGCTTCTTCAACGGGCGCCGGCTCGTCCCGATCATCATGTCGTTCGTGGCGATCGCGTTCGCGGTGGTGTGCCTGTGGATCTGGCCGCCGGTGGGTGACGCGCTGGAGCGCTTCTCGGACTGGCTGATCGGCCTGGGCTCGTTGGGCGGGGGGATCTTCGGCGTGGCGAACCGGGCGCTCCTGGTGATCGGGCTGCACCAGTTCCTGAACGTACCGGTGTGGTTCCAGTTCGGTTCCTTCACGACGCCGGACGGGGTGGTGAAGCACGGGGACATCAACATGTTCCTGGCCGGCGACCCGCATGCGGGGCTGTTCCTGAGCGGGTTCTTCCCGATCATGATGTTCGCGCTGCCGGCGGCGGCGCTGGCCATCACGCACTGCGCGAAGCCGCTGCGGCGCAAGGAGGTCGGGGGGCTGATGCTGTCGGTGGCCCTGACCTCGTTCGTCACGGGGATCACGGAGCCGCTGGAGTACTCCTTCCTCTTCGTGGCGCCGATGCTGTACGTGGTGCACGCGCTGCTGACGGGGGTGTCGATGGCGGTGACGTGGGGGCTGGGGGTGCACGACGGGTTCAGCTTCTCGGCGGGTCTGATCGACTACGTCATCAACTGGGGGCTGGCGACGAAGCCGTGGCTGATCATCCCGATCGGGCTGTGCTTCGCGGCCGTGTACTACGCGGTGTTCCGCTTCGCCATCACGGTGTTCGACATCCCGACGCCGGGGCGGGAGTCGGACGAGGAGATCGCGGCGATGCAGGCGGACAACACCAAGGCGTGACCCCGGCGCGAACCGCCTTGTGACACAAGGCCCGGGCCTTCGGATCCAGCGATCCGGAGGCCCTTCGTCCTGTGGCGTAGGCCACACAAAATCGAAGGTTCCTTATCTAACCCCGACCGTGCTACAACTGGTCTACACCACCTAATGGTGTAGACCATGCCGCTGCCGAGCAGCCAGTGGTCTCTTCCGAGACGCCGCCACCCCATTTTCCCCTGTCCCCTGGCTGCGCCTTGCCCACTGGAGGAAGCCCATGTCCACAGCGACCGCTGCGGAGAAGAAGAAGGGCGCTGGCGTGATGGCCGTCATGCAGCGCATCGGCCGGAGCCTCATGCTCCCCGTCGCGGTGCTGCCGGCCGCCGCACTGCTGGTCCGTCTCGGCGACAAGGACATGCTGGGCTCGGCCTCCATGCCGGAGTTCATCAACAAGATCGCCGGCTACATGTCCGCGGGCGGCGGCGCGATCCTGGACAACATGGCGCTGCTGTTCGCCGTGGGCATCGCGATCGGCTACGCGAAGAAGTCGGACGGCTCGACGGCCCTCGCCGCCGTCACCGGCTACCTGGTCTTCAAGAACGTGCTCGCCACGTTCACCGACTCCAACCTCCCGAAGATCGCCAAGGTGGTCGACGGGAAGATCGCCATGGTCGAGGCCCCGGTCGACGCCAAGGTCCTCGGCGGCGTCGTGATGGGCCTCGTGGTCGCCCTGATCTACCAGAAGTTCTACCGGACCAAGCTGCCCGAGTGGGCGGGCTTCTTCGGCGGCCGCCGCCTCGTCCCGATCCTCTCGGCCTTCGCCGGCCTGCTGATCGGCATCGTCTTCGGTCTCATCTGGCCGGTCCTCGGCACCGGTCTGCACAACTTCGGTGAGTGGCTCGTCGGTTCCGGCGCCGTCGGCGCGGGCATCTTCGGCGTCGCCAACCGCGGTCTGATCGCGGTCGGCATGCACCACCTGCTCAACTCCTTCCCGTGGTTCCAGGCGGGCGAGTACAACGGCAAGAGCGGCGACATCGCCCGCTTCCTCGCCGGCGACCCGAGCGCCGGACAGTTCATGACCGGCTTCTTCCCGATCATGATGTTCGCCCTCCCGGCCGCGTGCCTCGCGATCGTCCACTGCGCCCGCCCCGAGCGCCGCAAGGTCGTCGGCGGCATGATGTTCTCCCTCGCGCTGACCTCGTTCGTCACCGGCGTGACCGAGCCCATCGAGTTCACCTTCATGTTCATCGCACCGGTGCTCTACGCCGTCCACGCGGTCCTCACCGGCGTCTCCATGGCGCTCACCTGGGCGCTCGGCATGAAGGACGGCTTCGGCTTCTCCGCCGGCGCCATCGACTACCTGCTCAACCTGGGCAAGGCCACGAACCCGGCCGGCCTGGCGCTCGTCGGCCTCTGCTTCGCGGCGCTCTACTACGTGATCTTCCGCTTCGCGATCACCAAGTGGAACCTCCCGACGCCGGGCCGCGAGTCCGACGAGGAGCTGGCCGAGCTGGCGAAGGCCGAGGCCAAGTAGATTTCGTAGGCGGCACTACGCGACGGAGCCCCCGCTCTCCCGGAAGGGAGGCGGGGGCTCCGTCGTCGTGCCGGGCTCCCGGACCCGGCTCAGACCTCGTAGACGGCCCCGGCGTACGCGAGGTCGACGCGGCCGTCGTAGACCGCACGGGCGTCCGCGACGTTCCGAGCAGCGTCCGTCCACGGCGGGATGTGCGTCAGCACGAGCCGGCCGACCCGGCCGGCGCGCGCGTACTCCCCGGCCTCGCGGCCGTTGAGGTGGAGGTCCGGGATGGCCTCCTTGCCGTGCGTGAAGGAGGCCTCGCACAGGAACAGGTCCGCGTCCTCGGCCAGCATCCCCAGCTCTGGGCAGACCCCGGTGTCCCCCGAGTACGCCAGCACCCGGCCGCCGTGCTCGACGCGGATACCGTACGACTCGACCGGGTGGCGGACCCGCTCGGTGCGGACCGTGAACGGTCCGATCTCGAAGGCGGCGGACTTCAGGGTCCGGAAGTCGAAGACCTCGCTCATCGAACGCTCGTCCGGGACGTCCTCGTAGGCCGTGGTCAGGCGCTGCTCGGTGCCCTCCGGACCGTACACGGGCAGGGCGTCGCAGCGGCCGCCCTCGTGCCGGTAGTAGCGGGCGACGAAGTAGGCGCACATGTCGATGCAGTGGTCGGCGTGCAGATGGCTCAGGAAGATCGCGTCGAGGTCGTAGAGACCGCAGTGGCGCTGGAGCGCGCCGAGGGAGCCGTTGCCCATGTCGAGGAGCAGCCGGAAGCCGTCGGCCTCGACGAGATAGCTCGAACAAGCCGAATCCGCGGACGGGAACGATCCCGAACAGCCGACGACGGTGAGCTTCATGGAGCGTGAACCTCCGTGGACGGTCCGTGGACGGAGTGCGGGCCGTGCGTGCGTCGAGCGTAAGGCGCGAAACCTCCGGTCGCTCCTCTGCGGCAGGCCGTTGTGGGGGGAATCACCTGTGCTGTCACCCAGGGGAGCGACGGGGGGGTACGGGCGTTGCCGCGTCGCTGCCGCGCCGGAGGCGGCCGTCGCCGCTACGGTCGGTCCATGGACACGTCCTGGTGGTTCGCCGTGGTGGCGGCGGTCGCCGTGGTGGGGGTGGTGCTGCTCCCCCGGCACGTCAGGAGACGGGCGGGCGCGCCCCCGGCGCCGCCGCACGGGCTGGGGCCGCCGCCACGGGTGCGGGCCGGCGAGCTGTGGAGCCTGGCGGACGGGCGGCCCTGCCTGGTGCTGTCGGCGCGGCCGCACCGGGAGTCGGCGCGGGTGGCGTGGATCGTGGGCAAGTACGACGACCGGCGGCCCGGGGTCATCCCGCTGCCGCCGGGCATGGTCGGCGTCCGGGGCCGGGGCGGCTTCCTGGAGGCGGACCGGCCGGAGGAGGTCTCGGTGTGGGAGTTCCGGCGCAGGCTGGGGACGCTGGACCCGGTGCTGTGGGACGAGGCCAAGGGGCTGGGGGGCGGTGCCGGATGAGCGGCCGGGGCGTCCGGTTGCGGCGGGTCTACGATCCCCCCGAGCCTGGGGCGGACGGCGTAAGGGTCCTCGTCGACCGGCTGTGGCCGCGCGGGCTGTCGAAGGAGGCGGCGGCGGTCGACCAGTGGCCGAAGGCGCTCGCGCCGTCGACGGAGCTGAGGAAGTGGTTCCACGGGGGCGGCTCGGCGGAGGAGTTCCGGCGGCGGTACGAGGCGGAGCTCGCGGGGGCGGGGGCGGAACTCGACCGGCTCCGGGGCCTGGCGGCGTCCGGCCCGCTGACGCTGCTCACGGCGGTCCGTGACCCGGCCTCCAGCCATGCGGCGATCCTGGCGGAGCACCTCGCGGAGTAGTGCCGGTGAGTGGGGGCGGGCGGGTGTGCACCGTGCGCTCCGCGCCCGGTCGCCTCACACGCCGGCGGGGCTGTGCGCAGCCCCGCCGGCGTGTGAGGTGCTGGGGGTCCGGGGGCAGAGCCCCCAGGGGTGGCTACGCCCAGAGCTGGCCCTGGAGGACCTCGATCGCTTCCTCCGTCGTCGCCGCCGTGTACACGCCGGTGGACAGGTACTTCCAGCCGCCGTCGGCCACGACGAACACGATGTCGGCGGACTCCCCGGCCGCGGCCGCCTTGCGGCCCACGCCGATCGCCGCGTGCAGGGCGGCGCCGGTCGAGACGCCGGCGAAGATGCCCTCCTGCTGGAGGAGTTCACGGGTGCGGGTGACCGCGTCGGCCGAGCCCACCGAGTAGCGGGTCGTCAGGACCGACGCGTCGTACAGCTCGGGTACGAAGCCCTCGTCGAGGTTGCGCAGGCCGTAGACGAGGTCGTCGTACCGCGGCTCGGCGGCCACGATCTTCACCCCGGGCACGTGCTCGCGCAGGTAGCGGCCGACGCCCATCAGGGTGCCCGTCGTGCCCAGGCCCGCCACGAAGTGGGTGACCGAGGGGAGGTCCGCGAGGATCTCGGGGCCGGTCGTGGCGTAGTGGGCGCCGGCGTTGTCCGGGTTGCCGTACTGGTAGAGCATCACCCAGTCGGGGTGCTCGGCGGCCAGTTCCTTCGCCACGCGCACGGCGGTGTTCGAACCGCCCGCGGCCGGCGACGAGATGATCTCGGCTCCCCACATCGCGAGAAGGTCGCGGCGCTCCTGCGAGGTGTTCTCCGGCATGACGCACACGATCCGGTAGCCCTTGAGCTTCGCGGCCATCGCGAGCGAGATGCCCGTGTTGCCGGAGGTGGGTTCCAGGATGGTGCAGCCGGGGAAGAGGCGGCCGTCCTTCTCCGCCTGCTCGATCATGTGGAGCGCCGGGCGGTCCTTGATCGAGCCGGTCGGGTTGCGGTCCTCCAGCTTGGCCCAGATCCGGACGTCCTCCGAGGGGGACAGCCGCGGGAGGCGGACCAGCGGGGTGTTGCCGACCGCCGCTAGCGGGGAGTCGTACCGCATTACTTCGAGCCGCCGGCCACGGCCGGGAGGATGGTGACGCTGTCCCCGTCCTTGAGGGCGGTGGCGATGCCGTCGATGAAGCGGACGTCCTCGTCGTTGAGGTAGACGTTCACGAAGCGGCGCAGCTGGCCGCCCTCGACGATGCGCTCCTCGATGCCCTTGTGACGGGTCTCCAGGTCCGCGAACAGCTCGGAGAGCGTGGCGCCCTCACCGGTCACGGCCTTCTCGCCGTCGGTGTAGGTGCGGAGGATGGTGGGGATGCGGACCTCGATGGCCATGGCAGCGGGCTCCAGTGTCTGTCGTGAAGGAGAGGCGGGAGAAGAGGGCGCGCTCGCGTGCGGCCCGCGCGCGGGGCCGTGGTGCTCAGGCGGCAGGACAGATGGCGCTGGCGAGGCGGCACAGGTCGACGTGCAGCCGCGCCACGAGCAGCAGCCTGCCGGGCGTCTCGATGCTCACGTCGTGGGAAACCATGCGGTCATGTTAACGATTCCCGGTCCCCCGTTTGGAGTGTGATCCCGCATCGTGGACGTCTGCCGCCCACATCGTGGTCAGTAGGCCTCGACGACCTGCACTTCTTCCTCCGTGATCACCCCGTCGACGATCCGGTACGAACGGAACTGGAACTCGCCGAGGCCGTCGGTGTCGGCCGTGGAGACCAGGACGTAGTGGGCGCCCGGCTCGTTGGCGTAGGTGACGTCCGTCCGGGAGGGGTAGGCCTCGGTCGCGGTGTGCGAGTGGTAGACGATCACGGGCTCCTCGTCCCGGTCGTCGAGCTCGCGGTAGAGCTTCAGCAGGTCCTTCGAGTCGAACTCGTAGAACGTGGGCGAGCGGGCCGCGTTGAGCATCGGGATGAACCGCTCCGGGCGGCCGGTGCCCGCGGGGCCGGCCACGACGCCGCACGCCTCGTCGGGGTGGTCCTTGCGCGCGTGTTCGACGATCTGGTCGTACAGGGCCTGGGTGAGGGTCAGCATGGGCCACAGGATAAGCAGACGGGCCCTCCCGTACCGAGGTGTGGTACGGGAGGGCCCATATCCTGGACAAGCACCGCTGGACACGAGGTCCGGAGGGGCTCGGTTCCCGGCCGTGACAGGCGGCCGGGACGCGAGGGGCGCGCGGCCGGGCTACGAGGAGCTGGAGGCCTTCGCGAACGCGGCGCCGCTGGGGTTGCGGGCCTTGAGGACGAGGTAGGACACGCCGAGGATCAGACCCCACAGCGGGGCGCAGTACAGCGAGACGCGCGAGTCCGCGTCGACGGCCATCATCACGATGACCATGCCGATGAAGGCCAGCGAGAAGTAGCTGGTGTACGGCGCGCCGGGGGTGCGGAAGGTCGACTGGGGCAGCTCGCCGCGGTCCGCCTTGGCGCGGTAGCGGATCTGGCAGAGCAGGATGACGATCCAGGCCCACATGCCGGAGATGGTGGCGAAGGAGACGACGTAGTCGAAGGCCTTGCCGGGGGCGACGTAGTTGATCCAGACGCCGACGAGCATCAGGGCGGCGGAGAAGGTGGTGCCGACGAGCGGGGTGCCGCTCTTGGTCAGCTTGGTGAAGAACTTCGGGCCCTGGCCGTTGAGCGCGAGGTCGCGCAGCATGCGGCCGGTGGAGTACATGCCCGAGTTGCAGGAGGACAGGGCGGCGGTCAGGACGACGAAGTTGACGATCGCGGCGCCGACGCCCAGGCCCATCTTCTCGAAGGCGAGGACGAAGGGGCTCTCGCCGGCCTTGAAGTTCGACCACGGGATGACCGACATGATCATGATGAGCGCGCCGACGTAGAAGACGGCGATGCGCCACGGCACGGTGTTGATGGCCTTGGGCAGGGTCTTCGCCGGGTCCTTGGACTCGCCGGCGGTGACGCCGACCAGCTCGACCGCGAGGAAGGCGAACACGACGATCTGGAGGGTCATCAGCGTCTCGCCGATGCCGTTGGGGAAGAAGCCGCGGTCGTTCCACAGGTTGGAGACCGAGGCGCCGGCGGCCGCGTCGGAGAAGCCGACGGTGAGGATGCCGGCGCAGATCAGGATCATGCCGACGATGGCGGTGACCTTGACCATCGAGAACCAGAACTCCAGCTCACCGAAGAGCTTCACGGAGATCAGGTTGGCGGCGTAGAGGATGACCGTGAAGATCAGCGCGTAGGCCCACTGCGGGAAGCTGTCGTGCGTCCAGTACGACATGTACTTCGCGGCGGCGGTGACCTCGGTGATGCCGGTGACGACCCAGAACAGCCAGTACGTCCAGCCGGTGGCATAGCCCCAGAAGGGGCCGAGGAACTCGCGGGCGTAGTCGGAGAAGGAGCCCGAGACGGGGCGGTACATGAGAAGTTCGCCCAGGGCCCGCATGATGAAGAAGATGACCAGGCCGACGATGGCGTAGGCCAGGATCAGGCTGGGGCCGGCCTTGGAGATCGCCTTGCCCGCGCCCAGGAACAGGCCGGTGCCGATGGCCCCGCCGATCGCGATCATCTGGATCTGGCGGGCGCCGAGCGCGCGGTGGTAACCCTCGCCGTCGCCGTCGCCCTGCACGCCCTCACCGGGCGTCCTGTCGTGCTGCTCGACCTGCACAGAGGTCATGTTTGGTGCGCCTTTCTCCACGCCGACCCGCGCCTGAGACGGCTGCGGATCGGGTCCTCGATCCCCCCGGATACGGATGGAGTTGCACCCGGCGGTCAGCCGGTTCAAGCGGGCCGGGGGACAGGGGTGGCGTCCCGGCGGCGGTCGTGAAGATTTATCACGCGCTTAACGGCGGAGGAAGGGTCGAAAGGCCGCACAGCGACCGGCCAAATATGGACATTTGGCGTAAAATCAATCAGATCACCGCATGGCGGTGATCTGATCGTTATCCGGATTTGAGCGTCCGCTGAGCGAACAGTGTCCGCAGTTGAGGGTCCTCAGAGGGTCTCGACGAGGGTCTCCTGGAGGCCGCCGAGCCAGAGGTAGGCCATCACCATCGGCTTGCGCGGATCCTCGTCCGGCAGCCGGTACAGCTCGGAGCTCTGCTCGTCCTCGGTGATCTCCAGCCGGGCCGCGATGGTCAGCCGCAGGTCGTTGAGGGCGCCGAGCCAGCGCAGGGGAAGCTCCCCGCCCAGCTCCAGCACGGCCGCGCCGTCACCGGCCGGGGTGAGCGCGTCGAGGCTGCGCACGACGGCCAAGGCGTCCTCCCGCTTGCGGGTGCGCAGGTCGTTCTCGGTGAAGCGGCGGAACTCCGCCGAGCGGGCCCGCAGCTCCTCCGGATCCTCGTCCGGGGCTGCGCCGGGACCCCCGTAGGCGTCGGGGAACAGCCGGGCCAGCGCCGGGTCGGACGGGGGCTCGGTGGGCCCCTCGGCGGCGAACAGCACGGCGAGGGGGTCGGCGTCCTCGGCGGGCTCCGGCTCGCCCGGACCGATCAGCTCCAGCAGCTGCACCGCGAGGGAGCGCAGGATGGAGATCTCGATCTCGTCCAGCGCGACGGCGGCCCCGCCGCCCTTCAGGGGCTCGAACACGCCGCCCATCAGGTGCGGTCCTGCGAGAGGGTCGCCCAGAGCCCGTAGCCGTGCATGGCCTGCACGTCGCGCTCCATCTCCTCGCGGGTGCCGCTGGAGACGACCGCCCGTCCCTTGTTGTGGACGTCGAGCATCAGCCTGGTCGCCTTGTCCTTGGGGTAGCCGAAGTACGCCTGGAACACGTACGTCACGTAGCTCATGAGGTTGACCGGGTCGTTGTGGACCAGGGTCACCCAGGGGACGTCCGGTTCCGGGACCGCGAAGGTCTCCTCTGCCGATTCGGTCCGTTCGATCTCAATCGGAGCAACACTCACTTGTCCCATGCTGCCACTGCGACAGGCCCGTCGCACAAACGGGCCCCTGCCGGGAGCACCTGCCGGCCTACATCTCGTCACTTTGACGAAATGTGCGCTAGCATCCGTGCCATGAACCCTGCGGACCTGGGCCTGCCGGTGGACGTGCCGTCGACAGCGCTCTTCACGGACCATTACGAGCTCACGATGCTGCAGGCCGCCCTGGCCAACGGCACGGCCGACCGGCGCTCCGTCTTCGAGGTCTTCACCCGGCGGCTGCCCGAGGGGCGGCGCTACGGGGTGCTCGCGGGCACCGGGCGCGTCCTGGACGCGGTGGAGAACTTCCGCTTCGACGGAGCCGTGCTGGAGTTCCTGCGCGAGCGGGCCGTCGTCGACATGCGGACGCTGGACTGGCTGGCCTCGTACCGCTTCTCGGGTGACATCTGGGGCTACCCGGAGGGGGAGGTCTACTTCCCCGGGTCGCCGGTCCTGCGGGTCGAGGGCAGCTTCGCCGAGTGCGTGCTGCTGGAGACGGTCGTCCTCTCGATCCTCAACCACGACTCCGCCATCGCGGCCGCCGCCTCCCGGATGGCCTCGGCGGCGGGCGACCGGCCGCTGATCGAGATGGGTGCGCGCCGCACCCACGAGCTGGCGGCGGTCGCCGCCTCGCGGGCCGCGTACGTGGGCGGCTTCACCTCGACCTCCGACCTCGCGGCGGGGTTCCGGTACGGGATCCCGACGGTCGGCACCAGCGCGCACGCCTTCACCCTGCTGCACGACAGCGAGCGGGACGCGTTCACCGCGCAGGTGGCCTCGCTGGGCTCCGGGACCACCCTGCTGGTCGACACCTATGACGTGGCCGAGGCCGTCCGCACGGCGGTGGAGGTCGCCGGAACGGGGCTGGGCGCGGTCCGGATCGACTCCGGCGACCTGCTGCTGGTCGCGCACCGGGTGCGGCAGCAGCTGGACGAGCTGGGCGCGGCGGACACGCGGATCGTGGTCACCTCCGACCTGGACGAGTACGCCATCGCCTCGCTGGCGGCGGCGCCGGTGAACGCGTACGGGGTGGGCACGCAGCTGGTGACGGGCAGCGGGCACCCGACGTGCTCGATGGTCTACAAGCTGGTCGCGCGGGCGGAGTCGGCGGACCCGAAGGCTCCGCTCGTCCCGGTGGCGAAGAAGTCCTCCGGCGGGAAGACGTCGATCGGCGGCCGCAAGTGGGCGGCGCGGAGGCTGGACGCGGACGGGGTCGCGGAGGCGGAGGTGGTCGGGACCGGGCCGGTCCCGACGGCCCTGGCGGACCGGCAGCTGCTGGTCCAGCTGGTCAAGGCGGGCGAGGTGGTGGCCCGCGAGCCCCTGGACGCGGCCCGCACCCGCCACCGCACGGCCCGCGCGGGCCTCCCCCTGTCCGCGACGCAGCTCTCCCGCGGCGAACCGGTGATCCCCACGGAGTACGCGTAACCGCGCGCCACTCCCCCGACCCCGTCCGGCGCTCGCCGCCGGCTCCGGCCTCCCGGCTCAGCCCCGGCGCTCCCCGCCGGCTCCGGTCTCCCGCCCCCGCCCCGGCGTTCCCGCAGGCCCGGGCCGTACGACGGCTCCGGCCCGGCCCGTACGGGCCGCAGGCCCGGCGGACCTGCGGGCCGGGCGGACCGGGCGGGGGCGCCCGCCCTCCCGGCTCAGCCCCGGCGCTCCCGCAGGCCCAGGCCGGGCGACGGGTCCGGCCCGGCCCTGCGGGCCGGGGCCGTACCGGCCCCGCGCCGGACCGGCCTGCGGGCCCGGGCATGCCTGCGGGGCGGGCGAGGGGGGCCACCCTCGCCCGGCTCGGGGCCGCCCTGGCCGCTGCGCGGAGCCCTCTCCCCGCAGCGGCGTTCCCGCAGGCCCTGGCCGGGCGACGGCCGCGGCCCGGCCCTGCGGGGCCCGGGCTCCGGCCCTCCCGGCTCCGGCCCAGGCGCTCCCAGGCCGGCGACGGGTCCGGCCCGGCCCGCAGGGCGGCAGGTCGGGCGGGGCGGCCCCCCGTCCCGGTCGGGGGCGCCCTGGCTGCTGCGCGGAGCCGTGTCCCGGGGCTCCGCCCCGGGACGCTCGCCCGGCCGGCGCCGGAAGGCGCCCGACTCCGAGGGAACGGGGGCTGGGGCAGGGTCCCAGTTTCGGGAAGGGGCGGGGTGGGGGAAGAGCCCCCGCAGGGCCCGACGCACCGCACCGCACGACCATCCACACCAAGCCGAAGGGCACGCGACATGCACCGCGCACTGATCGTCGTCGACGTACAGAACGACTTCTGCGAAGGCGGCAGCCTCGCGGTCACCGGCGGCGCCGACGTCGCCGCCGCGATCACCGAGCTGATCGGCAACGCCACCGCCGGCTACCGGCACGTCGTGGCGACGCGGGACCACCACATCGACCCCGGCCCGCACTTCGCCCTCCCCCCGGCGGAGCCGGACTACGAGAACTCCTGGCCCGCGCACTGCGTCGCCGGGACCGAGGGCGTCGGGTTCCACCCGAACTTCGCGCCCGCCGTGGCCTCGGGAGCCGTCTCCGCCGTCTTCGACAAGGGCGCGTACGAGGCCGCGTACAGCGGCTTCGAGGGCACCGACGAGAACGGCCGCGGCCTCGCCCAGTGGCTGCGCGAGCGGCACGTGAGCGAGGTCGACGTCGTCGGCATCGCCACCGACCACTGCGTCCGCGCCACCGCCCTCGACTCCGCCCGCGAGGGCTTCACCACCCGGGTGCTGCTGGACCTGACGGCCGCCGTGGCCCCCCGCACCACCGAGAAGGCCCTGGAGGACCTCCGGACGGCCGGTGTGACCCTCGTCGGCACCGTGGGCGGCGCCCGCCCCCACGCCTGACCCCGCAAGCCCCAGGGAGCCGCGGAAGCCCCCGGGGCCCCGGGGGCGGACCCCCTACCGCCCCAGCAGGGCCCGGATCGGGTGCCACAGCTCCGCCGCGGCGTCCGGGGCGCCCCGCCACAGGAGGCCGTCCGGATGGTGGAGCACCGCCGTGATCTCGTCCGGGGTCGGGGGCTGCGCGTTGCCCCGGAGGTACACCGCCCGCATGCCGAGGTTCCGCAGCCTGGTCAGGGCGCGGGCCCGGTTCGCGGCGTGCACCAGCACGCGGACGTTCCCGGCCTCGCCGGACGGCCTCGGCAGCGTCAGCGCGACCACGACACTGCCGCCCGGCAATCTGACGAAACCTCCACCTGGCATGATCCTCAGCTCCCCCGTCAATAAGAACAGTCGTCCCCCGCATCTAAACGCGATCGGCCGCCGCCCGCTAGAGGGCGACGGCCGATCATGCTTTGACCTGCGATTTCAGGCCATTACTTGCCCGAGGGGCCGACCTCGATCGTCATCTGGAGGCCGTCGTAGGTCTCCTTCGCGATCTTGATCTTGGTGTTGGTGTCAGCGACCTTCACCGAGCCGGTCGGGTTCTCGTCGTAGTAGTACTTGCCCTTGTGGTCGTCGAAGACCAGGTTGGCCGGCTTCGGCTTGACGAAGAGCGACTCGCCGTTCTTGTGCAGGGTGAACGCGTCCGTCGAGTAGGCGCTGAACGGGGCGTCGTACGGCTGGATCTTGTTGCGCAGCAGCGTGCCGTCGGCCCACTTCATCGGCTTGGCGTTGGCGTCGATCGGAAGGATCAGGCCCGAGCCCGGGTGCTGGCTCGTGTTGTTGTCCTTCTGCGACTTGTCCCACAGCCAGATCAGCAGACCGTCCTGGTACGGGTAGTGCTCGACCCAGTTCGGCTTCGAGTTGGCCCAGCCGAAGTTGTACGGGCCCACCTTCAGGGTGTGGTCGTACGAGACGTAGCGGCGGTTCTCCGCGATGTAGTACTGCGGGTACTCCTTGGTGAAGCCCGCGCCGACCCGCTGGAAGCCCTTGCCGGTCCAGCCGTTGTCGCCGTTCTCGGCACCGTCGGTGAACAGCGCCGCGCCGTCGGCGGTCAGGGTGATGGCGTCGGCCGTGAAGCCCTTGCCGCCCGCGCCGCCGTCCGTCTGGTAGCGGAAGCGGAGGTCGATCTTCTTGCCCGCGTAGGCGTCGAGCGGGAAGTTCAGGGACTTCCAGGCGCCGGAGACGCCGGTCAGCGAGGGGGCGCCGGAGGCGTCGGCCGGGAGGGCCGCACCGTCGGCGGTGCCGGCCAGCGCGGTCCAGGTGGCGCCGCCGTCCGTGGAGACCTCGGTGTAGAGGAAGTCGTAGTCCTGCTCGATGTCCCACCAGCCCTTGAGGGAGAGGGCCGCGGACTTCTTGCCCGTCAGGTCGACGGAGCGGGTGAGGGTGTTCTTGAGGTCGTCACCCATCTGGCTCCACCACTGCGAGGAACCCTCGGCGGGAGCGACGATGTCGGTCTTGACCTGCTTCTTGGGCAGCTCGACGACCAGCGCCTGCTTGTCCTTGGTGTTGTACTCCGAAACACCCAGCTTGTGCGTGGACTTCGTCGCGGCCTTGGCCGTGTCGTAGTTCAGCCAGCCCAGCTGGAGCTTGTCCCAGGCGGTCATGTCGCCCGGGAGGTCGCCTATGGAGTCCTTGCCCTCGCCGAGCCAGGAGCCCGCCGACATCAGGGACCAGAAGCCGACCGAGTTCTCGCCGCCACCGGAGGTGTCGTAGAGGTCCGGCAGACCGAGGTCGTGGCCGTACTCGTGCGCGAAGACGCCGAGGCCGCCGTTCTCCGGCTGCATCGTGTAGTCGCCGACCCAGATGCCGGTGTCGCCGATCTGGGTGCCGCCGGCCTTGTTGCCCGCGGGGCCGGTCTTGCCGACGTCCGTGCCGTAGGCGTACCAGCGGTGCGCCCACAGCGCGTTCGTGCCCTGCACGCCGCCGCCGGCCGACTCGTCCTCGCCCGCGTGGACGATCTGGAAGTGGTCGATGTAGCCGTCGGGCTCGTTGAAGTTGCCGTCGCCGTCGTAGTCGTTGCGGTCCCACTGGTCGTACTGCGCCAGCGTGGCCTTGATGTCGGCGTCGGACTTGCCGGCCTTCTTCTGGGCCTCCACCCACGCGTTCACACCGTCGCGGACGGCGTCCCACACGTTGGAGCAGTTGGTCTGGCCGCAGTAGTTCGAGCCGTAACGGGCCTCGTTGTACGGGATCTTGACCCAGTCGGAGACCTGGCCGTCGACCGAGTAGCGGCCGGAGGAGGTCTTCTCGTAGTAGGTCTTCAGCGAGTTCTTGCCCTGGCCGGTACCGAAGTACAGGTCCTGGAAGTAGTCGCGGCTGAAGTCCTTGCGCCAGGCGGTGCTGTTGTTGCTCGCGCGGTCGGGCTGCGCGATCTGGTTGTGCAGCGGGCCGGGCGTGCCCCCGTACTTGGGCTGCGGCGGCTTCGGGCCGTCCGGGCCGTCCGGGTCGAACATGGTCGTGTTGTCGACCTGGTCGCCGAAGTCGACGAGGATGGTGAAGATCTTGTCGGTCTTCTCGCGGCCGAGCTCGACGTACTTCTTGTCGTCGAGCTTGACGACCTTCGAGGCACCGCGCTGCTCGACCTGCTTCTTGCCCGCCAGCACCTGGTCAAGGGCAGCCTCGCGCGCCTGCGCCTGCTGCTTGCTGAACGGGGTTTCGAGGTCGTGCTTGACCTTCTCCTGGGCAGGAGCGGTCGGGTCCTGCTTGCCCGAGGCGGGCACGCCGCCCCAGCTGGTGTCGGCCTGGGCCGTGGCGAAGAAGGCGCCCGAGGCGGCCGTTGCCGCCATGGTCACGCCGACTACGGCGGCGCGCATCGCGCGACGCCTTGCGGAGTTGCCGGTCACTTGATGTCGTTCCCCTCCCGCGGCCGCGGGCGTTTGGTCGGAACGTCTCCAAAGGAGTGGGGGGTTCCGCGCGGCGCGCGTCTCAAGTGACGACATTTGACCGGAGAGTCTAAAGAAAAGACAGACCTTGACTTCTTCCTTACAACTGCACTATGCGGTCAGCCAGTTCCGCTATTCGGACGTTTGGAGTCATCGGGGCCTTCCGGGGCGAAGGGGCCGCCGACATGTCGATGTCGTCCCGTTGCGACCAGGTGTGCGACCGGGCATGTGACCGGGTTTGTGACCCCCGTGCGCCCCCCGTGCTCCGGCGCCGTGGGTAAGGTCGCGCTTACCTGTGGCCCTCCTCGGGCATCGGTCGTATGGGCCACTCGACGCGCGCGACCGCCGAGCGGACTCCGAGCCGACGTACCTGTGCACCTCCCGCCTCCGAGGACGGAACACGTCATGCCGCGTCCGACTGCCGCTCAGCTCGCCTACGGCTCCGCCACCGTCATCGTGTCCACGATCGCCATGCTGCTGCTCTCGCAGACGAGCACGGGGGTCGGGGTCGCGGTGATCTCCGCCGCCGCGCTCGCCCTCGGGCTGCTGGTCGCCCTCACCGTGCCCCTTCCGCGCCGCCGCGGCCGGCACGCCGCCGCACGCGGAACCCGGCCGGCCGCGGCGGTCCCGGGCACGGTACGGGCCGACGCGGGCACCGACACCGCCGCCCGGGTGCCGGAGCCCCGAACGGCCCCCGTGGAGCACTCCGTTCACCACTGAGGCGCCGCCCCGGCGCAGGCCTCAGGGCACCGAGACCACCACGGTCTTGGCGGCCTTGTCGTGCAGGCCCTGCTTGTAGGGCTGGTCGACCAGGATCGAGATGCCCACGACGACCCACCACAGGCCGCAGCACAGGAAGACCGGCACCCAGAGGGTGGCCGCCCGGCCGAGGGCGGCGCCGGACGGAGGCACGCTGCCGTCGTTGAGCATCGCCACGCGCAACCGCATCGCCTTCTTGCCGAGGGTCTGGCCGGTCCTCTGCGTGAAGTACCAGTCGTAGGCGATCCATACGGCCACGTAGAGCAGCCACCACAGCAGGGCGGCGCCGGTGAACCAGCGCGAGGCGGACTCGGTCATCTGCCCGTTCGGGTCGGTGTCGGACGGCAGGGCGAAACCGATCGCGAAGAGGACGAGCCAGAGCGGCACGAACACGACCACCAGGTCGATGAGGCGTGCCACGAGCCGCTTGCCGGTGTCCGCCAGCGGGGGCATGCCGGCGAGCGGATCGGGCATGCCGTAGCCGTGCCCGCCGCCGTACGGATCGCCGGGCCCGCCGCCGTACGGGGGCGGAGGCGGGGGCGGGGGCGGATACCCCCCGCTTCCGCCGGCCCCGCCGCCCGCGCCGCCGGGCGGGGGCGGGTAGCCGCCGCCCGGCGGGGGCGAACCGTACGGCGAACCGCCCGCCGGAGGCGTCGGTTCCTGCGGCTTCTTGAGGAACGGGTCGTCCTCGGGCGGCTGGCCCGGCGGCGGCTGGTCGGTGCTCATGGCCCGAGTCGAACCCGGCCCCACCGGCCCCGCAACGCCACGGGGTCCGTCCGGGGGACGCCCCCGGCGGCCCCCGGGCCGTCAGCGGGCCACGTACGTCCGGGCGGCCTTGTCGTGCCAGGCCTGCCGGCGCGGACGGTCGACGAGGCACCAGAGGCCGCCCGGCAGCCCCAGGGAGGCGTACACGAGCCAGCGCAGCAGGGCCGCGCCGAAACCGGGCGGGCGCAGGGTGGCGGTGGCCAGCACCCGTACCCCGCACAGCTTCTTGCCCGGGGTGCGCCCCCAACGGGCGGTGGGCAGCACCTCGTAGAACACCGCGAACAGCAGGACGGCGGCCAGGACGAGGCCGAGTCGGCCGGCGGTGGTGGCGTCGAGCAGCCATACGGTGGTCGTGCGGCCGCCGGCCCGGGCGGCGTCGACCTTGGCCTGGAGATGGGCCCTCACCCCGGGTACGAGGGGCGCCGCGGCGCCTACGGCCACTCCGGCGAGGACGAGCGAGTCCACCGTCCTGGCCAGCCCCCTGCGCGCCAGCCCGGCGGGCCGCACGGCGCGTTCCGCCATCCGCTCGAAGAGGGCCCGCGCGTCCTCCCGTACGGGTGCCTCGGGCGACACGGCGGGGGCGGACGACGGGGCGTGCGCGGAAGCGGGGGCGTGCGCGCCGGGCCCCGCGGGGACGGGCGGCGCGGCGGGGGCCGCGGCGCGGGCGGCGGGCGGCGAAGCCTCCGGCCGCGGACCGGGGGCCGCAGCCGGAGCCCGGCCGTGGTCGGCCTCCGCCGCGTCCGGACGGCCCCGCCCGGCCGTCACGGAACCCCGCGCCGGACCGGGGTGCGCACCCCGCCCGGGTTCCTCCGCGGACCCCGCCGTCCGGCCGTAGCGGACCGGCGCCCCGGCCTCCGGGTCGCCGGCCCACTCCCGCACCGGGGCGTCGGAGCGGTTCCGGCCCGGACGCGGCGCGGAGGGGAGCTGCGGGGCGTCGGGCCACTCCCGGGCGGGGTCGTCCGCGGGGTGCGGGATCCCGTGCCACGCCGGCTCGGCGGCGGGGCCGGAGGGCTCCGGTGCGGGGGCCGTCGTCCGCGCGGGGGCGGAGGACCGGGCCGGCAGCGGGCTCCCCGCCCGTGCGCCCGGGTCGGGGCCGGCCGGGCGGACGGGGGCGGCCGCCGGGGCCGCGGCCGCCTGCGGGGTCGCCTGCGGGGTCGCCTCGGGCCAGCTGGACGTGAGCCCCGAGACACCGGTGCCGGGGGCGTCGGGCCAGGCCGGCGGGCGGGCCGAGAGGATGCCCACGCTCTCGGCGGCCGCCTGCGCGGGCAGCCTCCGGGCGGCGGGGGCGGCGGGGGCGGGCCGGGTCAGGGAGATCCCGCCGGGCCGGGCGTCCTCGGGCTCCCCGACGTCCGGGCCGCCCCAGGAGACCCGGACGTCGCGGGGCCCGCCGAACCCTGCCTGGTGCGCGGGATCCGCCTGCCAGCCCCCGCCCGACGGCGCCTCCCGGCCGGCGCCGGGCGCGGAGGGCCGCTCCTGCGGCGACGGGTCGTCGCGCCGGGTGCCGGGCGCGCCGTCGGCCCGCCGGGCGTCGGCGGGCGCCGCCTCCTTGCGCCACCCCGCGGGCGACGCCTCGTCCTCCCACCTTTCGGATGAGGGCCCGTCCTCCCACCTCCCGGACGCCGCTTCCTTCCGCCATCCGCCGGAGGAGGGCTCGGGCAGGGCCTCGGACGCGGAGGTCTCGTCGAGGAACACCGGCCCCGTCTCCTCCACCGACACGGGGGCCGGGGCGGGGGCGGGACGGCTCGTACCCGGGACCCAGGCGGCGCCGTTCCAGTACCGGACGAACCCGGGGATGGACGGATCGGGGTAGTAGCCCTCGCGGGCCGCGTGCTCGCCGTCACCAGGGGAGGCCGTCAATGTCCCCAACTCCGATCGTGGCTCAAGGCTTGTGCAGGGGAGGACCCAAGGGGAGGACCATAGCCAAGAACCCCCTCCCGACAGGTCCGGTAACGGCAGATTCCAAGCCTTTGAGCGAACCTCACCCCACCTCCGGCCCTCCCTTCACCTCAGCCCACCGATTCCGGTCATCCGACAGATTTCGGCCAACCTCGAAATCGGTGCCGGAAGTCGCGTCATACCCGGGCACATCGGCGCTCTCTCCGGGCGTGGGGCGGTCCGCGCCCCGCGACCGCAACCGACGCAGCGAAGTGAGGCCGCCGTGCACCACCACCCCGTCAACCCCGTCATCGAGCGCGAGCTGGAGCTCCGGCTGGTCCTGTCCCCGGAGCGCGGCATCCGCGTCCCCGCGAAGCTCCTCTACCTCACCGACGACCCCTACGCCGTGCACATCACCTTCCACACCGGCACCAGCGCCCCCGTCAACTGGACCTTCGCCCGCGAGCTGCTCGTCGAGGGGGTGTTCCGCCCCTGCGGCCACGGGGACGTCCGGATCTGGCCCACGAAGATCGACAACGAGTCCGTCCTGTGCATGGCGCTCAGCTCCCCCGACGGCGACGCCCTCCTGGAGGCCCCGGCCGGCGCCGTGTCGGCCTGGCTGGAGCGCACCCTGCGCGTCGTCCCGCCCGGGACCGAGGCGGAGCGGCTCTGCCTGGACGAGGCACTGGCCGAACTGCTCGCCCCGACCCCGGCCGACGAGCTGTGGCTGCGCGACCCGTGGCCCTCGGACGAGTCCTCGGACGGCGACCTGTGAGGGGCGGCGACCGCCGGGACCGGCCCTCAGAACACCTTGCCGGGGTTCAGCAGCCCGAGCGGGTCGAAGGCCTGCTTGACGGCGCGCTGCATCTCCAGCCCGACGGGACCGAGTTCGCGGGCCAGCCACTCCTTCTTCAGCACTCCGACCCCGTGCTCCCCGGTGATGGTCCCGCCCAGGGCCAGTCCGAGCGCCATGATCTCGTCGAAGGACTCCCGGGCCCGCCGCGCCTCGTCCTCGTCCGCGGGGTCGAAGCAGACGACCGGGTGGGTGTTGCCGTCCCCCGCGTGCGCGCAGACTCCGATCAGCAGGTCGTACGCCCGCGCGACGGCGGCCGTGCCGTCCAGCATCTCGGCGAGCCGCGAGCGGGGCACGCACACGTCGTCGATCATCGTCGCGGGCCGCAGCGCCTCCAGCGCGGTGAGGGACATCCGCCGGGCCTGGAGCAGCAGTTCCGACTCCGCCTCGTCCTCGGCGGGTACGACGGCGCTCGCGCCGGCGGCCTCGCACAGCGCGCCGACGGCGGCGAGGGCGGCGGGCGCGTCCGGGGTGTCGAAGGCGGCCAGCAGCAGCGCCTCCGTGCTGTCGGGCAGGCCCATCCTGCCGAGGGCGTTGACGGCGCGGACGGTCGTCCGGTCCATCAGCTCCAGCAGCGAGGGCGCCAGCCCCGCCTCCATCACGGCGCAGACGGCCTCGCAGGCGGCCGCGGCGGAGGGGAACTCGGCGGCCAGCACCAGTTGCCGGGGCGGCGCCGGCCGCAGCCCCAGGACGGCGCCCACGACCACGCCCAGGGTGCCCTCGGAGCCCACGAAGAGCCGGGTCAGGTCATATCCGGCGACCCCCTTCGCGGTGCGCCGCCCGGTGCGCAGCAGCCGGCCGTCCGCGAGCACCACGTCCAGTCCGAGCACGTACTCGGCGGTGACCCCGTACTTGACGCAGCACAGCCCGCCCGAGGCGGTGCCGATGTTGCCGCCGATCGTGCACTGCTCCCAGCTGGAGGGGTCCGGCGGGTAGTACAGGCCCTGTTCGGCGACCGCGCGGGAGAGGACCGCGTTGACCACGCCCGGCTCGACGACGGCGATCCGGTCGACGGGAGAGATCTCCAGGATCCGGTCCATCTTCACCAGGGAGAGCACGATGCAGCCGTCGGAGGCGTTGGCGGCCCCGGAGAGGCCCGTACGGGCGCCCTGGGGGACCACCGGGACGCGTAGGGCGGTCGCGGTCCGCATCACGTGCCGCACCTGCTCCACGGTCCGCGGCAGGACGACGGCGGCGGGGGCGCCGGCGGGGCAGAAGCTCGCCATGTCGGTGGCGTACGAGGCGGTCACCTGCGGGTCGGTGAGGACCGCCTCGGGCGGGAGGCCCTCGCGCAGCCGTGTGAGCAGGCCGGGGGGCGGGGAGGCGAGGTCGTCGTCCATGGGGCCAGAGTGGCAGCCGGGGCCATCGGTGTGAACACGGCGGCGGCGGGCTTCGGACACCCGGGACGCCTCTTCATATTGACGCACAGTGAGCGCATGGACGGTTTCGACGAGCATTCCCCGCAGCCCGCGCCGCCCGTGACCTTCACCGGCCGCAAGACGGTGGTGGCGGCCGCGGTGACGGTGGTCCTGATCGCCGCGACCCTGCTGATCCGCCCCGCCCGCGCGGGCGACGACGCGCGCCCGCCGGGGCCGAGCGAGCGGGCCGCGTCGGCGGTGGGCATGGGTGCCCCAGTGGCGGCGGTGGACCTGACGGCGCTGGTGGCGGACCGGGAGAAGTGGCTCGCCGGGCATCCGGACGACGACGCTTCGTGGGCGGTCCTCGGGTCCGCCTACCTGGAGCAGGCCCGGCGGACGGCCGATTCCGGCTGGTTCCCGAAGGCGGAGCGGGCCCTGAAGCGGTCGCTGGAGGTGCGGCCCGCGGAGAAGGGGAACTTCGACGCGATGACGGGCATGGGCGCCCTGGCGGGCGCCCGGGGGGACTTCGCGACGGCCCGCAAGTGGGGCGAGCTGGTCCGGGCGCAGGCGCCGCGGCGCTGGACGGCGTTCCCCGTGCTGGTGGACGCGTACACGGGCCTGGGCGACTACAAGGGCGCCCAGAAGGCGATGGAACAGCTGCAGGAGCTGCGTCCGGGCCTGGCCGCGGAGCTGAGGGCGGCCCAGGTGTACCGGGACCGGGGCTGGCGCGAGGACGCGGTGGTGGCGCTGGAGGCGGCGGGGGGTGCGGCGAAGTCCCCGGCGGAGAAGGCGTACGTGCTGTTCCGGCTCGGGGAGCTGGCCTGGGAGCGGGGTGACCCGGCCGAGGCGCTGCGCCAGTACGAGGCCGCCCAGCGCACGGACCCGGCGCAGGCGGAGGCCCTGGGCGGCCGGGCGCGGGCGCTGGCGGCGCTGGGGCGGAGCGGGGAGGCGGTGCGCGACTACCGGCTGGCGCTGGGGCGTACGCCGCTGCCGCGGCTGGCGCTGGAGCTGGGCGAGCTGCTGGACTCGCTGGGGCGGCCGCAGGAGGCGCGGGCGCAGTACGAGGCGGTGTCGGTGCTGGCGGCGCGGAGCACGGCGGACGGGGTGGACCAGGAGGTGGTGCTGGGCCTGTTCGAGGCCGACCACGGGGACCCGGCGGCGGCGGTGCGCCGCCTGTCGGCGGAGTGGGAGCGGCACAAGAGCATGCAGGTGGCCGACGCCCTGGGGTGGGCGCTGCACCGGGGAGGGGAGGACACGGCGGCGCTGGAGTACGCGAAGAAGGCGACGGAACCGGGGCTGCGGAGCGCGGAGTTCGCCTACCACCGGGCGGTGATCGAGCAGGGGCTCGGTGACGAGGCGGCGGCGCGGCGGCACCTCCAGGAGGTGGCGCGCACCAACCCGGACTTCTCGCCGGTACGGGGGCCCCTGGCGAAGGAGGCCCTGGCGGCGATCGGCCAGCCGGCGCCGGGCGGCCCGGAGAACATGCAGCCGCGCACGCCGTGGGTGGCCCCGGAGATGCCGAAGCCGCGCCCGAAGCCGAAGCCGGCGGCGCAGAAGCCCGACCCGAAGCCGGCCCCGGCGAAGCCCCGGCAGCCGAAGCCCGGCCCGTCGGCCGCCTGACCCCGCCCGGAGGACGGCCGGCCCCGCCGCAGGACGCGCGGCGGGGCCGGACCGGGACCCGGGACCGTGGGCTAGAGGTTGCCGCGAATGGCCTGCTCCCGCTCGATCGCCTCGAACAGGGCCTTGAAGTTGCCCTTGCCGAAGCCCATCGACCCGTGCCGCTCGATGATCTCGAAGAACACCGTCGGCCGGTCCTGCACCGGCTTGGTGAAGATCTGCAGCAGGTACCCGTCCTCGTCCCGGTCCGCGAGGATCTTCAGCTCGCGCAGCTCGTCGATCGGCACGCGCGTGTCGCCGACCCACTCGCCGAGCGTGTCGTAGTACGCGTCCGGCACGGACAGGAACTCCACGCCCGCCGCGCGCATGGTCCGCACGGTCGCGACGATGTCGTTCGACGCCAGCGCGATGTGCTGCACGCCCGGCCCGTTGTAGAACTCCAGGTACTCGTCGATCTGCGACTTCTTCTTCGCGATCGCCGGCTCGTTGATCGGGAACTTCACCTTCTTGGTGCCGTCCGCGACGACCTTCGACATCAGCGCCGAGTACTCGGTGGCGATGTCGTCGCCCACGAACTCCTTCATGTTCGTGAAGCCCATGACCTTGTTGTAGAACGAGACCCACTCGTTCATGCGGCCCAGCTCGACGTTGCCGACGCAGTGGTCGATCGCCTGGAAGGTCCGCTTGGCCGGCGGCTCGACCATCGGGGCGGCGGCCGTGTAGCCCGGCAGGTAGGGGCCCGTGTAGTCGACGCGCTCGACGAGCGTGTGGCGGGTCTGGCCGTAGGTGGCGATCGCGGCCAGCACGACCGTGCCGTGCTCGTCCTTGACCTCGTACGGCTCGTCGAGGCCGCGCGCGCCCTGCTCGACGGCGTACGCGTAGGCGGCGCGCGCGTCCGGGACCTCGATGGCGAGGTCGATGACGCCGTCGCCGTGCTCGGCGACGTGCTCGGCGATGAAGCGGCCGTGGTCCGTCGTCGCCTTGATGACCGAGGTCAGGACGAAGCGCGCGGAGCCGTTGGTCAGCACGTAGCTGGCGGTCTCCCGGCTGCCGTTCTCCGGTCCGGAGTAGGCGACGAGCTTCATGCCGAAGGCGGTCGAGTAGTAGTGCGCGGCCTGCTTGGCGTTGCCCACGGCGAAGACGACCGCGTCCATGCCCTTCACCGGGAAGGGGTCCGCCTCACGCGCGGTCTGCGGGGTGGTGTCCAGGGTCTCAGTCATGTGCGCAGCGTCCCGCCGTTCCACAAGCTGCGCAATAGTTTCCATTTCTGCTGTACAGATTGACCAGCGGAGCCTGAGGATGGCTGAGAGATCTGTGCAGTATGACCAGCCGATCGAGGGAAGGTTTCCATGGCTATCGACGAACTCGACGGACGGTTGATCGTGCTGCTGGCGCGCGAGCCGCGCATCGGCGTCCTGGAGGCCTCGCGCCGGCTCGGGGTGGCGCGCGGCACGGTGCAGGCGCGCCTGGACCGGCTCCAGTCGAACGGGGTCATCCGCGGCTTCGGGCCCCAGGTGGACCCGACGGCGCTGGGCTATCCGGTCACCGCCTTCGCCACGCTGGAGATCAAGCAGGGGCAGGGTGCGGACGTACGGGCCCACCTCGCCGGGGTGCCGGAGGTGCTGGAGCTGCACACGACGACGGGGCACGGGGACATGCTGTGCCGGCTGGTGGCGCGGTCCAACGCCGACCTCCAGCGGGTCATCGACCGGGTCGTCGGCTTCGAGGGGATCGTCCGGGCGTCGACGGCGATCGTGATGGAGAACCCGGTACCGCTGCGGATCATCCCGCTGGTGGAACAGGCGGCCGGGGACCGCTGACGGCGTCCGCCGGCGTCCAAAGAAAAGCTTGCAAAGAAACCCTTGCATAGAACCCTTTGCAAGCCTACGGTTGAGCCATGCCCGAAACGAACGCCGAGAACCCGCAGCAGCCGGCCGACCCGAAGCAGCCCGCCGTCCGCACGCTCGACGCCCGCTCCCTGCGCGGCCTCGCCCACCCCCTGCGCATGCGCATGCTGGCCGCCCTGCGCCACGAGGGACCGGCCACCGCCTCCCAGCTGGCCGAGCGGCTCGGCGAGTCCAGCGGCGCCACCAGCTACCACCTGCGCCAGCTCGCCGCCCACGGCTTCGTCGAGGACGCGCCCGGCCACGGCAAGGGCCGCGAGCGCTGGTGGCAGGCGGTCCACCAGGGCACGGCCTTCGACGAGACACTGATGTACGACGAGAGCGACCCGGAGACGCGCGGCGCCGCCGACGCCTTCCTCCACGAGATCGCCACCATCCACACCCAGGAACTCACCACCTGGCTCGGCGACTCCCACACCTGGCCGAGGGAGTGGCGCTCCTCGACCGACATGAGCGACTTCACGCTCCGCCTGACCCCCGCCCAGGCCACCGAACTGATCCACAAGATGCACGACCTGGTGAACAGCTACCGCGACCTGCCGCAGGCCGAGGACACCGAGACGGTCCGCCTCCACACGCACGCCTTCCCGCGCCGCGGCCGCGCGTAGCGCCACCCCCCTCCCCTCCCTTCCTCCACCCGCTCCGAAGGAGTCCTGTCATGCACGCCTTCACGCACACCCGGATACACGCCGCCCGCACCGCCGAACTCGCCGCCGAGGCCGCCGCCTGGCGCCTCACCCACGACGCCGCCCCCGCCGCCCCGACCGCCGCGCCCACCGCGCCCACCGCGCCCACCGCCCTGCGCGACCGGCTCGGCGAGGCCCTGGTCGCCGCCGGGACCCGCCTGATGCGCCCCGAGCACCTCCGCGCCCGCGTCCACCGGCACGCCGTATGAGCCGGCGCCCGTTCGCGGCCGTCCTGGCCGCCAACACCATCTCCATAGCGGGCAGTTCACTCACCCTGATCGGCGTCCCGTGGTTCGTGCTCCAGACCACGGGCAGCGCCGGACGGGCCGGGGTCGTCGCCTTCTGCGCCACCCTGCCCATCGTCGTCGCGGCCCTGGTCGGCGGCCCGGTCATCGACCGGATCGGCCGCCGCCGGGTCTCCGCCGCCTCCGACCTGGTCTGCGCCGCCTCGGTCGGCGCGATCCCGCTGCTGCACTACGCGGGACTGCTGGAGTTCTGGATGCTGTGCGCGCTCATGGCCCTCGGCGGCCTCGTGCACACGCCGGGCCTGACCGCCCGCTCCGTCCTGCTGCCCAACCTGGCCGAGCACGCCGGCACCACCGTCGCCCGGGCGGCGAGCCTCTACGACGCCGTCTCGCGCGGGGCCCGGATGATCGGGGCGGCCCTCGCCGGCCTGCTGATCGCGGTCCTCGGCGCGGAGACGATCCTGCTGATGGACGCGGCCACCTTCGCCGTGTCGGCACTGCTGGTCTCCGCCTTCGTGCGCGGCCTTCCCGCCGCCGAACCCCAACGCGGCTCCGAGAAGCCCTCGTTCGCCGCCTACCGCGCCGAACTCGCCGAGGGCTGGCGGTTCCTGACCCGCTCGCGCCTGCTCCTGGGCATCACCCTCATGGTGATGACGACCAACGGCCTGGACCAGGGCTGGTCCTCCGTCCTCCTGCCGGTCCACGGCCGGGAAGACCTCGGCGGCGCCACCGCCCTCGGCCTGATGATCTCCCTCTTCGGCGGCTTCGCCCTGCTCGGCGCCCTCCTCTACGGGGCGTGGGGCGACCGCTTCCCGCGCCGGGCGGTGTTCGCGGGGGCCTTCCTGGTCTCGGGCGCCACCCGCTACGTCGTCGCCGCCGTCACCGACACCCCGCTCCCCCTCGCCGTGACGATGGCCCTGGCGGGCCTGGGCGCGGGCGTGCTGAACCCCGTCCTGACCACGGTGATCTTCGAGAGGGTGCCCGAGGAACTGCGCAGCCGGGTCTCGGGCGTGACCACGGCGGGCTGCGAACTGGCCATGCCGGTGGGCGGCCTCGCCGCGGGCCTGCTGGTCGACGCCCTCGGCGTCACCCGGGCCCTGCTCGCCTTCGGCGCCGTCTACCTGCTGACGACGCTGAGCCCGGTCCTCTTCCCGGCCTGGCGCCAGATGGACGCCAAGCCGTCGGCCCCCGTCAACAGGCCGGAACGCCCTCACCCCGGTTCAGCGCCCGCAGCGCGTTCACCGCATCCGTCAGCGAAGTGACGGGAACCAGCTGAAGCCCGGCGGGCAGCTCGGACTTGGCGTCGGAGCATTCGGCCTTGGGGACGAGGAAGACCGTCGCCCCGTCGCGGCGGGCGGCCTGGGTCTTCAGACCGACGCCGCCGACCGCGCCGACCTTCCCGTCCGCGCTGATCGTCCCCGTGCCGGCGATGCTGCGGCCGCCGGTGAGGTCGCCGCCGCTGCCGTCGCCGTCGATCTTGTCGACGATGCCGAGGGTGAACAGCAGGCCGGCACTGGGGCCGCCCACGTCGGCGAGATTGAGGTCGACCTTGACGGACTTGGGGTCCTTGTGGAGGAAGCCGAGCGCGGCGGCCTCCGCGGCCGACTGCGACTGGTTCATCTCCTCCAGGTTGTGTTCCTCGATCTCCTTGTCACTTCCGCCCGACGGGTAGACCGACTCCCTGGGCATGACCGCCTCGTCGCTCCTGAACCAGTGGTCGACGAGCTCGTGCAGCCGCATGGTCGAGGAGGGGCCGGTGGCCCGGATGGTGGTCATGCGCAGCTGGCCCTTGGTCTCCCGGACGGGGGCGCCGGTGACGGTGATCACCGGCTTGCCCTGGTCGGAGCCCAGCACGTCGGCCGTGGGCCCCGGGACGGCCACCACGAAGGGCAGCGGAGCGAGGGCCGCGACGGCGAACAGCGCGAGGACGGGCGCGGCGCAGACGGCCAGGGCGGTGGGGCGCGGCAGACGTGTGAGGCGAGAGAGCACCCGGCCAATCTACCGACCCGGACCACGCGGACCGCGCCGCCCGCGGCCGCGTCCGCCGGCCGGGGTCAGCGCAGGGCGTCGGCGACCTCGCGGGCCGCGTCGACCACGCGGGGCCCGACCCGCTCCGGCACGGCGTCGGCGAGCATGACGACGCCCACGCTGCCCTCCAGGCCGGTGATGCCGACCAGGGGGGGGGGGGGGGGGGGGGGGGGCGGGGGGGCGCGGGCGGGGGGGGGGGGGGGGGGGGGGGGGGGGGGGGGGGCCGGCCGGGGCGGGGCGGCGGGGCGGGCGGGGGGGGCGGGGGCG